>NZ_JAESDJ010000006.1:0-303855 GCF_019249255.1 Alteromonas lipotrueae | reverse complement strand
TGGCGGAGCGGACGGGACTCGAACCCGCGACCCCCGGCGTGACAGGCCGGTATTCTAACCAACTGAACTACCGCTCCACAATTTCAATGTTATCAGTGAGTTAGTTGAGTTGTTAAAACCCCTTGCCCTCACTGCGGCGCAGATAATACGGTTTAGACCTTACAGAGTCAATGCTTTTTATTAATAAAATTGTCATCTGGGCACTGTTTGCACGATAAATAAACACAATGTTGAAATATAATTCAATCAGGCGGGAATTCGTACACATAAAACTAGCATGCTATTCCCACAGGCCACGCTCACCTTAGGATAGCTTATTTGCACTTTCGTATTAATTAATAGAAAAAAGTCCGCCTATTACGGCTATTCAGCGCTAAGAATGTGCCTACTTATTGCCCCTACTCTACCGGTTTCGACTTCTTAAACTTTGCCAGTAATTTTTTAAAGCCCTTGGGTTCATTATCAAGAGATAAGTCAGATTCAGAGACCATTTTTTTGTTCGCTTTTTTATTTTCTTTTTTTGTGGCTGACTTTGTAGATGCAGAACCACTGGCTTTTCTTCTTTTTAAGATAATAATAATAACAGCAGCAATAACACCTATTAAAATAATCGTGCCATTTACCCCTACAATAAGTAGAGTTAGCGTACCTGAATCCATTTCATCATCTTCAACCATCGATTGTGTATTTTCTGGATTGGCGGATGTTGAACCGTTGCCCATTGCGAGCCGATCTTCACTACCATCAACAATCGGATCTTCTCCGTCAATTAACGGGTCTATCACTTCTGGCGCAGGTGCTTCAGCCAAAAAACTATACTCAGGCACATCCAAAATGAAGTCTCGGCCATCCGATGTTGTGCCATAAGCTGTTAGCTTAACGCGATAAACCCCCTCTTCATAAGCGACAATAAGGTGCTCTCTTACACCATCGCCACCTTCGGTTAACGAAAAGTTTTGTATATCTGCGTTTGGAAATCTAATTTTGCCGTCAATAAGAAGTGACTCTATGTTGACGAGTTCACGATCTACATCGATGGACAAGATATGATATCCATCTCCCGTACCATCGGTAGCGTCTAGTTCAACATCTACATAAACAGGGTTGGTGTGCAGTATAATGGGTGTACCAATTTGTTCTCGAGTGAACATTGGTGTGTCTACCCGATACACAGGCTGCCATTTACCCGCCGCCACTTTTAAATTGAATTGGCCAGTAAACACCCCATCCATAGGACGCTCATCCATGCCCCGCCCGTTATCTTCAAACTTTGCGATTTCTGCTTCGTTAGCACCAAAGTTGTCATAATTGGGGTCATTGGCACTTTCAAACTCAATAGACAATTCCACTACATCACGAAACTGTTTGTTGTCAATTTTTTCGCCACCATTGGTTAGGTAAGCTGTAGATTTTAATATTTCGCCAGAAAAGAGAATGCTGGGAAGCGGTGTGGCGTGAAGCTTAATATCAGAAATGACCATAACCCGACTTGCTGGGTTAACCTGACCTACCGCCTGCCAAGGGCCAGGCATCGGATTTTCAATGGTGATCATATCAAAGGTATCGGCGTCGAACCACTTAACGTTGGCCTCGTCCACCCTACCTTGAAACAGCTTTGAACCATCGGGGCGAACTAATACTACGGGAGCAGAGCCGTATTCACGAAAGAAAATCATGGAGACCTCTTTCACGTTGTAGTCAATACGAAAACGATTCTGTAATAATTTAATCGAGTTCTCGTATTCATCCCCCAAGTCAGTAATAGGTGAAGGCGCAGTGTCGGCTTGCGTGTCCTGTGATGACGGAGCTGGCAGCGAAGTATCTTGTGAAAATACCGATGCAGTACATCCTAATAGGCACAACGCCAACACTAGTTTCATCACACCTACTTTCACTGTTGCCCGCTCCTTTGGAAATGTATTTTAAAAATGGTTAAGTACGGCTAGTAGCTAAGGCTACACACCATAACCTGCACCTGAATTAGCTATGCATCGTTTTGCTCTGGGCGCCACAAACATTTACCCCCTGCTTTTTCTACGATATCTAAACGGGATTCATGCTGTGCTAATTCATCGGCGCTAGCCTTGATAACCTTTAATTTATTTCCGTTTCTGTTCAACCGCCGAAGTGCATCTGATTGGTTTTCACCGCTGCCCTTAGATGCCAAATTAAGCTTTGTCTGCCCACCGGTCATTAGCAGGTATACGTCGGCGAGTATTTCAGCATCCAGTAATGCGCCGTGAAGCTCACGATGGCTGTTGTCTATGCCATAACGCTTACACAACGCATCTAGGTTGTTCTTTTGTCCTGGGTGCATTTTGCGCGCAACCGCCAAGGTATCAAGCACACTACAAATATCTTTGGTGATAACGCCACGGGTTTTCGGTTCCATCCCAAATTCGTGATCCATAAAGCCTACATCGAAGGGCGCGTTATGGATAACTAATTGAGCACCGCGAATAAAATTCACGAAATCTTCGGCTACATCTCTAAATGTAGGCTTATCGGTTAAGAACTCGTTGGTAATACCATGAACATCAATGGCCTCTTGTTCTATTTGACGGCCAGGATTAATGTATACATGAAAGTGATTGCCAGTAAGTTTACGGTTAACCAGCTCAACACACCCAATTTCAATCACTCGGTGACCTTCTTTAGGGTCGATACCTGTAGTTTCTGTATCTAGTACAATCTGACGCATGATTCCTCTAATCTTACCTTTTGTTTTTTGATAGTATATCAACCCCTTCGCCACAGGCTAAGGGAAAAGCGAAATATGAAAGTAAATAATTTAAGGACACCCAGTGGCTCAAAAAACCATTCACATTTTTACTGATGGCTCATGCCTTGGAAACCCAGGCCCAGGCGGCTATGGCGCTGTACTCGTTTATAACAGTCACCGTAAAGAGCTAAGTGGCGGATTTGCGCATACGACCAACAATCGTATGGAATTAATGGCGCCTATTGAAGCATTAAACAGCTTAACTGAGCCCTGCAACGTTGAATTAACGACAGATAGCCAGTATGTGAAAAACGGTATCAATCAATGGATCCACAACTGGCGTAAGAACGGCTGGCGCACATCAGACAAAAAAGCGGTAAAAAATGCCGACCTTTGGAAACGCCTTGATGAGGCAGTTAGCAAGCATAAAATTAATTGGCACTGGGTAAAAGGCCACTCGGGTCACCCTGAAAATGAACGCTGCGATGACTTAGCGCGTGGCGCGGCAGAAGCCAAACCAACAACGCCAGATAGTGGCTTTACAGGCTAATTACTTTAAGGGCTAATAGCTTACAAGGCCAATAGATTTGCAAGCAAACACCTCTATAGGTAAAGGTTAGTGATTTTGCGAAAAGAAAAGGCAGCATCGCCTTTTCTTTTATTACGCTAAATTGTTTTTATTTTTCGCGTCTCACTACCACTCTACAACTATCTTTCCTTGCGTGTCGTTACTTTCTAATCGTGCGTGAGATTTTGCGACATCACTTATTGCGTATACCGTATCTATGTTTGCGCTAAGCTCGCCCGAGGTGAATGCAGGTAAACAGGTTGTCGAGAAGTCACTAATAAGCGCGCTTTTGTAGTCATCGGTTCTGTTACGCAGCGTAGTACCTTGTATTCTGGCTCGTTTTCCCAACATTAACGCCATATCAAGGTTGTCGGCATAACGCCCAGCCAACATGGCGAGGTAAACGACAATGCCGTCTCGCTTTAGAATGTGAAGGTTTCGATTTAAATAATCGCCACCCACCATATCAAGCACCATATTCACGCCCTCAGGCCAATGGGCTTGTACCTCTTCAGCAAAATTTTGCGTTTTGTAATTTATCAGCAGGTTAGCGCCGTTTTGCTTACACTGCGCTAGCTTTGCTTGGGATGATGCGGTAACTGCACTTTCTACTCCCCAAAAATGACAAAGCTGAGTGGCGGCTAATCCCACACCACTGGCACCACCGTGAATGAGAACCCGCTCTGCTGGTTTTACGTTCGAAATAAGACGCAAGCACTGAAATGCAGTAAGAAACACCTCGGCAAGCCCTGCCGCCGTGCTATACGGCATATTTTCAGGAACGTGCATTAAATGCTGCGGGTTAACAGCAACTTGCTGTGCATAACCACCGCCTGCAACCAATCCAAAGACCTTATCTCCCACTTTCCACTCACTGACTGTAGCGCCTACCTCTATGACCTCACCGGCAACCTCAAGCCCTAAAATCTCACTTTCACCAGGGGGGGGAGGATAGTGCCCTTGGCGTTGCAATGTATCGGCTCGGTTCACACCAAAGGCGTGTACTTGCACTAGTACTTTATCGTCGGTGAGTACGGGCGCATCAACCTCTGCTATTGTTAGGTCTTCTGGTGCACAGCCTTTTTCGAAGTTTACAAATTGCATTAGTATCCTCTTTTTTGGAATTTCACTGGGGGTGCAGTGTGTCTTTGCACGTTAGTGATAGCATGAATAAATACGTTAACCTATGATTACGTGGGTGATAATTTTTGGTGCATAATTGAGTTGGCAATTTTAGCCTCATACCGCTAACACCTATTTTATTGTGCAAAATGAGACGTAAACCAATGTAACTTAAGGTTATTGAAACAATACTCATGATTACCAATAGTTTGCTATAACCCTGTGTGTTATCTATGGCCTGCGCTGCCTAAACAAACTTACTTTCAAACTTAATAAAATAGTTAAGTTCTGGTCAGTAAACTGGGTAATCATTCGCATAGGCAACGCTTTATCGCTATACTTCGCCCCGCCGCTTACGTGTGGTTGCAAGGGCCGTTCACTTGCTAAAGGCTTTCAATGCAATACCCACTTCCTAGCTAATTCAAGAAATAGAGTACGTTTCATGTCATCACAAGTTATTTTGCACCCTAATAGAGATAAATCCCTTCGTCGTCGCCACCCTTGGGTGTTTGAAAGCGCCGTGGCAGAACTAAAAGGTAGAGGGCGCAGAGGTGACACTGTTGATGTGTTCGATTCAGAAGGTGATTGGTTAGGTCGCGGCGCTTACTCTCCTACTTCGCAAATTCGCGTACGCATGTGGACCTTTAGTAAAGAAGAAAGCATCGATAACGCATTCTTTTTACGCCGTATGGAAATTGCGCTTAATTTGAGAATGCGTTTATTTGACCCAGAAGTGACCAATGCATTTCGCTGGATTGCATCTGAGAGTGATGGCCTTCCAGGTGTTACCATAGATTTGTACGACAACGTAGCCGTATTGCAACTATTAAGCGCTGGGGCCGAGAAGCACCGAGATAAAATTGTGTGGGCAATAAACAAGTTAAAGCCCGGTACCCACGTTTACGAGCGAAGTGATGTTGATGTACGTAAAAAGGAAGGTTTAGAGCCCGTTACAGGTGTGGTGAGCGGCGAGCCACCTATGCAAGTTACCGTAAAAGAAAATGGGCTTTCTATCGTTGTTGATATAGAGAACGGCCACAAAACAGGCTTTTATCTTGATCAACGAGATAGTCGTGCTGCCGCTGCACATTATGCCAAAGACGCTGACGTGCTTAATTGCTTTAGCTATACCGGCACCTTTTCTTGTTACGCACTACAAGGCGGCGCTAAATCGGTTACCAATGTGGATGTTTCTCAGCCTGCACTCGACCTTGCTAAGCAGCATGTGGCGTTAAATGGTTTAGATGAAAGCAAAAGTCATTACGTCAAAAAAGATGTATTTAAGCAGTTGCGTGAATACCACGAACGCAAAGACCAATTTGATATGGTTATCCTCGACCCACCCAAGTTTATCGACAATAAAGCTTCGCTAAACCGTGCTGCCCGGGGTTATAAAGATATAAACCTGTACGGTATTCATGCGGTGAGAAATGGTGGATTACTGCTTACCTTCAGCTGTTCTGGCTTGATGCCAGCCGACCTGTTTCAAAAAATTGTGGCTGATGCGGCATTGGATGCAGGAAGAACCATTAAGATTATTGCGCGACTTAACCAAGCCACCGATCATCCTGTGATAGGCAGTTATCCTGAAGGGTATTACTTGAAAGGTTTGGTTTGTGAAGTTACCGATCTGTAATTTCAGGCGTACTTTTTACATCCAACGAAATACACGTTACAGACGAATAAAAGCAAATTAATACAGGGTTACTGTTTAATTCATTAAGCATAAAAAAACGTGGCGCTAAGGTTTTATTAAGTGTTATTAGACTTAACTCACCTTTAGTGCCACGTTCTTCGAAAATTCAAATAAGAGGCAAACTTAGTAAACGCTTATGATGCCAATGTCATCTCATTTGAAGCAAAAGCCTGCTCAGGACCACTACGTAGTTGCTGATCGCTAGCTTGGTCTTTAGGCTGGTTCTCAAATTTCTTCCAGACTCGCTCGTGAAAATAAAATACCACCGTATTTACAGCTGGCTCAACTAAGGCTACTGCCCCACCCACTACTGCACTACCTGTTAATAAATATGCCACTGTAAAAGCGACGGTGAAGTGCATACACGCAAAAGTGATTGTCTTTTTCATAATGATTAACCTAATAAGTTTGTCTCGAATCGTTAATAAGAATTATTATCGATTAGATACATCAAAGACAATTGATTTTTACGAAGGGCGCCATCGACTTATTCGATTTTAATATCATACAAGGCGTTGCTTTGTACGTGATAAGCATAGAGGTATTAGCCACTGCGTTCAGTCAGCTAGATATTTCAGCGTTTTAGGCATTTTACAGGGGAAGTGGGAATATTGGTTGTCAGCAATGGGTTGTCAAAATGGCGCTAATACTAACACTAATTACAAGGTTGACAGAGCTAGACTGACTCACGAAAGCATTCGTGAGTCATAAATAAGCCTAGGCTAATGAACGCCCTTGTACAGCCTACTTCATTTCTGAGATTTCAACCCCAATTAAACAGCTAGATTCTGTATCTGGCTCACAGCGAACCACAGTAGCAATAGCTGCTAATGAGGGCACTTGAGAGCTTGGAGAATCTATGGCAACGCTAACTTGCGTACCAATTTCTATCGATGGTTCATCTACTTCTAAAGACATGCCCGTCGCGCTGATGTCTTTACACATCGCTTGCATAGTGCGGCTCGATTCATCATCAGTAACCTGTAACTGACAAGGCGAATTAACCATCATCCTGAAAAAGTTTCGCTTATCATCGTATCCCAACATTTCTACATCTCCACTACGTATTCAAACCACATGTTGCTCTACCTGTTATAGGGCGAGGTTGGCTGCTTGTCAATCAGACTAACCAAGAATTGTCCGATTATATTTAGAAAATTAGTTTCTGTTTTTGGGGAAATTAATCAAGGCCCTTAGTTTCCCAGCTAGAAGTCGGCTAAAAACAGTGAGATACGCTTTGCCGATATAGGGTAAGCCGTACCTAATGCTTGCGCAAATAAAGACACCCTTAATTCTTCAATCATCCAACGTGCATCTAATAATGCTTGGGGTACTTTACCTTTAGGGTATTTACCACACGCTTTTTCCCACTCATTGACCGCTTTCTCAACGGTGAGTTGATGCATTCTGTCTTTGTTCGGATCAATCGGTAGCTTTTCTAGACGACGAGATAACCCTTTTATATACCGATTCCAATCGTTAAGTCGCGCTTCACCTATATCCGATACAAACCCCGGGAATACCAAGCTAGAAAGGTGCCCTTTGCAGTCGCCTAATGCGTTTATCATGTTAAGGGGCACATTGCCTTTCATTTGCTTTTGGCATTGGTGAGCAAGGGTTAAGCCCTGCTCTACCTGTTTCGCTATTTCTAGTACTTTGTCGTTAATTTCAGCGCGCACTATATCTACGCACGCATCGAAATCAGCTTTGTTACGAATATCTGTATTGTGCTTTTCACAATACTCGCCCACCAGCGCATCTATACCGGCAAAAATACAATCATCAATAAGCGCTTTAATTTGCCCAAACGGATTAAAGTAAAGACCCAGCTTCGCTTTATTGGGCAGCTTACTTTGTAAATAATTAAGCGGCGACGGCATGGCGTTTTTAATCAACACGTTCACACCTTTTCGGTGCATAGATTGCGCTTTTTCTGGCTCGTCAATGAGTGCAATATCTACCTTATCGCCCTTCTCCACTAATGCAGGGAAGGCTTGTACTTCAAAGCCCCCCATCTTTTGCGCAAAAGTAGTAGGTAAAGTGTCGAAATCCCAACTTTCAATACCACTACGCTCAAGCTCAGGCGTAGCGGCTTTTTCAAAGGTTTCTTTTACTTGCCCAGCACACTGCTGTTTAAGGGCGTGTAAATCGTCTGAGCGCGCAATGGTTTCGCCTTTATCGTTTACCACGGTAAAGTGCATGATTAGGTGCCTATCAAGCTGAGAAAGGTTCCATTCATCTTCTTCTACGGTAATGCCTGTCATTTTACGTAGTTTAGCCGTTACAGCCTCTACAAGGCTAACTGGCCGGCCGTTTTTATCCGTTTCACTGATATCAGCAATGCAGGCATCCGCAAAGTTAGGCGCAGGCACAAAATTGCGGCGTAAGCGCTTTGGTAAGGTTCTGATCATTGACACTATGCGTTCATGTCGTAGCCCTGCCACTTGCCAATCAAAGCCAATATTTTCCACTTGATTGAGTACCGGCAAAGGAATAATCACGCTAACGCCATCGTCATCCGCATTCGGCTCGAAATGATAACGAAGCCCCATGGTGATGTTGCCCTGTCGCCACGCATCAGGAAAGGCGTTTTCTATGGCTTGGCCTGGCTGCTGGCGATACACGTCTTCTTCGGTAAAGGTAAGCACGTCGCTTATCTTTTTACCACCCGACTTTTCTCCGCCCCCGTGTTTAGCTAACGCTTCTTGATTTTTGTACCATTTTTTAAACGCCGCTTCATTATTCGCTTCCACTGGAATACGGGAGGCATAAAAACGTACCAGTTCGTCGTCATCAACCAAAAGATCACGGCGGCGAGTTTTTTGTTCAAACTCATCGGCTTGTTCAAGCAAGGCTTGGTTTTCTTTTAAGAAACCAAAGTTAAGTCGTGTGTTACCCTCAACTAAGCCTTCGCGAATAAAGAGCTCGTGGCATACCGGCGGGTCAATTAAGCTATATACTTTGGCCCGCTTCATCACTATGGGTAAGCCAAACAAGGTTACTTTTTCAAACGCGATAACCGCACCGCGTTTTTTCGACCAATGAGGCTCAGAATAACTGTGTTGACTAACATGCCCGGCTATTGACTCTATCCACGCGGGATCAATTTTCGCCACCATTCGAGCAAATAGCTTAGAGGTTTCCACTAATTCAGCCGCCATTACCCATTTAGGCTGCGACTTAGAAAGCCCAGACCCCGGGAATACCATAAAACGCGTATTACGCGAGCCTAAGTATTCTCTGTCTTTATCTTTAAAGCCAATATGCGAAAGCAAACCACTGGCAATGGCTTCGTGAATAGCTTGATAATCTGGCTCGTTTTTCACAATGCCAAACCCCAGTTCGGCCACCGACTTTTTAAGTTGGCTAACAATGTCCTGCCATTCGCGCATACGCAGGTAATTGATAAATTGGTTCTTACACCATTTACGAAGATGGTTCTGGCTTAATTCATTTTGCTGCGCTTTAAAGGCATCCCATAGGTTATACAAACTAATAAAGTCTGAGTCTTTATCGGTATATTCGCTGTGCTTTTCATCCGCCTGTTGGCGTTTATCCTGTGGGCGTTCACGGGGGTCTTGAATAGATAGTCCTGCGGCAATGACCATCACTTCCATCAACGCGTTAGTGCGCTGCGCTTCCACCACCATGCGGGCGTAGCGAGGGTCGATAGGTAAACGGGCAATCTGCCTGCCCATTTTAGTAAGCTGCATGCGGCCTTTTTGTTTCACAATGGCCTGAATTTCTTCTAGCAACCTAAAGCCGTCATTAATGTTACGGTTATCGGGCGGCTGTACAAAAGGAAAATCGGCGATATCCCCTAACCCCAACGCAAGCATTTGTAAAATAACAGAGGCCAAGTTAGTACGCAGTATCTCGGGGTCGGTAAATTCAGGGCGGCCTAGGCAGTCATCTTCACTGTATAAGCGAATACAGATACCATCGGAAACACGTCCGCATCGCCCAGCCCGCTGATTCGCAGAAGCTTGTGATATAGCTTCTATAGGCAACCGCTGTACTTTACTTCGGGCGCTATAGCGTGAAATACGGGCCACACCAGGGTCGATAACATACTTAATGCCCGGCACAGTTAGCGAAGTTTCTGCCACGTTGGTAGACAATACAATGCGCCTACCGGTGTGAGACTGGAAAATACGGTTTTGTTCTGCGGCGGAAAGCCTAGCATACAAAGGTACTATTTCAGTATTACGGTATTGCCTGCGCATTAGCGCATCTTGGGTGTCGCGAATTTCACGCTCCCCACTTAAGAACACCAAAATATCGCCCGGTTTCTCGGTTAATAGCTCATCAACCGCTCCCACAATGGCGTCGGTTTGATCGATATCGTTCTCATTGTCTTCAGGGCTGTGATAACGAATTTCAACCGGATACGTACGTCCACTCACTTCAATAATAGGCGCATTATTAAAGTGCATCGAGAATCGTTCGGGGTCGATGGTTGCCGAGGTAATAATGAGTTTAAGTTCAGGGCGCTTGTCTAATAGCTGCCTTAAATAGCCCAGCAAGAAGTCGATGTTTAAGCTACGTTCGTGGGCTTCATCAATAATAATGGTGTCGTACTGATTCAAGAAACGGTCGTTTTGCATTTCTGCCAGCAACATACCGTCTGTCATCAGTTTTACGTAGCTTCGCTCGCTAACCTGATCGCTAAAACGAATCTTAAAGCCTACCTTTTCACCTAGCGGCGTGTTCAGCTCTTCGGCAATACGAGTTGCCACACTGCGAGCAGCCAATCGACGTGGCTGGGTATGCGCTATCATGCCGCTGACACCACGGCCAAGCTCTAAACATATTTTCGGCAACTGGGTTGTTTTACCCGAGCCGGTTTCACCCGCTACAATCACCACCTGATTTGCTGCAATGGCTGCTTTAATATCGTCTTTTTTATCGCTAACCGGCAATGGTGGATAGGTGACTTCAGGTAAATTCTTAAGCCTGACCGCACGCTTATCTACCGACGCTTGAATATCATTGGCGAGCTTGTCGTATCGAGTGGCTAACTTGCTTTGCGGGCTATCGGCAGCAGATTCAGTTTGGTTATTATCCTTTACCTTTTCACTGCTATTAAGCTGCCTCGTGAACTGCTGAATACGCCGTTTTAACGGGAATTTATCCACCGACAGACAATTATCGAGTTTTTCATATAACGGTTTAATCTGAAAAGCGACAGGCGACGAGGGCGCGTTAGGTGAAGACAATTTACCATCCTACTTTTTAATACGAACTGGGTGATACGAACTGTACTATCTGTACTTACGGTGCTTAATAGCGAAACGAACTGTTAACCATTGCTGTCAAAATAGCCTGTGCTTTTATATACGGCTAGACAGCGGAGGTCGATCCTAGAAGAAGTTGCTTTAAATTTCCACCGCTAATCACCGTAGCGTGTAGCATAGTGATACGAACCGGATATTTACCCTGCTAGAACAGTAACGAGGCGACGTTTACTCGCGTTAACTGCCAATGTGAACCATCGCTATTGCTGCAGGTATTAACAACTGGTTTGAGTTACCAATCGTTAATACCCTTACGCATAGATATGCAATACGTATTCAATGTCGAATGTTGGTTTATGCTGAACACAACAACGTTGAGAAGCGCTATTTCACGGCGGCCGATGCTTCTGTTAATTCATCGTCATTTTTCTGTTCAAATGTGGGAAAGTTGAACCATATCGCCAGTAAGCCAAACACAAAAATAAGCATGGGGTACCAGCAATAAGGCGTAATGGCTAGCGGCGATATACCTACTACCGCAGCGGCACTTAATAACTGCGCACCATAAGGCACTAGCCCTTGAAAGCTACAAGAGAAAATATCGAGTAGTGATGCAGTACGACGAGGATCTACCCCATACTTTTCGTTTAAATCGCTCGCGATAGGACCAGCAGTGACAATTGCAATGGTATTGTTAGCGGTGGTTATATCTAAAAAGCTTACCAAGCCAGCAATGCTAAACTCTGCGCCTTTTTTGCTGGTAACGCGCTTGGTTAAGCGGTTTATCAGCCAGTTAATTCCACCGTTTGCATGCATCAAGGCCACAATCCCGCCAATGGTAATGGCAATCATGGCGAGGTCTTGCATCCAGCCCATGCCTTTTTGAATGCTGTGCATCATAGTAAGCACTGTGAAACTGCCTTGCATTAACCCCACCACACAAGCAGTTGCAATGCCCACTGCCAATACAGTAATAACGTTAAAACCGGTTAGCGCGAACCCGATAATGAATAAGTAAGGCAGTATACGCCATGCATCGTACTCTTTGGTGTCAATAAGTTCTGAGGTATCTACATCAACAAAGACGAGTAGTAACACCATGGTGGCAAGGCAAGCTGGTAACGCTACCATCAAATTTGCACGAAATTTGTCTTTTAGCTGTACGCCTTGGGTTCGGGTGGCCGCAATAGTGGTGTCTGATACAAACGACAAATTATCACCAAACATAGCGCCGCCCACTACCACACCTAGGGCAAGTTCAACAGGTAAGCCTAAGCTATTTGCCAGCCCAGCCCCTATGGGTGAAAGCGCGGTAATGGTGCCCATTGAAGTCCCCATGGCAAACGAGATAAAGCAGCAAATTAAAAATAGCCCGGGTAAAATCATGGCGGTGGGTACAAATTGCAATGCCATATTTACCGTAGCATCGCGAGCACCTATATCGATGGTGACTGCGTAGAACGCGCCTGCAAGAAGAAATATCAGCACCAGTAAAATAATGTTTTTATCACCGCCGCCTTTGCAAAACGTTTGTACTTTTTCTGAGAAGCTTACCTTTTTACCTTTAGGGTTTAAGCATAAGCCGTAACCTGCACTAATAAAGAACGCTACTAAAATTGGCATAGCAGTAATATCGTTAGTAATAAGCCCTGTAGCTACCACCAAAACAACGAATAATAAAATGGGTGTTAATCCCATCGGGTTAGGTAAAGGTTGGCTTTTTGAATTTGATTGCTGCACAGAAAACTCTACTTCTTTAGATCGGAATGGGCTCGGCGAATGGCCGACAATTAGTTTACCTATAATACGCGTTACGTATAAACGATTATGTCTAAACCCGTTTATGTAAGCGCGTTTGTTTAAGCAAGCTTTCGCAAAAACAAACGAAAGGATAAAAGGTTTTGCACCCAATGCAAAGTAAATTAACGGGCGCGAAGCTCACTTGGGGTCAAGCCAGTTAACCGTTTTACCGCACGGCGAAAATTAGGGAGGTCGGAAAAGGCCATTTGAGAGGCGCTTTGTTCGTTGTTTAGCTTTTTAAGCGCCAGTAATACTATTGCTTGTTGCCGCCGGGCTTCTTCGCTTAGCCCACGATACGTGTAGTGATGATCGCTCAGCTTTCGTTTTAACGTTGCGGTACTGTAACCCAAGCTTTCAGCTAAATCCGCTAAGCCTTTTTGTGGCTCCTGCAACGTTAAACTTCTTATGTAGTCGAGTAAACTCAGATGTGAAGGGGATTGGGTTTGAGGTTGCTGATACTCTGCACTCTTCCCCCCCTCACATTTATGATTGGCGTTTTCGTCATAGCCACGTTCAACACACGTACTTTTCTCAATAGCAAAAGGAAAAGGACTCACCATACAAGATTTGGGAAGCGTTATAGACATTAACGGCGCATTGAAAGTAACTCGAAGCCCCAGGTAAGTCTCAAAATCTTGAACATTGCGCGGTCTATCGGAATCCATTGTAAAGCGTAAAGGTAAACGAGTGCCGGTCCACTGCTTCAACAAGGCCACCAGCATAGATAAATACAGCTGGGCAATAAATGGCCACAGCTTTTGATTACCTTTTTTTTCACACCCCATGGTGTCTTGTAACACCCATATGTATTTATCTTGCAGGGTAAAGCGCTTAAACGATACCAAGGGAATACTTCCCCAACGTATTGCGATAAGCGTTTCAATCGCTTGCTCAAGGTTTTGGCTATGTTTAATATCGGCTAAATCTGCACGCAGCCATACCCCACCTAAACTCTTTCCTATCAGAAAGCTAACATCGTTACCTTTGCATTGCCCTCTTACATTTGACAGTAAGGCAATACATTGTTTAGCGCTAATACGTGTATTCACCGTAAGACTATCGTCAAAAATCCCTGTGCCGCGAAGTATCTTGTCTTTACTTGCTCCTCGGGGAATGGCGACGTCGAGCACAGCGTTTACAAGGTGATACGCGGGTATCACCTTGTCCGACTTAGTCACTGGTACAATCGTAAGTGCTGGTGTTGAATTAGCTATCACTATGCAGCGTTCCTGCTACCGCTTTTAGTGCCGGATTTACTGCGCTTATTACTCCCATCAGTACCATCAAGCCTATCGCCGTCTTCAAGCTGAAGTAGTAAATGCTGCAAGGTAGCGTTTAGCGAAGCTTCCACACCAAGTGGCGCCACCACTGCACGCGCACTGGTATAAATGGCAGCCGTGTCTTCCTTATAGCGAAACGCCACATGGCCGATACTTGCTCTAACTTCTTTAACGATACCTTGTGCTTCAGCTTCATTCACATTAGGCAGTAATAGAGCGAACCTATCGCCGGCATACCGACAAGCTAAATCTTGTTGTCTCAGGTTCATCACAACCAATTGGGCGACTTCGTGTAAATAACGGTCGCCTTCGGCTTGTCCATAGCGCCGATTAAAATAAGAAAATTCATTAATATCGATAATGGCCACATAGCCACTATTCCCAGACGCTTGCAATGCGGTAACCCGTGATTGCCAGTAATCGCCTCGATACAACTGGGTAATAGGATCGATTTCTTGGTGATCTCGATAGTCCCATTCACGGCGGCGAAGTTGCATGTTGATTGCACGCTGTTCTAAATGCCACAGATACAGCGCGGCTGTCATTATTATCATGCCGATTGCAGCAGGTATCGACTCAATCATGCTAAGCCACACAGCAGACTCAGGATAACGTAAAAACTCATCAAGCAAGTCGAGTGTCATTGAGAAGAGGAAAAACACTAAACCTACAATTAGCAAGCTGGTTACCTTGCCAGGAGGCCGACTGGCCAACACGGCTACAATCCAGCCTAGCGTCAGTAGCACTACACTGCCCTCACCCACAATATCTAATCCAGATATAATGGCGAGTGGCTTGGGGTTGCCAAAAGTTAGGCTTAATGAGCTAGCCAGTGCGACGATAGTAAAAGTAAAGAATAGCCAGCCTTTGTGGTGGCTAAACTGCGTGGCATTTCGTAACGTAAACATGAAGTAGCACTCTTATGGGTAACAAACTGTGCTTTTTACGACATCGCTGATAAAAGCAGCCGGAAATAAGCAGTAGAACAAGAATTAGGGAATATCCCATTTTTAACCTAATTGTCGAGGGTCAGTTTGGCTCACCAATGTGACAAATTGGTGGCAGTGCACCTTTGAATTTAAAAATATTAACAAAATAACTAAATTTATTAGTATGTTACCAACAGGTCAATTTAGCTCACTCTTCTTTCATTTAGTTCATATTCGCTATTTATGCCAGTGTAGATAGCGTTCTCGTCATGTAACTGTCATATCAGCTTTTTACCGTACGTGGGCATCGCACACTTAACTTATGGATTAAGAATGAAAATTAAAACCCGTTATTCCACGTTACGCATTGCCTGTATTGCCGCGCTTGGCCTTACTTTTTCTCATCACGCTCTGGCCGCGAATGGCGCTATTACCGGAACCCTAAACGACGCTGCAGAGGCGCGAGTTTATGTAGGTGCTAAGGTAAGATTGGTAGAGCTGAACCTCATCACAGAATCTCGACGCGACGGCAGCTTTCGCTTTTCTGGTGTACCAGCGGGAACCTATACATTAGAGGTGTCGTACCTAGGTGAAGACACCGTTACGCAAAAAGTTACCGTTAATGACGACGCCACGGTGCGACCGGCCATAGAGTTGGGGCAAGGTGACGAACTTGAAGAACTATTAGTATTGGGGCAGCGTAGTAGCCAGGCCAGTGCCATAAACCAACAACGGGTATCAGACCGTATATCAAATGTGGTATCTGCCGATGCTATAGGGCAATTCCCCGATCAAAATGCCGCTGAATCATTGCAACGTTTACCTGGCTTGTCGATTGAACGTGACCAAGGTGAAGGTCGTTTTGTAGGCATTCGTGGTATCGATCCTAACTTAAACAACGTAACCATTAATGGCTTAAACATTCCTTCACCAGAATCTGGTGTTCGCTCTGTCGCCTTAGATGTTATTCCCTCTGAGCTAATTCAAACCCTTGAAGTGTCTAAATCGGTTACCCCTGATATGGATGGTGATGCTATTGGTGGCTCAGTGGAAGTGACCAGTGTCAGCGCTTTTGATAAGCAGCAAGACACCGCGAGTATTACTGTGCAAGGTAGCCAAAATGACTTACGAGACGAAGTAAGCCCAAAAGTATCAGGCACCATTACAAAAAAACTAACGCCCGATTGGGGTATTGCTGCCGCTTTGTCGTACTTTGACCGTGATTTCGGCTCAGATAACGTTGAAAGCAATGGCGATGACGAGGTTGAACAACGTCAGTACACCATTACCCGTAAGCGCTTAGGTGGTGCTGTAAACCTTGATTACCGCCCAGACTTTAACAATCAATACTACCTTCGTACTCTGTACAGCGAATTTTCAGATGAAGAGTACCGTTTAAGCAATACTTTCACCCTAGACGGCGAAGATTCAGAAATTGAGCGTGGCAGTAAAGACAGAAAAGAAACCCAAAGTATTTTTACGGTAGCCCTTGGCGGTGAACATCAATTGCAAACTTGGAAAGCCGACTGGCAATTAGGCTATGCCAAATCTGATGAAGATGAGCCAGACGCGCTTTACTATAACTTTGTCACTGAAAACGACAGCATCGATGCAAACCTAAGCACCATTCGCCCTGCTATTACACAAGATGCAGACGCCATGGACTTATCAACGTACGAGCTAGATGAAATTGCATTTGAAGATAACTACACCAAAGACACCGAAACCAGCTTCAAGCTTGACTTAGCGCGCCCTGTAAACTTTGGCAGCTATTTAGGTGAGTTAAAATTAGGGACTAAATACCGTAGTCGTGAGAAAGACAGAGACAGCAGTATTTTTATTTACGATGGCGATTTCGATGAAATAAACCCTGCTGATTTCGGTGATGATTCACCAGAATACACACTAGGTGATTTTGGTCCGGGTTTGTCTCGTTCCTCTATGCGTGATTACTTTAACACTAATCGCAGTGCACTAGAGCTCGCTGAACTTGATTCAGAGATTGAATCTAACGGCGCCACCTATGTGAACGAAGAAGATATTTTTGCCGCTTACGTAATGGGTAGCGTTAATATAGATAAACTTCATATTGTTGCCGGTGTGCGCTACGAGCGTACCGAATTCAGTACATCAGGCATGCGTGTTGAACTTATTGAAAATGAAGAAACCGATGTTGAAGATGTGGTAAACACGGTATGGGAAGCTGAACGTGACTACGATCACTGGTTGCCCAGCATTAACGCCCGCTACGCGTTTTCAGACAAACTTCAACTTCGCGCCGCTTACACCCAAACCATTTCACGCCCTAAATTTGAAGATGTTGCAGCGTTTCAAATCATTGAAAGTAAAACCGAAGAAGACGACGGCGTGTTTGTGACCGAGCGTGAAGCTGAAGTGGGCAATCCTGAGCTCCAGCCCTATGAAGCACAAAACATTGATCTTTCTTTAGAATATTACCCAGGTGATATCGGCGTACTTTCAGCAGGCTATTTCTATAAAGATATTGATAACTTTGTAGTGTACGCCGACGTAGCAGGCACTGAAGGCTGGGAAGATTACGATGAAGCTATTCAAGCAATTAACGGTGAAAGTGCCAGCTTACACGGGCTAGAGCTTTCATGGGTTAAAGCTTTTAATAACGGTTTTATTATGTCGGCCAATGCCACCTTTACCGATTCAGACGCCACCACATTCTTAGACGGTGAAAAGTTTGAAACCCAATTACCCAACCAGTCAGATACTATCGGCAACCTTACCTTTGGTTACGAAGCCAACGACTTTAGTTTACGTTTAGCCATGACCTACAAAAGTGAAAACTTCGAGGAAATTGATGGCGATATGTTGCGCTACGAAGACGAGCACGCTCAGTTAGACTTTACTGCTAAGTACTATATTAATGATGACATGCAAGTCTATTTCAACGCTATCAATATCAATAATGAGCCGTTTTATAACTACTTCGACTCGCGCACTAACAATGCACAATTTGAAGAATATGGCCGCACGTTTGAGCTAGGTTTCACATGGCAAATGCGCTAAGAAACACCACGTATATTTTGTTTTTAAATAAGATATACGTTTAACACTAAAGCTATTAAACACAACACATTGGGCGCGCAACAGCGCGCCCTCATCAGAGATATATTCATGCGCGTATTACTGCTTCTTGCTGCCTTTTTGTCACTCGCGTGCCAAGGGCAAATCACATCACACGATTATTACCATCAACACCAAATTAGCAACCTAACTGCACAAGACGATGCTTATACCTTTTTGGTTGTAGGTGACTGGGGCCGCAATGGCCATTTTTATCAGCGCGATGTCGCCAAATGGATGGACATTGCCAGCTACCAACTAGATGCAGAATTCATCGCCACAACAGGCGACAACTTTTATGACAACGGAGTGGCGTCTGTTGAAGACCCTTACTGGCGTACCTCATTTGAAGACATTTACCATCAACCTCATTTATTCGTAGATTGGCACCCTGTGTTAGGTAACCATGATTACCGCGGCAACTGGCAAGCACAAATCGACTACAGCAAAATAAGTCGACGCTGGGAAATGCCAGCGCAGTATTATAGTAAAACCGTCGAACTAAAAGACGGTACCACCGCGCTTATTTTATTTATTGACACCAACCCGCTAAATCCAGATTACGCCACAGAAGCAAAATACCAAGAAGCTTATAAACAAGGCTCAACAAAGCAATTAGCGTGGATAAATAAAATGCTATCAGCGAGCACCGCTAAATGGAATGTTGTGATAGGACACCACCCGATGTATTCAAGTGGAAAGCGCTACGGTAATACCAGCGCTATTAAAGATGTACTCGAGCCTTTGTTACACCAGCACGGTGTTGACGCCTACATAGCGGGTCACGAACATGATTTGCAGCATAACCAGTTACCTGACGACGCATTGGTACATATTGTATCTGGTGGAGGTTCAGAAGTACGCCCAGTAGGACATTACGACTTTACTCGTTTTGCTGAATCGACGGGGGGCTTTGTGGCGGTAAGTATGACTAATAACGAACTTGGGTTTACCTTTATTAACCACAAAGGGGGCGTGATTTATCGACATAAAGTACAAAAGCCTAGCGCTGAAATAATAGGAACTGGCAATGAATAACACGCAAAGCAAACTTACAAGGATTACCTTACGAACACGACAGTTAGCTTTTTGCTTTGCTGCTATGGCAAGTGTTAGTGCCCCTGCTGCCGCGCAGCTAAATACAATCGCTAGCACTTTGCTAGATTATGCGAGCAGTAACACAGCCCCTTTGAAAGAACACAATGTGGCGGTATTAACTGCGGCCGACCTCACGCTAGTAGAAAATACCGCTGTTGTTGGCATGGGTTCGGTGGCGACATTCGAGGTAAACGGCAGAACAATAAACATAACAATAAGCGAAACCAATGGCTTAACCGTTTCTGACAACAAAAATTTGCTCGCGACGCAAAAAGGCCACTTTGTTGACGCAGGAAGTTACCTAGCTGTTGACGAATCAGGGCACACTAACAACGCCTATATTCACACCTTGGTGTTTGATATAAATAGCCAACAAATTCGCAGCTACAGAATAGGTACTGAAAATAGCCAAAACCACACTGTGAGTATTACCCAAACATCAGCGACTGAAGTGAAAGATTCAGAAGCGTTGTGTAGCGCAAATATAGGCGGCAAATTGCAGTTCATCAATATAGATGCTTTGGGCATGCTCACCCAATATTTGGCGCTCCCCGATAAAAGCGATAGCACACACACCGTTTATCATTTACGAACTCTGGCTATTGGGCCAGGTATAAAAAGTTGCGCGCTTGGGGTTAGTTACGGAGCAGATCAAGAAGGAGCAGCGCAAAGAGATAAACGTCACGTTGAACAAACCATTTACTTGGCTGACGAGTATGCCGGAGTATGGGCCATGCCTGCAAATGCAGAAGCTGAGGTTGAGCGTTCGCTTATTTTCAACCAAGCCGATACGCCTGTAGAAGGTGTTGCTACGCTTAACGGGCTGGACGCACACACCTTGATTATGGGCAAGCCAGCGTCAGAAAACCCAGTTTTACAGGGCCAAGTTACCGCATGGGTAAGCCCAGAACACAAGGGGATGTGGCTACACAACACTTGCGCCACAACTTTCTTTGGTTTTGATGTGAACATCGCCCCAGAAGATATCGCGCTGTCGGTAAAAAGCGATACGGTTTACGCCAACATTTACGATGACAACTCAGGCAGCACGTTCACCACCGACATCACCCAAGCTATAGCAAGGCTCAATACTTGCCACGAAAGCGCCCCATCTCTAGATAAAAGAACGCTTAACAAGACACCCATAGTAATAAACGAAAATCTCACTATCGAGACACCCATCACAAACGATGACGTACCTACTAACAAGACACCCATGCTTTCCACTATAGAACTGCAGCCTATTTATGAAACCGATGTGGTGGAAAATTATGGTGATGCAGCAGATGATCCGGCTATTTGGGTAAACAAAAGTCACCCGTCAAAAAGTTTGGTGATTGGCACTAATAAAAAAGGCAGCCTAAATACCTACAACTTAGAAGGCGAGTTAGTGGCATCTCACAAGGTAGGACGCGTAAACAACGTGGGCGTGGCATACGACTGGGCACCAGAACACGATATTGCGGTGGCAAGCAACCGAAGCAGTAATAGCATGTCGGTCTTTTTCATCGATAAAAAAACTGGTGAGCTAACCTTTAACACCAACCTCCCTACCCCACTAACCGATATATATGGGCTGTGCGTCTTTACAACAAATAACCACACTCAGGTATTAGTAAACAGTACTGATGGCCGGTACTTACGCTATCAGTTGAACCCTCTCACAGATGTGAATAGTAAGGCCAGTGCGAAAACTAACAGCAAAGCTAACAGAGACACCCATGACATCATTGCGAGCAAAACTGACAGAGCAAGCCCTTCTCTGGTTTCTGCCACCTTGATTCACGACTTCCACTTACCGTCTCAGCCGGAAGGTTGCGTTGTCGACACTGATACGCAAATTGCCTACTTGGGAGAAGAAAGTGCAGGCATATGGGCGTTGGATGTTTCTGAGGTAAAAGCAAAGTCCTCATCAATGCTTAATAAAACGATTAACCAGACACCCACGCTTATTATTCCGATTGAAGCACCGGTTACCGCTGACATCGAAGGCTTGTCGTTGTTTGATGTAGACGGTGTACGCTATCTTATTGCTTCTAGCCAAGGCAATAATCAGTACGCCGTGTATGAAAGCAAGGCACCTTACCGTTTGATGGGTATGGTAAGCATTGGTGCAAATTATGATAACGGCATTGATGGCGTGTCGGAAACCGATGGGCTTGAAACCACAAACGTCAATCTGGGTGGGCTATTTAAAAATGGGCTATTTGTAGTACAAGATGGAAGAAACGTAATGCCTAGCCAGCGGCAGAACTTTAAGTTAGTGGCGGGAGATGACGTAGCAGGTGCTATTCGTACTTTTGTGATCACTCGTACTCGGTAACCAACTTTTGATAAATCCCATAGGAACAATAAGTTAAACTATAAAAAAAGGGTAAGCGAATTGGCTTACCCTTTTTTACTCTCGGACTGCTTAATTACACACCACATGCTAGCTGGCGCGCTGATAACCCGATCGAAGTTGTACGTCTATTGCTCTAAGTACTGCCGTTCGGTTAATACTTCCAACCAACACGCCATCGTCATCAACCACAGGGTAAACGCGAGGCTTATCTTTGATAAGTAATTGGGCAAGTTCTATTACCGACAGATACGGTTTAATAACCACAACCGGTGCTTTCATTATTTCAGCCACCCGGCAAATCTGCTCTCGGTAGTAACTTGACGCTATCATTTGGGCAATGCAATCTTGCTCAGACAAAAAGCCAATTACCTTACCTTTAATATCAATCACTGGGCCTCCACTTTGCCCGCATGCCAACAAAGCCTCTACGGCTTCGGCCACCGTCATATCCCCATTTAATTTAACGGGGTGAGTATTCATATAATCACTGACTAGCAACGATTCCATATTTCTCTCCCAGCCGCGGCGTCTTTATTAGATTTATACAGCGTGAAGACGAAACGGCACTGCTTGTTATAGTAATGATGTAACGCAATGTTATGTTTTTGTAATCAAATTATTTTGTCACGCTTTAAGCCTAGTAGACTATGCCTCTGACAGCTACTTTTTCTATTCAATTTCACTCACTAAAGTTTGATTTTAACTCGCTGCTTAAAGCAAATTGCGCACTTACCACAAATGTCGCACGGCACACTCGCCTAGGCTGGCTTTAACGCATTCAAAATCGCGGAAACCTCGTTAATAGCGTCGGGCAATGCATTGTCTATTTCTAGCATTTTTTCATCCTTGGCTAATCGCTCAATATGACTAAAACGACTTTGCACAAGCACAGCGCCAATATCTCCCGCCATACCTTTAATAGTATGAGACAACAACTTGATGGTGGGTACATCTTTGTCTTTTACAGCAGCTTTGATTTCGTCACATTTTCGAGGTGCACTTTCAATAAACATTTCACATATTTTATCGAACAGAACCTGGTTATTAGCAAGTCGAGACAAGGCGCGTGACTTATCCCAAACGGGCGTGTCGCTTCCTTGTGATGTGGATGGAGCGAGTATCGAAGAGGATGTCGAAGGCTCAGTAACGCTCGATGACGCTGCCAAAGCGGGACTTTCACTTGCGGATTCGCCATGTACTGCGTGTGTTTCGCCCAGTACTGATTTACCTAAAAATTGCGGGCTGTAAGTAGACTGGATCCAATTGATAATTTTAGGTTCTACCATGCTCGCCACTATAGGTTTAGTGACGTAGTCACTCATGCCTGCCGCAATACACTTTTCCTTTTCCCCTAACATCGCATTGGCTGTCATCGCAATAATGGGGATTTGCTGGTGCACTTGCCCCGCGCGGCCATCTCGAATAGCTTGAGTACTCGCATACCCATCCATAATGGGCATTTGGCAATCCATCAAAATACAGTGAAGATAATGCCCCTCTTTTTCACACTGCTTTACAATATCTAACGCCTGTTCACCGTTACTGGCAATTTTCACCGAAACGGGCAAATTATCAAGCACCCCTCTCGCCACCTCTATATTGATAGCGTTATCATCGACTATCAGCACATGAGCGCCAGCTATACTCTCTTTTTCGATATTCGTCGCATTCGATTCAACTTGATGTGCAGGTTGATTTTCTATTAGCTCAGAAGAGGAGCTATCAACGACTTTTAAGAATTCAGATTTCAATAAGGGCTTTGTTAAAATAGCGGGTGTAAAATTGGCGTAATACGTGGCTTGCTTTCCAATACTTTGCAACATACAGATGTGTGGAATGGATATTTGCTTTTCCAAGTTTTCCCAATGTTCGTCTACTACCGACAATACGGGGTTGTTGTAATCAGTGACTATTACATCAATGGTATCCCAAGAAACCTCCTCGAATGAGACGATGTCGGTATATGTCTCTACAATGCTAGCACCTTCACTAGTGATTAGGGTTTTAATATTTTCTGCAAGCGGTGGATACTGGGCAAACACAGCTAAACGTAACCCATCCATTTTATTAGGTAATTCCGAATTTTGCTGACTATCATTCGAGGACACATCATCTACTGCAACCCAAAACGAAAAGGAACTTCCTTGGCCTTGCGTGGAAGAAAAATCAATATCGCCGCCCAATAACACACTGAGCTGTTTACAGATAGATAAGCCGAGCCCTGTGCCGCCAAAACGTGTAGCGACTGAGGCGTCTGCTTGAGTAAAGGCAGAGAAAAGCTTTGACTGGTGCTCTTTTGCAATGCCAATGCCTGTATCGGATATCGATACATGGAGCTGAACTGTAAACTTATCATTGCTTTGAAGTGACGCGGTGAGAGCCACATGTCCCCGTTCTGTAAATTTGATGGCATTGTTCACCAAGTTGCTAATAATTTGAGAGAGTCGATGTGGATCTGACACCAAAGTTTCAGTTTTTAATCCTGTTGTATCTACAAGAAACTCCAAACCTTTGTTGTGGGCTCTTACAGCCAGTGATGAAGATAAGGTTTCAATTAAGTGCACAGGATTAAACGCTTGCACGTTCAAGTCTAATTTCCCCGCTTCAATTTTCGACATATCTAATATGTCATTAATTAAAACACTCAAGTTGTTACAACTCACATCCATCATGGCCGCAAGCTGTTCCGCCTTAGCAGAAAGAGGCTGACGTTTTAACAAATTAAGTGAGCCGACTATACCGTTTAAAGGTGTTCGCATTTCATGGCTTATGTTGGAGATAAACGCGCTTTTTACCTGGCTAGCCTGTTGCGCTTCATCGCGAGCTTCTGCCAGTTGCTTAGTGCGGCTCTGCACCTTTTCTTCAAGCTCAAAATTAATTTTTTTAATCGCATGCTGAGTATTTCTTTCTTCAGTGATGTCCCTTAACACCACTGCCACGCCTGAATATTGCCCCTGCTCACCCCATATCGGGGAAACTGTAACGGCTAGGCAATTCTGAACTCCTGATGATTGTTTATATAAAATTTCATCCTGAAAATAGCCAGTAAGCGCCACTTCAGCATTAAGGTATTTGTCCCAAGATATTGATCTTATAGATGCAAAAGCACTGTAGTGATGGTTCAAAATTGTCGAGCTGGGTAGTCTAAACAATCGCTCAGCGGCCATATTCCAGCTTTTCACTATGCCAGCAATATCCATACTGACTATGGCGTCGCTAGACCCTGCCACAATGGCTGCCGATTCTCCGCGAGCTTCCGCCAGTTCAAAGCTCTTTTTGGCACTTCGGTGAAAGAATAGCAATACCGCTACGAACAAAATAGACATTGCCAAAAGAAAACCGTAAACAGCCAATCGCCTTTCATTCATTAAACCGATAATGATGTTAGCCGGTAGGGCAATATGCACGTAAACAAATTTCTTGCCCGGGGAGTTGCTTACCACCACTTTGCGACTCGCAATGAACACTTCACTGACGACACCATCCACTCGTTTATTTGCGTGCCTAGCACCTTCAAAAACAGGGGAAGCAAATTGCGTTTCCCAGGTGGATTCTGGCGCAAGGTCTTTACTGAAACTGAAACGTTTTTGAGGGTGTAAAATGAAGAAGCCTTCGTCATCGGTGAGATACAGCTGCTGGGGAGAAGATACGAATTGAACCATGCCAGCTAACGCAATGGAGGTATCGATGTTCATGATGATAAAGCCATACCTTCGGCCGCTTTCGCTAAAAATGGGCAATGATAAGCGCAATACAGGCTTGTAAGGGTACTCCACTTTGCCGTATTCGCGGTTAAGGCTGATACCAGACATATACAGTTCATTGCGAGATAATTGGGCACTTTCTTTGTAGTAATCTCTGGTACTTTTTACTTGAAGATCCCTATCAGCTAAGGCTGATATTTTGCCGCCCGATCGTTCTACACGTAGTATCTCCTTGCCATCATCATCTATGCTGATAATTCGTAATTGATCAACTTCTTCGTTATTTTCTATAAAGGCGATAAAAATTGTCTCTAAACGTTTTTTCCAAAGGTCAAAGCTGGTATTTTCTTCAGGATCTACCCCGGCGTTTTCAGTTGCACGGGGAATGCCAGAAACAGGCGGCGTGGCGTGTAGAAATTTTAAATCATCAGCATATTGTGCCGCTTGACGTTGTGTAAACCCCTCTATCTCACTCGTTCGATGATTTAACTCTGATGACACATCATCTAAAACGCTTTTCGAAAGATTGCTTTCGAATAAAAAAGCCAGTATCACAGTAACCAAGATTGCCCCTACAACAGCGAAGCCCAGCATTTGTCGGGAATACTTTGCTCCCAGTTTCTGTTTTATAACCGCTGCCAAGGTAAAATACATTCCAATTATCTGATATACATTAAAAACTAGTTTCACATTTACAGATTCGCAAGTTATGGATTAAATACGTTTACATTAGCTAGGTTTGGTATTCAAACCCACGCAGTGTACACTGCCAACATGATGTCACTTATTCAAATAATGTAACCTAGAACATGCACGAACCTAGCTTTCTTTGGTACGATTTCGAAACTTTCGGTACCAGTGGTCAAAAAGACTTACCCTGTCAGTTCGCTGCCATTAGAACCGATCTGGATTTCAATATTATGGGTAAGCCCATTAATATTATGAGCGCAATTGCCAACGATTACTTGCCCAATCCTGAAGCCTGTTTGGTTACCGGTATTACGCCCCAACAAACCTTACGTGATGGCTCTAACGAAGCTGACTTTGCGCAGCGAATTTACCAAGAAATGTCGACACCCAACACCTGTAGCTTGGGGTTTAATAACATACGCTTCGATGATGAAGTCGCTAGATTCTTATTTTACCGAAACTTCTATGACCCTTATTCCAGAGAATGGCGAAACGGAAATAGCCGGTGGGATATTATAGATTTAGCGCGAGCATGCTACGCACTGCGTCCTGATGGCATTAACTGGCCAACTCGCGAAGATGGTACGCCTAGTTTCAAACTAGAACACCTGACCAAAGAAAACGGCATAAGCCACGAAAACGCACACGATGCATTAAGTGATGTGCATGCCACTATTGCCTTAGCAAAGTTGATCAAAGAAAAGCAGCCTAGGTTGTTTGAATACGCTTATTCGCTTCGCAGTAAGCATAATGTCGCTAACCAGTTCGATTTAACTAAGCCTTCCGTACTGTTGCATATTTCAGCTAAGTTGCCCGCAAGCCAAGGGTGTTGCACTTGGATCATGCCTATCGCTAAACACCCTACAAACAGCAATGCGATTATTGCCGTAGACTTGTCAAAGCCTATCGATAGCTTACTTAACGACTCCCCTGAAGAAATAAAAGCTAAACTTTACGCGCGCCAAGAGCCTGGCAATGATGCCAATACCTTGCGCCCAGGCTTGAAGCTTATTCATATTAACCGCTCTCCTTTTGTAACGACCGCTAAAGCGATGACTGAAGATAATGCGCATAGATTAGGATTAGACAGAGACACCTGCCTTGAAAACTACCGCATTTTGACGCAAGAGCGTGAATTAGGCATGAAGTTGTCAAAAGTGTACGAAAATGACGCAGACGAGAAAGAACAAGATATCGACCACGCCCTTTATAGCGGTGGTTTTTTAAGTACCGAAGATCGCCACTGGTGTGACAAAGTGCTGGAATCAAGCCCAGAACAGCTTGGCGCATTAGCTGAAGAGACTCAACATGTAGGGCTTAGGACTCTTTTGTTTAGATACAGAGCAAGAAATTACCCGTCTACCCTTACCTACGACGAAACCCTTAAATGGCAAAGACATAGACAAGCGCGTTTAACCGACTCTACCTCGTCTGCTTCGATTACGCTCGAGCATTATATGAGCACGCTAGAACGCCTTGCTCATGAACATGTTGATGACCCCGAGAAACAAGCGATCTTAAGAGCATTATTTCAATATGCCGAAAACCTTTGACGAGACGCAATGAATCGCATTACATTAAACTTATGTCTAATGCATTATTGTTCCTACGATAATGCATAAACATGCTTAAGTCTGCAGCGTTAAGGTCGATATTGACTATAGAAAAGAAAGTAAGACTGCTCAAAGGATGAATGTAGTAATGAACGGCGTAACCATAAGCTTAGATAAAACAAGAACCTATATAAACCTGACGCTAAACCCGTCTGAGTTTTCTAAAGAAATAGACATACGCCAAGTAAAAGCGGAGTTAGCAACCGGTGAAACCAAACGGTTATACATTTCTGATACGGCTTTAAAATCGGCCTGTGATACCGCCAATCATTACTTCAAAACCGGCGATAATACTGTTGTTCAAGAGCGAGTTGGTGAACGAAGAAACGCCGAAATAGAGTTTCGTATTCCCGAAGATGCAATGGCGGCCAATCTTGTGATCACGTCGCCCTACGGTGGTAAATTACCCGCATTAAATACCATTAAATCTTTAGCAGCGAAAAACAATGTACATCGCGGTCTTGGAACAAGAGCCATTGAGGCCATGTTACTGGAAGCACGAAAATCACCACCGGGCGCCATTATCGAGCGCACAGTAGCAAAAGGCCTACCGGCTAGGAATGGCCGTTCATCTCGATTTATCCCTTTAGTCCCTAATGCTCTTGAACGTATCTTGAAGCCGCAAACCAACGAAGGTGAGCGGGTTGATATGCGAAACTTAGGTGAAGTTATCTGCGTTAAAGTAGACACCCCTGTTCTTCGTCGCACAGAACCAACCTCAGGCAGAAGTGGTTTCGATGTACGCGGTAGCAAGCTACCTCCAATTCCTGGTGAGTGGGTTGAATTTCGCAAAGGCACCGGAACTGTTCAGGCCGATGACGATCAAAATTTATTAGTGTCATCAATTGCAGGTATGCCCAAATACCAAGACCAAACCATGAATATCGACGACACCTATATTTGTAACGGAGTTAATGTGGGTACGGGTCACGTGAATTATGAAGGTGCAGTGCTGGTTAATGGTGACGTAACAGAAAAAATGCAAATAAAAGCAGAAGGTGACGTTACCATAAATGGTTTCGTAGAGTCTGCTCACATTGAATCTGGTGGCGATATCATTATTACCGAAGGCGCTATGGGGAAAGTAAATGACAATGCAGGTGAATTCAACTGCCACCTTATAGCGAAAGGCAGCATTCACGTTCAGCACGGTCAAGGTATTGAAATTCAGTGCTCGGGAAATATTACCGTTGGCCGCCAATTGGCTTATAGCAAACTTCACTGTGGTGGCGCCGTTATTGTGGGCCAAATAGACAAACCTATGGGCAACTTGTTTGCTTGCGACATTGTGAGTCAAGATAGGATAGAAGCCGGTACCCTTGGTGCAGTGTCTGGCAGCATGCTCAAAGTCGATTTTAGCCCCGGTTTTGCACAGCTACTTGAACGTAAAGAGGCGCTAGACGAACTTGTGCGCCAACTTCGTGAAAACAACAGCAAGCACAAAGAAAAAATTGATATTTTGAAAAGTAAAAAAGTGCCGAAAGAACTTAAAGCAAAAGTGACAGAAGCGCTTGAAATGTTCAATAACGAAAACGCGTTGCTTGATTGGATTGAAACGAAAGTGCTGGAAATAAGCGATGCGAAAGTTCAGTACCAACAAGATATTAAGCTTATTGCCAATAAGAAACTCTATCCTGGTGTAACAGCAAAATTGAACAATCGTAATTGGCGTTCAGAGCGAGAGTATGAAAGAGCCCACATTCATTATGATTCTCATCAATGGCATTACGAGCCCATCATTTAAACCGTTAAAATAAGCTCTAATCACTACTAGTTAAAACCGCAGCGGGCTCAGCAACGCTTTCATCGCACGCTAGTCTGCGACTGAAACTTTCGCCTTGCCCAGTCTTTTTGAGTGATACAACGCTTTTGTTGTGCGCTCAAACCAATCGGTGAAGTTTTCACTCTCTTTTAGTTCAGATAAACCCGCACTAACTTGCATATCGGCATTGTCGGTAAGCACATCTTGGTCGATACATTCCACCAGGCGATTAGCAAGAACCCGTCCGGCTTCTAGGGCAGTTTGGGGGCATAAAATGATGAACTGCTCGCCTGTGAAGCGTGACACAACATCTACTTCTCTTACGGTTGCAAGACATTGAGACGCCACCTGCTTTAGAATATTTTCCCTGTCGAATTCATTTAATTCGCCCCGACAATCACGCTTACCCCCAATCTCCACAACAATTAATGATGCGGTGGTATGAAAGCGGTGGAAGCGGGAGATTTCCTCTTCTGCCTTCTGAATCATATGGTTGCGGTTATACAGCCCTGTCAGTGTATCGTGGGCTGACAAAAACTCTAGGGTACGATTCCTGTCTAACAACGTAGTTTGCAACGACTCTATTTCGTCATTTTTCTGCTTTGTTAAACGCCTAAATTGTGACACTGTTCTATTGCGCCACACCAAGCAAACAATAGCCATCAATACGAAACATGTAGTTACCAATAATTTGAAATAATCCTGCTCATAGCGAACCTGTACGTTATTCCACTGCTTATAAATATCAACCTTTCTCTTCTCTGAGATAGTGGCTATCGCAGTATTTAAAATAGGAATAATATCGCTGGAAGACTTATTAACACCAAACGCAAGTGAGTCGAACGGCTCGGCATAACCCACAATACTCACGTTATCTATCTTTTGATTATTGATATGTGTATTTACGCTTAATAATGAGCCTACCATAACGTCGATCTCACCTCTTGCCAGCTCGGCAAGCCCTTCACTTTCCGTTTGCACTAACTTCAGCCTTAGCTCTGGATAATGCCTAGATATGTACTCTACTTGCCTGTAACCCTTCACTACCCCAACTGTTCTATGACCAATACCTGCGTAACCTTGCAAAATAGGTGTTCCTGAACGGGCAACCAAAATATTGGGTGCTTCGAAGTAAGGCGTGGAGAAATCGAGAAATTGTTTTCTAAAGTCAGAAACATTCAGCATAGAGAGTATTTGGCAGTTCCCTTGCTGTACGAACGCTAAACTTTGTTCCCATGATTGAGTTGGCACTAGCTTAAAGTTTAAGCCAGACAGCTCTGAAATAGTGTGAATATAATCGGCAGAAATACCAACATGGTTATTATTTCGTATGGCTTCGTAAGGTGCCCAGTCGGGATCGACACAGTACGTCACTTCACGAGGAGCCGTGTTATTGGTCGATTGCGTTTGAGAGACGTTCTGTTGAAGCGCTTGTGCTGCTATTTTCACTGAGTAAGAAAGCGTAAGCAACATTGCTAAGAAGACAAGGCGTAAACACCTGAAAGAAATCAAAAAGACCACCTAAATACAAATACGTAAAATGCGAAAAATCGCACACCAGAGTATCTAACTTAGCGCCTGCAAATGCAACATCGGTCTAAACTAAAAAATCACGATACCAGCACATTCAGCCAAAATTTAGGCAATTTACCTGCCATTTCGTTTCATAGTTGCTAAGTGTCAAAATAACAGTTTAATAAATAGACACTTTTCAATAATAAAGTGAACCTATTCAACGACGGATAATGAACGCGTTATTAGAATAATTAAAACACAAATGGCACCGGTTTGCGGTGCCATTTTCTAAAAATTATGCTTTTTTTTGACGTCAATCAAGCATGCTTATAGCATTTCAACAGCAAGCGCTACGCCTTCCCCGCCACCAATACATAAAGAGGCAATGCCCTTTTTCGCTTTCTTTTGGTTAAGTGCATGCAGCAAGGTGACCAAAATCCGCGCACCCGACGCACCAATAGGGTGACCAAGCGCACATGCCCCGCCTTTTACATTCACTTTACGCTCGTCTAATCCCAGCTTTTGGATAGCCAACATCGTTACCATGGCAAAAGCTTCATTAATTTCGAATAGGTCGACCTCATCTTTAGACCAGCCAGCTTTTAAGAGCACATTTTCCATCGCTCCAACAGGTGCTACCGTGAAATTTTCTGGCTCAATAGAATGTGTGGCATGCGCTACCACTTTAGCAAGCGGAGTTAATCCCAGCGCGTGCGCTTTAGATTCACTCATAACTAGTAACGCCGCCGCACCATCGGATATAGAACTAGAGTTTGCCGCGGTTACCGTACCATCCTTTTTAAACGCAGGGCGAAGGGATGGTATCTTTTCTGGCCGCGCAGAACCTGGACCTTCGTCAGTATCAACCACTACATCGCCTTTGCGGCCAGAAATAGTCACGTTCACGATTTCATCTTTAAAACTACCACTGTTAATCGCTTCATGGGCTTTTGAAAGCGAACTAAGCGCGAATTCATCCATTTCAGTTCTGGTAATGTTTTCAGCATCGGCAGTATCTTGAGCAAAACATCCCATCGCCTTGCCATCATAAGCATTCTCAAGACCATCTAACATCATATGGTCGAGTACTTGTCCGTGCCCCATGCGATAGCCTGTTCTTGCTTTTGGCAACATATACGGCGCATTGCTCATACTTTCGAACCCACCAGCTACAACCACTTCAGCACTACCCGCCTTAATTAAATCATGAGCCAGCATTACCGCTTTCAAACCAGAACCACACACCTTATTAATGGTTGTTACGCCAGCACTAAGAGGAAGGCCTGCGCCTAACGATGCCTGACGAGCGGGTGCTTGACCTAAGCCTGCGGGTAAAACGCACCCCATTATAACTTCATCAACTTGGCTAATATCGAATGTATCACATACCGACTTAATGGCAGTGGCACCTAGTTCGGTGGCGGCCACCCCAGACAGACTTCCATTGAAGCCCCCCATTGGTGTGCGCTTCGCTGCTACGATCACTACTGTTTCACTACTCATCACTTGAACTCCTAACCATCTGTAATTTATGGAATAATATTCAACTAACTTTACTTTCGTATAAAAATGTAGACACCCATGTTTAGATAAGCGAACTATCTCACATATGAAAAATTGACGTTAGCAAAATGTTACTTTACCTTAACGTAAAAGGTAATTAACGTTAACGTAAACCTCAATATATATAGTGTCAAGAATCCCTTTTCATTCAGGGATAGTCTTTTTGTAAACAGCATAAGACAACGACATCAGTCCAAAGGTACGTGTTATGAATAACAACGAGAAAGAGTCGGTATTCGCCATAGGTGAACTGGCAAGAGAGTTCGATATAACTCACCGATCCATTCGCTTTTATGAAGAGCAAGGGCTACTTAGCCCCAAGCGTACCGGGCAAAACCGTGTGTATGACAATAAAGATAGAGTGAGATTAATGCTCATTCTTAGAGGGAAACGACTGGGATTTTCCTTAGCAGAAGTAAAAACCCTATTTGAAATGTACGACACCAACGCCAACTCCGCTGTTCAGCTAGGTACTATGTTGGAAATGACCGCACAAAAACGAGCTGTACTTCATCAGCAACTTGAAGATATTCAAAGCCTGATGCAAGAACTCGATGAAGTAGAAGCACGATGCCGTGAAGAGCTAGCGGAATTAGAACAAGGAAAAATTGCATGAATACCTCCTACCCTACATTAAATTTTGATCTTGGCGAAGATATTGATTTGTTACGCGATCAAGTCTTCCAATTTGCACAAAATGAAATTGCCCCGTTAGCAGAAGAAGCCGACGCTAACAACCAATTCCCTAACGCATTATGGCCCAAGCTGGGTGAAATGGGTTTGTTGGGGGTTACGGTTTCAGAGCAATTTGGCGGCGCCGATATGGGTTATTTAGCCCATACCATAGCAATGGAAGAAGTGAGCCGCGCATCAGCGGGTATTGGCCTGAGTTATGGCGCGCATTCTAACTTATGCGTAAACCAGATTTTTAGAAACGGCAACGACGAACAGCGAGAGAAATATCTGCCTAAATTAGTGTCTGGTGAGCACATTGGTGCGTTGGCCATGAGTGAGCCCAATGCAGGTTCAGATGTGGTGAGTATGAAACTACGTGCACAAAAGCGCGGTGATAAGTACATCTTAAACGGCAATAAAATGTGGATCACCAATGGTCCAGACGCCCATACCTTTGTGATTTACGCAAAGACAGACCCACAAGCCGGACCCAAAGGGATCACCGCATTCATTGTAGAACGTGATTTCCCTGGGTTTACCCGTGCACAAAAGCTCGACAAATTAGGCATGCGTTCATCAAACACCTGTGAACTTGTGTTCCAAGACTGTGAAGTACCTGAGGCAAATATTCTGGGTAAAGAAGGTGAAGGCGTACGGGTGCTCATGAGCGGGCTAGATTACGAGCGATTGGTACTGTCTGGAGGCCCCTTGGGCATTATGCAAGCCTGTATGGATGTGGTTGTCCCCTATATTCATGACAGAGAGCAATTCGGTCAGTCTATTGGTCAATTTCAACTTGTTCAGGGCAAAGTTGCCGATATGTATACCCAAATGAACGCGGCAAGAGCGTATGTGTACACCGTTGCAAAATCTTGCGATCGCGGTGATACCACCCGTAAAGACGCCGCTGGTGCCATTTTGTATTCTGCAGAATTAGCCACCAAGATGGCCTTAGACGCTATTCAGCTTTTAGGTGGTAATGGTTACATCAACGAGTATTCCACTGGCAGATTATTAAGAGATGCCAAGTTATATGAAATTGGTGCGGGTACCTCAGAAATTCGCCGGATGCTAATTGGCCGCGAACTGTTTAACGAATCAAAATAATAATTATAACGTGTCAGTTCAGCTTTTTTTGCTCTTAACGAAAGACTGTGCGGCTTATAAGGCTGCACTGAACAATCAGGAGGGGGTATGCCCGTTCTACGTTCAAAGATAAATACAAAATCAGACACCTTTGTTGCCAATGCGCAGCATATGCAAGCACAAGTAAACGACTTGATTGCAAAAATAGAACAAGTTTCATTAGGTGGCGGGGCACAAGCTGCCCAACGCCATCAATCTCGCGGAAAATTACTTCCCCGAGACAGAATTAACGCCTTAATTGACGACAACACGCCCTTTTTGGAAATAGGCCAATTGGCGGCATGGGATGTGTATGACGATTATGTACCCTGCGCGGGCGTAGTAGCGGGGATAGGTTGCGTGGAAGGTATTGAGTGCATGATAGTGGCGAACGATGCCACAGTAAAAGGTGGCAGTTACTATCCGCTTACCGTGAAAAAGCACTTACGCGCACAAACCATTGCCGAAGAAAATAACTTGCCCTGTATTTACTTGGTAGACTCAGGCGGTGCGAACTTGCCCTATCAAGATGAAGTGTTTCCCGACAAAGAACACTTTGGCCGTATTTTCTTTAACCAAGCCAATATGTCGGCAAAGAATATTCCACAAATTGCTGTGGTGATGGGTTCATGCACAGCGGGCGGTGCTTACGTACCCGCCATGGCTGACGAAAGCATTATTGTAAAAGAACAGGCCACCATCTTTTTAGGTGGGCCGCCACTGGTGAAAGCGGCTACAGGTGAAGTGGTTAGTGCCGAAGCGCTTGGCGGCGGCGACGTGCATACCCGTATTTCAGGGGTGGCAGACCAATTAGCCAATAACGATCATCACGCACTATCTCTTGCAAGAAATGCAGTTTCTAGACTTAACCGAACTAAAAACGTCGCTTTAGATGTGGCAGAGCCAACCCCCCCTCGTTTTGATGCCAAAGAAATTTACGGCATTGTGCCTGCCGATTCAAAGCAAACTTACGATGTGCGAGAAATTATCGCTCGGGTAGTAGATGATTCAGACTTTGATGAATTTAAACCCTTATACGGCACTACGTTAGTGTGTGGATTTGCGCGCATCTTCGGCTATCCGGTGGGCATCATCGGCAATAACGGCATTTTATTCGGCGAAAGCGCGCTAAAAGGCGCACACTTTGTTGAGTTGTGTGCAATGCGTAAAATTCCCCTCGTATTTTTACAAAACATCACTGGTTTCATGGTGGGTAAACAGTACGAACATGGCGGGATAGCTAAACACGGCGCCAAGATGGTTACTGCCGTTGCGTGTGCCCAAGTCCCTAAAATTACCGTATTAATTGGCGGTAGTTTTGGTGCAGGAAACTACGGGATGTGCGGCCGTGGATACGATCCCAGGTTCTTATTTATGTGGCCAAATGCTCGCATATCGGTAATGGGCGGCGAACAAGCCGCTGGCGTACTAGCTCAAGTAAAGCGGGATCAAAAAGAACGTGCAGGTGAAGCCTGGACCGACGAACAAGAGCACGCCATCAAACAACCGGTTATCGACACCTACGAGAAACAAGGACATCCATATTATGCTTCAGCCAGATTATGGGATGACGGCGTTATCGACCCTGCTGATACCCGCACAGTGTTAGGCCTATCGTTATCTGCAGCATTAAATCAACCTATACCCGACACCCGCTTCGGTGTCTTTCGCATGTAGTTTGAGGGGAATTTATTATGGAACAAGCAGTTACTTATCATGTAGACGAAAGAAACGTTGCCCTTATTACGCTAAACCGCGCTGACAAGCACAATGCATTCAACGATGACATGATTGCCACGTTAACCAACCTATTTACGCGCGCTGGCAACGACAGCAGCGTTCGCGCCGTTGTTTTACAAGGCGAAGGAAAGAGCTTCAGTGCTGGTGCCGACTTAGAGTGGATGAAGCGCATGGCGCAGTACGATGAAGCTAAAAATCACACCGATGCGATGGCGCTAGCCACCATGTTGCACACTTTGTACACCTTGCCGAAGCCCACAATTGCTCGCGTGCAAGGGGCTGCATTTGGCGGTGCGGTAGGTCTTATCGCTTGCTGCGATATTGCCATTGGTAGCAAGTTAAGTAAGTTTTGTTTAAGCGAAGTAAAAATCGGTCTTATTCCCGCCACTATCAGCCCTTACGTGATAGAAGCCATGGGCGCACGGGTATGCAGACGTTATTTTCAAACCGCAGAAGTCTTTTCTGCTCGCCGAGCCCGGAGGCTAGGACTGCTTAGCGAGGCTGTGACCGAAGATGAACTTGATAGCACAATAGACGATATTGTCACCCAAATTTTAAAAAACGGACCCGTGGCGGTATCGCAAGCCAAAGCCTTAGTGCAACAAGTTGCCAATGCTCCTATTAATGCCGAATTGCTTGATGAAACAAGCAAGCAAATTGCCAAAATAAGAACCTCGCAAGAAGGACAAGAAGGCTTAGGGGCTTTCATCGAAAAACGCCCCCCAGCGTGGCAGGAGAAACGATCATGATTAAAAAACTACTTATTGCTAATCGCGGCGAAATTGCATGTCGCGTGATGCGTACAGCTAAAGCTATGGGTATTCAAACAGTGGCGGTTTATTCAGACGCTGATGCAAATGCCTTACACGTTTTACAGGCGGATGAAGCGGTTTATTTAGGCCCTGCCCCCTCTAAAGATAGCTATTTGCGCGGTACCGCAATTATTGAATACGCCAAAAAGCTTGATGTAGATGCCATTCATCCTGGCTATGGTTTTTTATCTGAGAATGCCGATTTTGCTAAGGCATGTGCCGCGCACGATATTATATTTGTAGGCCCACCCGCGTCTGCCATAGAAGCCATGGGATCTAAATCTGCGGCCAAGAAAATTATGGAAGGTGCTGGCGTGCCTTTGGTGCCAGGTTATCACGGAGATGATCAAGATGAGGCTACCTTAAAGCAAGCCAGTGATGCTATGGGCTATCCTGTGTTGCTTAAAGCTGCTGCCGGTGGTGGTGGTAAAGGTATGCGTCAGGTGTGGAAAGAAAGCGAGTTTTCGGCGGCGCTAAGTGCAGCGAAAAGAGAGTCGATGGCAAGCTTTGGCGATGAGCATATGCTAGTTGAAAAGTACCTCACTCGCCCTCGCCATGTTGAGATACAAGTTTTCTGTGACACCCATGGTAACGGCGTGTATCTATTTGAACGTGACTGCTCTGTACAGCGTCGTCATCAAAAAGTCATAGAAGAAGCACCTGCTCCTAATTTTCCTGCCAATATTCGGCAGCAAATGGGCGAAGCGGCCCTTCAAGCAGCAAAAGCGATTAATTATGTAGGTGCGGGAACCGTTGAGTTCTTGTATGACGAAGACGGCTCGTTCTATTTCATGGAAATGAATACCCGCTTGCAAGTAGAGCACCCTGTTACGGAAATGATTACCGGTGAAGACTTGGTTCGCTGGCAGCTTGATGTCGCAGAAGGAAAAACCCTGCCCAAGACCCAATCAGAATTAACGCTAACGGGACACGCATTCGAAGCGCGCATCTACGCGGAAGATCCCAACAATGATTTTCTGCCCGCCAGCGGCACGCTCTCGCTTATCAAGACACCCATGTTAGCAAGCCCGGCTTCCTATCAAAACAGCCAGTCGCTAAACAAGACACCCACGTTATCTAGCCAAGGCTCAGCAAGTAAAGTCCGTATCGATACCGGCGTGCAGCAAGGTGACGACATTAGTGTTTATTACGACCCGATGATATCTAAACTCGTTGTATGGGGTGAGGACAGGGAATCTGCATTAAAACAATTAGTTAGCGCACTAAAGCAATACCATATTGACGGCGTAACCACGAATATTGATTTCCTTATCGACGTGGCGTCGAGTACACCGTTCAGTAACGCAGAACTAACCACAACTTTTATTGATAAACACGCTGACATCCTGTTCAGCAGCCAGAGTAAATCAGCTGTTGCTGAGCTTCCTGCTATTGCACTACTAACTGTACTTTCACGCAATCAAGATGCGGCGAACGATGGACTCCCCTCACCTTGGGGGGTTGTTGGCGCATGGCGCCCCAACATGGAATATCAAGAATCCCTCTCCGTTATAGTGAATGATGCACTCCACTCGCTCACAATAAGGCACATTACCAAATCAGGTAACACACTGAATCAAAAGGGTACTTTTCTTAAGGTGAGCACGGATAGCGAAAGCTTTGAAGCAACTGGTTATCTTGTTGGTGATAAGTTAATTGCCTCTGTAGATGGTGTAGGGCGTACCTATCATTTCTCGAACAATGAAGGGCAATTTGGCTTATTTGGTCAAGATTCGAACTGTCATTTCAAGGTGGTAACGCCTGATATAGGAGATGACGATGACAATCAAAATGGTGCGAGTTTAGATGCACCAATGAATGGTACCGTGGTGGCTCATTTGGTTGAGGTTGGTGCTAGCGTTACAAAAGATGCGCCGCTACTTATTATGGAAGCAATGAAGATGGAACACAGTATTGCTGCACCTTGCGACGGTGTGGTACGTGGCTATTTTTATCAACCTGGTGAGTTAGTAGATGGCGGCTCAGTGTTGATTGATTTTGATCCTGAGCCGAAAGGTGAATGAGTGTGGAAACCGTTATGAAGACACCCATTGCAAATTCGACAACTAAGCAAACGACTCACTTTCCCTCGAAAGTGAGTATCGTGGAAGTTGGTGCCCGTGACGGGTTACAAAACGAAAAGGCGACTCTTAGCGCTAAAGACAAAATACACCTCGTTAATTTGCTTAGCGCAAGTGGATTAAAACGTATTGAAGCGGGCAGCTTCGTTTCCCCAAAATGGGTTCCTCAAATGGCAGATTCTGACGCAGTTTTCAATGGAATTAGCCGAGCTAAAGAAGTTATCTATTCTGCGTTAACTCCTAACCTGAAGGGATTCGAAGCAGCATTGTCTGTTGGCGCTGATGAAGTTGCTATATTTGGTGCTGCGTCCGAATCTTTTTCTCAAAAAAATATAAACTGCTCAATCAGTGAAAGCTTGAAAAGATTTGAGCCTGTCATTGCGGCCGCAAACACGCATAAAATCCCAGTCAGGGGCTACGTATCTTGTGTGATGGGCTGCCCTTATGAAGGAGAAATTTCTAGCGAGGCGGTAGCACTGGTATCCAAGGCATTACGAGATATGGGTTGCTATGAAATTTCACTTGGTGACACCATAGGAACCGGTACTCCTGCGTCTACAACTCGTTTACTCGAGCAAGTTTGCCAACACGTGCCTGTTGCCGACTTAGCCGTTCACTTTCACGACACCTATGGTCAAGCACTAGTTAATATCTACACCGCATTGCAGTACGGTATAGCGAGCATAGATAGCGCTGTGGCAGGACTTGGGGGATGTCCTTATGCTAAAGGCGCGAGCGGAAACGTGGCGACGGAAGACGTTCTATATATGCTTAATGGACTTGGAATCGAAACTGATGTGAGTATGGATAAGCTGCTTGTTGCTACTGAATTCATCTCTTCTTTATTAGGCAGAAAACCAGTGTCTAAGGTAGCTAATGCATTGCTTGCCAAGATAAATTAGATTCACTTTCTTCGGCATTTAGCGCTACCAAGACACCCATCGCTGGCAACGTCACTACCAGCAAGCCATCCTTCGTAAAATAAAGGGGCAATTCAATTAATTCACGCCTAAAATACAGGTTCATCAATTTTCATTGATTGCTAGCATGGTGATATACGAATTTACTGGATATTGACCGTGCAGCAATCAAGAAGCAGCCAAATCAGTCTTGCAGATACTCCTTACTATCATTGTGTTTCTCGCTGCGTTAGACAATGCTACCTGTGCGGCATTGATCAGCATTCTGGCAAAAGTTTCGAACATCGAAGAGGCTGGGTAGAGCGCCGATTATTAGAGTTAGTATCGGTGTATTCCATTGATATTTGTGCTTATGCGGTAATGAGTAATCACGTCCATGTAGTCCTGCATGTTGACAAAAAAAGCGCACATACCTGGAGCCAGGAAGAAGTACTAACCAAGTGGCACCGTATTCATAAAGGCACCCTGCTCACTCAAAGGTTCCTTAAAGGTGAGCCCCTCTCGGAAGCCGAAATACAAGCAGTAACCGATACTGCTGAAATTTACCGTGGGCGTCTGTATGACATTAGTTGGTTTATGCGAAATCTAAATGAGTTTATTGCTAGGGCGGCAAATACAGAAGACGAGTGCACGGGGCGATTTTGGGAGGGAAGATTTAAATCTCAAGCTTTGTTGAATGAAAGCGCCCTCCTTTCCTGTATGGCCTATGTAGACTTAAACCCCGTTAGAGCCAAGGTTGCGACCACGCCTGAAAACGCTAGGTACACCAGTATTTACTCACGAATACAGGCAATGAAGTGCAATTCGAATACTTCTGAATTGCTACCGTTTACAGGGGAGTGTAAACAACACGACTCCAAACTATTACCCATTGGCCTAACCGATTACCTTGAACTCGTCGATACAATGGGAAGAATCATTCGTGATGACAAACCAGGTTACATCAATAGCAATTACGCCCCGATATTGTCTAGATTAGGGATAAAACAAATTCACTGGCAGACGCTTACCACTAGCTTCGAAAAGTTATTTAGTTATGCAGCTGGGTGTGAAGTCACAATGAGGAGGTTTAAGCAAAATACCAATCGGCAGCGAGCAAGAGGAATAAAGAACGCAAAATTGCTTTCCAACGCAAGCTAGTTACCATCTTTTGTCCGCGGATATGAGTTAAATGGCAAAAAATCCCCTTTGTTGACTCAGCAGCCCTTTATCGTCAAAAGTTAATTCGTAGCCCTACCTTAGTTGTTACACTACGGCCTTATTATTCCTTTTCAAACTGTCTAAGTAACCTCATCGCATCTATAAATAATCGCCAAGCTAAATGCTTGGTAGATTTTAAACTTCTGCTCGGCTAACAGAACTAACGAGACACCCACTGTATTTCCTTGAGCAGGGTTGAGATTAAACCTGTATTAGGGTGGGTGTCCTCATATCTTTTATATTTTCACCACAACTCCTGTTTAAATGTAAACATGGGTGTCTTCGTAAAATTAGGTAGTCTTATAAGCTAAGGTTGCCCTGATAACCTTCTTAAGGTGGGTGTCTTGATAACTCTTATAATGCCTGAGAATTCTGGATTCAAGCAGGTTCTCGATTATCACTTAAAGCCAACCACGACTCATTAGCTTCCCAGGTAGTTAGCCATAGAGAAACTTGATTAGCGGCCATAGGCTTGGCAATGCCATAGCCTTGCGCTAACACACACCCCAAGCGGATAAGGGCAACGCCGTGCTCAACTGACTCTACGCCTTCCGCAATCACTTCTCGTTTAAATGCTTTTGCTAATCCCACCACACCTTCAACAATCGCTAAGTCATCAGTGTCATCTAACATGTCTCGCACAAAGCTTTGGTCAATTTTAATTAAGTAAGCTGGCAAACGTTTTAGATAAGTAAGTGATGAGTAACCAGTACCAAAATCATCTAAAGCAAAGCTCACCCCTAAATCGTGACACGCATTCATTGTTGAAGATACCTGAAAGGTATCTTGCAGTGCACTGGTTTCCAGAATTTCTAGCTCTAAATAGCCTGGGTCTACGTCAGGATGTGCCGCTAAAAGTGTTTCTAGTCGAGAAGTGAAGTTGTCCTGCTGCAATTGATGTGCACTAATATTCACACTTACGGGTAATGAAATACCGCGTTTCTGCCAGTGCGATATTTGTGTTAAAGCGGCATCAATAACCCACTCTCCAACTTCCAAGCTGATACCGTGCCCTTCAATAACTGGCAAAAATTCGAGCGGTGGAATTAAGCCGCTTTCAGGGTGCTCCCAGCGGAGCAAAGCTTCTACACCAATCACTTCACCAGAGCTCATATTCACCTTCGGTTGGTAGTGTAAAACAAACTCTTTGCGATCCAACGCAACGCGTACATTATCAATGCTCTTGTTATAGGTATTAATCGCGTTATCTTGCTCTAAATCGAACTGGTGATATCGGTTCTTACCCCCCTGTTTTGCAATATACATGGCATGGTCTGCGTGGCGTATTAACTGATCCGCATCGACGTTATCTTGAGGGAAAACAGTCACACCAATACTGGCCGACACTTGCATAACCGCATCGGCAATATTGACTGGTGCAGAGGCAGATTTAAGAAGTCGATTTAAGACATGCTCACAATCACTAAACTCATCCAAGTTAACCATAATAATAATGAATTCGTCACCGCCAATACGTGCAATTGTATCTCCCGCTCTTAAACTAGCTTTTAAGCCATTGGAGACTTCAACCAAAAACTGATCACCGATATTGTGCCCGTAATTATCATTAATCGCTTTAAATCCATCTAAATCCATAAATGCGACGGCCAGTGAATTTTGTTGTAACTGACTGTGCTTAATGGCTTGATTAAGGCGCTTGGCAAGTAACACTCTGTTAGGTAAGTTGGTCAACAGATCATAATGCGCTATTCGTTCTAACTTACCTTCATTGAGCTTAATTTCTGATATGTCAGTTGAGAGTGACACATAATGTTGCACCTGCCCTTCCGAGTCTTTGACGGCGCTGATTGTGACCATTTCAGGATAAACTTCACCATCCTTACGACAATTCCAAATCTCACCTCTCCAGTGCCCATCAGTATTAAGCGTATTCCACATGTTTTTATAAAACTGCGCGCTGTGGCGTCCAGACTGAAGAATTTTAGGGTTCTTCCCTAGCACTTCCGATTTACTGTAGCCTGTAATGCGGCAAAGTGTATCGTTCACTTCAATAATGATGGCGGAAGCGTCTGTGATAATAATGCCTTCGTTCGCATGAGTGAAAACGCTGGCAGCACGCTTTAATGTCTCTTCGGAACGATTTTTTTCGATGGCAATACTCGCTAAACTGGCAGTTTGTTCAATTAACGCAAGATCAGAATCAGATGGGCAATTAATACTGGAGTGATAAATAGCGAAAGTACCAAGTACTGCGCCTTGAGTAGAACGAATGGGTTCAGACCAACAAGCGCCTAAATTAGCGCTAAACGCTAAGTCTTTAAAATCTTTCCAATAAGGATGGGTTTGTATATCTGCAACAATAACACGTTCGTTAGTAAACGCCGCTGTGCCACAAGAACCCACGCCCATACCTATCTCTATGCCATCAATAGCATCGGTATAAAATTTAGGAAGACTATTTCCGGTTCCGTTGCGCAGATGCCCCCCTGAATCCTCGAGGATTAAGATGCTGCACATCATTTCTGGGTTATTAAGCTCAACCACGCTGACAATGGCATCTAGCACCTTTTTTAGAGGTTCTCCGCTGGTAATGAGTTCTAATACTTCACTGCGCGTTGTTTCCCTTAACTCATTCTGCCTGCGTTTGGTAACGTCTCGGATAACACCAACAATAAATCGTCTATTATTGCGGTCTACAAATCGGCTCAGTTTAGCAAGTACTACCCTTGCTTTGTCACCCTTGCCCTGCAGGGTTTGCTCAATGACTTTATCTTCTCCGGTATCAATTACATGCTGATCGCTGTGCGCCAACTTCACCAATTCTTGTGGGTAGATTGTATCTGAGAAGGTTTTTCCAATGAGTTTTTTTCGAGAAACGTTTACAAGCTCACAAAAGGCGTTGTTAGCAACTAAAAGCTTACCCTCCCCGTCTTTAATAAATACAGGGTCAACTGATATGTCCAAAAACGCATTAAGATAACCCTCCAATTCCTCAGGATCTTTTACTGGCAATACTGCCGGGCCATTATTTTCTTGTTGTTTATAAGACATATTTGAAACCAAACTTGATTACTAGAGCCACGTTCGCCCAATATCGACTGATATATGAATTGGGTTTCAGAAATGTAATCACGGTAATTTGCACGGCTTCGACCTCCTATTGTCTTATTTTTCTTTTGGTAACATAAGCGTAGTACAAATCGCCATAGTGAGCATTGCAGCCATAATGTACACCACTGAAAAGTCTATAAATGACGATATAATCGCGTAGAAACCACCAAAGCCAAGTAAAATAAGGCCTATAGCTGTGTTTGAAAAACCGACTAATTCAGTCCTGTCTTGCCCATCTTTAATATCTAAACTGTAAGTTTTTCGCCCTGTTCGCACGCCTGCATGAGCAATAGAAAGAATAAAAAACAACCCTGCAGACATCCACAAATTTTCAGGCTTCATAGCAAGTAAGCCAACACAGGCAATTAATGCCAAGGCTCCTGACAATTGAAGGGTGAATCGAGCGCTTTTATCTGCAATTTTTCCCCAAAGAAACGAAGAAAGCATAGATGCTAAGGCTTGTGCAGCAAGATAAAACGGAAGCAAAGATTTTGCGCTTTGTACACTTTCCAACATGAAGTACGGCGCGACTAGCGCAGAGTGAACAAACAGTCCCCTCACAAAAACGAACCGATATACTGTGTTGTCAAAACGCCAATTAAACAACGACTTATTTTTAGATTCTTCTATTTCAACATGGGTTTTTATTGAAAACATTAAAAATAGCGTGACACAAAATGCAAGCGCTGATGACGCTAGCAAAATGTAAAGTGAATAGCCTTCAAGCTCTTTTTCAAAATACACCAAAGGCACTGCTGCGCACAATGTCATCACACCAGACGCTGTGGATGCTAACCCTACCAACCTGCCTCGTTCCCCTTTTTGACTGACATCTGCTTCCATGTCTTTTACGGTAAGAGAGCTCGCAGAGCGGCCTAAACTTAGAAATACAAGTGAAGCGAGTATTATTAGCCCAGCCAAAGAACCTTCGGTGACAAGTGCAGCAGCTAACATGGTACATATGGCCGATATCTGTACGGCCATACCCAACCGCCAAACGTGGTGCCTAGCGCTTTTATTACGTAGATACACACCAATTAGGGCTTGTGGTAACAATGCGCCAGATTCGCGAATTGGCACCAACCACATCACCATCCAGCTAGGAGCCCCCAAAGAGATTAGTAGTGCAGGTAGTGTAGTTTTTGCAGACGCCAGTAAGTCGGCCAATTTATTGAAAGCTAGGCCGACAATTAGACGACGTTTATTTCCCAGCATGTCCTTCCCTAAGGTAATTTTACAAAATCACAAACGCTTCTAACCAGCAAGCCTGCCACAGCTCATTTAAGAGTTACTTAATGGACTTTATACTAAAAACCCTCAGAACTCGATCATGCAGCAATTAAGCGCACTATATCTTACTAACACACTGAACAATCTTAACAATTAGGCCAATTTAAAACCTAAAAGCTTATCGAGACACCCATCGTAAACTAACTGTCCCACCAACCTGTTTAAGTAAGATCGCTAGGTTTCCATCAGCGCTTCATATCCTATTCATAACACTACCATGGGTGTCTCGATAACGTCATAATCATGGGTGTCTCTTTAATTCTTTTAAGACAACCTAAACATGGGTGTCTTTGTAAACATGGGTGTCTTTGTAAACAATAAATGCTTCTTAACATGGGTGTATCGATAACGCCAATAACACCATCTAGCAACACCAGAGAAGTATTTTGAATTTATATCGCCCAAAATGAAAAAAGCCAAGTTCGCTTTGGAACATATCCATAAAAGCAAACTCGGCTTGGTCTGTAGTGAAAATCATTGCCGCTTCTGCACTAAGCAAAAGCGTGGCTAGTTTTTAGCCTTTATTCTCAACAACGGTTTTCAAATTTTCTAATCCCATTTCAAAATCTGGGCCTATCATGCCGTCCATCATGAGTACAAAATAGCGATTGATGATATTGTTACCTACATCACCAGAGTCAACCCACGTCACTTTGGTAGCCTCACCTGCAGGCGATATTACCAATGAACCTGTCGAACCCATTTCCCAATCAGGAAAAGCCAATGAGTAAACGACCTTTTTATTGTGTTCTAAATCGGTAATTTTCATTTCCCCATTGCCTTCCGTCACGCTTTTCCAAGATGACATCATTCCAATAGCTCTATCTGGCCCAGAGTAATCAATTTCCATACTAGGGTCGCGTTGAAACCAAACGCCCCAGTTTTGCCACGCCCGTAAATCGACGACATCGGGATAAATTTCTTCAGGTTGCGCATTGATTAAAATACTTCTTTCAACTTTGTATTGCTTTGGAAGGAATAGCCCAACCACGACAACCAAAGCAATCAGTACGCCCACACCTAAAACTATCTTCTTTAAAACTGCCATCTAAAACTCCATGATAATCACATAGGACTAGAAATATATAACAATTATTTAACAAATGGCACTGGTGATTGACAAAATTCTCCGCTCAAATAATACAGCACCATTTCCCGGACGTAATCAGCATCAACACTAGCCACCCAAGAAATTCGACTCCCTGCATTCTCACACGGGAAGGTTTGACCAGCATTCGGCGTCGTTGTACTTACCGCAACCTGACCGGTTTCAATACTTAGCTTGTCTTCTGGCAATGCTAAAATACAGGTAGAAAGAATATCCCATAAAAAATACGTAAACTCATAAGATGGAATAGACGTTACCGTAGACGCCCAGAATTGACCAGACAGGTCTGAGACTGGCGTATTTTTTACAGCAAGTTGCTGTAAAAAATCCCAACTAACTGGCAAATCGTTGGTGGCATCTAAAGGTACCAATATCAGGTTAACGCCACTATCTACCAGTACTTTGGTGGCTTTAGGATCCCAATATGCATTCCATTCTGCAGAGCCGTCATGATCATGCATAGCCACATTACCTTTAACCTTCACGGCACCTCCCATCCACACTGCCTTCCGCACCTTATCGACTAGGTCTGGATTTTGGGTAAACGCGGCGGCTAAATTGGTAGCTGGGCCTGTCATTAATACAGTAACTGGCGACGCAGCATTTGTTAACGCACTTTGTATCCATTCATGAGCGGCCTTGCTTTCCACCTTCACTTCATCGTGAGGGGTACGCAACATCGTAGGTGTAGCATGGCACATTTTAGGCTGAGCGCGCCATTCAGGCGGAAATGGATTTGGACCAGTTAACTGCCCTACACTCACGGGAATATGGGTATTGCCCGTTAACGTAAGAATTTTGCGAGTACTCAGTAATGCATCATCGGGGTAGCAGTCGGCTGGCGTAATGGTGACACCTACCACATTTATATTAGGCAAACGCAGCAAAAGTAATAGCGATAATAAATCGTCGATACCACCATCGTGGTCAAAAATAACTGGGGTAGTAGAAGACATAAAAAATCCCTTAAGATAATTATAACGTTTTTTTTACATTGTTCAGTAAAACGCCGTGGCTTTATATTTATTCTTGTGTAATATGAAGTTAGGTTATCATAAAACCTAATTTTCAAGGGCAATATTCTACTTACAACGCCCTAGTGCAATCGGTATGAATTATGGTTTTTACACATTCATCGACACCGGAAGATTGTGTCTCAAAAAATGGAGAACGAGGACATGGCAGATAACAGTTCACGCTATATTAGTAATCTGACTCGCGATACCTATGCACTGATATTAGCTGGAGGACGAGGCTCACGTTTGCATGAACTAACAACATGGCGTGCAAAACCTGCACTCTATTTTGGCGGTAAGTTTAGGATTATTGATTTCCCGCTGTCGAATTGTATTAATTCAGGCATTAGACGTGTTGGTGTAGTAACCCAATACAAGTCGCATTCATTGATAAGACATTTAGTACGCGGTTGGGGGCACTTCAAAAAGGAACTTGGCGAGTCAGTAGAAATACTACCCGCTTCTCAGCGATTCTCAGATAGTTGGTACGAAGGTACCGCCGATGCAGTATTCCAAAATATCGACATTATTCGAGACGAACTCCCCAAGTACGTAATGATTTTATCTGGCGACCATATCTATCGTATGGATTACGGTACTATGCTAGCTCGTCATGTTGAAAGTGGCGCTAAAATGACGGTGTCATGTATGTCGGTCCCTATCGAAGAAGCGGCTGGGGCATTTGGCGTGATGTCGGTAGATGAAAATTTCCGTATTAACGGTTTTGCAGAGAAACCTGAAAACCCTGCTCCATTGCCTGGCGATGATAGCCGATGCCTAGCGTCAATGGGTAACTATGTTTTCGATACTGAGTTTCTTTTCGAACAATTACGAAGAGACGCTGAAACCTCTGGCTCACAGCGTGATTTTGGTAAAGACATTATTCCGTCAATAATCAAAGATCACCCCGTGTATGCGTTTGAATTTGAAAGCACCGGTGGTGGCGATGCCTATTGGCGCGATGTAGGTACCATTGATTCATTTTGGGAAGCCAATATGGAGATGGTGGCGCCCGTTCCACAGCTTAATTTGTACGATCAAAAGTGGCCCATCTGGACCTACCAAGAACAATTGCCACCTGCAAAATTTGTGTGGGAAGACCACGACAGACGCGGTGAAGCGATTAATTCGGTTGTGTCTGGCGGCTGTATTATTTCTGGTTCAACCCTTCGCGGCACAATTTGCTTCTCGAACGTAAGAGTGCACTCGTACGGGCTTATAGAAGATGCCGTAATTTTGCCTGATGTTGAAATTATGCGTAATTGTAAGCTAAGAAAAGTGTTGCTTGATAGAGGTTGCGTTATTCCAGAAGGTACCGTCATCGGCTACAACCATGATGATGATAGAGCACGAGGATTCCGTGTTTCTGAAAAAGGCGTGGTGTTAGTTACACGAGAAATGCTAGGCCAACCTGTTGGCGGCCTATCCCCGAACTAAAGGTTAGTTATTCCATTTTGAAATGGTGGTTGAAATCAATTCAGCCACTGCTTCTGGGTGTTCTAAAGGGAACATATGCCCACCATTGAATTCAGTATGATCAATGTTGTTATGTTGAATTAACCTTTCGTACATAGCCGGTCTGCACACCTCGCCATCTTTAGCCGTTACCAGCAAAGCTGGGCACTTCAACTTGCCTTTATACTTACCTAAATTATGCGGTACATTGCGAAATAGCGATGCTTCAACCTCGGCTTTAAATGTTAGCGATGTCAGCTCACCTTTAGTGTGGGTTACATGCTTTACATAATCACGAATACACCGCTTATCCATATTACGAAACAACGCTTTTCCTTGAAAATACGCTTCCATATCAATATGAGATGGCCATTGCGTATTTCGCGTTTCAGCTAGCTTTGCTGGGGTTAATTTATTAATTAACGGCGTCTTCTTTGCAAAGCGAAAAAAGTAACTCATGGGCCCCATCACTAACGGAGGGTCAAGCATGATAAGCCCTCGGAACAAGCTGGGCTCCTCGCAGGCTGCCATGTATGAAATCACCGCACCAAAAGAATGCCCTACCGCATAAACACCTCTACTGTCGGTGTTTTCGGCTTTTACGTGTTTAATAAGCTCATTAACTTGATTGCGCCAATTCGCATTTACTGGCAATTGAGGGTCGTGACCAAACCTGTCGACATGAAGACGGTGAAAATTCTCAGGTAATGAAGAAAAAAGCGCGTTATAACTACCTGCAGGAAATCCATTTGCATGCGCAAAGTGAAAACTAATATCGGTTTTCGACAATGAAATACTCCTTCATGAAAAGCGATGTCAAAGCTACAATTAGCAATAGCAAAGAGAGAAAAGTAAGGGCTGGTAAACCAGCCCTTTATCAAAACAACATGTTATTTATGAAGAAGATAGTACTACAGCCCTCTCGACTCTGCCATCTCCCAATCTTTAACAATTTTAGTACTGGTCCATAAGAACACGATAATAGAAAGCGCATAAGGCACAATCAAATACAGTAAAGACTGACGAAGGGCTTCAACTTCGCCCAATGAAGGCACTAACGCCTGGCTAATAATACCGGTAATCGTTGGCCCGCCGCCCAATGCAATTATGTTCAATACAAAGAAAAACAATGCAGTAGACATTGCACGAACGTTAATAGGTGCAAGGGTTTGCGCCATGGCAAAGCTTGGGCCTAAATAGGAACCACTGGTAAACAACAAGAATGTCATTAACCCTACCGACAACCATAAGTCGTTAACTTGAAGCGAGAAATACAACGCTGGTACACCTATAATTAGCGCAATAGCAGGTAACAACGCATACGCTTTCTTATTTTGTTTACCCCACCTATCGGCAATATAACCACCAAGCCACACGCCTAATGCATAAGCAGAACCATTGATAATACCGAACGCAATAAGCAACTGGGTAATATCTAGCCCTGCAAAGGCACGTACATAATAATCGATGATCCAAGTCGAAATGGCGTAGTTACCGAACGAGCCAAAGGAAATACCTAACGCCATACCCCACCACGTTGGAATCTTCAATAAGGTTTTAAGTGAAGCTGAAACACTGGGCTTTTCAGCGTCATCCGTTTGTACTGACTCGGTACGTTTTGGCTCTTTCACCGTAAACTTCAGCAATAGTGCTAATATTACACCCGGTAAACCCACACTTATCATTACGGTACGCCAATCAGCAGAACCGCCTTGTAAGAAAAATGCAGAAGCAAAGAATGCCAACATCACGCCAAATGGAATACCCAATGAGTACACCGCCAATGCGCCCGCACGCTTTTCTTTAGGAAATAGGTCGGAAATAATACTGTGTGAAGGTGGGCTGCCCCCTGCTTCACCAATACCTACACCAATTCTGGCCAGTGCCAGCTGAGTGTAGTTCATGGCAAGCCCTGAGGCGGCGGTAAAGCCACTCCATAGGGTAAGCGAGATAGCAATGATATTCACACGACTATACCGATCGGCAAGCCACGCTATAGGGATGCCCACCACAGTATAAAGAATGGCGAAATAAACGCCCTTTAATAAGCCTAACTGTGCGTCATCTAAACCCAAATCAGCTTTAATGAATGGAGAAAGGATACCTATGATCTGTCTATCAATAAAATTAAATGCATAAACCAGCGTTAGTATCACTAACACGTAGTTTCTGTAGGCGCGGGATGTATCCGCTTTCTCTACTGGTGCCGTTTGAACCTGACTATGGGCCATATCATTCCCTTTAAATTCAATGAAAACTCAGTCTACGCGGCAGGTTAAAAGATTGACAACTTATTGTTAGTTATTTGTAAATATAAAAAGGAATGTTAGCCTAGGCTTTCTGTTAGCTTGAGCTTAAGGTAGGATATCAGCACCCTTACTCATCAGACCAGACAAACAGCATGACGGTAGACGAGCTTTTAACTCTTTCTTCTTTAGAGGCACTTTCTGAAAATCACTGGAAAGTAGATAACCTCATTATTCCCAGTATTTGGGCGCAAGGGCGTACAGCATTCGGCGGCATCTCAGCAGGCATGGCGTACAGCGCTATTCGTCAAAAAGTCAGTGACGAACGGGTGCTACGTTCATTCACAACGAACTTTGTGGGCCCCCTTTCGCCAGATACGCCATTTTCGATTGAAGTGACCTTATTGCGTGAGGGCAAAAACGTATCTCAATATACCGCCCATGCAAAGCAAAATGGGAAAAGTTGCGTGTTCGTGCAAGCCTGCTTTGGTATTGGCAGAAAATCAGGCATTAAGGTAGAAAACCAAGACATCCATGACATGCCTGCCCCCACCAAAGGTAAATTCATACCACAAATTCCAAAGGTAACCCCTAAGTTTTTACGTCATTTCGATTTAGCTATCGATAAGGGTGGCATCCCTTTCACCCGTAAAAAGAGCAGTTTTTACCATGGGCACATGCGTTTTAAAAAACCACCCGCGCAGATAACCGATGCACACATCATTACCATGATTGATGCTTGGCCGCCCACGCTGTTACAAATGATGAAGTTACCTGCCCCTGCCAGTACCGTTAGTTGGAATCTGGAGTTTATCCATCCGCATAAGCAGGTAGACCCTACAGACTGGTTTGCTTACCAAGCACATACCCGTCAGGCAGAAGATGGCTATGGGCATACTGAAGCGACTATTTGGGATAAAGACAATGAAGTTATTGCGATCAGTCGCCAAACCGTGGCAATTTTTGACTAATTAGGCAATGAGCATTTAAACAAGGTGCTTGGCAGAGAAGTTTTTAGCTAAAAGGCACTGAAAAAACGAGAGCATAAAAAGGGCGTACTGCATAAAAGAGTACGCCCTTTTTCGTTAATAAAGCATAAACGCGTTAGGGTTGAACAAGGAAATAACTGAAATACACTGCAGGTTAGTAATATCCAATGCATCTTCTAAGTCGTCGCGATTTAGCGATAAACTCTCATGTAACTCAGGTTTTAAGTTATTGTAGCTAGGATAAATTTCTGAATTCACGTTATCTAAAGCCAACACGTATGACAACTGCAAAATCTGCTCTTCAACATCAGAAGTGTTGCTGTTGTCGCCGTGTATATTTGAAATAGGCTTATAAATTGTTTCAGGGATACCCCACTCTTTGATGATCCCCGCAGACACGTTCGTAAATGTGTACCCCATCACCCCAGCTTGCAGTTCAGCAGGGCTTACTCTTGCGTTAAACGCCTGACAACGTTTCGCGCTATCTGGCAACATAGCCAATACAACCAACTCACCAATATTATGAAGTAAGCCCGCAACAAATAAGCGTTCCGGCTCTCTGATATTTCGCATTTCAGCAAAGTATTTTGCTAATAGACCACAAGAAACACTTTGCTCCCAAAATTTATCTAAGTCGATAACTTGGCCATCTACCTCTTTGAAAGCTTGGCTAACACCAAAAGCAAGTGCTAGGTCGTAAGTAGAGCGCGTACCTACTACTTGTAGCGCTTTAGTGATGGTATCTATTTTATTAGGGAAACGGTATAACGCTGAATTTGCCACTCTTAAAAGCTGTGTGGCTAACGAAGGGTCAAAAGAGATGATATCAGCGATATCATCAATATTAGATGCTCCGTCATCCATGCAAGCTTTTAAACGCGTCACAGAGTCAGGTAGCACGAACAACGTACTCGCGTTACTAATAATATCTTGTAGGGTCATTTAGGTATACGCTCCTGATATAACCTACTCTATTTAGAAGAGGGTATTTCGCAATCAAGCCTTAAAATAAAAACGGTAACTATAAAACATGATTGGCTTTTTCACTACTAGCTTCATTATAGCGCGATTATTTAGCCTAGCTAATCAGAATTCATTAACTTTCGTATAGTATGCGATAAATTACCTTACATTTTATTCAGTCCCAATAGGGGTTCCCCCTTAAAAGCAGAAGGTTTTAAGCACTTTTATCCGCGATAGAGTTTCATTTTCTTTATTTCCTGCTGTGCTACTATTTCGCGCTTTACACATTTAAGCACAGGTAACTAATGTCAGAGGGAATGTCAGGAGGAATGTCACAAGGCATAATGCAGGTTTTAGTCATTGGCTACGTGTGGCCTGAACCCAATTCCTCCGCCGCTGGTCAAAATATGCTGGCCTTAATTAAACAGTTTCTAAGCTACGGCCATAACGTTACTTTTATGACCGCGGCAACAGACAGTATTCATAAAGCTGATCTAGATAACCTAGGCGTAAGCAGTGAAGCGGTTGCACTCAATTGCAGTAGCTTTAATGAACGAATTGCCAAACTATCGCCTGATATCGTTATTTTCGACCGATACATGACCGAAGAGCAATTTTCTTGGCGAGTAAAAGACACATGCCCTTCTGCTATTCGTATTTTAAACACCGAAGATTTACACAGTTTGCGGCAAGCCAGACACGACGCCGTTAAAGCACAAGATAAGACACTAAGGGCATCCAAAGAAGCTTCCGGGTCTCCTCTTTTAGCGCACATAGCCAGTGCCGCGAAAGAGGCCGACTACAATTCGCCTTTGGCTCAGCGGGAAATTGCCGCCATATTACGTTGCGACCTTACTTTGGTCATTTCTCGCACCGAGTACGCACTACTTACCGACCATTATCAGGTTCCCAAAAAACAGCTTTATTACCATCCTCTTAATGTAGCGCCAATAAATGATAAATCACCAAACTTTGATGAACGCACCGACATTGTCACCATTGGTAATTTTCGTCATGCGCCAAATTGGGATGCAGTATTACAGCTCAAGCAAACCGTTTGGCCTGCTATAAAAAAGGTGCTCCCTCAAGCAAATTTACATATTTATGGTGCCTATCCGCCCAAAAAAGCCACGCAGTTGCATAACCCCAAGAATGGGTTTTACCTTGATGGCTGGGCTGAAAATGCACACGATGTTATTGCTAACGCACGGCTGCTCATTGCACCGCTGCGCTTTGGTGCTGGTATTAAAGGTAAAATACTAGAAGCCATGCGATGTGAAACCCCTACCCTGACAACTTGGGTAGGTGCGGAGGGTATTGCCGAAACAGCACACCATGCTACATGGGGAGGGGCAATTTGCAATACCCCAGAAGAGTTCGCGAAACACGCCGCTAGACTTTACAGCAGCGAAGAGGACTGGTCGTCAGCAAGTAAGTTAGGGCTAACGTTGTTTAACGCTTTTGAAGGTGCCAAAGAGAATGAAACCTTAAGCGAACGGGTTGCCATTATAGCTACAGATGTAGATGCACATCGCAAGACCTTGTTTCTGCAAGGGCTGCTATGGCATCAAACCTTGAATGCGAGTAAATACATGTCGCAGTGGATTGAAGCTAAAAACCAAAACTTATAGCGTATTTAAGCGGCGCAATACACTTAAAATACCATTGCCTCTAGACTGGCTTAAATGGCGCTGCAAATTACACGCGTTCATGTATTGCTCAAAATCGTACGCCTTTCTTTGTTCATCTGAAAGGCTATTTGCTTTTTCTAGTAGTACCGCCAGCACGCCGCGAATAATTTTACTGGGTGAGTAAGCCGCAATTACAAGGTCGCCCGTGTTTTGTGCAGGCGTACACGCTACCCATACTTTACTTTCACAACCCGGTACCAATGAGTCTTCAGTGCGTGCCGACTCTGGTAAAGCCAACAGCTGCTTGCCAGCCAGCATAATGGCGCGAGTGGCGCCATCCCACCCTTTTGCCGCAGCCACGGTTTGCCCTAGCGGCAACAGTTGCGTAGATTCTGTCATCGTTGTGGGGTTACAGCGTTGTAATTCATATCAACATCTTCAGAAAGCTGAGTCCAACAGCTAGGCACTAGCATCTGCGCTAAATTCGGCGCTTAGCTCTTCTGCTGTCATTACTAAGTTTTCGGCATCGGCAGAAGTAGGAAACATTACCAATTCCACCCCATTTTTAGTGAGGCCAGGTAACCAAGTCTCGGTAAACTCATTAAACGGCACTGCCACGCAAGTACCCGTAATGTGGTTGTCGTCTAACCATGCCTGCGCTAAGTTATTGTGAGGAAATACTGGCAATCGAGTAATGTCGTTGTCTTCCAGCATGACAAAGCCTTCTGTACCTTGGATTAGCCAAATTTCTTTCGCTTTGGGTACGTAGCTGATCACTAGCATTTGTCGGTCTTCAGCAGACAAACTTTTCGCTTGTGCTAGCACAGTATCGTTTAGTGTCGCGGTTACAGTATCTGGAAACACAAAAAATTACCTTATAGTTAAGAGGCGCCAAGTATACCCTTTGCAAGCAGCCCCGCCAAATACCAAAGTCTCTTTAATCTTATAAATTCAAGTTGAAAACATCTCCTGCGACTAATATTATTGCGAGCAAATATATGTCACCTTATCTTGAGTTTTAAGCTGGGTTTCATAATGCACTCCACATGCTTCTTGTACATTAGCAATCTATATTCACGGTAGTAAATTACATCTGCCTTTTATTAAAAAACGCAAAGCTTAAAACTTCATGCAAAACCTATTTAGCGATTTAAAGATAAAAACCCACAGTAAACATGACGAACTAGAGCACAGCGTACCCTTTGCACTTTTTCATAATATGATGGGGCTAAATGGCAGTGAAAAACACGAAAATCATTCAGAAAATTACCACCGCGTACTTTATGTAATGCGAGAATTTCATCAGCACTGCAAGTTAGTCATTAACCACGCTATTGAAAAGTACCCTACACTTAAGCCACTTGCAGAGCAGTTTGAAGCCCAACAAGTGCTAACAGCACTTGATAACGATTTGGCACGGTTAAGTTCAACCGACGCTAAGCGAACCACAGAATTAGAAACGGTAAGCTTCCCCAGTTTTGAAACATCACTATCTGCCACAATTTCTGCAATGTATGTGTGGTTAGGTTCATCGATGGGCGCCAATATTATTAGCCGTAGACTTGAAAAGGCAGACTACGGTTTTCCTACGCATTACTATCAAACTATGGCAAAACAGGCCAAGGCTTGGCCCGAATTCAAGCAAGAAGTAGCACGTTTATTACCCGCAATGATTGAGGGTAACCAGGTTGAAAGCCAGAATTGCGAAACGTTAAGTGTGGCTATCATTAATGATGCTAATCTTTGGTTTGATCATCTTATTTTGTTAGGAAAAAGCACAACTTTGCCCCCACAGACATTAAGTTAAACCAAGCATTCTGTTAGAATTCATCAATTCCGTTTTTTAAGAAGCCCTTATGAAAGTAATCTCATTTAATATCAATGGCATTCGCGCCCGCCTTCACCAGCTCCAAGCATTAATAGATGCGCATCAGCCCGACATTATTGGCCTACAGGAAATAAAAGTTCATAACGAACAGTTTCCTGTTGAAGCCGTTGAAGCGATGGGTTATCACGTTTATTTTCATGGTCAAAAGAGTCACTATGGGGTGGCATTTTTAGCGAAAAAAGAGCCTGAGTCTGTGCTTATGGGCTTCCCTACTGATGAAGAAGATGCGCAGCGTCGCATGATTATATTGAAAACCACAGACCACGACGGCCAGCCAGTAACCGTATTAAATGGTTATTTCCCGCAAGGCGAAAACGAAAAGCACGAAACTAAATACCCAGCAAAACGTAAGTTCTATAAAGATCTAATGACCTATCTAGACACCCACCATACTCCTGATGAAAATGTCATTGTGATGGGCGATGTGAACATCTCACATACCGATTCAGATATTGGCATTGGCGAAGAGAATAAAAAACGTTGGTTGCGTACGGGCAAATGTAGCTTTTTACCCGAAGAAAGAGTGTGGTTGAACACACTGATGGATTGGGGCTTTGAAGACAGCTTTAGAACATTGAACCCAGACACTACCGACAGGTACTCGTGGTTCGATTATCGTTCGAAAGGTTTTAATGATAATCGTGGTCTTCGTATTGATCTTATTTTGGCTACCCCTTCTATGCATAAACGATTGAGTGATGCCGGAATAGATTATGAACTTCGCGGTATTGAAAAACCGTCTGATCATGCACCTATTTGGGCGACGTATAGTCAATAAGAAATCTACAGTAGATAAGTATCGGAGAGTGTGTGACAACGCTACAGTGGCTTGGCCTTACTTTATATTGTTTAACCCTAGTTGGGGTTATTAAACAAATTTCTGTTATAGGCCTAATGGGCGACAAGCACCAACAGCACCTGTTGTTTGGTAGCGCTGCCGCGTTGTTCGCGTTTTGGATCTTCAAAGTGGGCATTTTTGAAGGGCTAGATGTTCATTTTGTTGGTTTAAGTGTGGTTACACTCATGCTCGGATTTCGTTACGCCATTCTGGCCGGCACCCTTGCTTTATTGGGTGCTACCGCCGCTGGTTTTGCACAGTGGCACACCATAGGCGTAAACGGCGTATTAGGTGTTATGCTCCCTGTCGCGGTAACCTACTTTGTGTATTTAGTGTCGTTTCACCATCTCCCCCGCCAACTGTTCGTTTATATTTTTGTGTGCGCTTTCTTTCCAGGCGCACTCAGCATTGCTCTTAAAACCGGCGCACTTGCAGGTTATTACTTCATTGAAGGCATTTATACGTGGGATGTTATTTACGATAATTTTGTACTACTCATTCCACTTTTAGTGTTTCCAGAAGCCTTGCTGAACGGTATGGCAATTACTCTGCTCGTCATCTATCAACCCACGTGGGTTTACACCTTCCACGATAAGTTTTATTTCGATAACTAAGCAATAACTAAACAAGACACCCAAACTAAATAAGACACCCATGTTTTTTCGTCTCACCATTAACGAGACACCCATCATTAAACTCAACAAAATTACATGGACATCCACGTTTTTCGCCTGAGCGTTATGAAAGAACGTTACGAAGAACGTTACGAAGACACCCACCTCAAAACGTTAATGAATTATGTGGACATCCACCCTATTTAATAAACACCTTATAGAGACACCCACGTTTAAAGCGTTAAAAATTACGAAGACACCCACCCTATATTGATAAAATGAACGATGGATGTCCCCCCCAAATTGCTTCGAAATAACATGGGTGTCTCGATAAAAGAATATCGAAATAACGTGGGTGTCTTAGTAAGAAGAATGTCGAATTAACGTGGGTGTCTTGATAATTACAGGCACAAAAAAACCGCCTGGTTGGCGGTTTTACAATGGGTGTCTTTGTAATAGCTAGCGCGTTGCGCTTACTTTTTGTCGAACAAAATATCCATAACGTCGGCTAGTTCACCTTTGCCTTCGCGAATTTCTTCTTCGCTTAACCCAGCGATTTCATGCGGGAATACTAACCACTCATCACTTTCGTTTACGTAGTAATCAGGCACAATATCAGTTGTGTTGTTCTGAGGCTTGTACCATGGACATGCAATACGAATGTCTTTTGGCATATTCAAACGCATCAATTTGCGAATTTGCTGAATAAGCGCATCTACACTGCGGCCCGAATCGAAAACATCATCAACAATAAGTAGCTTATGTTCTGCGTCTGCGTTTTCCACCAAGTAGTGTAAACCGTGAACACGAATTTCTTTAGATTGCTTATTAATGCCATAGTAAGAAGAAGTACGCACCGCAATGTGGTCGGTAGAATAGTCTTTAAACTCAAAAAATTCTTGTACCGCTATGCCGATAGGTGCACCACCGCGCCAAATACCAATGATGAAATCGGGGCGAAACCCGTCATCATACACCTTTGCTGCTAAACGAAAGGAATCCTGAAGCAACGCTTGCGAGGTGATAAAATTCTTGTTCATGACGTCTCACTGGCCGAAATTTAAAGACCGCGATTATAGTGAATTCTGCCGCAATTTGCACGGCAAATTCACTAACTTATTCGTTTTGAAGAGCTTGCGAAGGTTGCGTTTTCATGGCACGCCTAGCAGGGTAAATACTCGCAACAATGCAAAGTAGCAATGAAAATAGCGTTACAGAAACTATCTGCAACCAGTGCATATCAATAGGTAACCCTTGCCCGTCTGACGATAGCGCAATAGGTACATTCAAAAAACTCATGACGGGGTTTAGTAGTAAAGTCACCACCACACCAGCCACCAATCCTATACCCGCGCCCTTTACGCCATTGAACAGCCCGTTTAATACAAACACCGTCATAATGGTGCTAGGCAACATGCCTTGGGTTTGAAGTACTGCAATGTCGCCTTGCTTTTCCGACACCACCATCACTAACGATGAAACCAAATTAAACGCTGCCACGGCTATAATTAACAGCAGCATTAGGAACATCATGTTCTTTTCCATTTTTACAGCGTCGAACAAAGGTCCTTGGCGCTCTCGCCATGTACGTACAGGCAAATCAGCCTCAACAATAGGCTTCAGCGTGTCTTGATACAAAAACGCATCGTCTAAAAATAATCGAGTGGCCGTGTTTTTACCTGAAACATCTCGCAGTAAACGGTTCACATCATCAAGCTGCATATAAATAACTTTGTCATCCATTTGCGAGCCCATATCGAATACGCCTGAAATAGTCACCAACCGTTGGCTTGGCATGCGACCAAATGGCGTGTAAACACTGGCTCCAGCTACCATTACCCGAAGTTTGTCGCCAGCACGCACATTTAATTGCATAGACAACGCCCTGCCAATAATGGCGTTGTAGCTACCGTCAGTTAGGCTTGCAAAATTACCCTGCTGCATTTCGTGAGCAACCATAGTGTGCTGCAACATGCTGTCTGCTTGCACACCATGTAACTGTACACCACGTAAATCTGAACGAGACTGCACTACCGCTTCGGCTTCTCGAAACGGCATACTTGCCACCACATTGGGCAAGCCCATTACAACGCTTTCTTCAATAGGCGCATTAATTTCAATATGCGGCACTATACCCAAAATGCGCTGTTTCAATTGGGCTTCAAAGCCATTCATTACAGAAAGCACAATAATAAGCGCCGTTAGGCCAAGGGCAATACCTGCTACCGAAAAGCGATTTATAAAGGAAACAAAGCTATTTTGGCTAGACGACTGCGCCGGGCCAGATTTCGCATACCGATAAGCGATAAAAGCGGGAAGAGGAAAGTACATAATGCGCGCTTAGTCCAAAGGTGTGATGACGGGGCAATCTCAAAATAGTAAAGTGCGTATACTACGTGTAAGCTACTGGCCGTACAAGATAAGTGGCGGGAGATATGATGGAAAACCTAAGCCTAGAAGAAAAAAAAGCCCAGTTCGATGAATATTTCTCTATTCAGCACAGCGTTAACATTAACGTGAAGCCACTTGCTGAAGGTGAAACCGTGCCTTCTGAAGCGGGTTTAGAGCAAGCCATGCCCTACGCATTTCGTGTAGCTAGCGAAATGGCCAGCATTGAAGCCCAAGCACTTCGCCCGTTACGTCATTTAAGCGACCATGCTGAATCCTTAGCTGAATATTTAAATCACCAAGCTCGCAAGATAGATTTAATGATGTCATTTATTTTACACCAGCAAGATGAACCAGATCATCGTTTTAGCACAATAAAGCTCGGTGGCGGTGGCGTTATTATTAAAAGCCCAACTGCCATGGAAATTGGCAGCCAAGCTGAACTCAAATTATTTCTTGATACTGAAGCGGCCGCAATATTTTGCTACGGGGAAGTTATTACTTGCGAGAACGTCGAGGATAGCTACCATATAGCTTTTATTTTCAATAGCATCCGAGAGCAAGATCAAGAATTGCTTGTTCGTGCCAGCTTGCATTTGCAAACTCAGCAATTGAAAAAACGAGCACAAGAAAAGGCTACCGGAGCCTAGCGCTAAAGAAAAAGCCAGCAACACACTTAAACCGAATATGTAGTTTAAAGGACGACATGACAGCAACTCTTTTATCTTTGCCTTTGCCGACCCAGAAAAAATCTGCCTCTGTACAAGACCACAAGCAATGGGGTCAATTACAAGGTAGCAGCGCGGCACTTTGCATTACGCAAGCACAAGCTCAATACAACGGCCCCATTGTGCTGGTAACTGCCGACACACCTTCGGCGCTAAAATTAGAAAAAGAGTTAGCGTTCTTTATGCCCAATGCTGGCGCCAAAACCAGTGCAGAACAAAGCAACGTACCTATTACGGTTTTCCCCGATTGGGAAACCCTACCCTACGATTCGTTTTCACCGCATCAAGATATTGTCTCGCAGCGTTTAGAAACCTTATACCGCTTCACGCAGCAGGTAAATGGCATTTTCATTGTGCCGGTAAACACGTTAATGCAACGTTTGGCGCCTACTGATTATCTCGCCAAATATTTGCTAATGTTGAATAAGGGAGACACCCTTGATAGAGACCAATTCAGGCGAAACCTAGAACAAGCAGGCTATTTGCACGTTAGCCAGGTGATGAGCCATAGCGAATTTTCGGTACGCGGCAGTATTATCGACTTATTCCCCATGGGCAGCGACAAGCCATTTCGTATTGATTTGTTCGATGACGAAGTAGACTCTATCCGCTTTTTCGATACCGAAACCCAGCGTTCTGGTGATGCGGTTGAAAAGATAAAACTGCTGCCGGCAAGAGAATTCCCTACCGATAAAGAATCTATCACCCTTTTTCGTCAGCGCTTTTTAGAAAAGTTTGACGCAAACAACGCCTCAGAATCGGTATTTTCCCAAGTCACTAAAGGCACTATGCCCAGCGGGGTTGAGTACTACTTGCCGTTGTTTTTCGATAAAACGGCTACGCTCTTCGACTACCTACACCCCAAAAGTGTGCTGTTGTTACACGGCGATGTGCAAGATGCCAGCGAATTTTTCTGGGCCGATATTCAAGAACGTTACGAACAGCATAGATACAACCCAGCAAGGCCATTGTTGCCACCTGAAGATTTATTTTTACCGATAAATACCTTATTCGGTGCAATTAAACAGTGGCCGCGGGTAACCCTAACCCAAGACGTGATTGAAGAGAAACCCGGTAGCGTGAATTTAGGCTGCAACAAGCTTGACGACATTGCCATTAACACGCAAAAGAAAGTACCGGCTGAACAATTAATTGCCACGATAAACAACGCCAAAAAGCGCGGTGCCAAGGTACTGTTTTGCGCTGAAACCCAAGGCCGCCGTGAAGGGCTACTTACCGTATTGCAAAAAGCGGGCATTAAGCCCAAAGCGGCGGAATCGTTCAATACTTTTGTTAGTGGTAGCGACAATATCGGCATTACCGTGGGAATGGTTGAAAATAGCTTTAACTGGCGAAGTGACAGTGGTGAACTGCTATTTATCACGGAAACCGAGCTATTAGGTCACAAAGTTAGCCAACGCCGACGCCGCGACAAACGCTCCGCCACTGACGAAAGCGCCATTATTCGCAACTTGGCCGAGCTTACCACCGGCCAGCCAGTTGTGCATTTAGATCATGGTGTGGGCCGTTACATTGGCATGCAAACCCTAGATGCCGGTGGCGTTACCACTGAATACTTGTGCATTGAATACGCTAAACAGGCCAAGCTGTATGTGCCAGTGGCGTCGTTACACTTTATTTCTCGTTATACGGGCGGCGATGCCGATCATGCGCCGCTTAATTCACTAGGCTCTGATGCATGGAGCAAAGCGAAACAAAAAGCCGCTGAAAAAGTACGCGACGTGGCCGCAGAACTGCTTGATGTATACGCACGTCGTGCCGCTAAACCAGGCTTTGCGTACAATATTGACTGGGACGAATACCAAAAATTCGCCGACAGCTTCCCGTTCGAAGAAACACCCGATCAGGCACAAGCCATTGCGGCGGTTATTCACGACATGGGCAGCCCGCAAGCCATGGACAGATTGGTGTGCGGCGACGTAGGCTTCGGTAAAACCGAAGTGGCCATGCGCGCGGCGTTTTTAGCTGCGAACCAAGGTAAACAAGTGGCTATTTTGGTGCCCACTACCCTACTTGCCCAACAGCATCACGAAAACTTTAAAGATCGCTTTGCCGCATGGCCGTTTGAAATTGAAGTCATGAGCCGATTTGTTAGCGCCAAAGTCCAGAAAGAAACCATGCAGCGCCTTGACGAAGGCAAAGTAGACATTGTAGTAGGTACGCACAAGCTGCTGTCGAACGACATTAAATTCAGTGATTTAGGCTTGGTGATCATCGATGAAGAGCACCGTTTCGGGGTACGTCAAAAAGAGAAGCTAAAATCGCTGCGTGCCGACGTAGATATTCTGACCCTTACTGCCACGCCTATACCACGTACGCTGAATATGGCCATGTCTGGCATGCGCGATTTATCGATTATTGCTACCGCGCCAGCAAGGCGTTTATCCATTAAAACCTTCGTGCAACAACGCAACAAAGCTACTATTCGTGAAGCGATAATGCGGGAAATTCTACGTGGTGGACAGGTGTACTTCCTTCATAACGAAGTAGATACTATTGCCAGAACCGCTGAAGAAATTGCCGAAATTGTACCTGAAGCGCGTATTGCAATGGGTCACGGCCAAATGCGCGAACGGGAACTGGAAAGCGTAATGAGCGACTTCTACCACCAGCGCTACAACGTGTTGGTGTGTACCACCATTATTGAAACCGGTATTGATGTGCCCAGTGCCAACACCATTATTATGGACAGAGCCGATCATTTAGGCCTAGCCCAACTGCACCAACTACGTGGCCGTGTGGGTCGCTCGCACCATCAAGCTTACGCGTATTTACTCACACCCCATCCTAAACGCATGACCAAAGATGCGGCGAAGCGATTAGACGCCATATCGAAATTGGAAGATTTAGGTGCAGGGTTCGCGTTAGCCACCCACGACCTTGAAATTCGTGGTGCAGGTGAATTATTGGGCGACGACCAATCTGGCCAAATTGCCAGCATAGGCTTCAGCCTGTATATGGACATGCTAGATAGAGCGGTAACATCACTGAAAGAAGGTAAAGAACCTTCGTTAGACGACGCCATGGCAGGCCACACCGAAGTAGAGCTTCGCATTCCTGCTTTACTGCCAGATGATTATATTGCCGACGTCAATACCAGGCTTTCGCTGTATAAACGTTTAGCCAGCTGTAAAAACCAAGACGATATAGACGAATTCCAAGTAGAATGTATCGATCGTTTTGGTTTACTACCGGAACCCGCTAAAAACTTAGTAGAAGTAGCCGAAATAAAAATAAAAGCAGAAGCCATTGGCGTGCTTAAAGTAGACTTGTCATCACAAGGCGGTACCATAGAATTTAAAGATACCACCAAGGTTGACCCTGGCTATATTATTAAGCTTGTACAAACCAAGCCAAACACTTTCAAATTTGAAGGCAGCCAGAAACTGCGTTTAGTAAAACAGACTGATACTGCAAAAGCGCGTATTGCGTTTATTAGCGATATCATTGCCGACCTTGCAAAGGAGTCGCGATAACATGAGGTTTTTTCGTTGGAGCCCACTACTTGCTGTATTGGCTTCTACCCCGTTGTTGGCAAATGACGACTGGTGGTTCGATGTTGAAGTTATTGTTTTTGAAAGAAAGGTGGCAATGTCTGCCCTTGAAGAACAGTTCGATTTAGCTGATTCATTAGCCGTTCCTGCTACCGATGCCGATGTAATAGGCGCGGTTATTACCCCCGACATTAACATGCTAAAACAAGGCATAGCGGTTTGTGGTGAAACTAACACCCTTGAGTGGCCTGAATTCGATTATTTTGCCAATGCCTCAAGTGAAGCGAATGCACTATCAAGTTCTTCAGACTATGTATCTGGGCAATCGCTTGCGCAAGCAACAAACCAGACATCGAAGGTAATATCTGAAGATACCGATTCAAATCACCCCCAATCTACTCAAACCAACTTTGCCGATGAACTGGGCTCCCAATCATTAATGGGCACACAGGCTTCAACCGACGCGTTATCAAATGACGATTTATCAGGAAATGGCTTATCGGCAGAAGAAATTGCCGGTTATTGGGCAGAATTTCTGGGGTTAGATGAAACAGAAACCGTTACTGTACCTAACCAGCCGTATTGCGTGGTGCACAAACCCTGGTTAAGTTACTACGACAGTAAATGGCATATTCATCGCCCCGACAACCGTTTACCAGCGCCCAAAGAGCTGCCAATCACTCCTGAAGGCAGCGATTGGCCATTAGCTAGCCATGCCCATTTATTAACTAAGAACGCACAAGAAATGACGTCGTTGTCACGTCAAATTAGGCAAAACCGCGACCTAACGCGTTTGTTACATGTAACGTGGCGCCAACCTGTAAAATTTGGTAAAGACGAAGCCTTTAACGTTCGCCTTTTTGCCGGTAACAATTTTTCAGATGAGTTTGACCAAGAAGGCGTACAGCGCCCGCCGCAGCCACCTTTGCGCTTTGGCAGCACCGCGTCAATCTCTGGCACCTCTGGTTCAAACAGCTTCAATGAAAATGGCCTCGATGAAAACAGCTATCAGAATTTAGAAGAAAAAATTCAACGTTTAGATTCTACCACCAGTGGTGTTAGTGCGACTGGCGGGTTAAATGATTACCAAGGTAACAGCCAACCACTTGGGTTGAATACCAGCAGCACCGAAACTATAACAAGCGACTTCTTCTACGATTTAGATGCACGCCTTGCTAGCCCGGCGCCCATATTGTTTAAAGATTTATTGGCGTTAGATAACGCCGATGTTATCGACGATGCCGATGAAAGTAATATAAGCGCCGCATTTCGCGCGCCTATTTGGAAAGTAGATGGCAACATGAAGGTATTTTTAAAATACATAAACCGTGTGCCCTATTTACATATCGATAGCGAGCTTTTCTATCGCCAGCCTATTCCTGTTGAAGGACAAGCGGCAGCCAGCTCATCTAGCTCTATTAGTAGCATAAACAGCAACAATGAAAATGTCAGCGCTAGCCATGTTTCCGCCAACGCTACGCCGGAGTATCAATTAGTGTCGTTACCCTTTAGTGAACAGCGCCGCGTAATAAGCAACCAGCTTCATTATTTTGATCACCCCTTATTTGGCATGGTGGTACAAATTCGCCGTTACAAACGCCCAACCGCGCCTGAAGAGTAAGCTTTTAGAAGCAAAGCTTTTTTATAGACTACGCTCTTGAAGACTAGGCTTTTAAAAGGCAAGAAAAAGGATTAAAGACCAGCATGAAAATTTATACCCGTTCGGGCGACAAAGGCAGTACTCAGATTTATGCCGACAAGCCAGTAAGAGTCGAAAAAGATGATGCGGTAGTACAAAGCTACGGTGATATTGATGAACTAAACAGCCACTTGGGGCTATTGGCCGCTATGGTAGCCTTGCATTTAAAAGAAGATATTTACACTATTCAGCGAAACTTGTTTCAAGCTGGCTTTGCTATTTCAGCCAGTTCTACCCTAACGCAAGACGATGTTGTAAAGCTTGAAAGTGATATTGATAAAATGACGGCCACCTTGGGGCCGCAAACCACGTTTGTACTGCCTGGTGGCAGCAAAGCGGCGGCGCAAAGCCATGTATGCCGTGCTGTATGCCGACGTGCTGAACGGGCCGTAATAGTGCTATCTAAGCACTACGATGTACCTGCCGTAGTGCCCGCTTATTTAAACAGGCTGTCTGATTACTTGTTTACCTTCGCCCGCTTTTTAAATGCAGAAGCAGGGTTCGATGAAGTAGCCGTTTAAGTTCGCGTTAACAGCACACCAGCGGTGACCACAAACGCCACAATAATATTCAGTACTACGCCCTCGCGCACCATGGTTTTCACCGTAAGCTCACCACTGCTATACACAATGGCGTTTACGGGGGTTGCCACTGGCATCATAAACGCGCAGCTTGCACTGATGGCTGCTGGCATCATGAGAATAAGCGGATCGACCTCTATAGCCACCGCCGCGCTGGCCAATATTGGCATTAATAAGGTAGCAGTAGCCGTATTTGATGTGATTTCTGTTACAAAGCTTACCGACAAGCACAGCACTAAAACCAATAAGAATAAAGGTAATACGGCTAAGCCCGTTAAGCCCTGCCCCAGTAATTCACTTAAGCCCGACGCGGTAAACGCTTGCGCCAAGCAAATGCCCCCAGCAAACACCAGCAGCATTCCCCAAGGAATTTGCTGCGCGGTATTCCAGTCAAGCAAGTAGCCTTGTTTGCTGCCAGAAGGCGTAACTTCGCGCTCTCCGTTGGGAATAACGCACATTAGTACCACACCCGCTAAGGCTATGGTGCTGTCGCCCACAAAATCCATACCGAACCACGCTGTCCAATATGGCCTAAATACCCACGCCATGGCCACAAAACTAAATACCAATAGCACCCTCGCTTCTGCACTTCGCCAAGGGCCAACATCGGGTAACCCACCGGTTTTCTCGCCTTTTAAATGCCGGGTTAACCACAACGCCATTAAGGGCAATGCTACCAATACAATAGGCACTCCGGTTTTCATCCAGTTAATAAAACTAATTTCTGTGCCCGTGCTTTGCTGATACACACTCATAAAAATAATATTGGGTGGTGTACCAATAGGCGTACCCACACCGCCCACACTGGCAGCGTAAGCAATACCCAGCAACACAGCTACACCCAGTTTGGGCGAATTAGATGCATGAATAATGGCTAGCGCTATGGGCAGTAACATAAGCGTGGTGGCGGTGTTTGAAATCCACATACTTAAAATGGCCGAAGTAAACATAAAGCCAAATACCAGCCTGCGGGCACTGTTAGCCCCAGTTAACCGAATAAGGTAAACCGCTAAACGTTGATGTACGCCCGATTTTTCTAGCGACTTAGACAGCATAAACGCGCCCATCAGCAACAAGATAACGTGATTACCTAACGCCGATGCAGCTTCTTGATAGCTAATAACCCCCGCCATAGGAAAGGCGAAGAAAGGAATGAGTGCGGGCAACGCGATATGCAATGCCTCGGTAACCCACAGCATGGCCACCAGCACAGTAATGGCGGCACTAATGGCCATAATATGTGACAGACCTACAAACAACAGCACTCCATACAGAGCAACTGCGCTAACCAAGGATATTATTATTAGTTTCGGTTTAACCGGTTCCATAGCGCGACAACACCTTTAATGCGTTTTCATAAGCTGCACTGGCATGCACAGCTGGTTTGCGCCCGTAAAGTGAGGTTAAAGCCTCGAAAGTATCATTTGAATGCGGCAGAGCATCTAAAATAGACTCTGCCCCTTTCGGGTTATTACATGCCAATACCATATGGCAACCTGCCGATAATGCAGCCATAGCACGATCGACATAATTTCCGGCAACACTGGCACCGTGCATAGACAGATCGTCAGAGAACACTGCGCCATTAAACCCCAAGTCTTGCTTTAATATTTTTTGTAACCAGTGCTCGGAAAAACCGGCTGGCTTGCTATCAACTTGTGAATAAATAACGTGTGCTGGCATTACGCCATCTAGCAACTGTTTAGAAATTAGTCTTTCAAAAACAACCATATCAGTTTGTTTAATTTCTTCAAGCGGTCTTTCGTCTACCGGTAACGCCACATGAGAATCGGGGGCCACACTGCCATGCCCAGGAAAATGTTTTCCAATAGCTGGCATATTGGCAACCTGTAAGCCTTCTATAAGTGCTGTGGCTAAGGGAATCACCTTTTCTGCGGTTTCAGCGAAGGCTCTGTCGCCAATCACTTTCGATACACCGTTAATATCAAGTACAGGGGCAAAACTAAAATCGATGTCTATCTGCTTTAGCTCATGGGCCATAATTGTGCCGCAGGCTTTAGCTAGTTCTAGCGTGGCTTCGTTGACTATTGTCTCTTCTGCTTCCGGCTCTATTTCCAGTAAATCTGCCCAGTCGATATCTTTACCTGCTGCTTGCGCCTGTACCAACCCCGTTAACTTACCCATAGCAGGTAGCTTTGTAAAACCTTCACGAAAGCGTTGTACCCTGCCCCCTTCGTGATCGACCGCTATTAACAAAGGCCTTTGGGCACTTTCTCGAATTTCTTTTACCAACTGCGTAAGTTGCTGGCAATCGTAATAATTACGGCTAAATAGTATGACGCCGCCCACCACAGGATGTGCTAGTTTCTCTCTCTCTTCAGGCAATAAACGTTCTGCCTGACAGTCAAGCATTAACGGGCCCATCGTGTTTCTCGCAAACGTGTCATAAAACATCACTTCAAATTTGTGGGTAGTGTGGTTAGGATAGAGAAAAAAATGGAGTAATACACGTGTTAAATTGGATTAAGTGGTTGGTTTTTGGTGCAATTGCATTAGTCGTTTTAGCACTGGGTGGCGTTTACATGGCGTTGCACCTAAGTTTACCCACATTAGACGGTAATCACGCCACGTCTCGCATTACCGCGCCCGCAACACTTGCCCGCGACTCTATGGGTCACGCGGTGATTAATGCGCAAGATAAATTCGATGCGGCTTATGCCCTAGGCTTTGCCCACGGCCAAGACCGTTTCTTTCAAATGGATTTACAACGCAGAAGCGCGTCGGGTCGGTTGGCAGAATGGGTAGGTGATGTGGCGCTAGATATTGATAAAAATGCCCGTTTTCACCAGTTCTCAGAACGCGCTGCAGCCGTTTTCGATAGTCTGCCACTTACACAAAAACAATTGCTTGTGAGTTACTCTCATGGGGTAAATGCTGCGCTAGACGAATATACCGTGCCCCCCTTTGAATACATTGCAGCTGGGTTAACACTATCACCCTGGCAGCCTACCGACAGTATCTTGGTGGCCTACAGCATGTATTTAGATTTACAAGGCAGCCAAATTGAAATTGATTTAGCCCGCACGGCCTTAAAAGAAACCTACGGCACGCCGCTATACAATTTCATTACCCAGCCCAGCCGTTATCAAGCCGCATTGGATGGCAGTGAATTGGCGCTTTACCACGCCGACGTACCGCCTTATCCTATAATATCTGAGCCGGTTTTGTCTGAACCTACATTTGAGCCTTCACCTGAGCCTAGCCCATCTAAAAGTAGCCCATCTGAGCAAGCACCTAAACCTAGTGGCAGCAATTATAATTCTGGCCCCCCTACTATTTCAGAAGTATCACTACAGTCTTACAACGCTGAAGAGCTACCAGATATAGGCAGTAACAATTGGGCGGTTACCGGAAACCTTACGGCAACTGGCAGTGGTTTACTGGCTAATGATATGCACCTAGGTTTACGTGTACCTATTATTTGGTATCGCACACAGCTTAATTACAAAGACACACACCGAAGCTCGGTAGGCGACACCTACCCAAGCTCTGATTTATTGGCTAAAAGTACATCCGCTACAAGTGTGTCGGTAACCGGCGTATCACTCCCTGGATTACCCGGCGTGATAGTTGGCACCAACAACAAAGTAGCGTGGGGCTTCACGAATGCCAACTTAGACAACCTAGATTGGATAGCACTTGCCGACGATACCCCGACAAAAATGGTAGATGAGGTAATAGTAAGTAAAGCGGTGTCGCATACCTACACGCTAGAAATAAGCGAATACGGTCCGGTAAAACTCGTTAACGGTAAGCGCTACGCGTTAAATTGGGTGGCACATCATCCTTTTGCGGTAAACCTTGCTATTGTTGAAATGGGCACGGCGAATACCGTAGACGATGCTATTGCCGTAGGTAAAGATATTGCTATTCCTACCCAAAATATGGTGATAGTAGATGATTCTGGCAGCACAGCATGGTTACCCGGCGGCGCAGTAATGCATAGAGAGCAAGCTTCGTTTACCGCCGTTGACGAAAGCACCGTTGCGCCAATAGCGCCCTCACGCACCACCAACCTTCCGGTAGTGAAAAACCCAAGCAGCGACAGAATATGGACAGCCAATGCGCGGGTAATTTCCGCCAATGACGTAGCAAGATTGGGCGATGGTGGTTATGCCCTTGGTGCCAGAGGCCAGCAAATAAGAGATCGCTTATTTGAAAAAGATACCTTTAACGAAAACGACTTCTACGCTATTCAATTAGACAATCACGCACAATTTCTACTTCCATGGCAGCAGTTACTTTCTGGCTTGTTACTGAACGACAACATTGAATTTAAAGCCGACCTTGCTTACCTACGAAAATGGGGTGAATGCGCGTGCGAAGACTCTGTGGGTTACACCCTAGTAAAACATTTTCGCAAAGAAGTGGTAAGCCAACTGTTTGGTAAAATACTGTCTAGCATCGACAACCAAGGCGTACAAAGCCGCTCGCTACTTCGCGGTATAGAACCAGCAACATGGCAATTAATACACACCCAGCCCGATAGCTGGCTGCCTGAAGGTACTGAATCGTTTGATGATTTGCTTGTTGATGCCTATCGCCGCGCCAAGCATGCACTATTAGATGAGCACTCCCCTATTGAAGCCAATATGGAAGACTTACGCTGGGGCCGTGTTAACGCGCTTACGGTAAAGCATCCGTTTGCCGCACAAATTCCTTTCGTAGGGCATAAGCTTAATATGGATACCGTTGAAGGCTTTGGTGATACCTATATGCCCGCGGTTCAATCATCAACGTTCGGCGCGTCAGAACGCTTTTTTGTTAGCCCAGGGCATTTAGATGATGCCATTCTAACCTTGCCTGGGGCGCAGTCTGGTCACCCTCTATCACCCTTTTTTAAAGCAGGCTTTAGCGACTACGCCACACAAGCCGCTACCCCATTGCTTCCTGGCAAGCCAATTCATTTGCGCCAGTGGTATCCGAAGGACGAAGGATAACGTAATGACACCTGCTATTACCTTATTAAGAAAAAAGCACATTGCGCATACTATTTTAAAGTATGAGCACGACAGCAATGCGCCGTCTTATGGCTTGGAAGCAGCCGACAAACTAAGCCTTAACCCAAATACAGTATTTAAAACGCTGGTCGTGTGCGATGAAGCCAACAAATTAGCCGTTGCTTTAGTACCCGTAAACACGAAGTTAAGCGAAAAGAAGCTTGCCAAAGTACTAAGCGTGAAGAAAATCACCATGGCGCCAAACGACACGGTAACCGCCAGCACTGGCTATTTATTAGGTGGAGTGAGCCCTTTAGGGCAGAAAAAGCGCCTAGCAACCGTGTTACATGAGAGTGCATTAGAACACGACATTATTTACGTGAGTGCAGGTAAGCGGGGTTTAGAGCTAGAAATCCCCCCGCAATGCATCATTAACTTAACGCAAGGCAAAACCGCTGATATTGCTGCTGGCTAACAGAGTCAGACGATTACTGGGGCTCATCTATGCTTAGCGATAGCGAATCACCTTCGGCACGTGCCAGCCAGCGCTGTTTTGCTTCGTTTAATGCCGCGTCACTTGGTGGGTTAGTGCCCGATAAGGCTTGTGCCATTTGAACAATAATCGCATCGCGTTTTTCAAGCAAAGCTTCAGTACGTTCGAACAAGTCGTACGCCTCTGGATATTCATCTTTTAAGTTACCCATATCTTCAAGCGCATAATAACGGGCCTCAAAGGCTTCATTAAATAGCTGGCGCTTGGCGTTAAACACCACATAATCGTAGGCTTGCTGCGAATCTAAATATTCTATTTGGGTTTGCGCTAGATGGCCTGCTTCAGCCACTACTTGCGCTTGTTCCATCCACTGATTAATGGCGTCTTTATCGCCATTTTTAACCGCTTCTTTTACCCCAGCTTGTAAATCACTGGCGTGCAGAATTTCCATTAAAGTGATAACAGGAACTTGTGCCGACGCTTGATCGCGCTGATTAGTATCTTCTGCCAAATAAACAAACCAACCCGCAACAGCAAAAACAATACACGTGAAAACAGCAACAATAATGAGAAGCGCTTTAACCACACTTTCCTCCAGACAAAATGAAATGAAACGCAGCAACAAGGTTACTGGTTTTGAATAGGCAATACAAAAAAGAGCGAGTTACCCCGCTCTTTTATCAGTATTGTAACGACCAGTAGATTACTGGTCGATAGGCGAAGAGTTTTCTACGCGACTCTTCAATTTCTGACCCGGGCGGAACGTTACCACCCGGCGCGCTTTAATAGGAATGTCTTCACCGGTTTTAGGGTTCCGGCCCGGACGTTCGTTTTTATCACGCAAGTCGAAATTGCCAAAACCTGACAGTTTTACTTGCTCACCAGCTTCTAAAGCGCCTTTTATCTCTTCGAAAAAAAGCTCTACCAGATCTTTAGCATCACGCTTGTTAATGCCCAACTTTTCGAATAGGTGTTCAGCCATCTCGGCTTTGGTCAATGCCATAGTTTACTCTCTTAACGCGGCCTCAAACTCAGATTCCAGACCTTTAACCACAGTATCTACAGCCTGCTGAATTTCAGCTTCTTCCAAGGTTTTTTCCGGATCTTGTAAGTGAAGTGACAAAGCAAGGCTCTTGTAACCAGGTTCAATTCCCTTGCCTTTGTACACGTCAAACAAGTTTAAGCCAACTAGTTGATTTACGCCAATTTCTTCTATGTAAGAAAGAATATTTCCTACACTCACTTCATCTTTCACCGTAATAGCAATATCACGGCGGTTCGATGGGAAGCGCGATACAGGCGCGGCAGACGGTAATTTACGTGCGACAACAGCTTCTACTTCAAGCTCGAACACAAATACCCGACCGTTAACACCCAACAACTTTGTAAACTGCGGGTGTATAGCACCAATATAGCCAACTTCTTCATCATTAAGCAAAATTTTTGCAGTCATACCCGGATGCAACGCACTATGCTGGGCACTTACAAAACTAAACTCACCGGTTTTACCCGTTAATGCCAGTAATGCCTCTACATCTGCTTTTGCATCGAAGAAATCTACTGGGCTGTCGCCTAAATCCCAGTGTTCTTCGTTACGACGCCCTGCTACTACACCACCAATAACCTGCTGTTGCAATACACCATTAGGCGTATCTTGTTGAGGAATAAAGCGTAATCCAGTTTCAAACAAACGTACTCTGCCCTGTTGACGCTTTTGGTTGTAAGCCGTTGCACCTAGTAACCCAGGCCACAAGCTAACACGCATCACAGACATGTCTGATGAAATAGGATGCGGCAATACCATGCTTTTCGCATCAGGAAATAGTGCACTTTGAATTTTAGGGTCAACAAACGAATAGGTAATCGCTTCATTATAGCCACGGCTTAATAATAACGATTTCATGGTGTTAATCGGCAACACCGCTTCTTGTGAAGGCAACATAGACAACGCAGCGGTTGGCGCAACATGTGGAATGTTGTTATAGCCGTACACACGCGCTACTTCTTCTATTAAGTCTTCTTCAATAGCAATGTCGAAACGATAGCTTGGCGCCTTCGCTTCCCAACCTTCGTTCGTTTGGACAACGTTTAAGCCAAGACGTTCAAGTATTTCAAGCACTTGAGCATCATCAATGGTTATACCCAACACGCGGGCTAAACGATCACGTCGTAATAAAACACTAGCCTGTTTAGGCAATTTGTCTTCTTCACAGGCTTCAATAACCGGCCCTGCTTCACCACCACATATCTGTAAGATAAGGGCAGTAGCACGCTCCATAGCGTTACGTTGAAGTTGTGAGTCTACGCCACGCTCATAACGGTGCGACGCATCGGTATGTAAACCATACTGACGTGCACGGCCCATAATGGCATCACGGCTGAAAAACGCACTTTCAAGCAAAATATCTTTGGTGTCTGAATTTACACCTGAATGTAAACCACCAAAAATACCCGCCATGGCTAACGCTTTGTTGTCGTCGGCAATAACCAAGGTGTCGTCGTTAAGCTTAGCTTCGGTTTCATCTAGCAACGTAAGGGTTTCCCCCTTATTCGCCATACGCACGTTTACACTGCCTTCAATAGCAGCAAGGTTGAACGCGTGCATAGGTTGGCCAAGCTCTAACAAGATAAAGTTGGTGACATCTACAATAGGGTCGATACTACGAATACCACAGCGGCGAAGCTTTTCGCTTAACCATAGCGGCGTAGCGGCTGCTACGTTAACGTTACGAAGCACACGGCCTACATAACGTGGGCACGCTTCTGGCGCACTTAATTTAATAGCAATGCTATCGTCAATAGTGGCCGCAACAGGGCTAATAGCCGGCTCGCATACATCTAGGTTGTTCAACACGCCTACTTCGCGGGCAATACCACGAATACCCAAGCAGTCTGCTCGGTTAGGCGTTAAGTCTACTTCAATAGAAGTATCGTCTAGGTCTAGGTATTCACGAATATTGGTGCCTACTGGGGCATCGGCTGGCAATTCAATAATGCCATCGTGATCGTCACTAATGCCTAGCTCAGAAAAACTACACAACATACCCATAGAAGGTTCGCCGCGTAGTTTTGCTTTTTTAATTTTAAAGTTACCAGGCAGTACCGCGCCTACTACAGCAACGGCTACTTTAATGCCTTCACGACAATTCGGGGCACCGCATACAATGTCGCGAAGCTCACCGTCACCAACGTTTACTTTAGTAACACGTAATTTATCGGCATTCGGGTGCTGGCCACATTCAACCACCTCCCCTACTAATACGCCGCTAAACTCGCCTGCAACAGGTTCAACACCATCAACTTCAAGGCCAGCCATGCTTAACTGTTCAGACAGTTCGTTAGCCGACAAAGCAGGGTTAACCCATTCTCTTAACCACTTTTCACTGAATTTCATGCTTACTCTCTGCCTTAGTTGAACTGTTTAAGGAAACGAAGATCGTTTTCAAAAAACGAACGCAAATCATTCACGCCATAGCGCAACATGGTTAAACGCTCTACGCCCATACCAAAGGCAAAGCCAGTGTATTCTTCAGGGTCGATATTTACGGCTTTAAGTACATTTGGGTGTACCATTCCGCAACCTAATACTTCTAACCACTGGCCGTTTTTACCCATCACATCTACTTCGGCAGACGGTTCGGTAAACGGGAAGTAAGACGGACGAAAACGCACTTCAAGCGACTCTTCAAAGAAGTGATGCAAGAAGTCGTGCAATATACCTTTAAGGTCGGTAAAGCTAACGTTTTTGTCTACCATCAAGCCTTCTACCTGATGGAACATAGGCGTATGGGTTTGATCGTAATCGTTACGATAAACACGCCCAGGTGAAATAATACGTAGCGGCGGCTGTTCAGCTTCCATAGTACGAATTTGAACACCCGATGTTTGGGTACGCAGCATCATGTCTGGATTAAAGTAGAAAGTGTCGTGATCGGCACGCGCGGGGTGATTAGCCGGAATATTCAAGGCATCGAAGTTATGAAAACCGTCTTCAATTTCAGGGCCGGTTTTAACCGCAAAACCCAGCTCACCGAAGAACGATTCAATACGCGCAATGGTACGGCTAACTGGATGCAAGTTGCCCGGCGCTTCAGTACGGCCAGGTAACGTAACATCAATGGCTTCTTCAGCAAGCTTCTTGTTTAGCTCTTCACTGCGTAAGGCTTCACCTTTTGCTGAAATAGCTTGCTGAATTTGCTGTTTGGCCACGTTAATTTTTTGACCAGCCGCTGGGCGCTCTTCGTTAGAAAGCTTACCAAGCCCTTTAAGTAAGTCGGTAAGTTTACCTTTCTTACCCATGAATTCGACCCTAACTTGGTCTAATGTGGCTGCATCTTGTGCAGCGTCAATCAGTTCTTTTGCCTGATTGATAATAGCGTCAAGCTCCATGTTTTCCTCAATTGACATGATGACTGGATAACCACGATGCGCTATGCATTGCCCTGCAATAGGCTAAATATAGTGCGTTAAAGTGTGGCTTGCCTGAATAAAGGCGACAGTTTACACGACTGATAGACATAACCGCTACCCTATATGGCTGATATTGGCAGATTTTTGTACCAAGCTAGAATAAAAGTTGCCGAATGCGGTGTTACTTAGGTGGCAAACAAGACTTTAGGTAGTTTTTAGATTGGGTAAATAAACCATAGAACAAATTTCATACAAGGCTTATTATTAAAACGCAGTATCGTTAAGCAGTGCTAATTCCTACCCAAGCCTTAACTCACATCGCGTAAAAAGGAGCTTTTATGCATTTCAATTTCACATTTATTCAAGTACATGAGTCAAAGACGCTGGTCTTCATGTTAGGATTAATGATTAGCTTAATTTAATAGAAGCGCGGAATATTATTTAACGGTGTAGGTAAGAACTTGAATTTTAGAAAAGATATAAATGGCTTAAGAGCAGTTGCAGTAGTTGCCGTAGTACTATTTCACTTTAACGCGTCTTGGATGCCCGGCGGCTTCGCAGGCGTAGACGTTTTCTTTGTGATATCTGGCTTTTTAATGACTGGTATCATTTTCAAAGGATTAGAAAATAATAAGTTCTCGCTCCTGCAATTTTATATAGCCCGCGCCAACCGAATAATACCCGCTTTAGCACTGCTTTGTTTTGTACTGCTTCTTTGTGGATGGTTGGTCTTATTACCCTACGAGTATGAAAAGCTCGCCAAGCATGTGACAGGTAGCATTGGCTTTATTTCGAATATCTTGTATTGGAAAGAGTCCGGTTACTTTGATGTCTCGTCTCACGAAAAATGGTTGTTACACACTTGGTCTTTGTCCGTTGAGTGGCAATTTTACATCATCTACCCAGCCTTGCTATTAATTTTAAGTAAATTCATAAGCTTAGCGAACATTAGAAGAAGTCTGTTGCTGCTTACGTTGATAGGCTTTATCACATGTATTTTCGTTACCTATAGCTCACCACGCACTTCCTATTTTCTTTTACATACTAGGGCGTGGGAAATGATGCTAGGTGGGCTGGCATTTTTATATCCGGTAACATTGAGTAAAACACAAAGTCGACTAATTGAGATTCTAGGTATTGCTTTAGTCATTTACGCCTACGTATTCTTTACTGAAAAAACGCCTTGGCCGGGCTTTTATGCGCTAGTACCAGTAATGGGTACGTACCTTGTATTGTTATCACAACGTGGAAATAGCATAGTTACTAGCAATATTGTTTCACAGAAACTCGGAGCGTGGTCGTATTCAATATACTTGTGGCACTGGCCATTAGTAGTGGCGATTTATTATTTTTCGTTACCTGAAAGCTTTACCTTTATTTTGCTTGGGTTGTCTGTGTTTTTAGGCTTTTTGAGCCACAGATATGTTGAAAAAGTAAACTTCACTAGAACATTCCCCACTACTCTTTCATATCTCAAGGCCAAGCCTATTTGGATGGCGATGGTGTTAGGGTTATCAGGTTCATTTATCTATTTCAAAGAAGGGTTTATAAATTTAGCACCTAAAGATTACCGCTATGTAACTGAAAATGCTAAACCCAGTCCTTATAGAGATAAATGCCACTTACATCAATATGCTTCCCCTGAAAGCGCATGTGCGTATTTTCATGAAGATAACGTTCAATGGGCAACCTTAGCCGACAGTCATTCTATAGAGATTGCCTATGCATTAGCGACTAAACTGAAGAAAGATAATATTGGACTTAAACACTTTAGTTTTTCAGGTTGTGTTCCTTCGTACTCTGAAACCGACAGTTTTAGCCCCTGCGCCAGATGGTATAACGAAACCGTTAACTACATATTAAATGACACTAAAATTCAGAACGTTGTTTTTATACACCGGTACTCTAGCCAATTAGTTGGCGGCTCAGCACTGGCTTACCCTGAAAAAAGTAACGGCGAAATAACGGCAGATACAAAAAGAAAAACTAATAACATCGATACAGTGATACTGGCTCTGGCTGCGAGCAAAAGCAATGTGTATGTGTTTTATCCGGTTCCAGAACTACCAATAGATATAAACAAACTTATTGGGGAAAACTACCGCAATAACTTACCATTTCAAAATATTGTAGGGACGACTAGAGATTGGTATGAAACAAGAAATGAGTACATTATTAAACACTTCGATAACGCTAATTATCCTTCAAACGTGAAGCTAATAAAGCCTCAAGAGGCATTGTGCGATTCGATTTCTTGTTTCGCAATAAAGGATAATGTACCTCTGTATTTTGATGATGACCATCCGTCAGTTCTAGGCGCTGAAAAATTAGTAACGATGATGTTCCCCGAATAACTCTGGTTTTAAAAGAGCATCCGCTATAACTAGCTCACCTGAAATTCTAAGCAAGGTAGTTTTGTTAAATAAACCATTCCCGAAAATCAAGGAATTAAAGGTGAATAGACTGAAAAGAACTAGTTTATAATCTTCATAATAATTACAAAGCTGTCGTAAAACAATCACGAAGCCTAAACACAGGGAACGTTAACAATGCTAAAGTCAAAGAGAGATTATCTACATTAATTGGAACAGGATCGTTTGGCTTTGGGTGTCACACCCGGCCTAAAAAAGACTAACCCACGATATCTGGCATTTTCAAAAAGTGTTGCGAAAACTAGAGTATAGAAAAAACACATCAACGAACTTTATTATGAAAGCTTACGCCTTATTTCTACAATTAAGAGTTAGAAAACTTGGGCGTCAATTAGGTTTTTCAATACCCGTAAATGTTTTCGGCCCAGGCTTATCTATTGCACATGCAGGTACTATTGTAGTTAATGGTAGATGTAAAATTGGAGCCAATTGCCGCATTCACGTGTGTATTAATATCGGAGGTGGGCTGTCTAAGAAAGCAACCCCACCCGTTATTGGTAACGACTGTTATATTGGGCCTGGCGCAAAAATTTATGGAGATATAACAATTGGAAATAATGTTGCTATTGGAGCAAATGCAGTAGTTAACAAGTCATGCGGCGACAATCTAACCCTAGGAGGATTCCCGCCAAAGTTATTTCAGATAAAGGGCCTATAGACATACTAAAGAAACCTAGAACTAATGTATCGTTCAGCGTTGACAGTTAAAAAGCACCGAGCCTGTATCAGCTCCTATATTTAGTGTTTAAGCAATGAACATTGGAGTCGCTTATCGAGTACTCGCAATCGCTCACAACGATATTTGCGTAACTAAACGCGAAAGAAAAACGCCTTGAACACCCGTAATTATAATGAAATAGCTAAAGTGGATAATAAATTTAGCGCAACATTAGCAAGCGAAAATATACCATGTGCCGTGTCTAACAACACAGCATTACGGTACAAAAGGGTATGCCAATCCAATTTGATTACGGATACCTGATTTTAAAGGGAGCAAAGTAGAAACTCTCTCAAGCCATTGAATATATTGCAATATTAACAAACCCCATTGATAAAAACCGCCAAATTAGCATGTGACTTAATAAACGCTTTATGACCAAAGTCACATGCTGTACCTCCCCATACTATTTTTTCTATCAAAGTATGAATCGTCTTAATATTTTTTATATGTTTCATATGTAAAGTTATGAACTGCCTGAAGGTTAAAACGTACATAATTGTTTAGCTACCAACATCTACCTGCGATACAGGTTTTTTGTTGCATGGAAGCAAACTTATGAGCAAATCCTTCATTCCGGAAATTCAAGGTCTTCGAACACTAGCTGCGCTGCTAGTGGCTGTCTATCACATCTGGTTCAATAGTGTTTCAGGTGGTGTAGATATTTTCTTCGTTGTTTCCGCGTACTTTATTGCCCACTCTTTAAATAAATATGAAGTATTAAGTTGGAGAGAAGTATCGTCTTACTACAGTAAAACACTTCGTCGAATATTACCGTCTGCGCTAATTGTCTTTTGTTGCACCTGTATAATTATATCAATCGCCATTCCATTTGTTAGCTACAAAATGGAAATTAAAAATGCCTTTTCAACCTTCTTCTTTGTTGAAAACTGGTATCTCGCTGCTAGCGGTTCTGACTATCTTCGCCAAGGTGAAAGCAAAAGCCTTTTTCAACAGTTTTGGGCGTTGTCTGTTCAATTCCAGCTTTACCTCTGTATTCCCGTCGTATATTTATTTGCTAAGAAATTAGAATCTTCGCTTAGCATTGAAAACTTTACTATTAAAGTCTTGTTAGCTATCTTCGCATGCTCTTTTACCTTTTCACTTTATCTCACTTATTCAGCCCCGACCGAGGCCTACTTCAATACGTTTATTAGAGCTTGGGAGTTTATTGCTGGCTTATTGCTTTATCACTTAGGTGGAAATATAAAAATAAGTAAACCTAATGCTACCGGTTTGAACGCTGCTGCGGTGCTTACAGTTATAAGTTTCGGTTTTTATTGGGGTAAAAACTACGCGTTGCCAGGGGCTATTGCTTTAATTCCCGTACTTTCTGCATCGATTATCATCATAACCAGTAAATCGCTGTATTATTCAATTTTAAAATGGCGAATGTTGGCAGCTTTAGGTGATTACAGCTTTGCGTTCTATCTATGGCATTGGCCTATTTATCTATTGGTATTTCAATATTTAAATATCGATTTGAATCATCATCTTCTTGGTATATCTGTAATTCTTTCAAGCGCCATTTTGGCTTTCGTTTGTACTAAATACATAGAGGTACCACTTAGAAGGAGTAATATTTTAGTACATAGCGATAGAAAAACTTACCTGTATTCATTCACAAGTATGACGGTTTCAAGCATCCTTCTTGTTTGTCTATTTTTACTGTTCAAGTTTTATGAAACTCCATCACTAAAAGCCTTAAACGCTTTTTACTCTGAAAAGATAGTTCAACCACTATCTAGCCAAGAACTTTTCCCGCACGGTACTGTTATTAAACAAGATATGAGGGCAAGCTATTTCAATGACTGTGAACAGAACATGCAAAACGCTAGCATTGTGGAATGTGAATACGGTAATAAAGATAGTGACTTTGCTATAGCTTTAGTTGGAGGTTCACATGCGGCGCAGTGGCTATCCCCTCTAAGAGAAATTGCTGTAGAGCAAGGGTTCAAGGTTCATTTGATAGTTAAAAGTGGCTGCAGCTTAACGCGGTCAAGTGATCAATTTTACCATCCTTCCAAAAGCTGCCTTGCTTGGAATAAAAATCTAGAAACGCGGCTTAGTGAATTTAAGCCAGATGTAATTATGACTACGGTTACTAGGAACGGCCCAACAGGCGAACGTATACCAACGGGGTATTTAGAGAGTTGGCTGTATTTAAATAGAGCTCTACCTAACACAAACATTGTCGGAATTCGCGATAACCCTTGGTTTAAATTCGATCCGCCTCTATGCCTTGAAATTAGCAAACCGAAAGACTGCTCAATTTCACGCTCAGCCTTCTACAATGATGACAAGGTATTACCCGTTTTATCGAAGCATTTAGATGGGGTGTTAGATTTTTCACGGCAATTCTGCCCTGATGGAGAATGTAATACCGTTCTGGCAAACGGGTTAGTTAAATTCAAAGATAAACACCACTTAACCAAATCGTACGCATTAGTTTTAAAGCCTAAGCTTGCAGAGGCGATTGATAGAATGTGATCTGTACAGGCATCCGTACGTCAAAAGCATTAGCCAAAGGTATACTAAATATGCCACTATAAATACAATGAATGGAACGCCCCTAGTACTGAAATAAATGGATCAATACATGCCTAAAACGGTTACTGTTATTATTACCACCCACAATAGGCCCGACTACCTGAAAGAGTCGTTAGCAGCCGTACTAAAACAAACTGTTTTACCCAAAGAAGTATTCGTTATAGACGATGGTTCATCGGTAAGTTACGAAGAAGTATTAAATCTTTTTCCCCGTGAACAGTTTGAATATGTGAAGGTTCCTGTAGCATCGGGGGCTAATGCGGCCAGAAATTTAGGGATATCGAAATCCACTTCAGATATCATCGCTTTTTTAGATGACGATGACGTTTGGGATGAAAATTATTTAGAACAGCATATCAAGGTTCATGATGATGGCGCAGATGCTGTTACTTGTGGCTATCGTTTTTTAGAAACACCTGAAAAAATTCATATTAATCCCACTCAAGTTATTACCACTGATGTTATCAAGAAAGGTAATAAATTTTGCGGCATGAGCGGGGTAACTTGTAACACTACCCTAGCCAAAAAGCTGATGTTCGATGAGGAATTGAAGAATAGTCAAGATTGGGATTTCTTTGTTCGAATAACTTTAGAAAATGCAGAGTTTCGAAATATAGCTAAAGATATTTATTTTTACCGTAGAGGCCACAATAGTATTTCAACCGAAGTAGCTAATATGCCCCTTGAAAAAGTATTCCCCCGACTGAAAGCGTTTAAAAAGCATAAAGCATTGCTTGGAAAAGAAGCTTACAACGATAGAGTCGCTAACCAGATACTTAGCCAAATTGGCAAAAAGAAAAATAAATTTCGTTGGATAGCGCTCTCTGTTCAAGAAGCGGGCTTAACCGCAACAACTAAAGTTATTTTAGGGAAAGATAGATTACGCAAAAAGTTTGGAAAATAGACAATACGTTTTACGCTAATTCAGCTGATGGGGTTGGGGTTAATATTCTCAACCCCGCATCCCAAATTTTTCACTAACTACAAACTATTTATTACTTTCGCGTACTGTTCAGCAACACTTTCCCAACTATAGTCTGCCGCTTGTTCGATTGGTTTGTTATCCCAATCTGTAGAAAGCGTGGCCGCTAAAGCCGCAGCATATTGTTCAATATTAGTAACGTCACATACATTACCGGCTTTACCAACCAAAGTTCTTCTCATAGCATCATCGGTAGCAACAACAGGCAAACCACTTGCCATCGCTTCTAAATAAACGCGCCCGAAAGGCTCATCTTCAGAAGGTAAAGTAAATGCATCAACCGCGCGATATACGTTAGGAATATCCGCAAAGTCTACTTTAACTATCTTATAGCGGCTTGCTCCGAGCTTAACCTCACATAACGACGTAAAGTAAGCGACATCCGGTCCATCACCACAAATAAGCAGGGCAACATCATTTAACTTGCTTACCGCTTCAATCGCTAAATGTATTCTTTTGTGGTTTTGTTTATTTAAAGCACCAACAGTTAATACTACCTTTCCAGAAAGCCCGTGATTAAATCGCTCGCCCTCTGGACTAAATAGTGAAAGGTTTACCCCGTTAGGTATAATCTCAACACGCTGGTTTGGCGCTATCTGCTTTACGTATTTTTTAGTGTCTTCATTAAAAACTACTAAACAATCGGGTTTAAATTTAAGGTTTCTTCTTAATACCTTTCCGTTAGACACCATACCAGCACGTTCAGTATACAAAATAGGCGTTTTAAAAAGCTTACGAACTACGGCTGCTACTGCTAGGCCACCATAATCATTGTTCGGATAAATAACATCTGCGCGTTTAAACAGTAAATAGGGTGTATATGTAAGGAAACTAGTAATCGACTCTATAAGTAGTGAGGGGTTAGATACAAAGCGAGTTAACAGCCAATCCATTGTTTTATTACGTTGAAGCTTTTTAACTTTTCCTCGCGGGATGCAGGGTATAACAACGCTGTGCTCGCTGCATTTTGAAGAACTAATTAAACGAACATCAAAAAATGTAGCTAAGTGCTCGGCCATTTCGTAAGCGCTAAGTTGAGAGCCCCCACTTGATGAGAAGCCAGCTTCCGGATGAATTACCGCTACTTTTTTCTTCATATCACTTCCATATATACTTTCATCCAATCACGCCCTGCCCTTTAGAAGCGTAGAAATATGTGAGTAGAATACACTAGTCTAATATCAATTAAAGTGTTTCTATTAAAATGAAACCATAGAAAATTGAAAAATAACAAAAACTTAACAAGCTAGACATATCCACAAGAGTTAGAACTATTTGTGTAAATAAAACCAAGCTAGCTTGCTGTGAGTATACAATACAACTACCCTTCACATATGTACCAAAAATGCATTGCATTTACTCGCTCTTCTACAGGGTTTCACTATGAATCGTTTTTTCTTCATCAATATAAACACTAAACTTATTCTTCTAGCTATTTTTACTCTCTTTCTGTTTTCATGTGCAAGCCCAGCACTTAAAAAGGGTGACTACAGCCAAGCTAATCAACCCGGCTCAGTACTTCAGCTTTATCTATCAGACAATGTGAAAGCTCCTGCGTCTATACAAGCCAAGCTTAAAGCTTACAAAGGCTCTTCAAACGTAAAAAAAAGGGTTAAGGTATACACAAATGAGATTGAAACCTTATACCTTTCAGGTGTTTTAGAGTTAGGATTACCTCAGAAAAAGTCGCCCCCTATGCCTGATATGACTAACTTGTCGATAGATGAAGCTACAGCGCTTTTTGCGCTGTTTCCTATCGATACAGCGAAGTGGATGAATTTGATGTCAAAGCATTCTAACCTAAACAATAATCAGATTTATGAGGCGGCAATTACCGCAGGTTTAGATCCCTCAGTAGTATTCCTAGCGTCGGCCTCTGGATTTTCAGATAGCGTTACGCCGTTAATAAATTCTATTGGTTTAGTATTTTATGGCCAAAATGAATACAGTACCACCAGTGTGCAATTTAAACTTGCCAGCGATACTGAATGGGAAAAAGGTTTAGACCTAACTTGGGAGCCTATTTACGGCGCATTTGCCGGTAGTATTGTTTACCTAGAAGCTGATGCCGTTTATGACATTCATGTCACTATTTCTGATTCAAAGGGCAATGCTGAAGAGTACTCATTCCAGCAAAAAACTCAACCCAATACCCCACCGATAGACCCTAACAAAATCTATTACCTTTCTGAAATATATAGCGGTGGGCAATTAGATTTAGAAGCGCTAAACATTGAAGGTAGTAAAGACGGTTACGCCAAAATCATTGGTGATGGGCAAGTAATACAAGCAGATGATCAAGTGCTTTCTGCCGTAAATATTGGTTCGCAAGCATACATAATGTTAGAAAACCTGACTATTCGAGGCGGGCAGAGATACGGTATTTTCGCTAAAAAAACACACCACATTTGGATAAAAGGGTGTGATGTAGCTGAATATGGCCGTGTAGCTGTAGACATGCGAAACAACATAGCGTATTCCAGCACTACGAATAATTCCCCAATAAATTATGACTCAGGTATTTATTTGGAAAGAAGTGGCGTTGCAGTTATTGAGGAATGCGAAGTTCATAGACCTAATTTAGGCGCTAATAGCTGGGTGTACGGCCACCCCAAAGGCCCTAATGCGTTACAGGTTTGGGCATATCATCCCGAAGAGCAATATCGTGGGCAAATGATTGTTCGTAATAATCGTTTTTATGGCACACAAGAGCATAGATTTAACGACGTAATTGAAGGTAGAAAAAACTTCGAACGCACAGGCGGATTTGTTCGGGATTCTGCTATTTACGGCAACTACTTAGCATATGCTAATGATGACCTAATTGAGATAGACGGTGGTCAGCAGAACGTTCTTGTTTACGACAATGAGATGACTCAAGGCTATGCCGGAATTAGTATTGCCCCTAACACGCTAGGCCCAAGCTATATTTTTCATAACCACATTTATGATTTAGGGGACGAGACAGGTAAAGAATGGACAGCGATTAAGGCTGGAGGCTTAATCGCTAAGCCAGCAGGCAGAACCTATGTATACGAAAACTTTATTGATGTTGAACGAAATGGTATTGCGGCTTCAGGAGTAAATGGTGATACAACATTTTGGGTAACCACCCAAAACAATGCTTTCTTAACACAGAAAACTGGCTATTCGGTAGGTTACTGTATATTCGACAAAGAAAAATATATTGGTAGTTCTAGTACTAATGATATTTGCTACAACAGAAATACAATGGATGCCAGATATGAATTCAACTTGGATAATGTTACTGAGCACCCCTACTCCGATGACCTTTCTTATATAGAAGAGCTTAAAGCTAGCGATGACAAGTTACTGGCTATATCATCAGAATTCATTATACCAAACATTTCAATACTTGGTGAGGAAGGAAACTTCCTATCACCAAATAGCCCTACACTCGATTCAGAAACGTACTGGATTTTAAATGCTTATGAACATGAGCACAGCGCATTTAGCAATCAACTTAAATATGGTGCTACTACCATTGAAGATGATAACACTGTGGTTCTAACAGGGAATAATTGGACCAAGTTTGAAGTGAATTTAGAGATAACTTCAGATACTGTACTTGAGTTTGAGTTAGATATGAAAGGGAGCCCTGAAATCGTTGGCATTGGTTTTGAAACAGATAATTCAGTTACGAAATCACGGTTAGCCCAGTTCGGCGGCGACCAACCTTGGGGAATTGATGCGGTTAAATACCTTGATGATTCTAGCTCTAAAATCGTTTTCCCTATAGGTGAGCACATTACAGGTTCAGCAAAATTCCTTGTTCTAACCCTAGATAATGATGCTGTTGATAAATGGAAAAATAGAGATGAGGCTACATTTAAAAACATTAAACTTATACAAAAAGCTTCTCGTGCTGATGGGGACGAAAAATCTATGGTTCGACTGATCAACTTTCACTAGTAATCATCCCCCTAGAGCAGCGTTAAGGGGGAATGTTTTCTGGGCTTCCTATTTCAAATAATCACCCAGAAGCTTTGAGAAGGCTAATTTCTGTCCCACAAAAATAATTTTCTTTTTCTTAAAGAGTTTTAATTTAAGGGCTTTACGAATAATAGCCAATTTATATCCTCGTTCTACATAGAATAAAGATACATTTACTTGTTCATTGGAAAGACAAATTTTATGCTTATTAATCACTGCGGCAAAGTCATCTAAACCTACGAAATCTTGTTTCCTGACACGTATCAGCTGGGCCTTTTGAGTAAGGTTATTAACAGGCTGCTTATAGGAATAAAAACTTAAACACGCTGACATAATAGACTCAATTTGGGTTAATACAGGCGGTGGTACACGTTTCTTCCATAATGCCAAGTGTTTTGTATCGATAGCTTGATGAACATCTTTTTTCCAAGGCTCTGCTTCAGTAGTAACATCCCCCGCACTTTTCCTTTCTAGAATACTAGGTGAATATTTTTCACCAAGGAAACTAAACACTTTCTTTAATTCTATTTCTGTATTTAGAATCAAACGCTCATATGAAACAATATGGCAATTTTTTTCATTCTTAAACCCACTGTAGGTATTGGATAGCCAACTTTCTACGAGAAGTGCGTTTGCGATTGTCGATTTAGGCGCCCAAGGTAACTTAGCTATAGATGCTGCACTGTCTCGGGGATCTCGATGAATTAAAATAATTTTTGCGGATGGATATTGGGTTTTGATATCATCTAAATGGTTAATATGATTTGGGGTTTTTTCTAACCAGCGTTTTGATGAGGAATTGTCACTGGCTGGCAACACAATTGACTCAAGCATGGCACCTAAACTAGGCTTTCGGGAAGATAAGAAAGATAAAATATCTTCTCTACTTTTCTGATATAGATCTAAAACATTCACATTTGACAATTTGAGGCTACTGCTCATCAAGTCATAAGCCAATTCAGGCCAATTATCTTCTTCTAGCGCCGCTCCAAGCGCGCCTGCGTCTTCTCCAATTTTATTAAAGAACTGGGTTTCTGGACCAGACATAATGTCTTGGTGTGACACTAAATAAGATGTTAAAAGTGTAGTGCCCGACCTGGGCACTCCTACTATGAATATTGGTTCAACACTGGTTGTTTCTGACATTTCCGTACCCGCTTATACACTTCCATAATTCGAAAGCAAAGTGATAAAATATTATTACCTTAAACCTTAAATTTGGCCTAAAAGTACATTATCAGAAAATTCCCTTCTAAATAGACTTAGAAGTATTCTAACGCACGGGAAAGATAGAATTACTTAGCGACTCTCCCATACCTATCTGAAAAACGAACGATATCATCTTCCCCTAAATACGCCCCGGACTGTACTTCGATAAGTTCCAGAGGAATCTTCCCAGGGTTTTCTAATGCATGAACTGAGCCAATAGGGATGTATACCGATTCGTTTTCCGCAACCAGTGTTGTCTTATCGTCAATGGTAACATTTGCCGTGCCCGATACGACAATCCAGTGTTCAGCGCGATGATGATGCATTTGAACAGATAGTTTTTCACCCGGCTTTACTGTTATACGTTTCACTTGGAAACGCGAACCGCTATCTATCGAATCATAACTCCCCCACGGCCGATAAACTTCTCTATGAAACTGGTATTCGGGCCGCTTCTCAGCTTTCAGCTTATTAACAACATTTTTAATACTTTGTGCATCATCTTTGTGTGCGACCATTACAGCATCTTTCGTTTCGACAACAATTACGTCATCTAACCCTATAACCGCCACCAAACGTTGTTCAGCATTTATATAGCTGTTAGTTGTATTTTCAATAATGGTATCACCAACAGACGCATTACCTTTTTCATCCTTGTTACTCGCTTCCCATAGTGATGTCCAACTCCCAACATCCGACCAACCAGCATTAAGAGAAACCATTGCCGCTGCGTCAGTTTTTTCCATAACGGCGTAATCAATAGAGTCGTCCTTACATTGGGAAAAAATTTCCGAATCTACTCTTATGAAGTCTAAATCATGTGTTTCTGTATCGATTGCCCTCCTACATACATCAAGAATGTCAGGATTGTACTTTTCCAGTTCTTCTATATAGCGGCTTGCTTTAAACATAAACATTCCGCTATTCCAATAATATTTGCCAGTAGCAACATACCTTTCTGCAATTTCCCGCGTGGGCTTCTCAACAAACTCCTCCACTCTATAACCGCCTAAATCTTCTAAACCTGCCTTTATATAGCCGTAGCCTGTATGAGGGGAATCGGGCTCTATACCGAACGTTACAAGCTTACCAGCGTCTGCGAGTTGTTGTGCATTTTGGATAGCTAAGTGGAACGCTTTTTCATTTTGAATTAAGTGATCGGCTGCAAGAATCAATAATGTAGGGTCTTCTCCATCTAATGTTGCATGAAGCGCTGCAAGCGCTATCGCTGGAGCGGTGTTCCTACCCACTGGCTCAAGCAATATACCGCTATGTTTAACATTTTTTTGACGTAACTGCTCTGCGACTAAAAAACGATGAGATTCATTGCAGATAAAAATGGGGGCTTCTGCTTTAGTTCCTTGCAGCCGAGTAACCGTGTCTTGAAGCATAGTACTCTCAGAAGTTAACGATAAAAACTGTTTCGGAAGAGCCGCTCGAGATTTTGGCCACAAACGACTACCTGAACCGCCGGCTAGTACTACTGGTTTCATAGATTATCCTTAAAAGTTTTATTTCGAATAAAGTTAAAGCTCTGTTTTGACCACCCATTGAGCCTAGAATTAAATGTAAAAATTAAATTTCCAAATACTTGACCAATTTTATTACTGGTTGGGACAATATTCGAAAGGAAAGTAATGCATTGTTCAGCTTAAAAATTCTCTTAAGAGCAGTTCTTTATAAACTTAGCTGGTACTCCCCCGACAACCGTATTACTAGCTACGCTCCTTGTTACAACCGCTCCAGACGCAACTACTGCGCCCTTTCCAATTGTGACTCCTTGCGTGATTATACAGCCAGCACCAATCCACACTTCATCTTCTACAACGATTGGCTTACTCGACCCACCACGTCCTTTATTTTTTTCGTAAACTAGACCATGACTGACTGTCTCAAACATAACCCTTGGACCTATTTGTACCCTTGAACCAATTATTACTTTCTCACTCGGAACGCCGAAACGAACTTCCGAATTAATGAATGTACCAGAACCAATTTCTATATTTCTCACGCCACCTAATGGCCGAACAGTAAAAGGCCCCCATAGATTACATTTCCCGTGAATTTTCATTCCAGCGTATCGGAGAAACTTGTAGCGAATTTTATCACTCAACTTAATTCTAGGAAGGTTATTAGCAATAGTTAGAAAAATTAATTCTCTCATAAGTTTTCCAAAAAATATTTGTCTATCAGTGGGGTTACTATGACAAGCGATACCCAAGGGTATTAGTAAGAGCTACTATTTTCAATACGAGTATAAACAAAAAAAAAGCCAGCTTTAAAAGCTGACTTTTTCAAAGTCTGATTTATTTTTTAGAAGAACTTTCTTTTACTCAATGCTATGCAAGAAAGCGAAAGCATCAATATCAACAAAGATGATGGTGCAGGAACTGAAATAGGAGCTCCTGGAGTTGCAGATGCTGTTGAACTAACGTTGAAATCAGTTAACGCGCCCGAGGCCGCTACACTAGCCGTACCACTTGCATCAAATGATAGAAAGTTATAACCAGTTACACCTGAAAAGTTGTTAAAAACAACATCTATTGCCCAAGACTCAGTAACGAAATCGGAAAAAACTAAGCCATCAGTTTTACCGGCAGCATAACCAAAACTTACGTTAGTTCCAACAATTGGGTCTCTGCCACCTGGATCATCAACGAACACAACACTACCTTCAGAACTTATCAGATCAAAATTCAAAGAACCTGCATCGCCACCAGGACCACTGAAAATCATGAATAACCCCAAAGCATTGCTATCATCGGTTACGAAAAACGCAACAAGCTCATTTGCAATCTCATAGCCAGTGTTCGCACTCCAATCGGTAAAATTGTAGAAAGATTCAAAAGAAGTGTTGATTGATAATGCATCAACTTCTGTCCCATCTACGCTAATAATAGCTGCTTTTGCTTGAAAAGCTGAGCTCACTAAAAACATCACTAGCAAAGCCTGAAAAATCTTAGCTTTCATACAACACTCCATCATACAACGTTAAATTTTCTTAAGTTCAGGGTACATCCCCAAATCTTAAACATACAAAGCAAATAACAAGCCAACAATAAAAAACACCTTCACATCAAACCCTTAATAAAGATTTAAGTTTGTAAAACACCTACCCTGTAAAATTTTTTGACATTATTTTTTCCACAAGAATAGCTTATACAAACCGACCTAACGCGCACGTAAATATCTTACCGTATTAACTACGCCATTGTTTTGTTTTTCAAAAACATTTCTCTAATCTCATTAATCTGAACCAACGTTGTTCTATAGAAAAAGCTGAATGCAATTGCAGGGTAAGATAAAGCACCTATACTAATGAGCAATATTAGTATTAAAAAATCACTTTCTAAATAACCAGAAATGTAATATTTCCCAAGCATTACACATCCAAACATTCCTAATGCACTTAAACTAGGTGGAAAAATTGATTTTAGAAGATGTGAAATGTTCATATTAATATGTTTCAAGACAATTTTATAGCGAACTGGGAGCATTAAGAAGTTCATGGCGACCAATCCAACTAACATAATGTCTAAGCCGAACCAAATCGTTGTAGCCGCAACGAAGAAATTACTAACCACATTTAGCAATGTCAGCTTGAACGCTTCACGTGTGAGAGCTTTAGAAATTAGTAAATTCGGTAAAAACCACGCGAGCACTGAAGGAAATACTGTAAACGCAGATATAGTCATGAATATCGCGCTAGGTTCAAACTTCTCCCCAAATGCAACCACGACAAACGGATCTGCAATTGCTGCTAACCCCATAAATATAGGGAATACAATTGCTGCTGTTATTGTCACTAATTTAATATATAGCTCGCCTATATTTGCACTTTCCTTAGCTCTAGAGAAGCTAGGGACAACCATTGAGTTTATTGAACTCATGGTTACTTCGTTAATGACCAGCTCTCCTTTTTTTGCTGCTGCTAGCAAGGCAAAGCTCGCTGGTCCTAATACTAAACCTGTAAATATATTGCTCGCTTTTCGGTGAATGAAGTTTAAAACCGTCATCCATAAAAGTGGCAGGCAAAACGTTATTAGTTCTTTACTATACTTTTTGTCAAAATGAAAACGGGGTCTGAATTTTGAAGCATATGTCAGTAAACCAAATTGTAAGACAGCATTTACTAATTTGCCTATCACTAAAGACCATAACCCGTAGCCGGATTCAGCTAAAATAACAATAACAATTGCTGAGCAAACAGTGGCTACAAACTTCGCTACACCCATTTGTTTATTTTTAAATTCTCTTAACAACTTACCTGTAACGACGACTTGCATACTCATTATCAATGTTATGGGTGCTAAGCTCGCCACTACGTATGCGGCGACTTCAGAATATGAGTAATGGGCTATGGGTGCCCCAATCAACACTAATGCGCTAGCTACGACAATGCCCATACCAAATACAAACGACATAGTGCTAGCGGCGTAGTCATCACACCATGTTTTCCTTTGAACCAAGTTTTGGTTAACCCCTGCGTTAACTAGACTGTTTGCAAACTCTATAAACAAAAAACAAAAACCTACTAGACCAAACTCTTCTAATGTCAGAATACGCGCTAGATAAGCGTAGACGATAAAGTCAATCACATTTATGCCCGTTCGGGTGATAGACATCCACAAACTGCCTTTTGTGGCCTGTTTTTTTAACGACATTGAATAGTTACTCTACTGTATAAATTACTGAATATTGAACCGTAGCGAATGCATCAGGTGCTATTTAAAACTTAAAGTATTATATAAGTGAATTATGCCCTATTTGCTTTCTTACCGAATATAAGTCTCGTAAACTCGACAATACTCGTTGTGAAAATAACAATTAGTAATCCTACAAGTTTTATGCGTCGCATTATAGTTAACCTGTTATTTAACATTACTTTTTTACTGCGGCCTAAAAGCATCTTTAACAAACGCCAGCAAAAGCCGATTTTCGCTGTAAAATTACTATATGAAAGATGAGAGTCCCATGTTCCACCAATTATGCGCTTTCTTTTAATTACTAGCTCTTCTTTATTCCTTGAAGGATGTGTCACTAGTGCGCTATCCGCGAATATAACCTGGCCCCCATCGTCTACTACTCTGGTACTTAACTCTACATCTCCGCCCGATTTTAATTGTTCGTTAAACCCTTTATGCTTTTCTAACAGAGCCATTGAGCAAAAAAAGTTTGCTGTTATGCATTTACCATTTCTGGCATTTTCATCTTGCTTCATTGAAAACAGGTTTTCGAAGTCTATAGCACTCTGCTCTGTAAATTTACTCGGGTCGGGGAAAAACTCCATCTTGCCAGCGATTATAGTATCACCCGAAAATTGCAGAATTTCACTATATAGGTATTTCAACCAGTGTTTTGACACAATACAATCAGAGTCAGTGAATGCAGCATACTCGCCTTTAGCTAAGGTCAACCCATGGTTTCTAGCAGCGTACGATCCAGGAACTAAACATTGAGTAACCTCTAGGCTAAATGAGGCTATTGGTTTTAATTGTTTAAGTAATTCGTAAGTTCCATCTGTGGAACCATTATCAATGACAATGACCTCGAACTTAGGAGATAACTCTTGTTTAACTAAAGATTCAATACACGCTTCAATTCGATTAATATCATTGTAAACAGGGATAAGCACACTAATTACAGGATCGTGCAAATCGTTAGAATGTAAGCTCACTTATAACTCCTACCTTAGCGATTAGCATGCATGGTCAATACTTTTCCCCACGCTTCTATTATTTTATATTCACCATAGTGATTCAAAGCTTCATGCATAATTTCATCTCTTTTAAAGCAAATTTGGTTCAAATAACTACTCGATATTTGGTCAGGATCATAAATAGAAACAAACGAATGAACGTCTGACTTAAAGCAACCGAATCGGCTTTCATTCGTTAGAATATTGCAACCTTCGCCAATAGCGTGATAGAAGGAGCCAGAGCTTATCATTGTAGAATCAGCATGGGGTAGAAGCACGAACTTAGAATTAGCTAAAGTATCATTTAACTCCTTATCAGATAAAAACCTGTTATCCCAATCAACAGTTAAATTACGTTTTTCAATTTTCTCATTAATAAATGCCTCGTATTTTTGATCACTACATTTACCAGCAATTTTTAACGGGATATCGGATGGCCACGTGTCCAATACTTTATGCAGATTTTTGTAGCGCTTTACTGCACCAAAAAAAACAACAGTGTTAGGTCTACTTTCTTCGCTAACCTTAGAGACAGCTATATCACTTTTAAGCTGGGTATCTTCTTTATATAGCGGATGAACTAATGAAGGTTCAGAATAGTAACTCTCTAATGGAGTCGGCTTTATACCTACGGCATTAAATAATCCACATAAAAATTTATATCTAAAATTGGTTTTAGTGCCGTTGTGAGGTTTAAAGTTATGACGTACCCACACCACCTTTCTAGCGAAAACTCTAGAAAAGATAATTAAAGCTACCATTTTAAAAAAATATTGAAAAACCGTTCGGTATGTTCGTCCATAAACTCGGTCCTCCACCCAATTTAGAACGACGATGGCATCTTTTTTCATCCGCAACAAGTCGTACACGAATGCCTTATCTACTTGTTCAACAGAATAACCAATTTTTCTTATCGCACACCTGTTCAAATCTAAAAATTCGTTTTGACTTCTAGAAGGGTATAAATATACCTTTCCAAATTCTTGATTTACCATAGGACATCCTGTAACCGTGAAATTGGTATGTTACGCAATTAGATTAATGACTTAAGCTTTCAGGCGTTTTGTATATAGCTATACGTAGATGCTGCAATTTGATCCCAATTGAATTCAAAAAGAAATTTCTCTCGATTAATTTCAAGGTCAAGTAAATCAACATTCAATAGTTTTTCCGACAATGAAGTAACATCACCCACCTTGAAGTAGCCGTCCGCTGGCGCTTCAATATCCAGATTAGGGGCAATATCACTTAATATAACGTTTGTACCTGCACTTATTGCTTCAAGCGCAACTATCGGTAGACCTTCATGGTAAGAGGGTAGAACAAAGACACGCGCATGCTTATATAACGCTTGCAACTCCTCCCCACCACGTCTGCCTGCAAATACAATACTGCTATTTTGTTGCTCTAGCAGAGCCTTGGAATATTCATCTTGATGATCTGCACTTCCAACAATCACTAGCTTCAAATCACTACCTGACTGTATATAAGCGCTAACTAAGTCGTGAAAACCTTTTTCTGGAACTAATCTACCAACGGTTAAAATATACTCTTTTGAAATTAAGTTTAACTCTTCTGGAAGAAAATCAGATGATATATTTCCAGTAAAAGATGGCAACATGCCATTAGGAACGTAATGGATTTTATTAGAATAATCTGGAAACTCTCTTTGCAGCCTCTCTGTCAGGCTCTTACCCACCACAAAGATATTATTTGAAAATTTAATTCCTAAACGTTCTCCTGTTTTCAAGATCAACTTAGCAAAACCACTCCATTTTTGTCGATCGTAATCAGCACCATGATGAGTTACCACGACTTTCATTCCAAGTAATCGCGCCAATGGCGTGAACAATGCTGGACCAATAGCATGAAGATGGATGATATCTGGATGCACAAAAACTCTAGCATAAATAATGGCAAAGAACGTATGCATAAAAGTTTCTAAAAACTTATGTTTTAACGTCCAGACACTTCTAATTTCGACGCCTTCATAAACATATCGTTTTTGTTCTACATAAGGCGAACGTGCTATTACTGTTACCGATGCACCACTCTTTACCATGCGAGGATACAATTGTTGGCAATGGGACTCTATGCCCCCCATCACATCTGGAATACCTCTAAGTCCTATTGCGCATATTTTCATATAATTAATTAACTTCCATACTAGTTTTATGCTCTTTACTAACTTCTTTCGACATCTTTTGAACATTAGGGTTAGCAAAAACAGTACTTAACGCTAGCGCAAAAAATATCAAGCCTTCAATATTCCACAGCGGCATCGTAGCCATATTCATTGTCATAAAGCCAATCAATGAGAATGCTAAAATTTTACTTAAGGGTTTGTTTGAAAGGTTGAAAGACGCTGTCAGAATATATGCCATCAACCCAATAAACGATATAAAACCCAAGTAGCCATACTCGTAAACGTATGAAACGTATGTATTATGAGCATACAAATCGAATTTGTGTTTCCAAGAATCTGGCCCAAAGCCGAAAATTTGGTGCAGTAAATCGGCGTTGGTAAACGCGTTAATATATTGACTCCAGATGTATACCCGCGCTGACATAATGTCCTGTTCTGCATCGCTAAAATACATTGGCGCTTTAAATATGAGGTCAAGATTTCCAACTAATAACCCCACATCGGCAAAACGCTCTTGCATTGAGAGCGAAAGAACAAAAAATAATATGGCAAGAACCATAGTAACAATGGTTAAAACAGGAGCTTTCTGGGATGGCTTTAGACGCTGTTCGACTAAGGTGAAATAAAAAATCGCAGCTATTGGTAAAATAGTCAAAATTGCCGTTCTATAATTCACCAAAACCAAAAGCACCACAGCTACTGTAAATAAAGTGGTTCTAAAACTAATCGCGTTTCTATTTACCAAACCTAGAACAAATATGAACGACACTATTATCATAGAAAACGCAGCTTCGTGGTTATATCCACCTATATAACTAGTGGAGCCATCGGCCTCCGTGGCTTTAGCCTCCCCTAACACTATCGATAAAACTTGCAAAGTAACTGGCATAACAAAAGCAACCAGCAACTTTTTAAACGTTTCATTCTGCCCTTGGCTTCGGATAGATAGAAACAACGCCCCCGCTAACACCAAGAAATAACACCATTTTACCAATACATTAATGGTGCCGGGTATTTGCATATTCACAAAGCCGCTTACTGCAATGGCAGTAAAAAATATATAAAAAGGAAACAGTTTTTTTAAGGTAAAAACAGCGGAAGGAATAAGCAGTAAGCCCAACCCTGCTACGCCTATACTTCCCAAGGCGTTGATTGAAAAGCCAGCTACTAGTGGCGGGTAGGTAATAGTATGAAATGCAGATAAAAAGTAACGTAACCATATTGCGCAAATGGCAAAGGCTAAATACTTATTACAGTTACCGGTAATGGTTCTATACACCATTATTAGGCTAACAACCCCTACCAGTAGTTTGATTGCTTCAAACATAATTAGTTAGTCATCTTTTTCTAGAATGGCACTTACGCGCTTGTGAAAAGCGGCATAAGAAAACTGCTGCGCACACGCTTGGCTTTTTTCTACATAACGCGCTCTGTTAGCGCTACCTTTGAATAACACCAATGCATCAGCAACACCTTGGGCGTTATTTAACTCGCACAGTATGCCATTCTTTTCTTCGCTGGCACCAGAAACTTGGTACGGGTATTGTTCGGCAATAATTTCAGCTGGGCCCGACTCGCAATTTGTTGCAATTACCGGCTTGTTCAAACACATGGCTTCCACAATGGCATTGGGGAAACCTTCTGCATTACTGGTTGAAACAAAATATTCTGCCTTGGCCACATAGGGGTAAGGGTTTGGCTTAAAACCTAAAAAATGCACTCTATCTGCAATGCCAAGTGTTTTAGCTAGCGCTTTTAGCATGGCCTCTTCATCGCCCACGCCCAAAATAACTAAGTCTTCAACAATATCGGCTTTCGCATAAGCATTTAGTAACAGTGAAAAGTTTTTGTTTTTAACTAACCGCCCTACCCCAATAATGTATGGCGCTTTAGGAATGTCGGTTACCGCTTCACTTGCTAGTTCATGAAGCTGCGCAATATCGTAAGGGTTATATAATAAAGATACTTTAGGCTCTGGCACCGCATAGTTTTCAATTAAATCGGCTTTTACACCTTCAGACACAGCCACCACGTTATTGGCACGCTTGTACAAAAGCTTAACTAAAAAACGGCTAATTCCATCTTTTAAACCACCCGATAAATGGCTAGTAGTATTTACACGTTCGCTAATAATGGCGCAGTAACCTAACGATTTTGCTATCGCTATATTTAAGAAATTACTACGCGTTAAAAAACTAAAACAAACTTGAGGGTTTAAAGAAGCAAGCAAAGGCTTTAATTGTTGATAACCGGCTTTAAGGCTGCCATTACTGGTAAGTACTGTTTTGGTCACATAAGGGGGGCACTGCTGACTTTCTTCAAGCGTGTCTAGTAATACAAGGTGAACAGGTACGCCAGCGTCGGAAAAATACGTTTCCATTATAGCCAACAACTTTGCCATAACCCGTTCAGCACCACCGCCTTCAAGGGAATTAATGATAAACACCACGGGGCGGTTACTTTTCAGCATGAAACGTCATCTTCCTTGTCTTTAGACTAAATGCTAGTGCCAAGTTTAGCACAGCTCTATTTTGGTTTTGTAGTAAAATTACAACATTACGGCACCAGTAGGTTTGCTGAACCACCTGTAATACGTATATTGGTAATAATTTAGCTATGCGTGTTGCAAGCATCTTGCGTGCACGCTTATTTCTTACTATGTGCTTACGTTACTATTATGCACTTAACCGATATTGCGGTTATTCACTAAAACCATACATGAAACATGCCAAATGTGGGCATTAATGTATTTTCCTGCCTTACCTTGTTGAAATAACTTTTAACTTTTGTATAAGTTTGACACTATCAATTTACTGCCACATGTTTAATATACTATGAAGTGGTTAACGTTTTCTTACAGCTATTTATTCTAATAAATTCGTCTCATTATGGTGCATTAAGGCTCAACTGGCATGACAACCCGCTACGCGCGTAAAACTTACCGACGAACCTGTATTTTTGCCTTAACGGGGCTGTTTTTCGGTGTGGCATCTTTGGTTATCGCGCAGCAGAAAAACATATTCACTGAAGAGGTTTACAGCCGGGTTGAAGCCCTATTTGGTAAACGCGGTGCGTCCGATGTTGCAAAGTGGCGACAACTAGTAAGCAATATTGAGAACGACGATATTGATGAAAAACTTTATCAAGTGAATCGCTTTTTCAATCGATTCGACTTTGTAGATGACCTAAAGCACTGGCGACAGCCGGATTACTGGGCCACGCCAATCGAGTTTATTGCAACGGGCGCTGGCGACTGTGAAGATTATTCAATCGCCAAATACTTTTCGTTAATAGAACTTGGTATTCCAAAATCGCAGCTTCGGCTTATGTATGTAACCGCGTTAGAGTTAAACCAACCTCATATGGTGTTAGCCTATTACCCAAGCCCTACCTCTGTTCCTTTAGTGCTTGATAATATTAACCGTCGCATACTGCCAGCAAACCAACGGCGCGACCTTGCACCTGTTTATAGCTTCAACGGTGACGGTCTATGGGCTGCGAAGTCTATGGGAACAGGCAGAAAATTAAGAGGCAGCGGCCCCATGAAAATGTGGGACGACATGATAGATCGTTTAAACAGCGTAATGCTCGGAGATACACAAGAACAATGAAATTATCTACCCAACTAAGCGTTAGCTTGCTTATTTTTTTACTGGCCGTGTTCGCCGGTTCCTTTTTTATTAACGTAAAAATGACCAAAGAATACGTGAATGAACAACTTGCTACCCACGCACAAGACACTGCCACATCGCTAGGCTTAGCCATGGCGCCTTATTTGGCACAAGAAAATGGTCAGGCGGTGGCTGAAACCATGGTGAACGCCATATTCGACAGGGGCTACTACCAAACTATTTCGGTTAAAGACGCCAGCGGGAATACTCTTATTCTTCGGCAAAATCCGAATAAAATAGATACGGTACCTAAATGGTTTACCGAAGCTGTACACGTTACTCCACCGGTAAAAAGCACCGAGCTTAACGATGGTTGGACAATAGCAGGGCAACTTACCGTGCAAAGCCACCCAGGGCTTGCGAATGAAAAGCTATGGGATAGCATTACCCAAAGTGCATTAATGTTTTTTATTGCCTTTATTATTGCCTACTTGGTGCTGCTGGTTATTATTCGCCAAATTACAAAGCCCTTGGAAATTGTTACGCAAAAAATAGGCGATATTCAAAACCAAAAGTTTTCTGAAATTGACTACCAGCCTTTTACTAAAGAATTTTCTTTCATCACGCTAGCCGTTAATAAGTTGTCTAGAGCGGTAGAAAGCATGTTTAAAGAACTTACTGCACGGGCTGAACAATTTAAGGCCATTGCGTATGGCGATAGCCTAACGGGGCTTTCTAATAGAAATGCCTTTAATCGACACATGAATGCACTATTAAGTGGCGCTGCTACGGTAGAACAAGGTTACGTGGTGTTAATAAGGTTAACGCAGCTTGCACGGGTAAATAATTTGCTGGGCGGCGCTGAAGGCGATGAATATGTTAGTGCTGCGTCAAAAGTGTTGAAAGGTGCAATTAAACAATTCCCCGATAAAGTCACCTTGTTTAGGGTGTCGGGTTCCGACTTTGCTTTATTAATGGAAGCGGTATCGCAGCAAGAGTGCGAAAAACGACTAAAAAGTCTAGCCCAAGACATTAACCAAATAGACTTCCTTAAAGATGGCGATAAAACAGCGTGGATTGGCGCGGCTAAGTATTCCAGTGAAAATAGCTTTAGTGAAGTAATGGAAAAAGCAGATAGCGCCCTATTAGCCGCCACTAAGCTAGACAGAGGTTGGCAGTTTGCATCGGAGCTAACCTACATTCATAGCAATACCGAGTGGCGTGAAAGGCTGAACAACATTCTGTTACAACAGTATGCTGACATTTTAATACAGCCTATTTTTAGTACCGAAAATAATGCCCCCTGTTATTACGAAGGGTTCGCACGCTTTAAAGACGTTTCTACCAATACCGATATACCCATGTCTCAGTTAATTCCTGCTTCAGAGCGGCTGCACCTTATTCCCCAAGTAGATAGGCTAGTAACGTCGCTGGTAGTCAGTAAACTCATGTCCTCCCCTCATACGGTAGCGGTGAACGTTGCTACCGCATCAATAGCGAATGCCGACTTCTGTCAATGGCTTAAAGGTTATCTTCTTGAACACAAGTCGTTGTGCGATAGATTGGCGTTTGAAATTGAAGACTCCGCCATTATTTACTACCGGGAAGCTACCCTTAAATTTTGCGACATGGTGAAAAAAGCAGGGTGCACAATAACTATTGAACATTTTGGCGACAATCTTGCATCATTAAGTGGGTTAAGGGCCATTCAGCCCGATTTTGTAAAAATATCCGGCAAATTGACCAAAGATATACACGAAGACAAAGACAATCAGCTATTCGTTAGCAGCTTGGTAAGTATTGCTAATGGGTTAAACATTAAGGTTATTGCGGAATTGGTTGAAAGCGAACTTGAAAGCGGCGCGCTTAACAAGCTGCAGGTTGTTTATCAGCAAGGTTTTCACTTTGCAAAACCTACAGCTTGGCGGTTAGGTAACTAATTTTCCACTTAAAAAGCTAAGACAACGCGCGTTCATTTGGTATACAATGCCTTGTGTATGCAAACCCATTTTTTGATGTAGGAACTATTATGCGTAATAGATTTATTTTTTCTTTAGTAATAAGTGTACTTATTGCTATATCGCCAGTGGCCATTGCGCAAGACAGCGCAGGTAGCGCTCCAGGTTTGCAAATTAGAAACCAACTATTAACTGCCATTGATAGCGGCACACCTGCTGAAGAAGCATCAGTTACCGTTAGCAATGATGTGCTCGCGAATGGCAGTGTTGCTATTCCGGCTGAAAGTTTACCTTTTTTACAAACTAACCAAGCTTCGTTCGAAAGCATGGTGGGTTTACTTGTAGATAACGCTACTGGGTTTGAATTAGCCATTGCTGGCTTTGCGGCACTACCTGAACAGGCATCACAAGTGGTTACCATTGCGATGATTATGTTTCCAGAAAATGCCAACGAAATCTATAACGTTGCATTACAAACCGGCGTTGTTAGCGCAGAAGATGCACTATTAGCTGCCATTAATGCAGGCATTGATACCTCAACACTTACCGCTACAGCGGCGGGTGCTGCTGGCAACGACGTATCACCACTAGGCGTGGGTACTGGTGCAGCCGGTGCGGGTGGTGGCGACACCACGGTTTCAGCAAATTAGAACGTTAAATTAACTAAAACTCTGTGTTGGTGATCGTTAGTGGTAGTAAGAAGTGGCGATAGTGAATGCTGAGTAATAATAATAGAAAAACCGAAAAGCTTCTTTTCGGTTTTCTTTTATTTACCCTTTTTTGGCTGCCTATTCCTTTAGGTGCCAACCGTCCTTGGGCGTGGGCACTCATGCAAGTGTCTATATTCTGTATAAGTGCATCTTTAATAGCCTTTCACTTCAGGGCCGTAACTCTGGTAGTGCGTCAATACCGCTTTTTCGTTCTGCTTTGGGTGTTGTTTCTTGCTTGGCAGTTACTTAATTTAATTCCCCTACCCGCATCATTTGTTGCCAGCCTTCGGCCCGAAAAACTTTTACCTGAATACGCTAACGTATCGGCTGGTGCTCGTTGGTTACCCCTTAGTTTTGATGTAGGCCAAAGCCAAATAGTATTTTTAAAATCCCTTTGTTACTGCCTGCTTTTTTTCAGTGTTTTAGCTTTAGTACGATCAACATCTCGGTTGAAGCTAGTGCTAATTAGCATTAGCGCAAGCGGTATATTTCAAGCTATTTATGGGTCGCTTGAGGTGCTATCGGGCATTGAGTACAGCCTAGTGTTCAAACAACCCGTTAGTCACATTGCTACCGGCAGTTTCATATACAAGAACCATTTTGCAAACTACTTGCTGCTTACGTTAAGTGCTGCGTTAGGGTACCTCATTGCCAGTTTAGGTGATGACGATGGGCTAACAAAACGAGAGCGACTTAGAAAATGGCTTAAATTTTGGCTAGGTAATAAAGTGCTGTTTCGTATTGGCATTATTATTATGGTGATTGCACTGGTAATGTCTCGCTCAAGAATGGGTAACACCGCATTTTTTGTCAGTATGACCATAACGGCGGCATTAGGATTATGGTACTTCAAGCCTAGACAAAAAAGCTACATTGCCTTATTTGTTAGCATGCTAGTTATCGACATTATGATTGTAAGTAGCGTATTTGGGCTAAACGAAGTGAAAGAGCGCCTTGAGCAAACCGACTTAACCCATGAAAGCCGAGATGAAGTGGTTACCGATACACTACCTTTGTTAGCAAAATACCCACTAATTGGCACAGGTGGCGGTACCTTTTATACCGTTTACCCCCAGTTTCAAAGTGAGAGCATTCAGCACTTTTACGACCATGCTCATAATGAATACTTACAGTTTAGTATTGAGTTTGGCGTTATTGGCGCACTACTAATGGGCATATTTGTGCTGTTTTGCGGCATTAATGCCTTCAACGCTTTTCGTCAGCGACACCATCCCCTTCCGCGCGGGGCCGCGTTTGCGTGTTTTATGGCCATTATTGGTATGGCAATGCACACAAGCGTAGACTTTCCCTTACAAGCGCCTGCTAACGCTGCTATCTTTATTACTCTACTTGCACTAGGTGCAATGAGTAACCGAATTCGGGTTCGAAAATCAACAACACGTAAGCACAAATCGTAAAATTAAGGTTTTTAATAAAAGCCTAATTAGAGATTTAATTAAGTATTTATTAATGGATTCAGTTATGGAAAATCAGTCGTGGTGTTAAAAGTTAATCACCCCATTCAGGAAGAACCCAACGTAAAGCATATGCTAGAAAGAATGCCCAAGCATGTGGCCAACTCGTTTAGTGAAGAACAGCTTACCCATATTAATACCGCATTGGCAGGCAGGCGTTGGGGCAAGCATAAGTTAGACTTACGCGGCACCCTAGGTATTGGCCGTAGCCGCTTTTATTTTGTGCTGTTAGGCGGTAAAGATAAACGCGATCCTTCCCGTATAGAAAGTAAAATTGGCCAACTTACGTTAGCTTTCGGTTTTACTCTGTTTCTTCTATTTTCATTGCTGGTTGGTATGGTACTGCTGTACATACTAAAATCGTGGCTGGGTATTAACTTATTCGAAAATTTTTCACTAGGCTTGTGGGATTGGCTTAAAAGCAAGTTTTAAATGCGAGCGTAATAATATTATTTGTAAGTAATGCAGTTGGGAATGCGTTTTCTTACTGGGTAAGTGGCCAAGCGCATCCATCGGCATGCTGGCTCTTCTGCGTTATAGTTCACAATACTTTGCACTATAGCTTCCCTGCTATGGGGGTTTATTAGCCCTAAATTCATATGATGTTTTAAGGGCTGAATAACCTTAATGTATTCAGGCGAACGTGCTGCATAATTGGCTAAGCCAAACTCTACAATAAATTGATGGACTATAGCGTCTTGTGGGCCTACCTGAATGGCTTTTTTCATATATTGATAGAAAGTGTCGTCTACTTCGTTACGCTTCCATTTAACCGACGCTAAGCCCACCCAGCTTGCTGGCCAAAGCGGCCGTAGCAATAAGCTTTGCTGATAATTGGCCGCCGCAAGATTCAACATGCTTGCTTTATTGCTATCAGCCGTGCCATTTGCAGTAAACGCTTGCCATTCATAAAGCTGGCCACGCATTTGATAATAAAGTGCGTTATCGGGGAACATGGAAATAGCGGAATCTATTTTGGTAATAGCATCGCTTACTTTGCTAGCTGTTACGCGTTCAGGATTACTCTGCCAAGCATTTAATTGATTGTTCACCCGATAATAATAATTACCCGATACAAAAAACTGTGCACTCCACACTACGCCCCACGCAGCAGTAATGAAAAACACGCTACGAGCAATGCGTTTTATCGCTAATTGATGATGCTCATACACGCTAGCTAACGCCACTACCTGCCCCTACTATTTCACCCGGTGTAGTAACGAAAACTTGCTGAGCATACGCGGCGTCTACTGCCGACACCACAGCAAAGGCTTCGCCCATGTCATTGGGTCTTCGAAGCGTATCGTGGGTATCAGACGCCACTACATGAAAGCTTTTATTGGCTAGCAGTGTTAACGCAAAGTTCTGTACAGGCTCACCGAATCGGCCTGTAAGTGCCCCCGCAGTCACTTGAAACCAGCAGCCTATGCGCTGCAACCAGTCGAACTTGTGTTGCTCGCGCAGTAGCTCTCGGTTGCGTTCAGGGTGTGCAATAAGTGGCTGCACGTTGTTTTTTAATAACCATTTTATTAACGGCTCTAGCCCCGATGGCACATGGCTATGAGGCATCTCTAGCAGCATCACTTTCTTGCCGTTAATCTGGCCTAAAAAAGGCACCGCGTTTTGCTTTATCCATATAGGAATATGCTCCGACACACGAAGCTCGGCAGCGTACGATAAGGTAAGGGGAATTTTTTCATCTTGAAGCGCTAACACAAGTTCGTTATACGCTTTTTCAATAATAGCAGGCGTATTATCGAAGAAACCAGGGTGTATATGTGGGGTACAAACCAAATGCCTCACGCCGCATTCAAGTGTTTGTTTGGCCATGTCAATCGACATGGCCATGGTTCTGGCACCATCGTCAATGCCAGGTAATATATGACTGTGAAGGTCTATCAATTAATTATTAGCTGTCCTTATGACTAGTATAATCATACTGATCATAAAACCCGCCGTACCTCTGTGCTACATCAGACTTTCGTAAGTCTACTTGATTTAGCACTACCCCATCAAGACGATGACCCACTTGTAAGAAACGAGACAGCCCAGTATTAATGATTTTTTCGCTCGTACTGTCGGCACGTACCACGTAAATAATAGAGTCGCACGAGTTAGCAATTACCATTGAATCACTTACCGCTTGGGTAGGTGCTGTATCTACCACAACATATTTATATTGGGTCTTTAATTCTTTAATTAGCGCATCGAAGCCTTTATCGGCCAGCAACTCTTGCGGGTTAGACGGTATAGTACCTGCCGAAAGAATATCGATATTCGCTTGTTCGTCACGCACCAAACATTCATCGAAACTGTGCGTTTTAAGAATAAGGTTAGCTACGCCTGGCTGGTAGTTAGGAATATTAAACTGCTTTCCAATACTTGGGCGGCGTAGGTCGGCATCTATTAATATGGTTTTGTCTAACTGACCTAACGCGAATGCCAGGTTAATAGACACGGTAGTTTTACCTTCCTTCGGCACACTAGAGGTAACCATAATAGCCTGATTGCCTTTATCTAAATTCAATAACGACAAACTAGTACGTAAGGTTCTAACCGATTCTGCGAACTGATGCTTTTTACCATCGAAATAAGTGCGAATAGGTAAGTTCGTTTTCTTTTTATGAGCAAGCCAAGGAATTAAACCCAACATACGCTGGCCTAACTTACGCTCTACATCTTCTACCGAACGAATACCGCTATTTAGCGTTTCCATGGTAATGGCCAAGAACACACCAAAGCCAATGCTAAATACGAAAGCCGCGCCAATTAGCAGCTTTTTATTAGGCTCAGAAGGTACCGACGGCACTACAGCGCTATCTAACACTCTAGCGTTAGCTGATTCAAAACCACCTAATTCATCGGTTTCCTTCAAACGGGTAAAGAAGGAATTGTACAACTGCTGGTTAATATCAACATCGCGCTGAAGGGCTTTGCGCTCATTATCTAAAGCTGAAAGACCTCGAAACTCTGCTTTTGCCACTTCTACTTCTTGTTTCAATTGCGCAACGCGCTGCTCTGAAACTTGGTATTGGGTAGTAATACTAGAAATAAGATCGCGAGTTTGCGTATTTAACGTTTCGCGAATGGAAGATAGCTCGGCATTTGCCGCAATCATCTTAGGGTGCTTAGGGCCATATACTTTGCTAAGTTCAGACACGCGGGTCATGGCTTTAGCTTCGTCGCGGCGTACCCCTTGGATGGTAGGGTGATTCAGTACTTCTGGTAACCGAGCAATGTCGTCAAGCGTTACGTTATTGCGAGTTTGTCTGTATATTACCGCGTTTAACTTTAATGCGGTTTGGGCATCAAGTAACTGCGTGCTTAAACGCTCTAGTTCGTCGGCGGCAAGGCCTACTACACCATCTATGTTTACTACTTGATTGCGTTCATAAAACTGCGATAGGTTCTTTTCAGCAATATCGAGTTTATCTTTTAAGCCTTCTAAGCTTTCGGTAAGAAACGACGTTGCTTTAGCGGTCATATCAAGCTTGGCTTGCAAATAGTTTTCAATGTAAACATCGGCAATAGTATCGGCAATTTCAGCCGACAAGGATGCAGATTCGGTGGTTACAGAAATCTTCATTACCTGGGTGTTATCTACCATGCTTACTTCTACAGCGCGCATTAATCTGAATACTGCCGAACGTTTTTTAGCGGCGATAATTTGCGCTTCTGTGCGCGCTACCACTTCTTCTTGAGGCAGGAACGGCAGCATGTCTTTTGCACTGTCTATAAGCGAGTCAATCGCGCTGGGGCCTTCTTCAGGCGGCATGAACTTATCGTTTAAGTGTAAATTCATCCCCTCTACGGTACGCTCGGCTATTTGGCGCGAACGTAATATTTCGTATTGGGTTTGCATGTAGTCTTTACGCTTAGTATCTAAGCCATACACTTCTTCTATTGAAACCACATTCGCGTTTTCAGAATCGACCAATATAGTGGTAGACGACGTATAAAGTGGCGTCATTCGCATTACCAGCAAAGCCACCAATATGGTGAATGCTATGGCTAACGAAACAATGCGAAAAGCGTAGCGTTTCAGTATGCCAAAATAGTGCGCTATATCGATAGTTTCACTATCTAGAACGCCATGATTCACATCGTCCCTTTGATTTACTGCCATGTTATTTTTGTATCCTGAAATTTTTGCTAATTAGAAAAAGCGTTGGTTAACGGTAATGATATCACCGGGCTGAATCATGTCGCTTACTGTTACGGTAAAGCTACGTGATGTGCCATCTTTTTCTCGAACTATTGTTATTTTATCTCTTGCTGCGCGCTCGGTGTAGCCGCCTGCCAATGCTGCCGCCTTATTTACCGACAAACCGGGCTGGTAAGGGTAGCCACCAGGGCGTTTTACTTCGCCGTCTATAAAGAAGGGGCGGTAGTCAATAATAGTAACCGACACCGACGGGTTTACTAAGTAGTCCCCCTTTAAGCCTTCGTAAATAAGCTGCTCTACTTCGCCTAATGTTAACCCTACTAATTTAACTTCACCCATAAACGGGTAATTAATAGTGCCAACATCGGGCAATCGTACTTCCATCGACAAATCGTCTTGGCCAAATACATTAATGCTTATTCTGTCACCAGAGCCCAATTGGTAGCGGCTCATACTTAAATTGCCTTCTTGTGCAAGGGCATTGAACGACATCACTACAACAAAAAGGAATGCGAAAATACTGTTTACACTTTGCTTCACAGGCTAACCTCGGCAGATAAACCAATTATGCTTCTATCATAACCTATCGTATCTCGGTTACTGTCTCTATCATTTAATGTGTAATACAAAGAGAAGCTTAAATAACGACGTGCTTGATAGTTTAACGCGGCGGTATAACGCATTAAATCGTCTTCACGGTTGGCAATGCCTTCGTCGTCTAATACATATTCATCAGTAAGTTTGCTGATACTGGCCGACGTACTTAAGCGCTGAAGCCACTCATGCTCCCATGATGCTGTGTAATCGCGACCACGAATGAAATTACCTTCACCATTGGTTTCACGTGTATCGGCACTGGTAGCAAAACGAAACGTTGAATAGGTAACAGGCTGCCATTCAACCCCGGCTTCCCAATCAACACCATAAAACGTACTGCGGGTTGCAGATTCAAAATCTTTTTCCGTGTAACCCACTTTCGCAAAACCAGTTGTTGCGGCGGTACTTTCCCACGTAAGACCACCTAAAACACGTAGCGTGTCACTATCTAGGCTTGAGGCTGCTGACAACTCACGGTCGTAACGGGTATAAGTATTGGTTACATCAATAACTAATGCTGTTGAAGGTGCAATTTTATAGGCAAACTCAGCGCCTATTTTATTCTTAGCACGATCACGAAGCAGGTAAGCTTGTTCTTCTCGGTCATAATCTAGCGTTTCGCGATTTGCCTTAAGCGTAAGCATGCCATTCGAGGTTAATGCACCGTAACTGTATTCGGCACCCGCATACATACTTTTAAACCTATCAGGCGTAGTAATGTCGTTGCCGGCCCCTAGTGAAAAACCAGTACCGCGATCTTCGTGCCCATCTTCATATTGCGCTGTTCCACTAAGGCGATGACGACTATTTAGCTCATACTCACCGGTAGCTTCAACAAAATGATCGGTGTAATCATCGGCACTGCTCGAGAAGTACACGCCGCGCTCTAATCGATAACCAAATTGAACAGGGTTACCATCAACTTCTGTGGCGGCAATTATTTCTGGCGATAGCGTTGCCCGCCAGCTGTAAATTTTAGGTTCACCATCACGAGCGTAAGCTACGTTATCAACATAGCTCATTGATGTGTTGAAGGTGGGGATAATGTCGAATTGGCCTGCTTCAATACGGCCAGCCTCTTGTGCATTCGATATGGCGCTAATTACCGACAGTGCAACAAGGCCTGTTGTCCTTTTAAACATACTCGCTCCTAAAATTTTTTTGGTTTTATTCGGGTAAATGTTGGGGTAAAACAGTGCAACATTTGCTTCAGTGCTCAAAAAAACAACACCAACCACCTTTATTCAACCGATTTGAGTGTGATATCTATAATCTTTCAGTTATATGCCGCTAAACATGCTAATTCTGTGCCACACAAGGTTTAGCCCCCTATTGTGTTGGCTGAATCAGTCGTACTCACGCAGCCGTCCCACTAAAAGCGCGACATTCAGGCCACCCCATCACCGCTGATAGCATAGCTATTAAATATTGCAGCAATGTGTCTGTTTTTCCGGCTTGCTTGCTATATGCGCAGCCTTGCTACAGAGTTTTGAATGAAGTTTCTAATGTGGAAGCTGAAGAGTAACCGCACGCAGTATAAAGCTTATAGGTTATCTTACAATATCAGTTAGATAATTGCTTTCAATAGTTTTGTAATAAAATTACAACCTGCTTATACTATGGTTAAGCTGAAAGAGTGGTAACATCACTTAATCGGCTTTTTGTTAGCGTAGTGTGGTTAACCCCCTCTTCATGTTTTCAATTTTTTGTTTTCGAAAGCTTTCCGGTACACATTTTGCTTTAGTTTTAACTAAAGCCTTAATAAACGCAGTGGTCTTTTGCTTTATTGACAATTGAAGTCGGCGTGAACTTTTATTTCTTAGAGATACTTACATGGATAATAAAGTAGCACCTAACCAAGTCCTCAAATCTCACGAGGTTGAACCCAATGCTTCGGGCGGGCTAATAGTTAGGAACCAAAGTGGTTTTTCAACCATTTATAGGCTTATTGATTTATGCCTTGTGACCTTACTTTATTACGCTTCAGCATTTTATTACGACAGCCCCGTAACGGCTGGCAGCCTTCTATTCCTATTTGTTTACGTTATAAGTTTCCAGTTTTCGGGTGAATGCGTAGAGCTTTATCGTTCTTGGCGGGGGCACAGAACACCAGAAATGTTACGTGCAGCGGCTATAACGTGGGCGCTTAGCATGCTAGCAACAATGGCGTTCGGTTTCTTTTTCTTTGGTGATATTAGAATTACGCCCCCTGGTGTAATTTTATGGTGTGCATCATCGTTTGTTGCGGTTATCGCGTGGCGCTATGTTATGCGTAAGTTTTTATTTCGCCTTCGCCGTAGCGGTTTAAACTCGAGAAAGTCGATTGTTATTGGTGCAACCCAATTGGGTTACAACATGGCTAATCAAATTATGGGGAACGAACATTTAGGTATTCGTTTCTTAGGCTTGTTCGACGATAGAAGTGAAGATCGCTTACCGCACGAGTTTAAAAACCAAGTATTAGGCAATATTGAGTCGGCTATTGAAATGGCTAAGCGCAATGAAGTGGATTATATCTACATTGCTCTTCCAATGAGTGCAGAGAACCGTATTCGTCACATTCTTGAAAAGTGCAGCGACACTACCGCTAACGTTTATATTATTCCTAACTTCTTTATGTATAACTTGCTTAATGCCCGCTGGCAGTCGATTGGGTCGGTACAAGCGTTAAGTGTATACGACACGCCTTTCCAAGGTGCTAGCGACATTTTAAAACGCTTTGAAGATATTGTATTAAGCATTTTAATATTAATGATGTTGGCCATCCCTATGTTAGGCATAGCCGCGGCAGTTAAGCTTACTTCTAAAGGCCCCGTTATTTTCAAACAAAAGCGTTACGGGTTAGATGGAAAACAAATTACGGTTTATAAGTTCCGATCTATGACCACGCAAGACAACGGAGATGTGGTTAAACAGGCTACTAAGAATGATGCTCGCTTAACCAAGATTGGTGGCTTTTTGCGCCGCTCTTCTATAGACGAACTTCCGCAGTTTATAAACGTTCTGCAGGGAAGAATGTCAATTGTAGGCCCCCGCCCCCATGCGGTAGCGCACAACGAAGAATACCGTAAGCTTATTACCGGTTATATGCTGCGCCATAAGGTGAAGCCAGGCATTACCGGTTGGGCGCAGGTAAACGGCTTACGTGGCGAAACAGAGACAGTGAACAAAATGGTACAACGCGTAGAGTACGATTTAGACTACATTCACCGTTGGTCTGTTTGGTTCGATATTAAAATTGTATTTATGACGGTATTTGGTGGGTTAGCGAATAAGAACGCCTACTAAACTTATTAGTTACAGCTCGTAAAATTTGACAAACGAAAGCCTCAACATTCTATGTTGAGGCTTTTTTGTTTCTACCAATGGGGATATGTTAACTGTAATTGCACACACTAAGTAAAACTTAAAGGCAATTTAAATGGTTATTTTACATTGCAGTTTTTGGTGCCTTACGTGTATAAATAAGCAACAGTCATTACATTTCAAGGCACGTAATGAAGTACCTATTACTGATTAGTACGTCATTCTTACTTACTGCTTGTTACTTATTACCTACACAACACCCTTCGCCTTGGTTAGTGATTGATACTTTTGATACTAAAACGCTAACTGGTTGGCAATTAGCCGACACGCAAAACGATACTACCCCCTTTTTAGAAAATGCCCAAGTTACTGAAATTCGGGTTCAAGATTCAGATTCAGCGTCAAATTCAATTAAAGATACCTCCTCTACTGTGCCCAGTGTCAACAATGGCTTCTTATTTAAAAAACCTGCGCCAGATGGCGTGGTAGGCAATAGAAAAGCCCTTACGTTCAAAGCCCTACCCCAGCCAATTCCTGTTGGTGAAACTTATACCTTTTATACTAGAATTCGCGTTGAGCGCTTTCCTAATAACCATGCTTTTGGCATTAGCAACATGCACCCTGCCGACATAATTAAACATGGTTACAACGCTTTTGAACCTACCCTTCGGGTTACCGATAAGGCGGAATCTAACGGTTTTAAAAACAATGGTAGTCTGATGGTTAAAATAGACAGCGAAGACAAGTATCGCCAATATGCCAGTGTAAAAAATACTGACAACAACAAAGATGCTAAGCCTTTAAAAGAAGGTGTATGGTATAGCATTTGGTATGTGGTTAATAACGCCACCGTTAAAAATGGCGGGCAAGTATATCGTGTGTATGTGAAAGGCGGCGAGTTTTCAAGCCAATCGCTAGTTTACGAAAATGCCAATTTCAGAATGAAGCGGGAATTACCCCTGATTTACTTTTTGGCTAACTGCAATACAGGGCCAATTAAACAACCTTATGGCAATGGGGGGTTGGCTTATGATGATATTTATATGAGCGAAGGGATTAATTTAACCGTACCCTTTTAGCACTGGCCTAGCATTGGATTTACACTTGCTTAGCACTGATCGTTAGCGTCTTGAATAAATTTCGAGCTATTAGGTGTCTGTTGTTTTTACACTTTTCTATTTGCGGCGTTCGACTATTCAGGTTTCACCGATATGCCGCTAACTATTGAAAACGATTTTATATTTCTAAACGCCAGAAACGAAAAAAGGCGAGCATCCTGCTCGCCTTTTTCCGAAAGAACTTAAACTTAATTAGTTAATAATTAAGCTAATGCGCCTTTAGCCGCATCGACTAGTGCGCTGAAAGCCGCTTTGTCATGTACAGCGATGTCGGCAAGGATCTTACGATCGATTTCAACAGACGCTTTTTTCAAACCGTTAATGAAACGGCTGTATGACATACCATTTTGACGTGCCGCAGCATTAATACGTGCAATCCACAATTGACGGAATTGACGCTTGCGCTGACGACGGTCACGGTAAGCATATTGACCAGCTTTAGTTACGGCTTGTACCGCTACGCGATAAACACGTGAACGAGCACCGTAATAACCTTTTGCCTGCTTGAGGACTTTTTTGTGACGTGCACGTGCTACCGTGCCGCGTTTTACTCTAGCCATTAATCAGTCTCCTAAGTCTATACGTACGGCAACATGCGCTGAACCAATTTGGTATCAGAATCATGAACCAGTTTTTTGCCACGAAGGTGACGTTTACGCTTAGAGCTCTTCTTAGTCAAAATGTGACGTAAGTGAGACTGTTTGCTTTTAAAGCGGCCAGAACCCGTTTTCTTAAAACGTTTGGCGGCACCGCTTACAGTTTTCATTTTAGGCATTGCTAAAACTCCGCATTGTTAATATCGACGCTGGGTATGCAGTTACCGTTTGTCGGTTAATGTTTAGCCGCAGGGTGTTTTGAGATTGCAGTACCTCAAAAACTTTTAGACCACTACGACTTCTTAGTTGGGGCTAGCACCATGATCATTTGGCGGCCTTCCACACGACGTGGGAAAGACTCGCACACAGCAATCTCTTCTAAATCCGCTTTAACACGGTTTAGTAGTTCAATACCGATCTCTTGGTGCGCCATTTCACGTCCGCGGAAACGGATCGTAACTTTGGCTTTATCACCACCTTCAAGAAAGCGACGCAGGTTGCGCAGTTTTACCTGGTAATCGCCTTCATCAGTGCCAGGGCGGAACTTAATCTCCTTGACCTGAATTTGCTTCTGTTTTTTCTTCTGCTCTTTTTGAGCTTTACTTTTTTCAAAGAGGAATTTGCCATAGTCCATAACTTTACAGACTGGCGGCTCAGCATTCGGACTGATTTCTACTAGATCAAGACTGGCTTCCTCAGCAAGTTTCGTCGCTTCTGCTAACGTCACAATGCCGGCTTGTTCACCATCTTTGCCAATTAAGCGAACTTCTTTGGCTTTAATTTCATCGTTTATGCGGGCTTTGTCGCCCTGAGCCTTGTTATTAGCGCCTTTAATGTGCATTCCTCCAAACATTTAATTCTTCTGTTTGCTTACCGCCTGTGTAATGTTCAGTACTGGTAAGCAAACACCGTCGTGTAGTATACACGAAAACCCTCAAACTATTTAATGGTCTTTTCTGCCACTTCCTGATTTGCCATGGCAATAAAAGATTCCAGGCTCATTTTGCCTAGGTCGTCACCACTGCGAGAGCGTACTGCTACTTCGCCAGCTTCCATCTCTTTATCACCTACTACTAGCATATAAGGAACACGCTTGAGAGTGTGCTCGCGGATTTTAAAGCCAATCTTCTCATTTCTCAAGTCCGACTTTGCTCTAAATCCACTTTTTTGCAGTTTTTTTACACATTCCTGTGCATATTCGCCTTGGCTATCGGTAATATTTAGAATTACCACCTGCTGAGGGGCTAACCACAGCGGGAAAAAGCCAGCGAACTCTTCGGTAAGAATACCGATAAATCTTTCTAATGAACCTAAAATAGCTCTGTGGATCATTACAGGCACTTTACGTTCGCCGTCTTCAGCTACATAAGTAGAACCTAAACGACCCGGCATAGAGAAATCTAGCTGAACCGTTCCACACTGCCATGCCCTATTCAGGCAATCGTGCAATGTAAATTCAATTTTAGGGCCGTAAAACGCGCCTTCACCTGGCTGATATTCAAATTCAATATCGTTGGCTTTAAGTGCTTCGGCTAATGCGGCTTCTGATTTATCCCAAATTTCGTCACTGCCAACGCGCTTTTCAGGGCGAGTAGATAGTTTAACCGCTACTTTTTCAAAACCAAATGCTGCATAAGTCTCATACACCATCTTTATACAGCCACTTACTTCTTCTAGGATCTGTTCTTCGGTACAAAAAATATGAGCGTCGTCTTGGGTAAACCCACGAACGCGCATTAAACCGTGTAGCGCACCAGAAGGTTCGTTACGGTGACAGCAACCAAACTCAGCCATACGCAACGGAAGGTCACGGTAAGACTTCAAGCCCTGGTTAAATATTTGAACGTGGCCTGGGCAGTTCATTGGCTTAATAGCATATTCACGCTTTTCAGATTCGGTAGTGAACATGTTTTCGGCGTACTTTTCCCAGTGACCCGATTTTTCCCACAACGAACGGTCCATCATTAATGGGCCTTTTACTTCGTCGTAAGTGTAATCGCGTAATTTTTCACGCACGAACTTTTCAAGCTCGGTGTAAATAGACCAGCCATCGTTGTGCCAAAACACCATGCCCGGCGCTTCTTCTTGCCAATGGAACAAGTTCAACGCTTTACCAATTTTACGGTGGTCGCGCTTTTCAGCTTCTTCTAAGCGCTGTAAGTAGGCTTTAAGTTGCTTTTTATCAGCCCATGCGGTTCCGTAAATACGTTGCAACATTTTATTGTCGCTGTCGCCACGCCAGTATGCACCGGCTACTTTCATAAGCTTAAAGTTTTGGCAAAATTTCATGTTAGGCACGTGAGGGCCACGGCACATGTCTACGTATTCTTCATGATGGTATAACCCTGGGCGATCATCATGGCTGATGTTCTCGTCTAGAATTTCCATTTTATAAGTTTCGCCGCGTGCTTCGAATGCATCGCGTGCTTCTTGCCAGCTAACTTTGTTTTTAACCACGTTATAGTTAGTTTTTGCTAGCTGAAGCATACGCTTTTCAAGCTTTTGGATATCTTCCTGAGTAAGGCTCTCTTCCATATCAACATCGTAGTAAAAACCGTTGTCGATAGTAGGGCCAATCGCCATTTTGGTATTAGGCCAAAGTTGCTTAATAGCATGGCCTAACAAATGCGCGCAGCTGTGACGAAGAATTTCTAAGCCGGCTTCGTCTTTAGCGGTAATAATTTGTAGTTGAGCGTCTGACTCAATAAGGTCTACTGCGTCTACCAATTCGCCATTCACTTTACCCGCAATAGTCGCTTTCGCTAAACCTGGGCCGATATCGTTGGCAACATCTAATACAGAAACTGATTGGTCGAAAGCGCGCTGGCTTCCATCAGGAAGGGTAATTACTGGCATGATATATCCTTTACAGTGGTGACGCCTACTCTGCGCCACTTGCATCTTTAATTATAAAAACACTCATTTTGGTGTTTACGCGTAGTCGTTATATTCATTACATAAGCGGAAAGTGCTATATAAACCATATAAGCCTTATAACCGTTTACTCTTTGCCAACACGCATACTTGGGTTGGCGGTATAAACAATTATCGATGGGCGATTATAACGGCTGTAAACACACATGCAATGGGCAAGCGTATTTTCGATGCCTTGCGAGCTATATTTTGTGCTTACGGGGTATAAACAATAAGTGAAATATCCCACCAGCTGCTGCAAAGCTTACTTATTCTTATCTTTAAATTGTTGGAAATGCTGTCAAACTTATGCAAACAGAAATAGTAAATAACAGATTATTGATTAACAGAGCAGTGCCTGCAAATGCCTAACGAACACATACCTACTGAAAAAAACGCTATTGGGAATACAGTAACGGCTGATCCTACCAACGCCTCTCACATTGGCGAGCCAAAGAACGGATATAAGGCTGGACAAGGCAATCCACCAGTTGCACTCATTACTGGTGCAGCGAAACGCATTGGTGCCACTATGGCGAGAACCCTTCACAGTGCAGGCTACCGGGTGATTGTACATTATGGCCATTCAGCTGAACACGCCAACGCATTGGTAAATGCATTAAATGCAATAAGGCCTAACAGTGCAGCATGTTTGCAAGCAGATTTGTGCAAGTTAGACGATATTACTCGTTTAGCACAGCAAGCCACTGCGCCGAATGTCTTTGATGTGGACACTGAGCAACCAGCCCGTGAAGATTGCAGTGATAATAGTGCAACCGGTATTAACGTATTAATCAACAATGCGTCTAGCTTTTACCCTACCCCGTTAGGCAATATTTCTGCCAGTGATTGGCAGGCACTGGTTGGCAGCAACGTTCAAGGCCCACTGTTTTTATCTCAAGCTTTATGGCCTGCGCTAAAAGCAAATAATGGCTGCATTATCAACATGGTTGATATGCATATAGACCGCCCACTGCCCCACCATACGGTGTACGGCTTGGCTAAAACGGCGTTGGCGTCTATTACACGTTCACTGGCGGTTGAAATGGCACCAGAGGTGCGGGTGAATGGTATCGCACCTGGCGCCATACTGTGGCCTGAAAGAGAATTAGAGCTCGACCAAAAACAGCGATTGCTAGATAGCATTCCATTAGGCGGATTAGGCTCGCCTGAAGATATTGCAAACACCGCAACATTTTTAATTTCAGCTAATTATATTACGGGGCAAATCATTTATGTGGATGGTGGCCGAAGCTTGCATACTAATGCATCGGCATAAGCGCATGCGACTAGCTGGCGTAGTAATAGCCTTGGGGTTATTGCAAGGGTGCTTTGGTGCGCCTAGCATTAACGACACCATGGATGAATACACCACCCGTTTATCGAGGGTATTAGAAAGCCCGTTAGCCGAAGCTGCTTTGCCAGATGCTTCTTTACCAAATAGCGCCCCGGCAGATGAAACCTTAGAAGGTGAAGCCCATTCCACGCTGCAATTAGACGCTACGCTTGCCCTGCCTTCTCAAACCTATCCATCGCTCACGGCGCTAGGCAACAAGGTTACTGCGCTGAATATAAACATTAGAGAGTTTTACGCCATACAAGATTGCGAACTTGGCCGGATAGTGGCTGAAAGAAACACAGCTTTGGGTAAAACCCAATTGCCTTCGCAGCGCTTGCAGTATGAACATCAATTATTGAACGCATTGGCAAAGTGCGAAACCACACTAAAAGAGGCACAAAACCGCACTGCAGCAACAGTAGCAGAATGGCGTAAACAAAAACGCAGTCAGTATATGAACGTTTGGGCAAACGTGGTGCAAACCAGTTCTGAAATGAAACTTGGGTTAAGCATGGCTTCATCGCCACTACAGGCCAATGGCAATAAAGATGCGAAGGCGTCGGTCAGTGCGCTTAATTTTATTAATGGATTAGCTAAAACTGCTCAGTCACAAGGTGTTGTTGAATATGAACTTGAACAACAATTACAAATAATTGCGTCTTCTCGGCTTCCTGCAAAGCTATGGCAAACCCAAGCTATATTGAATAACCGTTTAGCGTTACTGAACCAAGTATTAGCACCTGCGCTAAATGACGTGAAGTGCGAAAATGGAACAAACAGCGACAAAGCCACTATTTTACGAAATGTGTTTTACTTGTACTTTATAGAAGAAATTCAGCCCATTGCGAGTACGCTTAATAGTTACCACTACCAGCTACAGCCTTTATGGGAACAATGGGCGGAAAACACTGCATTGAGCGTCCCATTTAAAGCGCACATACGCACCCACGCTGTTGATAACTTCACGCAATACAGCGCCACAATGAAAGCCCATGTTACGTTATGGCAAAACTTTCTAGGTCGCTGCAATTTATCGCCAACCGCGCCCTAGTTAACGTAAGGCGGCTAAACGTTTCATCACTCAGCTTAGAGTGTTCAACCCTATATGCTGCAAGCTAAAGAATATTCTCACCACTTTCAGGGTCGCGGGCTTTCTTCGCTTGCTCTCTAATATCTTCTGCTTCACTGCTAACGTCTTCGTTGTCATTTTCGTGTTCAAGCGCTGAATTAGCACTGCTGCGAGCTGTATCTGCCTGAGCTTTATTTGCCTGAGTTGCAGATGCCGACGCTTTACTTTCTTCCGACTCACCCGCTATTTCTACCGCTGATTTTTTGTTAGTCGCTAACGGGAAGTTATTACTTTCGGAGATGGGTTTATTAAGCGATGTGAAACCGCTGGCATCATCAGCTGTATCTTCTTTACTCACCGATTGATTAGACACTATGGCTAACCCATTGGGGAATAGACGTTCGCGAGCATCGTCAGGCATGCTAATGTTTTCCTCAGTAAATCGGCCTACAATTTGGCGCATAAGTAACGACGACATTTTAAGCACGCTGGTATCTTCAACATTCACCCAAAAATACACTTTTAAATTGTAGGTCGATGCCCCTAAATTATCGATTAGCACTTGGGGTTCAGGATCGGTAAGTACCTTCGCATGGCTAGAAATTATCTGTACCGCTAAATGCTGTGCGTTACGAATGTCTGCATCATAACCTACTCCCAGCACGAAGTGGCCGCGCATTAATGGGTTAGCCGTCAGGTTTTTTATCACACCTTTGTAAATGGTCGCGTTGGGAATTTGAATATGATTTCCGTCAAAATCCACCATGGTAGTAGCACGAGACGTTACCTTTTGAATAATGCCGGTAAACTCGTTTATTTCAACAATATCGCCTATTCGAAACGGCCTTTGAATGGTAAGTAACAAACTAGAAATAAAGTTTTCGGCAATATCACGAAAGGCAAAACCAAGAATTAACCCTACTACGCCAGTTCCGCTTATTACCGCTACCGCGAAGCCGGTTAAGCCTGCCATAAATAGGAATAAATACACCCCAAGCAAAATAATAACCAAGCTAATAGAGCGTTGCGCTACCGACTTAATTAAGGGGGTTAACGAAGAAAAAGAAAAAGGCTTAAGTAGCAATCGGGATAATGGCCCTGCAGCAAAAATAAACAGCGCCATAATGAGCAGGCCAACACCAAGGCCAGGTAAGCGATACAAAAAGCCGTGCCATAAATCTAATAAAACCGACTGCGCTTCTGAAAGGTTTTCTACTCCAGAGGAAGGCGCAACGGCATCTGCGGCCAATAAAGCTGTGGGAAATATGTTTGTTAGAATGAAATTTGTTAAGTCGAGCTTTGTTAGGTAGAAACCTACTAGGTTAAAAAAAGCCGTTAAAGAATTAATGTTGCCCACCTTCGCTCCTTGAAATGAGGTTACTTGCCACGGGTGCAGCCTAACAATATGACCATCACCACGCTAGTTTCTACGTAGTACCATATCTGTAGTACGCACATGCTCATGTACTGGTTTAAGTTCTGGCTTACGCTGTAACAAAGTCTTGGATATAGCCTCTGTTATGGCCCTACTTAGCCCTTGCTTTCCCTTTGTGTTAAGGGCCAGCCACTACTAAGTATGAACCTAAACCGATGGTGAAAAGAAAACTTCCCCAAATAGCATGTTCAATTACCACAATGGGCGTTGAGTTTGTTTGCATGTAGCGATAGCCAAATATAGCACCACCACACCACGATATAATGACAGCCACCCAATTACCGTAAATTAAATGCGCCAAACCAAACACGAAGGTACTTAACACCCAGCGCGCATTACGCGAAGGTAAAATAAGTTTGTAACGATGAAAAAAGAAGGTTCTAAAAATGATTTCTTGTGGAATAACCGACACCACTGGATACACCAATAACGTAACTACCCACATCCATGGCTCGTTAATGGGCCAATGCAAAAATAGTTCAGGTTTAATGAGATAAACGCATAGCGCAAGCAAACTTGCCCAAGGTAAAAATAGCTTAAGTGTACTTTTTAAATGAGGCCCGTAATCTTCCCAATGCCATAAACGAATTCGTTGGAATTGTTTATCGGCTAGCAGCACGCTTAAACAAAACAAACACACTATGCCCAAAATAGGCATAAGCCAATCGGAAACGTGGTTTATCCAGTAAAGTACGGCAATGGGCAGTGCAACGAACAAAATGAGCAACTCAGACCACAGCTTTACCACGAAGACCCCTACTTGATTGCAAATTGATGACATAATTATGAATTATAAAAGATAATGAAATTATAGTGCCAATTGGCGTAGAAGTCTTACCTTGCAGCGTTATACATTAGGCGTAAATTAGTAAGTCACCAATATACGGCGGTTTTTTGAAGCTTTCTGTCTTGAATTAGGGTGTGATAATAGAACGTGATAATGTGCGAAGAAGGCACGGCGGTTGATTTTTCGCTTAATTACACCCCGAAGAATGTTTTTTGTGTGTATAAATAACAGGCTCATGGGTATATTTGGTGAAATTTTTTCCTTCACGATATTGTTGTTATTTGCTAAAAAGCATCAATATAGGTACACACCTAAAAGCACGCGGCAAGCACACTGAGCAGTTAAAGATAATTCACTATGGCCCAAAATTCGAACGATGTTATTAAGCAAATAGAGAAGCACTATGCGTCTTTATCACCTTCAGGCCAAACTATTGCTCAGTATTTACAGCGCAACCCTATTGCCGTTGTAACCCAATCCACTTCTCATATTGCTGAACAAACCAACACCTCGAAAGCCACGGTAAGCCGTTTTTTTCGCCAGCTTGGTTTTGAGTCGCATCAGGAAGCAAAAAATACGTTGCTTACCTTACGCGAACAGGGCGTGCCGGTAAGCCCGAGCACGACTGCGGTTCTGCAGCACGAGCAAGAACTCAATAATATTTCGCACACTTTCGATAATATTGATATTGCTACGCTTACTGCCATTGCTGAAAAGCTGGCGAACGCGCAACAAATTACCCTTATCGGCTTTCGAAACGCCTATCCATTAGCGCTGCATTTTCGCCAGCAGCTTAAGCAAATTCGCACCTCAGTCAGGCTTTTGCCTCAACCTGGTCAAACCTTGGGGGAAGATTTAGTCGATTTAGGTAAAGACGATGTGGTGGTGTTATTTGGGTTTCGTAGGCGCACTCGGCAGTTCAAGCATGTATTAAATACCGTTTCTCACTGCCAAACTATTTTAATCACCGATCCAACCGGGCAAGTATATCGGGATAACGTAAAGCATCTGCTGGTGTGCCATTTGGGCAACCATCTAAGTTCACAGGTAGATAACTACGCCCCCTTCGACAGTTACGCCGCCCCAATGAGCTTGGTTTCTACCTTATGTAACTTTACGTATTCCGCACTGGGTGATAGTGCATCTGAACGGGTTAAAGCCATTACTAACCTGTATGGCGACCTTGATGAATTAGAGCCTTCCGAGCGAAAGTAACATTAACGACTTTTATTAGATTAATTTTTAGGCAAGAATAGAAGATCGAATAAGTAAACTGGTACGTATTAAGAATCGTGTTGCCACACGTGCTACAAGAGATAACTGCGCTGTTCTCCCGTAAAAAGGCAACCTAGCATTCGTAGTTGGAGTAGAAATGGACAAATCTCACCTTGTTATAGAAGAGTCTAGCAGAGTTTTAGCATTTTGGTTTAATGAACTAACTCCTTCACAATGGTTCAGTAAAGACTCTGCACTAGATCGTACTATTGCATCGCAATTTTTAACCTTGCATCGCGCCGCATCTCGGGGCGAGTTATGGCCTTGGCGAGCCACCCCTACAGGCCGGTTGGCGGAAATTTTGTTGCTTGATCAGTTCTCACGAAATATATACAGAGACACGCCTCACGCTTACTCGCAAGACCCTGTGGCTTTAGTATTAGCCCAAGAGGCTGTTAGCGTTGAGGCTGACAAAACCCTTACCCCTCAACAATGCATATTTCTTTATATGCCATTTATGCATAGCGAATCTTTGGCTATCCACGATATTGCGCTTCAACTTTTTGCGGTTCCTGGTTTAGAAAAACAATATGAATATGAGTTGAAACACGTGAATATTATTAAGCAATTTGGTCGATATCCGCACAGAAACTTGGTATTGGGCAGAACCAGCACGAAAGAAGAAGAACAGTTTCTTTTGGAACCTGGCAGTCGGTTTTAATGCGAACACAGCTTCGCCGTTGTATTGGTTATTAACCCACCTCACAAATCGCCTGTAATTGCCTTATTGAAAACAACTCATAAACTAGGCCACAAAAACAAAGCATATTACACACCAGCAACAAACGTTTCACTTGACAATAAAGAGAAACGATTGTTTCATGGAGGTATCTTTTTCACTATTGCGAATGTACCGTGTCTTCTCCTTTTGTTTCTATTCCTGCTGATTTTAAAATACATGCTAAAAGCGCTTCAGCATCTGCACCAGATTCTGCGACAGTCAATGCGTCACCAACAGCTTGCGAATTAAAGGGCTATTCCTTAAAGGGCTATGCATTAGCGGTAAAAGATTTATTTCACATTGAAGGGCTACCCACCGCAGCCGGGAACCCTGATTGGTTAGCGACGCACCCTGTACCTACGGCCACCAATAGTACCGTTGAAGCATTATGTAGTGCAGGCGTCACGTTTAAAGGTAAGACGATTACCGATGAGTTGGCTTATAGCCTACATGGACAAAATAAACATTATCCACAACTGGTTAACCCCATTGCACCTGCTCACATTCCAGGGGGGTCATCTTCAGGTTCGGCAGTGGCGGTGTCGGCGCATTTAGCTGATATTGGGTTGGGTACAGACACAGGTGGCTCTATTCGTGTTCCTGCTAGTTATCAAGGATTATGGGGCTTACGTACTTCGCACAACGCGATACCGTGTGACAACATGGTGGCACTGGCACCGTCTTTCGACACCATAGGTTGGATGACGCGGGATATCGACACCTTAGAAAAAGTGAGCCACGTTTGTTTAGCCAATGCTGGGCAGGAAGAACTGTCTACCATCGCAGACGACACTAACAACATCACAATACGAATTGGTGCTGTTCAGCATTTGCTTCAAAGTGCGAAACACGGCGCTTTGGTCACAAAATGGCTTGAAACGCTTAACGAAAAAGCGGGTGTGACGGTTTGCACTATCACCGAAGACGAATTGGATTTATCGGCACTGAATACTGCCGCGACGTTTCGCGTTTTACAAGGTGCTGAAATTTGGCAGCAACATGGCCAGTGGATAACTGACACTCACCCTGATATTGCCCACGATATTATGCTTCGATTAGATTGGTGTGAAACGATTTCCGAACAAGAGATTGAACATGCCAAGAAGCAGCAAGTGGCGTTTCAAGAATACATAAACGGCTTATTTGAAACCGTAGACGTATTGTTGATACCCACTACTCCCGGTATTGCACCTCGGTGCGATGCTGATGAAGAAACATTAGCGAACGATAGGAATGCCCTGCTTGCGCTTACCTCAATTGCAGGTTTAGCAGAGCTTCCACAAATTCATATGCCGCTATTTACCCTACAAAACGCCCCATGTGGTTTATCACTGGTGGGCAAAAAAGGCAGCGATCTTGCACTCATTAAGCTAGCGAAAGCACTGACAGCAAATTGATTGGTCATACTAGGCTTTCTGAGAAAACAAGGTTGCATTGGCCAAATAACAAATGGATAAAAAAAGACAATGAGTGAAAAGCATAACGTAGGCTTTACAGCCCCTCACTTTGCGGCGTCGCAAGTGGGTTTGAATATTTTAGAAAAAGGCGGCACCGCGATTGAAGCTATGGTGGCGGCGGCGGCGTCTATTGCCGTGGAATACCCCCATATGAATGGCATGGGTGGCGACGGATTTTGGTTAATTAGCGAACCTGGCAAAGCCCCTGTTGGCATTGATGCGTCGGGCGTTGCCGCACTAGGTGCCACCCCTGAATTTTATAAAGACGACAGCGCTATTCCTAGCCGAGGCGGAAAATCAGCCCTGACTATGGCCGGTGCTGTTGCGGGTTGGAATGAAGCGTTAAAAATAAGCCACCAGTGGCAAGATGGTCTGCCGCTTAATACCTTGTTTGATACGGCAATTAGCCAGGCTAATTGGGGTATTGAGGTGACGCAAAGCTTGGTAGATGCCAGCAATAAAACCTTTGACGATTTGGCGAGTGACCCAAACTTCGATCAGTTTTTAATTAAGGGCAAAGCACTTAAAAAAGGCAAAATCCTTAAACTGACAGCGTTATCTAAAACACTCAGCCACTTAGCCAAAGCCGGGCTTGATGACTTCTATCATGGCGAACTCGCTAGCAAACTAGCAGCCGATTTAGAAGCCGCTGGCTCACCTATTCGTATTGAAGATTTCAATCAATACAAAGCGCAAATTGTAGAACCGCTTTCAGTTACTACCAGCAAAGGCACTTTGTATAACTTACCTGCACCTACCCAAGGTGTAGCGTCGTTAATTATTTTAGCGCTGTACGACAAGGTTCAGCATTTAGGCACTACCGATGCTGACATGGTTCACTTATTGATTGAATGCACCAAACAAGCGTTTATTGCACGAAATGCGAATGTGACCGACCCATCACGTACGCCTGTAGATTTATCTAGCCTATTAACCGATGCCTCGCTAGATGAAATGGTTAAACACATATCGGTAGAAAAAGCGCAGCCATGGCCACATGTGGCGAAGCCAGGCGATACCATTTGGATGGGCGCGTGTGACAGCGAAGGCCGAATGGTAAGTTACATTCAATCGCTTTATTGGGAGTTTGGTTCAGGCATTGTTAGCCCACAAACCGGCATTGTATGGAATAACCGAGGGACTTCATTCTCGTTAGACTCTGCTAGCAACCAATACTTAAAGCCTGGGTTGAAACCGTTTCATACGCTTAACCCTGCCTTCGCCGATTTATCCGATGGGCGACGCATGAGTTACGGCACCATGGGCGGTGAAGGTCAGCCACAAACACAAGCTGCTTTATTTGCCCGCCATATTTATCACAACCAACCTATTGATAAAGCCATTGCGCTTGGCCGCTGGTTACTAGGCCGTACTTGGGGTGATGAAAGTAACAACTTAAAAGCCGAGCGTGACTTAGCCGAGTATGTAGGCGAAAGCCTTATTGCCCGTGGTCACGACATGGTGACTGTTGACCCTTGTAACGAACTGATGGGTCACGCGGGAGCGGTCATTCGCACGCCAACGGGGTCTGTCAGTGCAGCAAGCGATCCACGCAGCGATGGTAAAGCCTTTACTGATAGGGTTTAACTGCGCAGCTTAATCGTTAGATTCTACATCTATCGATAATAGTTAACCCTATACGGGTTTAATAAACTACCCAAGCCGTTTTATCGGTGTGTTGCTTTTGGCTTATTTTTAAAGGACGTCCACCCCTTTTTAGATAAGCCAGAGCAATCCACCATAATTTAATTGTGGCCAAGCGTTTTTTTACTTACACAAATTTGTATACAAAAAGCTTGCCCACAAGCACAAGATTTAATTCATAACGAGACTCTTTATTTATGCAGTTTTTACTCGATAACATGACGGTAATTTTATCGTTAATTGGTACAGGCGTGTTCGCCGGATTACTGGCTGGCCTGTTAGGTGTCGGCGGCGGTATTGTTATAGTGCCAGTCCTGTTTTTTCTATTTCAAGCGTTAGGCGTATCGGCAGAAAGTGCGATGGTAATAGCAACCGCAACATCGCTGGCCACAATTGTTCCAACGTCTATTAGCTCTATTCGCGCCCACCACAGCAAAGGTAACGTAGATTTTGCGCTATTAAAGGCATGGGCTGTGTTCATCTTAATTGGCGTTCTAGCAGGAAGTTACTTAGTCACCGTACTAGACGCTAACTTCTTAACATTGATGTTTGGTGTTATTGCCACCTTGTCTGCCATCAACATGCTAATTGGCAAAAAAGATGCCTTGTTTAACAGCCTACCTGGGCGTGTTGGGCAATCTATTATGGCGGCGTGTATTGGCTTTTTCAGTTCCATGGTTGGGATTGGTGGCGGCACACTTACCGTACCTACCCTTACCTTTTGTAACTACCCTGCGCACAGAGCAGTAGGTACAGCTGCCGCTGTTGGCCTAATTATATCGCTGCCAGCTGCTATTACCCTTTTATTTGTAGGTACTACACCTGTTGATGCGCCGTTTGCTACCTACGGTTACGTTAACCTACTTGGTTTCGCATGCATTGTACCGCTAACGGTAATTTTTGCGCCAATTGGTGCAGGCATTGCCAATAAGTTAGACGCAGGCCTACTTAAGAAGATTTTCGCTGTTGTTCTCATCATTACTGGCCTGCGCATGCTTGCGCAGGTGTTTATCTAGGAGCCTAGTATGACTGGTTTTGCACCTTTAACCCCTCCACCGCGCCTTTTAATGGGCCCAGGCCCTATTAACTGTTATCCCCGTGTTTTGTCTGCCATGTCTACACAATTGGTGGGGCAATACGACCCAGTAATGACGGGCTACATGAATGAAACCATGGCGCTATACCGCACGTTATTTAACACTGAAAACCAACAAACCATGCTGATTGACGGCACGTCGCGCGCTGGTATTGAAGCGGTTTTAGTGTCGGCTATTGAGCCTGGAGACAAAGTATTAGTACCTATTTTCGGTCGTTTTGGGCATTTATTGGCTGAAATTGCAGAGCGCGCCGACGCGGAAGTACACACTATTGAAGTGCCATGGGGTGAAGTATTTAAGCCCGAGCAAATAGAAGCGGCCATTAAGAAAGTTCAGCCAAAGCTGTTAGCGATTGTACAAGGCGACACTTCTACCACTATGTTTCAGCCTCTTGATGACATTGGTGCCATTTGTGAAGCCAACGACGTGTTGTTCTATTGCGATGCAACCGCATCGGTAGGTGGTAACCCGTTAGAAGTAGACAAATGGAAGCTAGATGCAGTTTCAGTAGGTTTGCAGAAATGTTTAGGCGGCCCTTCAGGCAGTGCGCCCATTACCATGAGCAAAAAATTCGTTGATGTGGTGCGAACTCGCCATCACGTTGAAGCCGGTATTCGAGATGCACACCATGAAAGTGCCCGTGGCCCGAAAATTCGTTCTAATTATTTCGACCTTGGCATGATCATGGATTATTGGGGTGATGAGCGTTTAAACCACCATACCGAAGCCGCTACCATGCTTTATTGTGCCCGTGAATGCGCTATTTTGCACCTTGAAGAAGGCCAGCAAAATGTTATTGCACGTCACAAAGTAGCAGGCGATGCCATGCTAGCAGGCGTGCAAGCGTTGGGGCTAACACCATTTGGCGACCTAGCTAACAAAATGAGTAATGTAGTAGGTGTGGTTATTCCTGATGGCGTACACGGCGAGCAAGTACGTGAAGACCTGCTACTGCGTTTCAACATTGAAATTGGCACCAGCTTTGGCCCTCTCAAAGGTAAAATTTGGCGTATAGGCACCATGGGTTATAACGCCCGCCAAGATGCGGTATTGCATACCCTTCAGTCGCTAGAAACCGTATTACGTAAGCAAGGTATGTCGCTACCGGCTGGCGCTGGCGTAGACGCCGCACTTGCTGTGTATTCGGGAGCCATGAATGTCTGAGTTTTCTGATGCGGCCGCGTTAGTCATGGCGCGCTGTGAAGCACTAGGTTCGTTAAGCCAAAACCCTACCTGTTTAGACAGACGCTATTTAACCGAACAGCACAAGCTCGCCAACCAATTAACCTCTGGTTGGATGATAGAAGCTGGCATGACAACTTGGCAAGACAGTGTGGGTAATATTTGGGGCCGCTATACATCGGCCGTTCCAAATGCACCTCGATTGATTATTGGCAGTCACTTAGACACCGTTCCAAATGGCGGTAAATATGATGGCATGCTAGGTGTGGTAGCCCCTGTTACGCTAATGGCCATGTTCAGCGGCGTAGGCCAACAGTTTCCTTTTCATATCGATATTGTTGGTTTTTGTGACGAAGAAGGCACGCGTTTTGGCACCACACTTTTAGGTAGCCGTGCATTAACGGGCAAATGGCAAAACGAATGGCGCAGGCTAAAAGATGAAGATGGCATTTCGCTTGAAGATGCGATGAAAAACTTCGGACTGGATTTTGATGCCATTAACAGCGCTACCATTGCACGGACCGACTTACTGGGTTACTTAGAATTGCATATTGAGCAAGGCCCAGTATTAGAGCAAGAGAATTTACCGGTCGGTGTGGTTAACGCTATTGCCGGTGCGAAGCGCTTTTCTTTAACCGTTACCGGTATGGCAGGACACGCGGGTACTGTGCCTATGTCGATGCGCCATGATGCTTTGTGCACCAGCGCAGAAATGATTTTAGCAGTAGAGTCTATTAGCCAGCAGCGTCCAGGCGTTGTGGCTACCGTGGGTAAAATTGAAAATGCGCCCAATGGAGTGAACGTAATTTCAGGGCGCTGTCAGTTCTCATTAGACATTCGCAGTGAAGAAGACCCGTTAAGAGACGCCGCATTGGCAGAGATTTTGCAAAAAATCAATGACATTGCCATATTGCGTAATGTGGAATTAAAAGTTGAGCAAACGCACAGTGCGCCAGCGGTTCACTGTGATAGCGCCCTACAAAATACATTGCTTAAGGGTGTAACTGAAGCTGGGATAGTACCCAAAGTACTGGCCTCGGGTGCAGGACATGATGCAATGGCAATGGCTGAGATATGCCCTGTTGCTATGTTATTCACACGCTGTAAGGGTGGTATTAGTCACCATCCGGCTGAGTCAATCACCACAGATGATGTTGCCGCTAGCTTGGCGGTATTGCACCACAGTCTTCGCACGTTAAAGTACTAAGGCATAGTTCCTGCCTACGCAAGGTTCACGTTTAAGCATTATTCGTTAAATGATAAGAAACAGGTATGAGTAAGATGAAGATAGCAAGGATATATAACGACGATGAAGGCAAGAGCCACTTTGGTGAAATCGATATTCCACTGAAGGATGGCGGACCTATTGGTCTGTTGTCAGAAAAGTTTGGGGCCGATAAGATTATCTTTAGAGAAACCCCTGCTGACTATGACTTTAAATGGCACCCCGCGCCAGCACGCCAGCTTCTTTTTATATTAAAAGGTCGCGCAGAATTCACTGTTTCTAGCGGTGAGCGCCATGTGTTTGGTTCTGGCGATGTTATTCTACTCGAAGACACCGAAGGCGAAGGCCATTGCTCAAAAGCCATGTATAACGAAGTGCGTCATTCTATCTTTGTAACGCTAGACGAAGGCGTTGAATTTTAATTAGTTTCAAAGCCTTGCTGTTAATTTGAGCGCGTCATATTGGCGCGCTTTTCGTTTAAAGGCACTACATTGGTGCAGCGTATACTTAATGTCATTTTCTCCCTTCGCTTATTTTACCTTAAATTACCCGTTAATCATTGAGTTAACCTTCTTTTTAACCATAGACTAACTGGTCAGCTTCTTGCAAACCTCACGCATTATGATTTTAACACTGCTGTAGTACTCATGCGTTTGCGACTTACCTTGTTATCTTTTCCACTTGTTGTCTTTATCTGCCTTACCAGCGTTGCTATCAAAAGCGCTGCCACACCAAGTTCAGTAGCCAGTTCTTCTACTTCCTCATTTTTTTCAATGCCCTTATGGTTTGAAAGTTTTAAACAAACGGCCACGCCACGCCAGATGTATCAATTTTTACAAGCCATGCCAAAAGGAGGCGATTTACATCACCACTTGTCAGGTTCAGGGTTTAGTGAATGGTGGTACGAACTGGCAGCAGATCCTACTAAAAATGGGGGATATACCTATTACACACTGGTGAGCAACACCCTATGCCATTCAGGCAAACAAAGTGCATTACGCTTTCATACCATCAGCAAAACGACATGGGCTAGGTTACCGCCTTGTATTCAGAAAAATTACACTGAATTAGGATTGCTTGATGACAATTTAAAACGCGAGTTTATGGATAGTATTCGCTTACATACTCCGTCAGAAGGGCGAGAAGAATTCTTTTCTACCCATTGGCAACGGTTAAACGAGCTCACGGCTAATCCCACGTTAGTATCAAAAATATTACTACGTAATATGCAAGCTTACCAAAAGGAAAATCTGCAATATTTGGAAACCCAAGTGAATGTTCGCTATACAAAGAAACCGGATGGTAGCCCTTATACGCCCGACGAAGCACTCGGTATTTATACCGACATGCTTGCCAGCGACGAGGCACAAGCCACGCAAGTTACTGTTCGTTTTCAATATGCTCTGGTGCGTTTTTTACCCGACGCCGAAGCGCAACTAGAATGGATTTATGACTTTGTGGATAGCCACAGAGACTTGTACGTGGGTATTAATTTAGTAGGCAGAGAAGATGACATGAATGGGCAACCGAAACGGTTTGCATCAACACTTCGTAAGCTTCGTGCCAAATACCCTAAAGTTTCATTGGCCTTTCACGCTGGTGAGTCAGAAACCGCAGACACAAACGTACGAGACACCTTATTGCTTGGAGCAGAGCGCATTGGGCATGGTTTAAATACCATTTTCGACCCAGATACTCTATTGCTAATGAGAAACGGCCAGTACCTTATAGAAATTAACCTTATTTCGAACTTACTGCTTGAATACATTCCCAGCTACGATGCCCACCCCTTTCCAGAATATTTGCGAACAGGTATTCCTACCGCGCTATCTACCGATGATAGAGGTATGTTCGATTCCACCTTGACCGACGAGTTTTATGTTGCGGTTACCGAATTCAACTTAAGTTGGGAAGAAGTACTCACATTAGGCACCAACAGTTTGCAGTACAGTTTTTTACAACCCGATGTAAAAGCGCAGCAGCTTGCTTTATATCACCAACGTATTGTTGGGTTTGAACGCTTAGTTGCAGTAGATAACGTCAACACTCCTACCCCAAAATTTCGCGCATTCATCTGTACGTTTGAAAGCGAATTGTGCAGCAACGATAAGGATTAATCATGCAAGAGAAACCTCAAGATTTACTTTATAGCCTGCACGACAAACCCAATGCGGTAGCTTGCTTAACGGCTGCGGTTCAGCACATGCTGGCGAGCTTTATTGGTGTCATAACGCCTACATTAATTATCTCTGCAACTCTGGGACTTACAGAGCACACGGCCTACCTTATTTGCATGGCGCTTTTTGTCAGTGGTGTTGGCACCTTTATTCAAACGAAAAAATTTGGCCCAGTGGGCAGTGGATTAGTGGCTATTCAGGGCACTAGCTTTGCCTTTATCAGTGCATTGCTATTGGCCGGCATGAAAGTAAAAAATGAAGGTGGCAGTAGCGAAGAAATTTTATCTCTACTTTTTGGTTTAACCCTAGCGGGGGCGGTCGTTGAGGTAGTTTTCAGTTTATTTGTTACTCAACTTAAACGCATTATCACACCACTAACGACGGGTATTGTTATTACCGCCATTGGCTTATCGCTTATCAATGTTGGAATGACCGACTTAGCAGGTGGGTTTAATGCTGAATCATTTGCGAGTTTAGATAATTTAGGATTAGGGGTAAGCGTTTTACTAATTATTGTATTTTTAAACGCGTCGAATAATCACTGGGTACGACTATCGGCCATTTTTGTGGGGATGACATTGGGTACCGCCTATGTGTGGATCACCAAAGGATTAGACTTTTCTCACTTAAATGCCCTACCTGCTATTGCGGTTCCCCAACCCTTTGCGTTTGGTATTAGCTTCGATATCACCTTGTTTTTACCCATTGCCCTCATTTATTTATTTACTGCGATTGAAACCGCAGGCGATTTAACCGCGAATAGCCTATTTTGCAAAGAACCCGTGACTGGCCCACTTTATTTATCGCGCATTAAAGGTGGCATTCTAGGTGATGGACTTAACTCTATGATTGCGGGTGCCTTTAATACATTTCCCAATACCACCTTTGGGCAGAACAACGGGGTTATTCAGCTAACTGGTATTGCGAGTAGAAAAGTGGGTTTCTTCGTGGCGGGCATGTTTGTGTTTGTTGGTCTTTTTCCTGCTGTGGGGGGGGTGCTACAAGCTATACCTAAGCCGGTGTTGGGCGGGGCAACACTGGTTATGTTTGCCATGGTGGCCGTAGGTGGTTTGAAGTTACTTGCTAGCTACGCGTTAGATAGAAGAAGTAGCTTGATCACCGCGTGTGCATTAGGGATGAGTATTGGTGTAATGATGGTGCCCAGCGCATTATCGCAATTGCCTACATGGCTGGAAAACGTTTTACTTTCACCCGTAACCTCTGCGGGCCTGACTGCCATCATTTTAGAACTTTCTTTGCCACGTGCACCGCAAAAATCAGCAGAAGTCACCTCAGATACTCAAAGTGAAGTATAAAGAGCAAATTTGGTGCAACACGCAGGGTAAATATCACAACGCTGGTGCAGAGAGCCATCAGCATTGCTCCACTTCACATTTTGATAACATCACCACTTTCCCAACTCTAAAAAAAACTCAATAAAATCATTAATTTAAATTTATTCTACTTCCTGACCAACTGGACAAGAAGCTGGCACTCATTGTGCTTTTACCCAGACAGAAAAATAAAAAAGTATAAAAAGCCTTTTAAAAGGTTATTAAAAATAGAGGAAACCATGATTAACACTACATTCAAGCTTAACCCACTAGCCCGTGCGCTAGCATTCGGTCTGACGTTGTCAGTGCCTTCAATCGCACTTGCACAAGAGGCTGAATCTGCGCCGAAAGACGCTGACGTTGAAAAAATTGAAGTAACAGGCTCTCTGGGCAGTTTGCCTGGTCAAGATGTTGAATCAGTTTTTGGTTTTGGAAAATCAATTCTTGAAACACCGCGTTCTGCATCAACGATTTCTCAAGAACAAATGGAGCGTTTTAACGTTTCAGACATTGATGAACTAGTGGCATTTGCTCCTGGTACATTTACCCAGTCATTCTTTGGTGTAGCTGGTTCACTTGATGTACGTGGTACGCCTGGTGAAACCTATTTCCGTGGCGTTAAACGCCTAGATAACCCAGGTAACTACCCTACGCCAATTGGTGCTTCAAGCCGAATTGATATTGTTCGTGGTCCAGCATCGCCAATTTACGGCCCGTCTAAAATTGGTGGTTACTTAAACTTTAACCCTAAATCTGCCCGTGCTTCATCTGGCCAGTATTTAGAAAAGCCTGAAGGCGCAATCTCTTACACGACGGGTTCGTGGGATAAGAGCGTGTTAACGGCAGAGGTTGGTGGTCCAGCACAGGTTGGCGATAAAACAGTCGGTTATTACCTGTACGGTGAAGTAGAAAACTCAGATAGTTACTACGAGAACACACAAACTGACCAAACTATTTTACAAGCCGCTTTCAACATAGATATTACTGATAACCTTCGTGTTGAATTTGGTGGTATGTACCACGATTACGATGGTAACCAAGTTGCTGGTTGGAACCGTTTAACACAAGAGCTAATCGACGACGGTACTTATATTACTGGTACTGCACAGCCACTTGATACAGACGGCGACGGCTCAATTAGTCACGAAGAGTATGGCGCAGTAAATATTGCGGGTAACAGCTTCTTCTACGTGCCTGGTGCTGCATTTACCGATGATGAAGCCACTGCCCTAATGGCACTTGAAAACGTAGGTACTACTACCCTAAGCGGTAGCCAAGTATTGGTTGCACCAGATGACCAATTGGGTAACGAAGCGATTACTTTCTACTTCGATACCATCTATTACGCAGACAACTGGGAAATTCGTAACCAGTTCTTCTACGATTCATACGATAACATTAACGAAAATGCGTATGGCTTCTCTCAATTCCACGATAGCTGGGTAATTGAAGATAAGATTGTTTTCGCTACCGAATATGAAAACGATAGCCTATTAGCACAATTCCAAATTTCTCCGTCAATTCGTTACACCGACTTTTTACACGGTGATGATTTTACGTACGAGTACTTTAACCGTCGTGACCTAACAATGGCATCATCGGCGCTTGATAGACGCTTGCTTTCTACTCGCTCTGGTATGAACTACGATAACTACGATGAAGGTAACTACCTTGATTTAGGTATTGGTGCCATGACCGACCTTACTTGGGATTGGGGCTTAAATCTTGTGCTTGGTGTACGTTACGACACCATTGATATCGAAACGACTTCACGTACCGACCTGCTACTTGGCGCAACTGGCGATGAAGTACCTGTATATGCTGAGGATACAGTAGGCGGTTGGTCTTGGAATACCAGTATTTCATACGAACTTCCGTTTGGCTTAATTCCTTACATCACGGCTGCTGAGCAAGCAACGATTGTTGCGGGTCAAGGTGCAGAAATTGGTGTTGGCCAACTAGAAGACGGTGCTTTCGATACGTCTGAGTTATTCGAGTTCGGTGTTAAAGGTTCATTGCTAGACGATACCCTTTACTTTGCACTTTCTTCATTTGAAATGGAAAGAACCGACTTTAGCAGCCAAAACACGGTTACTAACAACACCACAAACAACAAAGGTACTGAATTTGAACTTCGTTGGGTTGTTAACGAAAACTTAGTGATGTCTGCAGGCTACACGAACATTAAGGTTATTAACCTTACTGCACTTGAAAATGGTAGCCAGTTTGGTTTCCTTGGTGCTGAAGACTTAACAAGTCTTACCGATCCGTCGCTCGTGTTTGGTGGTAACGTGATTGGCTTGAACTTAATTGGTGAAGGCTTTGCTAACACTGATGCACGTAAAGCGGGTATCCCTGAAAACGTGTACACAGTAACGGCAACTTACGACTTCCAAAACGGTTATGCGGCTAACGTGAGTGTAGTTGACGTTGAAGAAGTAGCTTCTGGCTTCTCTGCTTCGGTAATGCTTCCAGCGTACACGCTAGTGAATGCAGGTGTTTCTTATCAGGCAGATGACTGGTCTGTAAACTTTACTGTTAAGAACTTAACTGATGAGCGTTATTTCCGCGCTAACTTCCCTGACTTGTTCGGTAGCCAAGTTGTGTTGCCAGAACTACCACGTCATTGGAGCGCGAAGTTCGCTTATAAGTTCTAAGACACTGCATTATAAGCTGTTGTAATAAAAAATGTTATAAAGGTAAATCTACCCTCGTAGATTTACCTTTTTTTATACCTAAGAGGACAATTATTAATGCGCTATTTTGCTAATGCTATTCTCGCCCTTTCTTTTTTCGCTTCTGCTGGGCACTGCGCTGAAACAACCGATACTTCCCCTATTGAGATTAAAGCCGTTGTGGTTGCCATGTTTGAAATTGGTGAAGACGAAGGTGACAAACCTGGTGAATTCCAACTTTGGAAAAAAGGCCAAAAGCTTTCAACCCGCTATGCCCTGCCCCATGCTCATCATGATATTTTTGTTAATGAAGAAACCGGGGTATTAGGTATTGTAACGGGAATGGGTATAGCCCGCGCCTCGGCTGCTATTATGGCACTTGGTCTAGATCCTAGATTCGACTTAACGCATGCTTACTGGCTTGTAGCCGGTATTGCAGGTATGGATCCTGCTGACGGCACCATTGGCTCTGCAGTATGGACTGACTATGTGGTTGACGGCGACCTTGCTCATCAAATTGATGCACGTGAAATTCCAAGTGACTGGAAAACGGGCTACTTCCCGCTTTTCACTCACTCACCTTATGCTAACGCCGCATCGGTAAACCCAGAACAAGCGCCTAACGGCGAGGTTTACATTTTAAATGCCAGTTTAAGAGACTGGGCGTTTAACCTTACAAAAGATACAGCGTTACCCAATACACCCGCCATGGATAAATTGCGCGCGACTTATACGGGATACCCTAATGCCCTTGCTGCCCCAACCATTATGACGGGTTCACATTTATCGGCATCTACATTTTGGCACGGCAAATTACTTAATGACTGGGCTAACGATTGGGTGGGCTACTGGACACAAAGCAAAGGTAACTTTGTCACGTCAGGCATGGAAGATTCAGCCACCTTACAAGCGCTTACTTACTTAGACAATGCTAACTTGGTTGATAAAGACCGTGTACTTATTCTTCGTACTGCCAGTAACTTTACCATGCAACCTGCAGGTTTGACCGCAGCGAAAAATCTTGAGCTAGAGAGTTCAGGGGAAGGCTACGCGGCATTGCAGTCGGCAGTAGAAGCAGCATACGCTGTAGGCGCTGTGGTTATTGAAGAAATTACAAAAAACTGGGATACAGTGAAAACTGACATGCCGGTTAAGCAATAGTCAAAAAATGAATATTAGGTGACAGCGGGGCCCGCTGTCACTGATGCATTTCAAGTGACTTACTTAGCAAGGCTTTCTTAAGTTCTAACGTGACTTTGCGTTGGTCGACTGGTTTACATAAAAACGCTGACATTCCCGCCTCTGTACACGCTTTTCTGTCATCTTCTGACGTATTAGCCGTAACTGCAATAATGCTACCTTGGCTGTGCATCAACCCCTCTTCAAGTATGACTTTGGTGGCTGACACCCCATCAAGCACCGGCATAGCACAATCCATGAAAATAAGGTCGTATTCTTTTTCTCTGGCTTTCTGTACTGCAACTTCACCATCTTCAGCTTCATCGGCAATAAAGTTATATTTTTCCAACATTGAAGTAAGCACAATGCGGTTAATATCGTTATCGTCCACCACCAGAATAGACAATGGGATAGTGAGTAAACTTGATGGTAGGGCATCGTCGTGGTCAAGCAGGCCTTGCTTAGCATCTGTCAGGGTGACAGGAAGGACAATATCAAAGGTAGTGCCTACATTCCTTTCAGAGCGAATATCTATCTCGCCATCCATTTTGTCAACTAGCTGTTTTACGATAGAAAGCCCTAAGCCTGTTCCACTGCCTTTAATTGCCGATTGCTTTTGCCCTTGTATGAAAGGAGTGAACAACGAGGTTTTAGTGACCTCATCCATTCCCTCCCCCGTATCTTCTATAGAAATAAGCAAGTTAGGCTCAGTTAACGCTTCTCTAAGTGTTAACTGGATGGAAATGTGCCCTCGTGAAGTAAACTTAATGGCGTTGTGCAGTAACTTAGAAATAATTTGCCCTATTCTATTGGCATCACCATTTATATAGGTATTCTCGGGGAACGACAAAACCGCGTATAAACGAAGGCCTTTTTCTTTGCACAAGGATTTAAATACATCAATCAACTCTTCTGCCATTGCACGCACGCAGAAGTGACTTTTCTTCAGTACAAGCTCGCCACTGGAAATTTCAGTGTAGTCTAAAACATCATCTATTAGCAGCAGTAAGCGGCTGGCGCTCTTAAGTGCTAAATCCGTTTTTCGCTCTCGAATATTCACTCGCTGCTCGAACTTTATGGCCTGTAGCATTCCCGTAATACCATTTAGCGGCGTTCTTAATTCATGACTGATACGAGATAACAAGTGACCCCGCTCTTTAAATGCAGCTTCTGCGTCTTTCTGTCTTTCCTCAAGTTCCAAGCGAAGCTTTACCGGCTTATCAACATTTTGAAACGTACCGAAAAGCCGAACACAATGACCTTCAAACATTTCAACCATACCGTGGTTTTCTACCCACACCGGGTTTCCCTTTGCGGTAATTATCTGCAAGGTAGCGGTCCATGGTTCGCCTGTTTCTATCGCGTGATTAACCAACCTTGTAATTTCATCGCGATCTGCCCCCTCTTTATAAAACTCAATTGCTGAGCCAAGTTCTGGCGTATAATTTTGAGGCACTTCATGAATAACACGGGTTTGAGAAGACCAAAAAAGTGCATTGTCGGCAATATCAACTTCCCATACACCTATGTTTGCCACTGACTGCAACTTTTCAAATAACTCAGCATGTTTGATTGAATTATCGTCTGCTCCACGTTCTTTTTGTAAAACGCTTTCTAGCCAGTTATCAAGTAACGATAACTTCCCTTTATCGAAAGAAAAATCTATACCTTCCACACTGTTTACCAGCATTAACACAAGGTGATAGTTACCAACACGATGAACACGGCCAATAATATAGTTTTTCGCCGATAAATTTTGCTCTGCCCACTGCTTAACCTCACCGCAGCTTGCGAACTGGCCAGCCGGAAGGGAGGTTATATCAACAGGAAAAGGGGGTAGGAGTAGTTGGTTAGGTGCAAGAGAAACATCGGCTTTGGCGATCACGTCGATATGTTCGCAAGTAACATGTAAAAGTATACCTTGCTGCATGGATAATATGTCGCAACCGGATTTAAGCACTTTCTCGAAGTTAAGTACCGTCGATGAAACGGAAATAGGGTACTTTTCTTTACTATTGAATTGTTGAGACATAGCAAACCGCCATCAAAATCAAGAAGCCCCCTGAGGGTCAGAAGAGCCACTACAGTTTTTACACTGCTCCATTACGGCAATAATAGTGGTTATTTCAAATAAAAAAAATTAAACAATAGGCTAGTTGTGAAAAGGGTAACACCATTTAACCGATAGCGCGGTTACGCCCAGCCTCTTTGGCTTCGAAGAGAAAAATATCAGCAGACTCTATAAGAGAAGATACACCATTATCTTGCAATTCATTAGCAGCTCTCACCGCAAAACCCGCGCTGAGGCTTAGCTTCCCCCCCTTGCCGGCATAATGCGTGATATTCTCACTTCTTATTGCAGCCACAATGTCTTCAGCAATTTTCTTAACCCCGTTCATGTCGGTGTAAGGTAATACCAGCATAAACTCTTCACCACCAAATCGAATGGCTGCATCTTTGGGACGGCGCGCATGCTCACCAATAACCCCTGCCACTTGTTGAAGGCAGATATCCCCTTGAAGGTGACCATAATTATCGTTATAGAGTTTGAAAAAATCGATATCCATCATGATGATACCGACAGTTCCATGGTCGCGAGCAACTTGCTTTACTAATAATGGAATTTCATTACTTAAGTACAGTCGGTTGTATAAGCCTGTTAACTGATCGTGAAAGGTCATTCTTTCAAGCAAATCTGTACGTAGCTTACCTTGCAAGTGGTTTTTTATGCGATGCACTAGTGTAGAGGCGGTAACCGGCTTCAACACAAAATCTGAGGCCCCCACTTCCCAACACTCATTTTCGGTTTCAACGTCAATAGTAGAGGTAACAAAAATAACAGGTATGTGGGCTGATTCAGTGCTTTCTTTTAAAGTACGACATACGGTAAGACCGTCAATATCAGGCATGTTCATATCTAACAGAATGAGGTCAGGCTTGTGTATAGCACAATGGCCAATTGCCTCTTTGCCGTTTGAAGCAGCAATGCAGGTAACGAAAGGCTCGAGTATGGAGGTAAGAAGCATTCTGCTAATAGGCTCATCATCGACCACGAGTACCTTACATGCCGAGTATGGTTTTAGTTCTAACTGCATAAATTTAACAGGACTATCTTAAGAAATTGAGGGGCAAACCGTAGTAGTCTCATATTACAACATTACTTACGGGATATTAACCCAAAAAGGAGAAACTTCCATCTTTTCATATTTTTAAAATTTACTGTTACGTCATTATTGTCGTTTGATTTAAAAACCGTGTGGTAAATTCATTTTCTGATATCGGCTTACACATGTAGTAGCCTTGACCATATTCACAGCCTAACTGCCTAAGCGTGTGAAACTGCAATTCGGTTTCAAGCCCCTCTGCCACTAGAATCATATTAAGACAATTGGCGAGACGAACAATAGCAGTCACAATATCAAGCGCTTGGGGTTCGTTATCCATATCTTTTACGAACGATCGGTCAATTTTAAGTACGTTTAAAGGAAACTGACGTAAGTAGGATAAGCTTGAGTAGCCGGTGCCAAAATCGTCTAGTGCTAACGTAAGCCCTAATGAGGACAACGCCAGTAACATATTTCGCGTTAGGTCGAAATCGGCCATTAGTGCTGACTCTGTTACCTCTAGCTCTAACAACTTTGGGTCGATTCCGGTCGAGACAATGACTTCTTCAACTTCTTTCGCAAAGCTAGGGTTTGCTATTTGCTGTGCTGACACATTAACCGCAATTTTAAGCGGTTTATTCGCTTCAACACACTTAGCAATAAACTCACAGCTTTTTACCAAAACTTGCTTACCTAGGCGGTGAATTAACCCCGTTTCTTCAGACAGCGGAATAAATTCATCTGGTGAAACAATACCACCATCGTCATCAATCAATCTAACGAGGCTTTCTGCGCCAACGACTTTGTTTAAGTTTAAATCATATTTAGGTTGAAAAAATAATGCCAAGCTGTTGTTATCAAGTGCTGTGCGAAGCTTTACTTCCATTTCAACTCGTTTGCGCATAGCCAGTTGAAGATCTTTCGAGAAGAAACTGAACTTGTCTTTACCAGTCGCTTTCGCGCGATACATGGCAGTGTCTGCATGCCGCATCATTTCTTCTGCACTAGAAGCATCTTGAGGGAACAAGCTAATACCAATGCTCAAACTAAGTTGGTGATGCCGACCATCAATCTGAATAGGCTCCCTTGCACTTTGCAAACAACTCATTGCCACCCCATCGGCACTTAAACCACTACCTACATCGGCTAATAAACATGCAAATTCATCCCCACCAACCCGCGCTAACGTTGCAGACTTACCGCATGCTTGTTGAAGGCGCTTCGATATAGATAAAATAATGGAGTCGCCGACTTTGTGGCCGAGCGCGTCGTTTAAATATTTGAAATTATCAATATCTATTAGTAACAGTGCGATACTTGGCTGTGCCGTGTCGGTGCGATGAATACACTGAACAATTCTGTCGTGCAATAACACGCGATTAGGCAGGCCGGTAAGTTGATCATGATTAGTGACATGGGTCATTTGTACAGCCATTGCCACAGATTCAGACACGTCTTGGAATACAACCACGGCCCCTTTGACGTTTCCTTGCGTGTCTAAAATAGGGGATGCTGTATCTTCTACCCTACACTCTTTACCTTGCTTGCTAACTAACTTTACGTTGAACGCCATAGCAACAGGCCGCTTAACCTTCATGGTATATAACGCTGGGTTAATCACTTCAGCATTAGTCGTGGCATCTCGTAACTCCATAATGTCATCCACTATTCGCCCGCACGCTTCAAACTCATTAAAGCCAGTTAAGCGCTGAGCAACCGGGTTAATAAAAGTCACAAGACCTTCTGCGTCTGTGGCAATAACCCCATCAGCGATAGCATTAAGTGTAATATTTAGCTGCTCTTTTTCTTCGAGTACTCTTTCGTTATAAGTAGATAACTGTGATTTTTGGCGTTGCATTAGCAGGTGATTCTTTACCCGCATCCTACAAATTTCGATATCAATGGGCTTAGCAATAAAATCAATAGCACCCAATGCGAGTGCTTTTCGCTCATTTTCACTGTCGGTAAACGATGTAACAAAGAGTATCGGAATTTCTCGTAAACCCAAATCAGCCTTAACTGCCCTACAGATGTCAAACCCTGACCGCTTAGGCATACTGATATCAAGAACAATTAAATCGGGTTTATGAATTTGGACAAGTTGAAGGGCTTCTTGACTGTCGCTGGTACTAATTACGTTCGCTAAGCTACTTACAGCCGATTCTAAAATGACAATATTTACAGGTTCGTCATCAACAATAAGCACTTTTTGCGCACGCATATCCATAGCTGTCGTTTTTCCTATTTACTTTTTTCTCTATTTAGTATCGACTACGTTATACTTTTTGTTATTAGCCTTTAGTATATATTCGTCTATGCTAATATTATTAGTATTGCGATAATAGATTATGTACGCAAGGCTTAACTGATAAATCAACGTGTACAGCAAATACTATCACAACCACAAAGAGAAACTTAAAGGTGAATTTAATAAAACAATAGACAACCTTACTTTAAATAGCTCCACAATTAAATTTTAAATTTAAGTTTTAACTGTAAATTAACTACTTACACTTTTTAAATGGCTTATAAGGCAAAAAACGTTATGAATTTTGATAGTACGTCGCTTTGGCAATATGAAAAAGCATTACAACGTTTAGCGGGAAACCACGATCTTTTGAAACGCGTTGCAAAGATGTTTATTGATCAAATCGATGAAAAATACTTAACGCTTACTACAGCGGTTACAAATAGAGATCGCGAAGAAGTTCGCTTCACTAGCCATGCTATTAAGGGGGTTTCAGGTGATGTGGGTGCCGAGGTACTACGCCAGAAAGCTTCATCCATTGAAATATTATCGACAACAGACGATTGGGATGAGATTGAAGCACACGTTGAAGCGTTGGCATCAGTAATCGATGCCACTAAATCTGAAATGACTACCGCCCACGCTTAGAAAGAAGCAATAAGCGGCTTAACAGTTTAGCTTGTTAAAGAATGTATGTGAGCAATGTGTCGTTGCTTAATGTCATCCGGTAAAAAGCTAGCCGTAAAACTATTGATAGCAAGTTGCTTCACGTGTGCTTCTGTTACAGGTAGCGCATCACACAATGCAATATAATTATCATTTAAAAAACCACCAAAGTACGTCGGATCGTCTGAATTCACTGTGACCATTAAGCCCTCATCGAGTAACGATAAAATATTGTGCTTGGCTAGGTCATCTACCACACACAATTTCAGGTTACTCAACGGACACACGGTAAGAGGAATTTGATTATCGTTAATGTAAGCCATCAACTTTTCGTCTTCCTGGCATCTTACCCCATGATCAATCCGGTCAACGTTAAGCAAGTCTAACGCTTCCCAAATATATTCTGGCGGGCCCTCTTCACCTGCATGGGCAACTATTTTAAAACCAAGTGCTCGCGCTTCTTTAAATACCCGTTCAAATTTAGACGGCGGATGTCCCAGTTCAGAACTGTCTAAGCCAACCGCGTCTATGACACTGTAATAAGGTTTGGCGGCTTCAAGTGTGGCGAAGGCATCGCTTTCTGGTAGGTGCCTTAAGAAAGACATAATTAAATAACTGGAAATACCGTACTGCTTTTGTGCATCTTTCATGGCACGTAAAAAACCGGGCATGAAAACTTCAAACCCTATCCCTCTTGCGGTATGGGTTTGCGGGTCGAACATGATTTCGGTGTGTACCACGTTGTCTTCGTGGCAGCGAGTGAAATACGCCCACATTAATGCGTAAAAATCATCTTCATCAATGAGAACGCCCGCGCCAGCATAATATATATCGAGGAAGCTTTGAAGATTAGTAAATTGATAGGCGGCAGCTATCTCTTCAATGCTTTTATATGGCAACGTGATACTATGCTTGCTTGCCAGGTGCCACATAAGCTCAGGTGTTAGGCTGCCTTCTATATGCAAGTGCAGTTCAGCCTTCGGGAGTTTTTGAATTATTGTTGATAGCGACATGGCCCCTCACAGTTAGAAACGCACCATTTTGATGCAACTTGATCTTAATTAGTGCGCAACTTCTTTTCTAGCGTTGATTTAGTCAGGCGTTGTTATAACGCTTCCGATGTGAAATAGACGGTTTTTAAAACCTTTATTAGTTGATTTCACTGGCGTACCACTGACTTTGCGTATTCTGGCTATGATTACCGTAGCACAAAACGCACCAACAAACTGACTAAGTGGTCAAGTTTTTGCTTCATGCAACATCAAATAATGATAAATGACTCAACGCATAGAGAAATCTACATGTCTAATAACGTATTAGAGCGCCTGTTTAAGCTTCAGGCGCATGGAACCACAATAAAAACAGAAGTGGTAGCGGGGCTAACCACCTTTGCCGCCATGTCGTACATCTTAGTGGTAAATCCAGGGATCCTTGGCTTAAGTGGCATGCCTATCGAAGGATTAATTACGGTAACCGCGCTCGCTGCCTGCTTGGGTACTTTATTGATGGCGTTTATGACTAACTATCCCATTGCACTTGCGCCTGGTATGGGTTTAAACGCCTTTTTTGCTTTTACAATTTGTTTATCTCGAGAAATCCCGTGGGAAGCCGCGCTTGGAATAGTCTTTTGGAACGGTGTTCTCTTTTTAATTCTGTCCTTAACCGGGGTAAGAACTAAAATTGCGGAGTCTATTCCTCCGGCTCTAAAAATTGGTGTGCAATGCGGTATAGGGTTATTCATTGCCTTTATTGGGCTTAAAAATGCGGGCTTGGTTGTCGACCATCCTGCCACCTTTGTGAGTCTTGGTGATTTATCTGACCCTGCGGTAATGCTAGCGCTACTTGGAATTATTTTTACCATTGTCATGGTAGTAAAAAAAGTAACTGGCGGTATTCTTATTTCCATCGTGGTGCTAACGGTGATTGGTGCTTTCGTACCTACCGAAAATGGCATGTTAACCGCAACGCCAGAAGCCATTATCGGCTTGCCGGAACCTATTTCGAACACCTTCATGGCAATGGACTTTTGGTATCCTATTGATCATATCGCTGAGACATGGGACTTAATATTCGCGCTTATGTTTGTGAACATGTTCGACACCATTGGTACCTTAATTGGGGTTTCTCGCCGTGCGAACCTTCTAGATAAAAACGGTAGATTACCTAAAATAGGGCCTGCCATGACCGCTGATGCATCAGCTAGTGTAGTGGGTGCTTTTATTGGCACTTCACCGGTAACCAGCTACGTAGAGTCTGCTACTGGGGCGTCTGCAGGTGGTAGAACAGGGTTAACTGCAGTAGTAGTTGCACTGTGCTTTGTGCTCGCTTTGTTCCTTACGCCATTAATGAAAGTTATTCCGTTGATGGCAACGACGCCTGCCCTCATTATGGTGGGTATATTGATGATGGAAGCCATACGTCAGATAGATTTCGATGATTTGGGCGCACTGGCTACTGCATCAGTGGCACTGTTGGCCATGCCACTAACGTTTAGTATCAGCGAAGGTATTGCCCTTGGGTTTATTACTTATGTCGGTATTAAGATGGGCACAGGGAAATTCAAAGAGGTGAGCGGATTAACCTACGCGCTAGCCGGTGTCTTTATACTGCGCTATATATTTGACCTAAAATAACAAGCGCAGACTTATGCTTAGCATATAAAAAAACGGTGAAGATAATCTTCACCGTTTTTTTGTGTTTTGCGTAATCTATTTAGGCTACTTAGATTATGTAAATTACATAGATTGGGCTTTCTACCCCTACTCTAAACCGTCGTAGCTAAAGGTAACGGCTTTATCACCCATAAAGACTATCTTTACGTGCTTCGCTTCTTCGTTACCCCAAATACAAGACACTGCGCCCATGGTTTTTGCGCAATTATCTGCAGCCCCTATCACCGATGACACTTCATCTTGAGACATACCCATTTTTAATTTGTCGTAGTTTTCCTGATTTAGCTTCGAACAGCCCGTTAACACGAGCGCTGTTAATAAACACAAGGCAATTTTTACTTTCATTTTTATATCTCCAGTTTATATAGCGTAGCTTGCTTCTTATAGCTTTACACTTTACTGGGATTTTTCAACCAAAGGATGTTCTGCTAACCAATGTCTCGCAATGTCTTCGCGAGTAGCAAGCCACACTTTGTCGTGAGATTGCACATATTCAATAAAACGTTTCAATGCCGCCATTCTCGCTGGCCGCCCTAAAATACGGCAATGCATGCCTATCGAAAGCATTTTAGGTGCTTCACTGCCCTCTTCGTATAACACATCGAATGCATCTTTTAGATATTGAAAAAATTGCTCGCCACTATTGAAACCTTGTGGAGCAGCAAAGCGCATATCATTGGTATCTAACGTATAAGGCACCATTAAAAGGGGCTTGCTGTAATGATTATCAAAATAAGGTAAATCATCGGCATAAGAATCGGCACAATAAAGTATGTCATCACGCTCAGCTATCAATTTGAGCGTGTTAGGGCTGGTACGCCCTGTATACCAGCCAACCGGCTTCTTGCCAGTAAGTTGCTCATGCAACATGATAGCGTCGTCTATTTCTTTTCGTTCAGTCGCTTCATCCATATCTTGATAATGCACCCAACGCATAGCGTGACTCGCAATTTCCCATTTAGCATCTAACATGGCTTGCACGGCATCTGGGTGACGTTGCATGGCCATAGTGATACCAAAAACCGTTACCGGAATATTGTAGCTGGTGAGCAAACGATGAAGTCGCCAGAACCCCGCTCGACTGCCGTATTCGTAAATAGACTCCATACTAAGGTGTCTATCATTAAATGCTTGTGCCCCAATTATTTCAGACAAAAAGGTTTCGGAGTGCGCATCACCATGAAGCACGCAGTTCTCACCACCTTCTTCATAATTTAAAACAAACTGGAGCGCAATTTTAGCGCCGTTCGGCCAATTGGCCTTAGGTACATCAGCCCCGTAACCTATAAGGTCGCGAGGGTAAGTATGGGAATTATTCGACATCAATATTCTCAATATAACGACTTGGCACTGGCAGGTTGCACCCACCTAGCACCAATTGAATTAATTGGCGTGTGGCCGTTTCAAAATCGGCCTTAATCATTTTACGACCACGAAGACGGGTAATTTGAGCAGAAAAGTCTGCATAATGCTGGGTGCTAGCCCAAATGGTGTAAAGTAAATATTCGCCATCAAGCTGAGGAAGTTTACCTACTTCAATCCACTGGTCGATAAGTGCTAAGCGCCCTTCCATCCATTTGGCATGTTCTTCATCAAAATAACCGGTTAAGTTCTGCGCACCGTTAATAATTTCCATCGCAAATATTTTAGACGCTTGGGGATGGGTGCGAGATACTTCCATTTTTTCTGTAATGTACGCTGCTAACACTTCAGCGGGGTCGTCATCTACAGTGGCTCTGTCGAAATGGGAATTCCACAACGACAGTGTTTCTTCTAACACTGCCACATACAATTCTTGCTTCGTTTTAAAATAATAAAGCACATTGGTTTTAGGCAGTTTCGCTTCATCTGCAATTTTTTGAACCGCAGTACCTTTGAAACCGAACTGGGCGAAACATTTTTCAGCCGCCTGCAGAATGTTTCTTTTGTTTGTGGCGCCTACTCCTGCGTCTGTGTCTCTTAATTTGATCATCGTTGTTATTTTATCCTTCACTACACGTCTGGCATCCGTTTGTATTACGTTATCACGGTTTTAGCGTAAAACAGAAAACGTAAACACTATACCGTTATCTCTACTTAACTTCGTGTTCTTTATATTAAACCTTGCACGATTCTTGCCTGTATGACATCAACAAGTATGCAGTTTTGCTTACCAAATCAGGGGCTATTCTCAGGGAAGCCTTTTTTTTAAAGTAATTTTTTGACCAAATGGTCTACTTTTCTGTCAAGAATACCGCTATATTAATGGATATATCAATGAAAACAGTGATGAGGTGCGGGTATGATTCGCTTTCTTATTAATCAACAACTCGTTGAATTGGACGATACCCGGGCTGACCTAACGTTACTCCAATTCTTACGCGAGCACAGGAAACTTACCGGTACCAAAGAGGGTTGTGCTGCAGGCGATTGCGGTGCGTGTACCGTTGTGATTGCCGAGCCTACTCCACAGTTCGATGGGTTACATTACCGTACAGTAAACAGTTGTATAACCTTAATGTCGGCTGTGCATGGAAAACAACTTATTGCGGTTGAGCACTTAACTCAAGGCAACACATTACACCCTGTACAACAAGCACTTATCGACTTTCATGGTTCGCAGTGTGGCTTCTGTACACCGGGGTTTATTATGTCGATGTTTGCTTTGTATCATCAAGAGGGTACGCCAAATCGCGACGATGTTCTGCATGCACTTTCGGGCAACTTATGCCGCTGTACCGGCTATCGTCCTATCATTGATGCGGCGCTATCAGTATGTGGAAACACACCTGACGACGCATTTTCACGTAATACGCCCAGCACGCTAAGTTCATTAAAGCAACTGGCTGGAACCCCCTTACTGGGTACGAGCAACTTGCTTGTTCCTGATACTCGCGCAGCGCTGGCCCATGCTATCGCACTGCATCCTGATGCACTATTAGTCGCTGGCAGTACCGATTTGAGTTTGATGTTTACTCAACAACTCAAAGATGTGAGCACATTAATCAGCTTGGCTGGGGTAAAATCGCTAAATGGATGCACTGCAAACGAACATTCGATCACCTTTGGTGCAACCACGCCATTAAGTGATTTGACGCAACCTTTACTGGCGCACTTTCCCCAGTTAGCAGAGTTGATTACCCGATTTGCTTCACTACCTATTCGTAACCAAGCTACCTTGGGCGGTAACGTGGCTAACGCTTCCCCTATTGGTGATATGCCGCCTGTATTGCTAGCATTAAACGCGGTGCTGCATATTGATAACGGCACACAAACGCGCGCTGTACCTGTAGACGCCTTTTTTACCGGCTATCGACAAACGGCGCTAGAAAAAGGCGAATGGCTATCTGCCATTGAAGTTCCTTACCTAACACAAAATGAATTGGTCGCGGCTTACAAGATTTCAAAACGTATGGAAGATGACATTTCTGCCGTATGTGCTGTATTCAACGTAACGCTTAATAACGGCAAGGTTGAAGGCGTTAGTACTGGCTTTGGCGGTGTTGCCGCAACACCAGCTAGCTGCGAGGCGCTTAATAGCGCATTAAAAGGCAAACAGTGGGCAAGTAGCGAATGCTTGAATATTGGTAAACAGATTTTAAGCGAAGCCTTTGCACCGATAGATGATGTAAGGGCCAGCGCAGAATATCGTAAAACAGTACTGGCTAATTTATGGCATCGGTTCTGGCTAGAGCATCAAAACACTAGCCAAGCAGGCAGTCATAGCAGCAACAAGATTGAAACTCGGGTGGTGCAACATGCGTAAACTTATCGATAGCGCGAAAGATTCAGCCTCAACACAGGTTGTTCATACGTCGGTAAAGCATGAAAGTGCTGCTAGACAGGTTCAAGGTAGTGCGAAATATATTGACGATTTGGTAGAGCCGCACGGCACGCTGTACGCCGCTGTGGGCACCAGCCAGTGCGCGGCGGGTATTATTGAAACTATGGATTTATCTGCCGTACGTGCAAGCGAAGGTGTGGTAGATGTTATTACCATCGATGATGTACCTGGTCATAAAGACATTGGGCCTGTTTTTGAAGGCGATCCGTTACTCGCCAATGGTGAAATTAAGTTTTACGGCCAACCGTATTTTGCTGTTCTTGCCACCTCGGTGCACTTAGCGCGAAAAGCGGCACTAAAGGGCACCATTAAGGTTATTCCTACTGCAGGCGTATTTACCACCGAAGAAGCACACAAACACGAGCGCTTTGTTCGCCCTACTCACAAGTTCGGCCAAGGTGATGCTGATACTCAACTGGCCACTGCGCCTTTGAGCTGTAAAGGCCATCTCTCTATTGGCGGCCAAGAACATATGTATCTTGAAGGACAAGTATCTCTGGCTATCCCAGATGAAGATGGCCGTATGAAGGTGTATACCTCAAGCCAACATCCTAGCGAAGTACAAAAACTGGTTGCTGAAGTGCTCAATATTAAGCTGCATCATGTGATGGTAGATATGCGCCGCATGGGTGGCGGGTTTGGCGGAAAAGAAACCCAAGCTGCCCAGTGGGCGTGTTTGGCGTCTTTGTTAGCGTCTCGCAATCAGTGTGCAGTGAAGTGCCGATTACCCCGCAGCACAGATATGCATGTAACAGGTAAACGCCACCCTTTCGATAACAGCTTTGAGGTTGGCTTTAACGAAAACGGTAAAATTGTTGCTACAAAAGTAGATATTAACGGTAACTGTGGGCATTCACCTGACTTGTCTGACGCTATTGTCGACAGAGCCATGTTTCATGCCGATAACGGTTACTTTTTGGGTGCAAGCTACATTGTAGGTCATCGCTTGCAAACTAACATGGTATCGCACACCGCTTACCGTGGTTTTGGTGGGCCGCAAGGAATGATCATGGCTGAAGCCATGATGGATGCCATGGCACGCAAACTGGAAGTAGACCCGCTCACTGTACGTAAACAAAACCTGTACGGGCCAGAAACTGGCACGACTACCCCTTATGGCATGGAAGTAGAGCACAACCTATTGCCAGAAATGATAGCTAAACTTGAAAAAGACGCCGATTATTGGGCACGTAGAAACGCGATTACCGACTTTAACCGCAATAGCCCTGTTATTAAGAAAGGCCTAGCCCTTACTCCGGTTAAGTTTGGTATTTCCTTTACTGCAAAACACTTAAACCAAGCAGGCGCACTGGTACATATTTATACCGACGGTAGCATTCAAGTGAATCATGGCGGCACAGAAATGGGCCAAGGCTTACACACCAAAATAGCCCAAATTGCAGCGAATGAGTTTGGTGTGTCGATGGACATGATAGAGGTGACTGCCACCCGCACCGATAAAGTACCGAACACATCGCCAACGGCGGCGTCGAGCGGCACAGATCTAAACGGTAAAGCGGTGCAAAATGCCTGCATAACGTTAAAACAACGCCTTGCGCAGTGCTTTGCTACCGAGCTAGGTATGCCAGAGCAAGCCGAAAAGGTACAGTTTACTGCCGGTAACCTAGTGCTAGGTGAACATCAAAAAGCCTTTAGCGATTTAGTTCAGGCGGCGTATTTTGATCGTGTGTCATTATCGGCCAATGGTTTTTATAAAACCCCTAAACTACACTACAATCGCGAAACTGGCGATGGCCGCCCGTTTTTCTATTTCTCTTATGGCGTGTCGGTAAGTGAAGTATCTGTTGATACCTTAAGTGGTGAGTACTGCGTTGATAAAGTAGACATACTCCACGATGTAGGTAATAGCTTGAACCCTGCTATTGATATTGGCCAAATAGAAGGTGCTTTCATTCAAGGCATGGGCTGGCTGACTACCGAAGAACTAGTGTGGAATAACGATGGTCGCTTAACCAGTGAAAACATGGCCACCTATAAAATTCCTGCTATTGGCGATACCCCTAAACATTTTGATGTGAAACTTTTTGGCAGAGAGAATGCTGAAGACAGTATTTACCATTCAAAAGCCGTAGGAGAACCCCCCTTCATGCTAGCAATTTCGGTATGGTGTGCTTTGAAAGATGCCATTTCAAGTATTTCTGGTTACACCCAAGATCCACAATTAGATACACCTGCCACGCCAGAGCGTGTACTGAATGCCGTAATGCAGCTGCAACAAGCAACACACTCTCAATCGGTTCAGAACGCGCTACAGGAAACGCAATGAAAGTGAGCACATGGTACGAAGCGGTAGCGCAGTGTCAACAAGACGGTGCGCCCTACGTTATTGTGACGGTCATTAGTATTGCTGGCTCCACACCCCGTGAAGCCGGAAGCAAAATGGTGGTTACCGATGCACAAAGCATTGATACCATCGGCGGCGGGCATTTAGAATTCGACGCAATCAAAACAGCCCGTGAGATGCTAAGCGGCGGTAGTCGTAGTAAAGAGAGTGCAAGCACAGAAATACGTTCATACCCCCTTAGCAGTAAGCTAGGGCAATGCTGTGGCGGTGCTGTTAAAGTGTTGTTTGAAGTGTGCAATCGCCATGCGCAGCACATCGCTATTTTCGGTGCAGGCCATGTGGCAAAAGCACTGGTACCTATTTTAGCCCAGCTTCCACTTCGTATTTCCTGGATTGATAGTCGTGAAGATTTGTTCAGTCACCCGCTGCCGGCAAACGTCAAAATGGTGGTAGAAGAAGCGCCAGAGACTGAAGTACGGGGGCTGGAAGAAAATACCTGGTTGGTGATATTGACTCACGATCATCAACTCGATTACCGCATTACCGAGCAAGCATTAAAATACCCTGCGTTACCCTTTGTTGGCCTTATTGGTTCACAAACCAAAGCCAAGCGTTTTATCACTAAATTGGAACACCGTGGTTTTAATGAAAGTGATTTAGCGCGCTTAGCAACCCCTATTGGCGATACTTCAATACCCGGCAAGCGTCCTATTGAAGTGGCGGTATCTATTGCTTCACAAATTATCCAGCGTTTACACGCCGGTGAAGACAATGTTGAAGATGCTACGGTGACTAACGTCGATAGATTTAACAATAAGGAACATAATGTATGACCTTAAACGAACTTAATACCCTATCGACCAGTGCTGCTACCGGTTGGTTTCAACAAACCTGCGCAGCACAGTCGTGGATTTACAGCATGGTGAACGCCCGCCCTTTTGGCACCGTTAACGATGTAAAAGAATATGCCAAAACCGCATGGGCAAAATGCGGCAAGGAAGACTTTTTAGAGGCATTCACCGCCCACCCAATGATTGGCGATGTAGATTCGCTGCGTAAAAAGTTTGCCAACACGAAAACCATTGCCAGCGGTGAACAATCAGGCACAGCCAGTGCGTCAGAAGCTACGCTGCTTACGCTAAAAGAAGCGAACCAAGCGTATCTTGATAAGCATGGTTTTATTTTTATTATTTGTGCCACAGGGCTTTCGGCCGACGCGATGCTTAGCGCCTTGCAAGCGCGATTACCGAACAGCACCAATGAAGAAATTCGCACAGCAGCCCAAGAACAAATTAAAATTACCTTGTTACGCTTAGACAAAGCGTTAACTGCCAAGGACGAAAATTAATGAATACCTTATCAAGTCATGTATTAGACACCACATCGGGCAAGCCAGTAGAAGGTATTGCGCTTACTCTTACTTTGCCTAATGGCGATGTACTTACCGGTAAAACCGATAACGACGGACGCTTTAACCAATGGGGTCAGACATTCGAAGCCGGTGTGTATACATTGCGTTTTCACAGCCATGACTACTTAATTGCTACCCATGGGAAGAGCTTTTACCCCCATATAGATATAGCGTTTGAACTTGAAAGTGACGGCGGCCATTACCATGTGCCTTTGCTTATCTCTCCTTTTGGTTTTAGCAGTTATAGAGGCAGCTAAATATAATGCAGCTTTTTCGTGCGAATATTGCACACTTTCCAACACCTAGTACTACGTCATCTTCCTTAGTGGAAGATATTAGTGTTATTTACGATGGCGGCTTGGTTATTGATGGCAAAAAAATTATCGCCACTGGCGGGTATATCACGATGCGTGAGCAGTACCCTGATGCAGTGTTACATGATCATAAAGACAGCTGGATTTTACCTGGGCTAATAGACAGCCATTTGCACTACCCACAAACTGAAAGTATTGCTAGCTATGGTGAGCAGCTATTAAGTTGGCTTGAAAACTATACTTTTCCTACCGAAAAGCAGTTTGCCAGCGTGGAGCATGCCCAAAAAATTGCCAAGGTGTTTTTGCAACAATTGTTGAAGAACGGCACAACGACTGGCTTCGTTTTTTCATCGGTACACCAAGGGTGTTGTAATGCCTTGTTTAGTGCCGCCAGTGAAATAGACATGGCGATAGTGGCAGGTAAAGTGTGCATGGACAGAAACTGCCCTGCGGACCTACAAGATTGCCCCGACACTGCACAAAAAGACAGCGCCGTGTTAATTGAAAAATGGCACAACACCGGCCGAAATCGCTACGCGATCACCCCTAGGTTTGCGCCGACTAGCTCTGAAGCGCAATTGGCAGCTTTAGGTGAACTGGCAACCCAATTTAAAGATGTCTTTGTGCAAACGCATTTGTCTGAAAATGTAGATGAAATTGCATGGGTGAAATCTTTATTCCCGAGGGCATCTGGATACTTAGACGTTTACGATAAGTACAACTTAGTACGCCCCCGTTCGGTATTTGGTCATGGTATTCACCTTTCTAGCGATGAATGGCAACGATTAGGTGAAGCGGATGCAACCTTAGCGTTTTGCCCTACCTCGAATCTATTTTTAGGTAGCGGGTTGTTTGATATGCAAACCGCACGGGCCAATAATGTGCATGTAGCATTGGCCACCGATGTTGGCGCTGGCACCAGCTTTAGTATGTTAAAAACCTATGGCGATGCGTATAAAGTTAGCCAGTTGCGCCACGCGCCTATCTGCCCAATCGAAGGGTTTTACTTGATGACCCAAGGCGCTGCGGTAGCACATAAATTAGATGACGAGATTGGAAACTTAAACCCCAACACGGTTGCCGATTTTATTATTGTAACGCCCCGTTATGATGAACTCATGGAATTACGAATTAAGCCTAATGCTGAATTTGACGATGTCTTTTTTGCACTCAGTATATTGGGTGATGACCGCGCTATTGCAGAGACCTGGATAAGCGGTCAATGCTGTTATAATAAGAAGGAAACACACTATGCCATGGCTTGATTGGATAAGCTTATTTGTACGCTGGTTTCACGTAATTGCCGGTGTGGCGTGGATTGGTGCGTCGTTCTATTTTGTCTGGTTAGACAATAATTTGCGCACCCCGCCTAAGTGGAAAGAAGATAAAGGCATTAAAGGCGATTTATGGGCTATACATGGCGGCGGCTTTTATGAAGTAGCCAAGTATGCTTATGGCCCAGAAAAAATGCCTGAAACCTTACACTGGTTCAAATGGGAAGCTTATACCACCTGGTTATCAGGCTTTGCGCTACTCATCATAGTGTATTACTTTGGCGCTTCGGGGTATTTGATTGACCCTCAAGTCAACAATATGTCGCCCTCGATGGCAATATCTTTAGGCCTTGGACTTATTTTTGGTGGCCTTGCCATCTACGAATTGGCCTGCAGAAGCCCATTGGCTAAATACCCTATTGTCTTTGCGTTATGTCTAGTCTCGCTTATTTGTGTAGTCACTTATCTATCAACACAATGGTTTAGTGGTCGTGGGGCTTACATTCATGTTGGGGCGTTAATTGGCACTATTATGGTGGGTAATGTGTTTTTCAACATTATGCCTAACCAACGAAAGATGGTAGCCGCAGTACAAGCAAAAGAAAGTATCGACCCACAATGGGGCGCGGGTGCCAAATTGCGTTCGATGCACAATAACTACTTTACCTTGCCGTTATTGTTTATCATGATTTCAAATCATTACCCTATGACCTATCAGCATGAGCAAAATTGGTTAGTGCTTATTGCATTAATGGCGGCTGCCGCGTGGATTCGACATTTCTTCAACCTACGTCATGTTGGCAAAACTAAACCATCGATATTAGTAACAGGTGCTGTTGCTATGCTTGCCATAGCTCTTTGGGTTTCGTGGCCGAAAACGCCAGCGAATGTTGAGGTAGCGGGTACTGAAAATGAAAGTGTAGCCGTGGTAACTAATGAACGAGTAACCGAGCTTGTGAATACCCATTGTGTAGGCTGTCATTCACGTACCCCAACTGATGATATATTCAAAGTGGCCCCGCTAGGTGTGGTGCTAGATAGCTGGGAAGATATCACTCGTTATGCACCTCAGTTAGTAAGACGCACTACCGTGACCAAAGACATGCCGTTTTTAAATAAAACCGGCATGACCGATGACGAGCGGGCTGAAATAGCGGCGTGGTTTGCCACAACGCATGCCAATAAGGAAAACTAAAACCTAACTGGGCAATTTAACATTGCCCTTCATGGTAGCGCATGCCGTTGCACTGTTTTTAGATTAATTGGATTAGAGCAGGCCAGTGATTCAACTTACCTTTTGCGCGCCAGTATATTTTTTATACTGGCGTTTTTGTTTATACATGGCTTCGTCAGCGGCATCTACCCAGTTTTGGGCAGTCACAATATTTGAATCCCATGTATGCCACCCCAAGCAAAAAGACAGAGAGGTTCCGGTGGTAGTGGAACTATCTTTTCCACTATTCACATTACTGTCTTGGCTAGCGCCGGAAGCTGCTAATTCACTGTCAAACTCACTGTCAAATTCAATTTCGAATGAGGTTTCTGCTAAGCGTTCAAAAAACACCTCAGCATCGGTGTCATTTGAACCAAATAAAAGCACAACAAATTCATCGCCGCCTAACCGAGCAAAGCGGTCGGTTTCTCGTAGGAAATTTTTCATAATATCTGAGAAGCCCACCAATGCTTTATCACCGGCTTTATGGCCAAAGGTGTCATTGATACTCTTAAAGTCGTTAAGATCGATGAATACAAGCGTTGAAGGTTGCTGACCACGGTTTATTCGTTGTATTTCTCTATCTAATTGAATGAACATCTCTCGTCTATTTGAAATACCGGTGAGTGGATCTGTTTTGGAAAGATACTCTAGTTTAGAAATCGCCTCTAACAACGCTTGTTGTTGCTCTTTTTCATAAGAAACATCGTCAGCGGTGCCTACCACCAATATCTGTTGCTCATTCTCATCAAATAGTGGCATGCCCCTATCGTGGATATATTTTACCTCTCCCCGACTGTTTTTGATGCGATATTGTAAATCCCAGCTTTCTAACGGTTTCGCTTTATATGCCTTTTCTACAAGCAAGCGATCGTCTTCATGAACATAAGATAAAAATGCATCAGGCTTAGTATGCAACTCATATTCATCACGCCCGTAAATATTACGATAACCCTCGTTAATGTAATGGATGCGGGTTAACTCTGGGTTCGCAACCCAAACAAAAGAATGCGAAGAAAAAGCTGCTACTATCTTGCTGAAAAGCGCCTCTGCTTTATAAAGCTCTGATTCAATGCGCTTCTTATCATCGATATCTTCAACGACAGAAATAAAATAATCTGGCTCACCGTTTTCATCACGAACCAAAGTGACCGTTAATTTTCCCCAAACGTTATGACCTTTAGCATGAATGTATTTTTTTTCTATGCTGTAAGTATCTATTTCGCCGCGAAGCACTTGGTGAAGAAGATATAAATCCTCTTGAATATGTGAGGGTTCTGTAATGCTTTGAAACGACATTTTGATAAGTCTCGCACTCTCATAACCTAAAAAGCCGCTTAGCTTGCTGTTCACACGGATAAAATCACCGTGCGGGCTCACATGCGCTAATCCCACGCCACATTGCTCAAATGTTTTTTCGAAAATATCCTTTTCTCTCATAAGCCCCGTACTATCCATTCACTACCCGCTACGCTACGTTTTCAATTCACACTTTTAGTGTAGTCAACATTTCTAAGCTGGGATGAATTACGAAGACTTTTAAAAAAAATTACTCCTGTTTTTGGGCATAACGCACTTACTTCATTTGCATCCCACAAAAACCGCACAATAAATAGACAGCCAGTGGCTTTAACATCGCGTTACGCATTTTCAATATTTAATACAAGATAACGACAAAATTACACTTACCAGTTTACTTTTTCTAAAATTACACTAAACTACACCGTGCAGTTTACTTTGTTGGGGTTTTATATGCTTCGCAATTTTTTCACTTTAGGGTTCATATTAATGATCAGCACCAACGCATTGGCGACTAATGGTTTACAAGCAAATGTATCAGACGGAAAATTTAAAAATTCTGAAATAGATTATAAAACTGAATTGTCATCTATTTGGAAAATCACTAAAGCCTACCTTACCGATGATCGCGAATCAGCAGTACCTGATTTCCCGATCCCTGTTATTCCGGTGACCCGTGATGCCCTATTGAACCTAAACCATGATGCTATCATTCGTTTAGGTCACTCCAGTGTGTTGCTTAAAATTGACGGAGAGTTTGTACTGTTAGACCCCGTTTTTAGTGAACGAGCCTTCGCCGTAGAATGGCTTGGCCCTAAACGTTTTCACGACACGCCCATCAGTATTGATGAATTACCGCCTATTAAAGCGGTTATTATTAGTCATGATCACTACGACCATTTAGACAAATCGGCAATCAAGAAGCTCGCTCATATTACAGAGACATTTGTTACTCCCCTTAAAGTGGGAAACCATTTACGAAAGTGGGGCGTGCCCAATGAGCAAATTGTTGAGCTAAATTGGTGGCAAAGCACTTCGGTGTCATCTATGACGTTTACTGCTACCCCTTCCCAGCATTTCTCTGGCCGTGGGCTATTTGATAAAGACAAAACGTTATGGGCAAGCTGGGTGATAAAAGGTGAAAATACCAACCTATTTTTCAGTGGCGATTCTGGCTATTTCGGCGGGTTTAAAGACATTGGCGAGCGCTTCGGGCCTTTCGATTTAACCTTAATAGAAACCGGTGCCTACAACGATATGTGGTCAGAAATTCACATGCTACCTGAGCAAAGCTTGCAAGCTCATATTGATGTTAAGGGGCACATCATGATGCCCATTCACAATAGTACGTTTGATTTAGCACTGCACAATTGGTTTGAGCCTTTAGAAAAAATTACGCAACTGGCTAATGAAAAGCAGGTAACAGTTTCTACGCCTAAGTTTGGCGAAGTGGTTAATATCAACCAGCTGCCTAAATCACTAAATGTTAATAACGAGCACAAGACTGCTAACGATGTGAGTTCATCCACTACTGACACTCATTTAAAAACGGCTACTGAATCTGGCGCAGAAGCGATTAGTGGAGCACCTCGTCCTTGGTGGTATCCGCCATTGATGTGACTGTGGGGCAACGGAAAAATTAGAAAGCCCCCAATAAGATCATAAAAAGCTCACCGCATTACTGCGGTGAGCTTACTTTCAGCGATAGAGAGCAAAGCCTTTAGCTTTGATTACTTGCAAGGAAAAGTACTTTTAAACTATTTATCCTTAAACAAATTAACCGCTGTAGTATTACTGCCCAGCAACTTCTTCCGTATCTTTGGCATTCCAATTTAAACGCATGTCCCACTTAAAGCGATGTTCTGGCTTCAGCGGTGGTTGTGCAGCATCAATATGGCTTAACACGTTGGTGGCCTCTGTGAGTGTGGCATCGCGGCCAAATAAGTAACTTTGTTCTTGTACAATAGTTAAATAAGCTTTATTTAATGCTAATGCACGCTCGGGGCTTGGTGTTATCAGTTCATAGACAGACGCAGCTTTACTTACTTTTTCAGCATTCACCATGCCGTTATCAGTAAACCATTTGGCTAGCATCTCGCCATTTTGGCGAAATTCGTCGCCCCCACCTACACGCTGCATGTAAGTAAGAAATTCACCTTGCTCTTCATTAATGTTAGGTACATCTTCCATGGCATGCAGGTTGATATACCCCCAGCCATTGCTGCCTGGCACTTTGCGCGCAAAAGAGAAGGTTTGATCGAATGTAGAGCCTACGGTTTTATGGCATCCATTACAAAACGCGAGCTCTTGATCATGCTGAGCGCGCAATTCACCTTGCTCATTTTCAATAAAGCCATTAATGGTCCAGCCAAAACCGTTTTCAATGCCCTGCTCACCTAAATAGCGAGTTTGCGGTAGGTTTTCAAAGTGCTTGTCTTTGGCTTCTGCATAATAAGCTGAAGCTAAACTTTCCCGGCTTCGAAAACGGTGCTTTTGCATATAGCGTACTTCTTTCATGCGCTCAGCGTTGTAAATATCGCCGTTCTCATCCACCCCTACATAGCGTACGGTGTGCAAAAACTCTGTGCCTTCTGGGAACAACATATGTGCAAGCTCAATATCAGCCGCGTCGCCAATATAGTTAGGCCGGCGCACCATGGTTGTCACCCGTTCACTTAATGCTTTGTCGCCGCTTATATCAAGACCCAATACTTTTTCATTAATGCCCAGTACTGGCAAGGCATCTACTTCTTTGAGCGCCATTTCAACCAGGGTTAAATTCGCTAAATAGACATCACGGCTGTACTCCCCTTTGTGCTGTTGGAATGCACTAGGTAAGCGAATCATAGCATCGCCCGTTGAGCCATTGGTGGGCCAAAATGTACTGGGGAAAGGTTTGTAGTTATACGACACCCACCCGCTACTGTCTTTCGCAAGACCGTCTTCATCAAACGCAGCGGCACCAGCACTTAAGTTTTTAATATGCATATAGCTTGGAATAGTGCTATCGCCTTCGATGGCGGCAGTATAGTTATCTTGGGATATGTATTTTAAAATGGCATCGTCTTCTATGCCCGCGATTAATTCTCGTCTATCTATAAACAGATTTTTCCAGCTGTTGGTTAGCCCAACATCTGAGAATTCGTAATTCCCTTGTAGTGTACCGTCGCCCATTTGATTAGGGCGCTTTTCGGCGCGATCATAACTTTGATGACACGCATAACACGGGTTATTTTCACCTTGGGTTTTGGTATAGCACTGAGGCGGGATAACCGATTCAGGATTATAAACTTCGTTATGCGCTATGTAGGCTAACGCGGGAATGGCATCACCCTCTTGATAAGGGTAAATGTTCGTCTCTTCTGCTAGCACGGCTTCAACTTGCTCGGCAGGCGAACACGCAAATAATAAGGGCAGCATAGCCGCGGTTAATAAAGGAAGTGATCTAATTTGTATTTTCATAATAGTAACAACGACAAAATCCGGGCACAAATGTGCCCGGATGAATTAAAAGGAAAAACTTACTTATCTGCTGGCTCGTACATCCACAGCGTATTGTTTTCCTGGAAGCCGTCTTCACCAATTAAAATGCGACCATCGTTCATTACAACTACGTTGTCAGGTTGAGATAGCTGATCTACGTCACAGCGTTCTGCACCAGTTAGGCTTGACCGGAAAGTGCCGCCCATAACAACAGGTTCGATGCGGGTGATGTCATAGCCAGCTTCAAGACGTGCACGATAAACACCGCCACAATCTTTAACACGAGCTGAAAGCTGAATATCACCTTCATCATCAACCATAGTGTTATCTAAATCGGCAATACCGATATAGAGGTAAGCATTCTCAACCACTTCACCGTCAATGGTATCGGTACCTTCCACGGCTTCTTCAGCGCGTTTAAGGTTAATTGAAATACCTTCAAGCTTACGCCATTCTGCAGTGGCCCCTTTCGCGCGAGCAGCAGCTCGTGATTCTAAGAATGCGACACGGTCGTCCATGGGTTCGCCAGCCGTTTGGCTGCTTCCGCCATCTTCAACAGTAGGGTAAGTAGCATCGCCATTTGCCCACGCTTCTACATCAGCCATCGTAATGTAAGAGCTTTGGCCTTCTACATAGTCATCAGTGCCAATGCCATTGTATTCATCAACCCACGCACGAATAGTCATGTTGTCGCCACTGGCAAGTTCAACCCACTCAACCGCAAAGCCAGTTGTGGCTGGGTCGTTTTGGCCAATATCTTGAGTTAATTTTGCGCCATAGAGCGTACCTGCTGAAAGGTCTTCAGCTGTATCAGCAACAAATTTGAACAGCACACCACCGGTATCATCTTGCGACAGATAAACGGTTTTTCCATCAGGCATTACTGTCGAGTTTTCATGTTCGTAACGGCCCATTGCTAGGTGTTTAACAATAACTGGCTCATCTGCAAGCGGCTCGGTCACTTCGGCAATGTAACCATAATTATATGGGTTTGACGCATCTGGTGCGGTCATTTGCCACATACGACCAAGGCGCGCTTCAGTGGCTACCGCTTCAGGATTATTCCAGTTAGGCGATGTAGTTGAATCTACCGAAGAATCAACGACCCACTCTTCTGAGGTTAGCGGAGTATTCCAAGGTGACATTGAACCAAAACAGTTGGCCGCTGTGCCCCATACTGGCGAGAAATCAAGCATCATGGCTTCGGTGACTTGCCACATACCAAAGTCATCTTTTTCAACTTTCATTCGGCTCATGCCACCTGGAAGTTCTTCCCAGTTTGAGAACAAGTAGCCTTCGCCAGCATCGGTAGAAATGAACCCATTAAAATCTGGCATATCGTTTTCTAAAACCAGCTCTTCGCCATCTAGTGTATAGATGTGGCCTAGCCCTTCAGGTAACTCAGTACCAAAAGTGTCGCCCGTTTGACCAAGTACTTGGTATTGACCAATAGCTGAAACCACCACTTCTTTTTCTTCATCAGAAGCAGGTACAGGTGAATTAGGCAGCGTAACAGGTAAGTTATTGAAGTTAGCACCGGCTAACACACCTACCGTTCCTGTATTAATAGGCATGGCATTAACGTCGTTAGTCACTGAGTTAGTGCCTGATGGATGTTGCACGTTGAAGAAAAGATCGCCTTCGTCGGTCAAGAAAATTCCGGTAACTTCTGCACCTAAAGGAACTGTCGCAATACGGGTTAATGTTCCCGCTGTATCGCCTTCTTCACCTTTATCGCCTTGCTCTCCCTGTTCACCTTGTTCTCCAACAGGGCCTTGCTCACCAATTGCTCCCGCGACACCATCTTCACCGTCATCGCCTTCCAATGAACAAGCAGAAATACCAAAGGCTACCGCTAAAGCTAGCGCCGAATATTTTAAATCGCGTAAACGTTCAATTTTCATCAACTATCCTTTTTATAATCGTTAGGTTGAGATGAGACTGCTTCCTTCATCTCTAAAATGGTCTTAGCGGCAAATATAGTGAGGACGTTATATGACTGGCCCATTACACATTGCTTACATAAAATTGAAGGTTTCTTGACAAAGGTAAAGTTGGCCACCTTGATACAAAGAAATAGGTGTGATAACTAATGAGTAGAGATAACCCTGTTTTTTATCGCGTTCAGATAGCTAACTAGGTATGTAAATTAACAACCATGATGCAAACAATATCTGTTCAATTTATACCCATTGAGTAAGTATAACTTTGTAAGCATAAGCCATTAATTTTTCAGCTAATGCTATAGTGCTAGGAGCAGTTAATATCTACTGGTTTATAAGTGATAATTATCGATAAAAATTTTCAGAATAAAGGGTTATTTAACGCGCGTTGGCTTAACGCTTTGGCGATCTTACTTTTTTTATGCTTGACTCAAATGTCTGAGGCTCAAACTAGTCTTGCATCCGAAAGCGCTTCAAACCCATTTTTAGGCGTTCCCGATTTTGAAAGTACACGCAGCGTTATTAATGACATTAGGCAAAACAAACTTGATTACCTGCGCAACAAAGAAAAACTAGAAAGTGCCTTTAAAGTCAGCAAGGAAAAAGGCTGGGAGGAACTTCACTTAGAAGCAGCAGCGCTTTATTCTGAACTCCTCTTTAGAGAGGAAAAATATGCCGATTTAATGGCTCATTTATCACACTATTTAAATGATAACGAATTAGTAAAGCGAAAAGATATTTATCTACTTTTCTTAGAGACTAAACTAAAGGCTCTTGCCAGATTAGATGATCCCACCCCAGCAAAAGATCTTTCTAAAAACTTAGAAGCGCAAATCTCGCAACACTCACTAAATGAAAAAATCATTATTTTTCGCGCTTTGGCTTATTACTATACGGCTAATGATGCGTTGAGAAAAACGCTAAGTGCAGCGTTAGAGGGCCTTGAATTAGCAATAAAAAGCGATGACTTCCCTTCGCAAGGCTATTTTTACAGAAAGATAGCAGATGCTTATGGGTACTTAGAGGAAGATGAGGACAAAGCAGTAAGTTACGCAAAAAAGGCGGTAGAGACATTCGAGAAAACAAATGATGGGCTTTTTACGGCAAAAGCGTATTGGAGCTTGGGTAATATACTTCTTGAGACTGGCGATTCACAAAATGCCTTAGTCTATCTAAACAAAGCCTTAGCCTATTTTAAAGACGTTAATATGAATAAAGGGCTCGCTTTTGCCCAATACTCAATTGCAAATATTCAATATCTTCAGGCCAATTACGATAAAGCCTTATCATTAGCAAAAGAAAATATCGAACTTGCTCGCACCGCGGGCATTGATGATATGCATCTTGCGTCTATGATTTTACTTTCGAATATTTATATAAAACAGGGCCATTTAGATAAAGCCGAGCAAGTCAATGACGACGTTTTTGCACTTGTAGATAATTTTAGTCGAAGCATTTATAAAGCGGATTTTTTCAGTGAACGCTATACATTGAAGCGAGAACTAAACCGCATTGATGATGCATTTGATGCCATAGAAAAAAAGCTTTTGTATACTAAAAAACACTTTGAGGCCACCAGCGAAAGCAACATTAAAGCCTTACAAGTACAGTTTGAAGTAAAAGAAAAAGAAGACACAATCCGTAAGTTAGAATACCAAAAAGATATTAGTAACCTTCAAGCTAAAGAGGAATACCAGCAAAAAATTATATGGCGCTTAAGCGCTACTATTGCTTTTATTTTAGTTCTTGTCGCCTTGATTTTAGTTTACAGACAATCACTCCAACGTAAAAAATATCATCGTATGGCATCCACCGATCACCTGGCGAACTGTCTTAATCGTCGGGGAATACTGGCTACTGCCAACACTAAACTTGCGCAACAAAACATAACGGTCGCCATAGTTGATTTAGATTACTTTAAAAAAATTAATGACGAATATGGACACGATGTGGGTGATTTAGTGCTGATTGCTTTTGCCAATGCTGCAAAAGAGACACTGTCTAAACATGATGATTTTGGCCGTTACGGCGGCGAGGAATGGTTATTCGTTTTACATTCGTCGGACGAAATTGTAGTTCACCAGATGTTTGAGCAGCTAGCTGCAACTTATCAAAAGTACTGCAACAACATCGATGCCATTAAGGAAGATTTAAGCATGACGTTTAGCGTTGGGGTATCGCTTGGGAATAAATCGAACAGAACATTAGATACGTTAATTAAGCATGCCGATAATGTGCTCTATCAGGCAAAAGAAAACGGTAGAAATCAGGTGATAATAAATTGAATCTAAGAAGTGGTGCGACTACCCTGATTCGAACAGGGGACCTCTACCATGTCAAGGTAGCGCTCTAACCAACTGAGCTATAGTCGCAACTATACTTCGGCAGAACTGCCTGAAGGACGGCGCGTATCATAGCGATGCGCAGTGCGTCCTGCAAGCTTATTTTGTGTTTAAGGTGTGTGTTTGATTGATTTGCCACCATTTATTGATAAAGTGAGCCTTTTCACACCGAATTAAGCGTTTTCGCGCTGCATAAATGGCAACGGCTTGATTTTATCAACAATGCTGCCATCACTCGAAATTTTCATAAAGTACTCCCCTAACCTATCGGTTTCTTGCAATACGGTTTGCCAGTACTTAATACGGGTAGTGGCATCGAGTTGCTCGAAGTCTTTTCGATCTGGAATTTTACCATATGGCAGGCTTGCAACGAACTCGGCAGAAGGCACAAGCATGACCACATTATCGTAACTGTTTTTATGTGCAACACGGCGCTTTAGCCCTTTATCGAACCACCCCGGAATGGGCTTAGGGTAAAAGTGTGGATATAACACTAAACCTTTGTCAGGGCCAAATTCTAGGTCAAAATGATAGTCAACAATACCACCATCACGATACATAGCTTGCGGGGCACCCGCAATATCTCGTATTCCTTCTAGAACAACAGGAATAGCACCGGAAGCAAGCAGTGCGTTATGGATATTTTCGTTATTTAATTGGTAATGCTCGGTGGGTAATTGATACGGGTCTTTAATTGAAAATTCAGTATTAGGCGACGAAAAAATACAGCGGGTGTAATAACGCCCCAGGTTTTTCCGCGTAACCGCGTTAGCAGCAGCACTCATAGCAAGGCCAGACAGCTGCGAAAACTTATGCTCGCGTCGAGTCGCGCCTAGGCATTTGGCGACGAAGATGTGTGCTTTAAATCGCTCGTTGGCCAACACCTCTTTTTTGCCTTCGCTATTGACCATTTCTTTTACCAAAGCTTCTGCTTTGCGGGTTATTTCCGCAGGCGTTGGTTTATCACTATAAGTGGTGGTTGAATAGGAAGTGGCTAGCCGATTTATGGCTGCAAGCGGGTCATCTTGAACTGCACAGATAGCCCTAAATGCACCCGCAGACGACCCTATAACATGTATTTGATGTGCGACATGACTAAACCACTCAGGAAACAGTACTCTGTCTAACCCTGCAAGTGAAAACCATTTTGGACCGCCTGAAGCGCCGAGAAAATAACTAAATATTTCGGGGTGAAAGCCTAGCTGCTTAATGGTATTCATTGCCCCATTGCCGGCATAAATTTCTAGCGGTGCCACGTGTTGTCTCTACTATGATGTTTGCGTCTAATTTATCAGTAAAAGCTGTAAAATCAATGAGCCGTCCATCACCTTTATGAAACCAGTACTATAAGTGGGCGCTTATGTAGGAAGTTTCCACCTGTGTAAACAAATCATCACACATCACCATTTCGCAAAAACCCTATCGGCACCACGCAATTGATTTACTTATTATTAATATTTACGCTACATAAATAGAAGCGTTAAGCATCAGTAGTATTTAAAAGGTGGGTATGGTGAATCAATTAACTTATTTGTCGGGTTTTAATAATGAGCATGAAACTGAAGCCTTGCCTAATGCACTACCCAAAGGGCAATTTAGCCCGCAGAAAGTTAATTATAAACTTTACGCTGAGCAGTTCAGCACCAGTGCTTTTACAACGCCCAGAGCCGAAAATAGACGCAGTTGGACTTATCGAATACGACCCTCTGTCGCCATGGGTGATTTTTCACCTTATAAAAACACACAGCTTCAAACTGGCCCTGAAACGCAATCGCCGTGCCCGCCAAATGTAATGCGTTGGGATCCTATCCCCCTTCCCGATGAGAGTAGCAACATAGACTTTATTGAAGGTTTAGTGACCATAGCCACGAACGGCGACGCTAATCAGCAAACCGGTATGGGCATTCACTGCTACAGTGCGAATTCGTCTATGGGGAATAAGGTATTTTACTCATCCGACGGTGAGATGCTGTTCGTTCCACAACATGGAAACATGGAAGTGAAAACTGAGTTTGGCAAATTACACCTAACCGCGGGTGAAATTATGGTGATCCCTCGTGGGGTTCGCTTTAGCGTTGCCCCTATCGATGGCGCAATTCGTGGGTATATTTGTGAAAACTATGGGCAGTCATTTGTTTTACCAGAACGAGGACCCGCAGGGGCAAACGGGTTTACCAATCAAAGAGACTTTTTGTACCCCACTGCGTGGTTCGAAGATGTAGACACGCCCCATGTCATCATTAACAAGTTTTGTGGCCATTTATACCAAGCCCCGCTTCCGCATTCGCCCTTTGATGTAGTGGCTTGGGTGGGTAATTCAGCGCCTTACAAATATGATCTTAAGTGTTTTAACGTGATCAATACCGTCAGTTTTGACCACCCCGACCCTTCCATATTTACGGTACTGACCTCGCCTTCTGAACTTGAAGGCACTGCCAACGTTGATTTTGTCATTTTCCCCCCACGCTGGATGGTGGCTGACAACACCTTCCGCCCGCCTTATTTTCATAGGAATGTGATGAGTGAATTTATGGGGTTAATTGAGGGTAGTTATGATGCTAAAGAAAAAGGCTTTGCGCCTGGCGGTATGAGTTTACATAATTGCTTTACCCCTCATGGCCCCGAAGCTTCTGTATTTGAAGCTGCCTCGAATGCCGCATTAGCCCCACAGAAATACGAAAATACACTGGCGTTTATGTTTGAGTCTCGCTTTCCTATCGCCCCAACTGAGTTTGCACTTAGTACCTCTCTTCGCCAAACAGACTATATCGATTGTTGGAAAGGATTAACGAAGTATTTCGACGGTAAGATATAGGCACCAAAATAGTGGGTATTTTCTTAGTATGTATTCATATATGAACATTACTCGGTTGCGCACAAATAAAAATAAAACATTTAAATTCATATATTTAAAATATTAAAAACGAGATGAAATTGCGTTTTAACACAGCTGAAAACTAAACGTTACACTTAAAACGTAACAACAGCTCGCGCCATGTCTTAACACTCTATTGCCCTTATATTTACCTCGACATTACAATCTAGTCTTCTATTTATATCCGCCTTTGCATGAGTTCAATAACAAAAACTATTCAACTCGTACAAAGGCACTGACTTCAGTAAGCGAGAAAGAAAATGGCAGACGTATTTGAAAACCCAATAGGGTTAGATGGTTTTGAGTTTTTAGAGTTTACCGCGCCTAAAAAGGGTTTATTGGAGCCTATGTTTGAAGCTATGGGGTTCACCCGTGTGGCCAGACACAAATCAAAAGATGTGGAGCTTTGGCGTCAAGGCGATATCAATCTTTTAAGTAACTATGAAAAAAATTGCCATGCTTCCTATTATGCCGAAGAACACGGCCCTTCAGCGTGTGGCATGGCCTTTCGCGTTAAAGACTCCCAGCACGCGTATTCTGAAGTGCTAAAGCGCGGCGCTCAACCTATGGACACCCACACGGGCCCTATGGAATTAAAACTGCCTGCGATCAGAGGTATCGGTGGTGCCATGCTTTATTTAATAGATCGCTATCAAGGTGAAAACACTATTTATGATATCGATTTCACGTGGATTGAAGGGGTAGATAGACACCCAGAAGGTTGTGGTTTCCATACGCTGGATCACCTTACTCACAATGTGTATCGCGGGCGAATGAATCATTGGGCAAAGTTCTACGAATCGTTATTTAACTTCCGCGAAATTCGCTACTTCGACATTAAAGGTGAGTACACTGGTTTACTTTCTAAAGCCATGACCGCACCAGATGGCAAAATTCGTATTCCTCTCAATGAAGAAGCGGTAGGCGGTGGCGGCCAAATTGAAGAATTTTTAATGCAATATAATGGTGAAGGTATCCAGCATATTGCCTTTGCTTGTGACGACCTTGTAAGTTGTTTAGATAAACTTAAAGCGAAGGGGATGAAGTTTATGACCCCGCCTCCTGATACTTATTACGACATGCTAGAAGAGCGTTTGCCCGGTCACGGTGAGCCTGTTGGAGAATTCAAACAACGAGGCATTTTGTTAGACGGTACCACTGAAGGTGAGTCTCCTCGTTTGCTATTGCAAATTTTTTCAGAAACCGTTTTTGGCCCAGTATTTTTCGAGTTTATTCAACGCAAAGAAGATGATGGGTTTGGAGAAGGTAACTTTAAAGCGTTATTTGAATCGATTGAGCGAGATCAGGTAAATCGTGGCGTATTAAATAAATAATAACCTTAACGCTTGCTCAAAAATTTACACATAGTGGTGTTAGCCCCCTTAGCTTCGAGCTGACATCACCATGTGTATCCATGTTCTATCCTCGCCGTGTACTTGCAATGAACTTGTATTACCCTTACGACTCTTCGCCTTGTTGATAAAGCGCACAACACGCCCCTGAGGGGTCTTTTATTATGCAAAAGCGTGATGTGCCATGGTGGCGAATGTCTCCTATTTGCTCCCCACCAGCACTTTTAGAAGCGGCTAACGCTGAGTCTAATTCGGCTACCGTGAAATACGGCACCCAACCGCCAGGAATGCTACTATTACAGCCTCGCTTGTTGCATATGCCGCCAGCAGGACTGCCATCTTCTTTCATCATCACATAATCGTTATAGCCGCCCATGTCGAAGGCTTCTTTTTTCCAGCCCATTACATTGACGTAAAAGTCAGCTAAGCCGTCAGCGTCATCGGTGGTAATATCCATCCATAAACTGTCGCTCATTTCATTCTCCTTTTGAGGTTTAATATTTTTAAATTATCAAGTCAGTATTTAAGCTTAGTACTCATTGATAATTGCACAGCCATTGATAAAAAACCACGCAGAGATCGTGTTTATTACGTTGGATAAAAGAGAGCTGTGTCAAGACAAGAAATTGCAAAATAAGCAGAACAATTTTCAAATATGTATAGACAGAGGCTGTGGAAAATGCTTGTGAATAGGTAAATGTTATCCACTGGCTATTGTTTGTACAGTTTATTTTATTGTTTAATTTCAACATCTTAAACAAAAGCCCCAAACTACTCAACAAACTTATCCACAGATTAAGTGGATAACACGTAGCACTTAACCACAGATAGTGTTTTAATGTGGATACTTTGATTGAAACCTTTTTTTCCGGTTATTCATGCCAAAACAAACACTCGCGGTACTTCCCCAACAATTTACGATCCACAGCCTAGATGGCGACAGTGCAATTCCTTCAAATGTACTTCAAAGCCCGCTTTTTTTCTTGGGCAAAACAGAAGATGAACTGTCTATCGTTATCCCGTCGAACGTAGACGTTGATTCACTCGATTCTGACGAAGGCTGGCGAGCACTTGAACTGCTCGGCCCGCTGCATTTATCTATGGTGGGTATTATGGCGCAGATTGGTGCTGTACTTGCCTCAGTAAAGGTCTCTATCTTTGTTGTATCTACGTTCGAAACCGACTTTTTCCTTGTGAAAGATAATAAACTTGCTGATGCAAAAAAGGCATTAAAAAATGCAGGCTATACGGTACTTGAGGGTAAGTAGTGTTGATAGAAAAGCAACTAACCGAGCCTCCTGAAAATTTTAAAAAAGCCATTCCTATCGCCGCACCAGTTTCGGGCCATTGTATTTTACTGCAACACGTAAATGATGACTTGATAAACGCTGGGGCATGGGGGCCGGGTATGGCGCTTGTTACCGCTTCCAGTAAAGTGGTCTCCCCGTTTAATGCAACAGTAGTGAAAATAGATCCCCTAGACTACTCAATAGAAATTAAATCTTCTTTTGGGCTTAAATGTCGAATCAAATATGGTTTACACACCCAGATGTTGCATGGGGCTCAGTTTTTAACACAGTTGAAACGAGGCGAGAAGATAAAAGCAGGCGCCATGTTATTTAGTGTAAATTCTGCGTGGCTAAAACAACAAGGCGTGGAAAATATTTGTATAATGACCTTACTAAATGCCACAGCCCTATTAGGCGTGCTACCTACGCATCAAAAATTTGTTGATGCGTATAGCGACACGTTTATAACCCTGTATATATAGGCAAATTCGAACCCTTTTTGAAAATACATAATAACCAGCTTATTATGCACTTACACTAACTTCACGCTGTAAGGGAGTATCCTTTTGAGTACAACAATGTATGGCATCGCAAATTGCGACACGATTAAAAAAGCGAAGAAATGGCTTACCGAGAACAACATCGAATTTACTTTTCACGACTATAGAAAAGATGGCATAGACGCTGATTTTCTTGCCGAAGCTGAAGCCAACCTTGGTTATGAAGTGATGTTGAACAAACGTGGTACTACTTTTCGCCAACTTGAAGACAGTGATAAAACAGATATCACCCGCGAGAAAGCGTTAGCCTTGTTACTTGAACACCCTGCGATGGTGAAGCGCCCTATTTTAAATCATAGTGGTACGTTTCATATTGGCTTTAAGCCTGCGCAGTATGAGGAAATATTTTGTTAAACGATAACGTAATAGACATCGCCAAAAACTTGATGAACAGGCGTTCGGTAACCCCAGAAGATGAAGGCTGCCAAGAAGCCATGAAAGACTTCTTAGGTACCTTTGGGTTTAACAACGAAACCATGGTGTTTGACGATACCACCAACCTTTGGTCTCGCCGTGGTACCGAAGGCCCTGTTTTTTGCTTTGCTGGTCACACCGATGTGGTACCTAGTGGGCCAGAAAGCGCATGGAAAACCCCGCCTTTTACGGCTACTGAAGTAGACGGGTATCTACATGGCCGTGGTGCTGCCGACATGAAAGGCAGTTTGGCCGCAATGTTAGTGGCAACGCGTAAATTTGTGGCTGATTATCCTGATCACAAAGGCAGTATTGCGTATCTTATTACCAGTGACGAAGAAGGCCCATTTATTAATGGTACTACTCGTGTCATTGATACCCTTGAAGCGCGAAATGAAAAAATTACCTGGTGTGTGGTTGGCGAACCATCCTCTACCGATGAAGTGGGCGATATTGTTAAAAATGGTCGACGAGGCTCGCTCACCGGAGACCTTACGGTTAAGGGCATTCAAGGCCACGTTGCTTACCCCCATTTAGCAAAAAACCCCGTTCATTGTGCCACACCAGCATTAACTGAATTGGCACAATCTCATTGGGATAATGGTAACGAGTTTTTCCCGCCCACCAGCTTCCAAATTTCAAATATTAATGGCGGTACCGGTGCAGGCAATGTGATCCCTGGGGAACTTCATGTGTGCTTTAACTTCCGGTTTTCAACCGAAGTGACAGATCAAGAACTGATCAAGCGTGTTACGACTATCTTGGATAAACACGAACTTGATTACGACATAAAGTGGACGTTTAACGGACAGCCTTTTTTGACCGACTCAGGCCCGTTGTTAACGGCTACGGAAAAAGCAATTGCTGATGTACGTGGCAAGCCCACCATTTTATCTACCGCAGGCGGCACATCTGATGGGCGATTTATTGCGCCGACTGGCGCACAAGTTATTGAGCTAGGACCAGTAAATGCCACTATTCATAAAATAGATGAATGCGTGAAAATGAGTGATTTAGAGGCATTAAGCGACATGTATTACGGTATTTTGGTAAATCTACTCGCATGAACCCCGCTACCTGGTTAGGGCAAGATAATCCTCACCTTGTTGATGCAGGAAATGGACACTTCCTGCATGCTAACGTGCTAGCCGCTTTTGTTAATATGCAACAAGCCGCCCATAATGACGGTATAGATTTATGCTTAGTAAGCAGCTTTCGTCACTTTGACAAACAGTGTGCTATTTGGAATAGAAAATGGCGTGGCGAAACGGCGCTGTTAGATAACGAGGGCTCTACATTAAACCCGAATACGTTATCAGACGTAGAAAAACTGCATGCAATACTGATGTGGTCAGCGTTACCTGGCGGTAGTCGACACCATTGGGGAAGTGACTTTGATGTTTATGACAAGCACGCGGTTGAACAATGGGGCGGTAAGTTTTCGTTGGTTGATAGCGAATATCGTAAAGGTGGGCCTTGTTTCTCGTTAGCTACATGGCTTGAAGCGAATATGAGCACCTTTGGATTCTTTCGCCCATTTAGCGAAAATAAAGGTGGCGTAGCATGTGAGCTTTGGCACCTAAGCCATCGGGCTGTTGCCACTGAGTTTGAACAAGCGCTTTCGCTGGCTGAACTGACTACTGCCGTTGAACTCAGTAGCATTGAAGGTAAGGCTGTTGTGCTTGAGCATATTGATGAAATTTACTATCGCTACGTGTTAAATCGTGGCGTGAGTTGGGTTAGGTAAGCTCTCACAACTAAAAAGCTTTAATGGAGACAGTGATGGATACGCTTTGGGTTGTCATTATTATCGTTATTGTATTGGGCGTGGTGATTGGCAATATTACACTGTTAAAATACAGCGCTAAATTTAAATTCCCAACACCGCTTAAAAAGAACGATGATAAGCAAAAGAAAAATGGGTTTGAAGATGAAGAGGACGACTGGTGAAACAGTCGCCCTATATTAAGCGCCCCACATTAAAATTGCTCAAATCTGGGCGTAAATCTGACCCCGCCCGCCTGCTATTTTTTAAAGCGGCGACGTTTTTACAGCAGTACCGCTAATGCTCACCATCAACATACTGCCTTTGTCACCAATAACTTGGTAGTCAAGATCTATCCCCACAACTGCGTTAGCACCCATGCTACGCGCCTCGTGCTCAAGTTCTGTAAACGCTAGTTTTCTTGCCCGCGTTAACTCTTCTTCATATGAACCAGAACGGCCACCTACAATGTCACGAATAGAGGCAAATAAATCTTTTACTATGTTAGCGCCCATTACGGCTTCGCCAACTACAATGCCATAGTAGGCTTCAATTTTTTGGCCTTCCAAAGTAGGCGTAGTTGAAATTATCATGGGTTGCTCCTTGCTGAGTAGTTATAAAAATTTGGTTTATTATTTTGGCCTTATAGTAGACCATTAGATATCTTGTTGAAGTGCTAATCACATAGCACCTGGTTATCCTAGCCTATTAAGATAATGCCTGCTTCAGCACGTCTACCAATTCGGTCGCTTTGTCTTCAGGGTAAGCCACAACGGCTTGCGCGCCCCAAATTGGCTTTGGCCATGCGATATCACTTTTATACCTTGCAACATGGTGAATATGCAACTGACTCACCACATTACCCAGTGCCGCTACGTTTAATTTATCGGGTGAAAATTGCGATTGCAGTAAACGGCTCACCTGTGCCGACTCACTTAAAAACTGTTGTTGTTGGACATCTGACAACTCAATGATTTCAGTTACCCCATCTACACGAGGCACCAATATCAGCCATGGAAACTGACTATCATTCATCAGTAAAACCCGACAAAGGGGTAAATCGTGGATAAAGAACGTATCAGCCTCTAGCCTTGCATCTAACTTAAACACTGAGTTTCTCCAGCTTTGTAGGTACAACCGTTAATAAAGCGCGCTGCCCTATTGCCACATTCGCATTAGGAAACACTATCGCTTCGCCGTCTTGCTGCGCAGTATAGGTAGCACCGGTTTCGGTCGCCAATACCGTGCCTTTAGCATAATCGGTAAAATTAGGTGTGTCGTCATCGAAATGCAACGTGAAATCGTTTTGATGGCGATTAATGACTTGATTCACGCGATAAATATCTAACGAGTCTATATCAACGTCAGGTCTAAAATCATCTTCACAAATAAGAGCAGTAATTGATTGTTTCGCCGCTTCGAACCGGCTCATGTCGTTTTGACCAAACGGTTGCACTTTACCCAGTTCGACGGTAAAGGCATGCGCTTGGTGCTGCACTGAAGAAGAGTAGCTAAACGTTGTGGTCGCTGACTCAGACAGCAATATGGTTTGAATACCACACGCGGCTAAAAATCCAAGCTGGCTTTTGCTGTGCGCTTTACCATGTAAATACGGGTATACCGCAAACTTTTCATTTTTAGACTCACGAATAGCTGTATGTAAATCGTAGTGGTATTTCTCATCACCAGGAAGTGCCACAGAGAAAAATGCTGTTATCGCGTCTTCCAGTACTTTAGCCCGTTTGCGCTCACTGTTGTTGCACCCTTCCCCTTTGGAGTGAGCACCATTAAACAACCGGTTCATGTTTTCTTCTACAAATCTTTCGGCAATATCCATGGCGGGTAAGTTGCCAAATAGAAAAAGTACGCGATGGCTAAGCTCGAGCTTGTTAGTAAGAATATGCTGTACCAGCTCGTCGCATATTTCGATGGGGGCCGTTTCATTTCCATGAACGCCGCTAGATAGCACAACATGCTTATTAATAGACGTTTTCGCAACGGGCGTGAAGGCGATAATTCCGGGTGCAGTAATAGTAACGTCAGTACCATTGTCTAACGTAAATTGAATCGAAGAGGTAAATAACTCTGGTTGAGTTCTAGACAAAGAAAGAAAATTTCCTTGCGCGATAAGTTGTTGCATACAAAAACCAATAGTAGCTTGAATAGCGCTAGTTTAGCGATTCAGCCAAGCGAATGCACGTATTGCCACTTGCAAACTGGGGGTATTTTATTTACGCACGTAAAGGAGAGTTACCGACGATAATTTCTTGCTGAGCTAGACCAATAAAGTCATTTAAAGGAATGGCTTTTGAAAACAAGTAGCCCTGCCCTATGGTTACCCCCACTTCTCGAAGAATGTGCAGTTGAGCAATGGTTTCTACACCCTCGGCAATCACATCGCAGTTCTTCGCTTTACCGATGATTTTGGCAGCCTCGATAATAGCGCGATTAACAGGATGTTTAGCGAGTTCTATAACAAAGGTTTTGTCTATTTTAAGCGCGCTTAAATCAAGATCTCGAATATAAGCTAGGTTTGAATAGCCCTTGCCGAAGTCATCCACCGAAATAGCTACCCCTAAGGCCCGCAATTCATCCAGTTGCTTTTTCACCATCAGTGAGTTGGACAATGCAACGTCTTCTGTTAATTCCAACTCTATACGGGTAAGCGGCATGGAATAAGACTTACTGAGCATCTTCAAGGAAGGGATAAGGTGGTTATCATACAATTGAGTAGGCGATATATTAACCGACAAGGTGAGCGATAAACGGTGGATATCAAAATCAACTAAACTTCTAAACGCTTGCTCTAATGTCCAATAGCCCAGTTCATTCATCATATTATAGGATTCTGCCGCTTCGATAAGCGGGCCAGGAAATAACACGCCGTCTAACGGGTGATTCCAGCGAAGTAAGCACTCAGCACCGATAACTTCAAGGGTTTGCAAGTTAACTTTGGGTTGAAAGTAGAGCTCTAATTCATTTTGCGATAAGGCGCGTTTCAAATCAGCTTTTAAGGCAAGACTCCGACCAGTGTCCGTTTTATCCTGCATATTATAGAGGAAGAAATTTTCGTACTTATTTTCTTTCGCTTGCTTTAGTGCCGCTTCACCACGAGACACAAAAGCGGTAATTTCAAACGCCTGACTATCTGATGTCACTACACCTACATTAAAATCGGCAATGAACGCATGACCATCGTGATGCATAGGGGTTTTGAAATGCTCGACAAGCCGTTCGAACATGTCGCGCATTTGGCTTGAACTTCGCGTACCGGGAAACGCTATACCAAATACATCACCACTTATTCTGCCAAGGCGGATATCAACACCAAACAGAGATTGAATGCGGTTAGCAATTTCTAGCAGAAACCTGTCACCAATATTAATACCTAAACTGGTGGTTACATCTGAGAAACGGACCACATCTACCAACATTAATGATAACGACGGATGCAATACACCACACTTCGACACTGTGTCGATAAATGCAAATCGATTGGGAAGTGTAGCCAGCGACTTATGATGTTGGCTCATGACGGTTTCCTTGCACTAAACGGCGGCTAGGTGCTAAAAATAAGCAAACGGTAGTTCAACACGACTTAATACTTAGAGCAACTCGCAATTAGTATATAAATCGATACACAATTATATATCGTAGACTTTTTTCTTATGATTCCGCTATGTATTGATTTTTAATTTATTTTTGGTTTAAGCGGGTAAAAAGGTCACAACAAAAAGCCCGGAAAGCATAGCATTCCCGGGCTTTTTTTTGAGAGTCGTTGAGACTAGCTTTCGATCTTACACGGTGAAAGTTTCCAAATACGTTCTACGTAATCTTTGATTGAACGGTCTGAGGTAAACTTACCCATTTTAGCGGTATTGATAATCGCCATCTTAGCCCAACGTGCTTTGTCGCGGTACGCCTCATCAATGGCGATTTGCGCATCGCAATAGCTACGGAAATCAGCTAATACCATGTATTGATCACCATGATCTAACAAGCTTTGCTTAATCGACACTAGCGCACCTGGTTTACCCGGCGTGAAGTAATCGGTTTCTAGCCAATCAAGAACGGCTTTAATTTCAGGGTCGCGGTAGTAGTAATCGTAAGGCTTGTAGCCTTTATCCTTCAGTTCGTGAACTTCTTCAACCGTTAAGCCAAAGATAAAGATGTTGTCATCGCCCACTTCTTCAGCAATCTCTACGTTAGCACCATCAAGCGTACCTACGGTAATAGCGCCGTTAAGTGCCAACTTCATGTTACCAGTTCCAGACGCCTCTTTTCCTGCGGTACTAATTTGCTCAGAAACATCTGATGCAGGGATCATTTTCTCAGCAAGAGACACGCGGTAGTTCGGCAAGAACACCACTTTAATTTTGTTGTTAACACGCGGGTCATTATTGATTTTATCAGCCACTTTATTGATGGCGTAAATAATATCTTTCGCTAACTTGTAACCCGGTGCTGCTTTCGCGCCGAAAATGAATACACGAGGCACCATATCGTAATCAGGATTTTCAAGCAGTCGACGATACAAAGCCATTATATGAAGCAAATTCAAGTGTTGACGCTTGTATTCGTGAAGGCGTTTAATTTGCACATCGAAAATAGCGTTTACATCTACTTCAATGTCTAACGATGCTCGAATTTCATCAGCCAGCAACTGCTTGTTGTTAAGCTTCACTTGCATGAATTGCTTTTGGAACGTTTTGTTATCGGCGTACTTTTCTAGCGCTTCAAGTTTGTATAAATCTTTTGGCCAATCTGAACCAATTTTCTTATCAATTAATTTAGAAAGTTCTGGGTTACACGCTTTTAACCAACGACGCGGCGTTATGCCATTCGTTACGTTCGTTAATTTACCAGGCCATAGTGCATCAAACTCTGGGAACAAATCAGACTTCACCAAGCGAGAGTGCATTTCGGCTACGCCGTTAACAGCAAACGAACCAATGACCGATAAATGGCCCATACGTACCATCTTCTCGTTGCCTTCTTCAATAATAGAAAGCTTCGCTTTAATGCGGTTGTCGCTTGGCCACTTCTTATCTACTTCAGCCATGAATCTATGGTTAATTTCATAGATGATTTCCAAATGCCGCGGTAGGATTTTTTCAATCATACGTGCAGGCCACTTTTCTAGGGCTTCAGGTAATAATGTGTGGTTGGTATAAGCAAATACTTTCGTGCTGATCCCCCATGCTTGATCCCAATCTAATTCTGCGCGGTCAACTAATATACGCATAAGTTCAGGGATGGCGATGGCTGGGTGTGTATCATTTAATTGGATAACAACCTGATCAGCAAAGCGGCTCCAGTCATCACCATGGGCACGTTTGTAACGGCGAATGATGTCTTTTAATGAACATGAGCAGAAGAAATACTGCTGAATTAAACGAAGCTCTTTACCCGCTTCAGTTTCATCGTTCGGATAAAGTACCTTTGAAATGGTCTCTGCCTGTACGTTTTCACGCTGTGCATCTACGTAACCACCGGCGTTAAATACATCCCAATTGAAGTAATCAGAGGAATCTGACTGCCATAAACGCAACACGTTTACGGTTTTGCCTTCATAGCCTACGACAGGAATATCCCATGGGATCCCTTTTACAATAGAACCAGGGTGCCATTCTTTTTGAATACGACCGCTTTCGCCATACTTAGTTTCTACATAACCAAATAAAGGCACTTCTTGAATTGACTCTGGGCGGCAAATTTCCCAAGGGTTACCGTAATCGCGCCAGCTATCAGGGCGTTCTATCTGCGCACCACTCTTAATTTCTTGACGGAAAAGACCATGCTCATAATGAATACCATAACCAATGGCAGGCAATTCCATCGTAGCAAGTGAGTCGATAAAGCACGCAGCTAAGCGCCCTAACCCGCCGTTACCTAGTGCCATATCTGGCTCTTCTTCCATGATGTCGGTAATTTCAACACCGAGTTCTTTTAATGCGCCACTGGCAACATCAAATAAGCCTAAGTTTTGAAGGTTATTTGATAGCAAACGACCCATTAGGAATTCTGCAGAAAAATAGTGCACTGCACGAGTATCATTGAAGTAGTGACTTTTTTGCGTTTTACGAAGGCCTTCTAGTACCTGAGCCTGAATGGCTGCACAGGTGGCTTTCCACCATGCGTGGTTGTTGGCCTTATTTTCATCCGTACCTAGCGTACAGTGAAGGTGCTTAACAATAGCAGCTTTAAATTCAGCCTTGTCTAGCGGTGAAGAGGGTTGCGTTTTGGGAGCTTTTGCGTTCATTTTGCGTCTCACTCTGGTTGATGTGTACTAAGGCACACTCAATGTGTAATTTAATTACAGAAAAAATCAACGATATGAGAGCAATATAGCAGTGCTTAAACGATTATGTTGTGATAATTTTGTTAAAACAACAAAAAAACGGATGAAAACGTATGCATTCACCCGACCTTTAACACTATATTAACAATAAAAAGCTTGGGGAGGTTGCTTTTTGACCTTATTTGATAATTTTACCTACTAAGGCTTCCGCTTCTTGAATTAATTCTTGTAAGTGAGTTTCACCTTTAAAGCTTTCTGCATAAATTTTGTAGATTTGTTCAGTCCCTGATGGACGTGCTGCAAACCAACCATTTTCTGTAGAAACCTTTACACCACCAATAGCGGCATTGTTACCTGGGGCGTGGGTTTGCACGGCAGTAATGGGCTCACCAGCTAGGGTATCGCTGGTTACTACCGAAGCATCCATAGCAGATAACTTCTGCTTTTGCTCTAAGGTAGCGGCCACATCTACACGGTTATAAACCGGCGATGAAAATTGCTCAGTTAATGCCTGATAGTGTTCACCTGGATCTTTCTTAGTCACCGCAAGAATTTCAGCAGCTAACAAACACAGGATAAAACCGTCTTTATCGGTAGCCCAAGTTTCACCATTACGTTGTAAGAAGATACCTCCGGCACTTTCTTCACCTGCAAAACCAATTTCACTGTTAGATAAACCATCTACAAACCATTTGAAGCCTACTGGCATTTCAGCAAGGGGTTTGTCTAAGCTATTCGCTACGCGATCAATCATGCTGCTTGAAACCAGTGTTTTGCCAATTTTTAGCGAAGCTGGCCATTGTGCTCTGTGGGTATACAAATACTTAATAGCCACCGCAAGATAATGATTGGGGTTCATTAAGCCAGCACTTTTGCATACGATACCGTGGCGATCGAAATCTGGGTCGTTGCCCCATGCAAGGTCAAAATCATCTTTTAATTCGATTAAGCCCGCCATGGCGAAAGCACTTGAACAGTCCATGCGTAACTTGCCGTCTTTATCGCGGCGCATGAATCCAAACTGAGGGTCGACAGCAGGGTTTACAACCGTGATGTCTAATCCATATTTATCCGCAATACGAGACCAATAACCTATACCTGCACCGCCAAGGGGGTCAGTACCGAGTTTCAAGCCCGCTTTTGCGATAGCCTGCATATCAATAACCTGAGCTAGGTCATCAATATAAGGTTCCATAAAATCTTCTTCGCGCACTAACTTCTGGGCTCTTACGGAACGGATATCGAAGCGTTTAACGTCTTTATTGCCTTCGGCAATAAGCGCGTTCGCACGATTTTGAATTTTGGTCGTAACGTCGCTATCAGCTGGGCCGCCATGAGGAGGGTTATATTTGAACCCACCATCTTCGGGTGGGTTGTGTGAGGGGGTTATGACTACCCCGTCAGACTTCGCCGCGTTTTCCCGGTTATAACGAATGATAGTACGGGAAATTACCGGCGTCGGGGTATAACCTAAGCTTTCGTTGTCGCTTCGTTGAATTACCACATCAACACCGTTGGCACTGAGTACTTCGATGGCGGTGATCATGGCTGGTTCAGACAATGCATGGGTGTCTTTACCTATAAATAGCGGCCCGGTAATACCTTCTGCTTCACGATATTCAACCAGTGCTTGGCAGATTGCACTAATATGGGTATCGGTAAAAGTATAGTTCGACGCCGATCCTCTGTGCCCTGAAGTACCAAAACTTACTGCTTCAGTTGGGGCAGCGGCGTCTGGTTTGTAGCTGTAATACTGGCTAACAAGTTGTGCCACATTAATCAGTTGTTCAGGTGCAGCTGGCTTACCAGCCTGCGGATGTAAAGCCATGAAAAGTCCTTATTTTAAGTTAAGCGTTTATTTGCCCTCTGGGGCGAATCGACTTACTACCGTTTCGACGACATCGGGCTGATACCCTAATGTACGCAAAACTTGTTCCAGCATGTTTACTTTCTTCGCGGTATTGTTGTTGGTGACCACCCAGAATGGGCTATTGGGAATGGCTTTCGGATTAGTACTACTGCCATTTTCTAACAACGCCTCTTTGCTTGTAGCAAAATAGGTACGATTTTTACCAATAATCGATTTAACATTTTCAAAGGTATCGCTATTTAACTTGTGCGCAGCACTTAGAATAAATAAGAACTGGTCGACACGTTTGGTAAAGGTCGATAACGCATCTTGAGATACCATACCCACAATATCATCTTTATTGTGATTTTCTATTTCAGTCACCACTGGCGCCACTACGTCTTTTTTAACAGGCGCTTTGGCTGCAGTTGTTGACTTTGCAGCGGGTGATTTCGTCACTGGCGCTTTGGCAACGGTTGCTTTAGGCGCCGCTTTGGCCACCTGTTTAGTGACTGGTTTCGCTTCTGCCTTTTGCGCCGAGGCGTTAGCTGTAGTGGTAGCAGCAACCGGTACTTTCGTCGATTGTACTGACTCATCAGGTAGAGAGGCGTTGCTTGCACCCTTTATTTCACCATCTTCAGGCAATAAAAGCCTACGTAAAATTTCTGATGCGCTCTCGCCTATATGTTTTGTTTGGCTGGCGATAAAGGCATACAAATCATCATCTATTTCAATGCTTTTCATAACTACTTCCTTAACAAGATGCCCCATTATAGACAACCGATACGCACAGCGCAGCACTATTTCTAACCTAACCCTAAATTCGTTACAACCAGCAATAAAATGCTGCTTTTAATGTGTTAAATAACCATGCTCATACCTTTGTATGGCTGCCAACTGCTATTTCAGCACTTTAGTTGCTACTATCAATATAGAAGGGGATTAAAAGGTCACGTTTTATCATGCGAAAAGAGATTCAATTAGTGCATGACGCGCTAAGTCAGAAGATTATTGGCAAATCGGAACAGTTAAAACTTGCGATGACGTGTTTGCTAGCCCATGGTCATCTCCTTATTGAAGATTTACCTGGTATGGGTAAAACCACGCTTTCCCACGCACTTTCCCACGTATTCGGTCTTCAATATTCGCGTATTCAATTTACGTCAGATTTACTCCCATCAGACATGCTAGGTGTTAATGTTTATCAAAGTCACAATGGTGAATTTCAATTTAGGCATGGCCCCATTTTTAGCCAAGTTGTTCTAGCCGACGAGCTAAACCGAGCAAGCCCTAAAACGCAAAGTGCCTTGTTAGAGGCGATGGAAGAGCGACAAGTGAGTATTGATGGCACCACCCATGCTTTACCTTCTCCCTTTTTTGTTATCGGCACCCAAAATCCTGGTTATCAATCTGGCACCTATCCGCTACCTGAGTCACAACTAGACCGCTTTTTTATGCGTATATCATTGGGCTTTCCCAATTGGGAAGCTGAAAAAGCCATGCTGAAGCAATCAACCGACGTTCAGCAGCAGATAGCCTCGTGTTTATCGCAGATCGACTTAATTACTATGCAAGACGCGGTTCCCCATGTGCACGCTAGTGATGATGTGATTAATTATATATTGCGACTAGTTACAGAGAGCCGCGCAGAAGGGCGCTACCCTACCCCATTATCACCTCGCGCTAGCAGAGCTTTGTTGCAGGCCGCTAAAGCTTGGGCTTTTATGCACGATAGAACGTTTGTTACTCCAGATGACGTGCAAGCTATATTCGTTGCCGTTACTGAGCATAGGCTTAGTGCAAGTACCCCTGAACATACAGGCACCTCGCTAAGTCAGCATTTACTGGATAGTATCGATCCGCTGGCGGCGTAATCCATGTTTAAAAAAGTACTACACAAGTCTTTGCTTGCTTGGCTAGACAAACGTATTCCGCCACATCCTTCACATGCTTTGAATATGCGCTCGGTGTTTATTTTACCGAGCCGTTTTGGCTGGGGATTTATCGTGATGTGTATGTGCTTGTTTCTATTAGGCACAAACTATCAAAACAACCTTATGTTGTTATTAAGCTATTTGTTACTTAGCGTAATGTTACTTACCTTGTTTTACAGCTATCAAAATTTTGCGGCTATTGCCCTTAGCGTATCACCTCCAAAAACCATCTTTGCTAACACGTCAGCACACCTCACCCTCAATCGGGTCAAACACTCCGACTATAAAACTACACCGGAAGGCTTGTTACAGGTGCAGTGGCTTCAGCTGCCGAGGCTTAAAGATACGAGCACTATCACCTTTGATATTGGCAATCGAGAACAACGACTGACTATTCCTGTCTTACTTCACGCTAGAGGCGAACACAAACTTCCCCGAATTACCTTAAAAAGCGCCTACCCCTTCGGTTTGTATCATTGTTGGACTCACCTAGATTTCGACGTGCAGGTCATGGTGTACCCAGAGCCTAAAGTTGGGAAACTTGGTGAAATGGCTCACAGCACTCAAGACACCACCGGAGGTATAGAGGATGAGCGACAAGGTAATGAGGACTTCTTTGCGCTTACCGACTTTATTGAAGGCGAGCCGTTAAACCGGGTAGCGTGGAAGCAGGTCGCTAAAACAGGAAATTGGGTGGTAAAGCAATTTAGCGAACAAAAAGGTGAAGACGTATATTTAAGCTTACCGACTAACACTCCGCTAGAAGAAGGGTTAAGTGCATTAACCAAAAAAATAGTGTCAATGCAATCGCAAGGCATACATTATGGTTTAAAATTAGGTAGTACGACCTTTACGCCCAATAATTCTATTACGCACATGCACCAATGTCTGAGGGCACTGGCGACTTACCCCAATACACCTTTTACTGTCACTTCGGCCAAATTTTCCGGTAAAGCCTCATCTTCAGGGGCGAATATCAGCGCGGCGCAAGGTCTGATTCAATGAACAATAAAGCCAATATGCTGCTAGCCACCTGCTTTATCGTATTAACGTTCAGTTTGCTTACCCCACTGCTAACGTGGGTGGTATTACTCGCCATATGCGCGGTTATTATGCAAACCGCGTTGTATTTTGGGTGGCAAGAATATAACCCAAGCAGTCGCACCGTCAATTTGTTGGCCGTACTGGCCTTAATAGCCCTAGGGTGGTTCGGCCTTTCTATTGGTTTGCTCAACAGCATGATTAATCTATTAGTAATCGCCTGCTCGCTCAAGCTTATGCTGCTCTCAAGAACAAGAGATTTCTTGCAGCTTTTCTGCTCCTGCATATTTCTTGTAGGGTGCGGTTTTATATTTGCGTTAGGTATAGAAGCGTGGTTAGGCTACGTCGCCATTATTGTTCTTTTGTTTACTGCCTTATCATTGGTATATGCCCCCGCTAGAAGCTTTAGGGTGTCTATGCGTAAATCGACGATAATACTACTACAAGCATTTCCCTTGGCAGCGCTGTTATTTGTAGTAATCCCGCAGTTTCCGCCTCTGTGGCAAATGCCAACATCAAAGTCGAATGAGACGGGTTTATCAGAGTCGGTCACGCCAGGGGACATTGCCTCGTTGGCGAGATCGTCCGATTTAGCGTTCACCGCCACCTTTGAGCAAAGCCCACCATTGGCCGAACAGCGATATTGGCGCGCGATGACAATGGAAGCCTTTGACGGAAAAACGTGGACAATTAGCCCAAGACGAAAGCAAGCTGAAGCACAACTTAAAGCCATGGGACGAAATGTGGCGGCTCCCTCACCGGCTTCCTCTCCCTCACAACCACTGATATCTTCTGAAAACTATCAATTGATTGTAGAACCCAGTAACCAACGCTGGTTGTATACTCTTGATGTGTCGGCTGAAAACACAGCTTTAGACAATCCAGAGATGCGCCGTCAGTTTAATTATGCATTACGGGCAGCACGTCCAATTGTTGGCAAACGTGCATTCTATTTAACTTACTTCCCTGATACCCCACTTATTAGTGAGATATATGACTTTGATTATCAGCTTAATATTCACTACCCAGAAAACAGTAACGTACGTACTCAAGCGTGGGCAAAGCAGCTAAAAGCAAATGCCCAAAGTGAGCGAAGTATTGCCGATGATATTCTTCGTCACTTTAGAACCAGCGGATTTAGTTACACCTTACAACCTAACGCTATGCCGAACTCGCCCATCGACACCTTTATGTTTGAAGCAAAGACGGGGTTTTGTGCTCACTATGCCAGCGCCATGGTTTTTGCACTTCGGGTTGCGGGCATTCCTGCTCGAATGGTGACAGGCTATCAAGGTGGCGAATTATTAAGTGATAACGTAGTACAAGTTCGCCAATACGATGCCCATGCTTGGGTAGAAGCGTTAATAGACGGCGTTTGGGTGTCGTACGATCCTACCAGTGTGGTGGCACCATCACGTATTACCTTTGGGTTAGAACAAGCGTTAGCCGATTTTAACGAAACTCGTAGCGAGGGAATATTTAACGATTTAAGTTCTGCTGAGTTGTTTTTATCCATTCGCGGCTGGTTTCGCCAACTTGATTATCAGTGGAGCCGCATTGTGTTAGGTTTTGATAATCAAACGCAAACTGATTTATTAAAAAAGCTCCTTGGCGATTTGACCTCTCAAAAAATGACGTTCTTTTTTCTGAGTGTACTGGCGATAGTGAGTATTTTTCTGCTGGTATTATTCTTCCCTCTTAGAAAAAAATCGACAATGCCTAAATATCAACAAATCTATCTAAAAGCCGCCGAATTAATTGCTAATTTCACCAAGATACACAGACAGACCATGGCTAGTTCGGCATACTTTAATCTTGTTAAACCCCATATGTCGGCACAAGCCGTGAGCCAGTTTAATACTATTACTCAAGAATTCGAACGTGCACGCTATCAGCCTGACGAAAACGACAATAGCGACAGCCGACAGCAACGGGAGCGTATAATGAAAAGCGCCCTTTCTGAGCTGCAGAAATCCTTAACGCTACCAAACAACACGCGTGCGCCTTAGTTCTTGCTGGGCTTATTTCTTGCTGGGGTAGAAGCGCTGTAAACTCTTGTGAATGTAAGGCAGATGTTATCTACAAGAAGTTATCTAGACACCCACCAAATCGGTGCATAACAGCGTGTGATTTGCACCATAGTGGATTAAATCTTATAACCTTCCCCTACAACAACACAATCCAGATACCTAATAACAAACTGATTTACATGGTTTTTTATAAAACAAAACGTTATTGGCATTAATCTCGCAAAGATTCTGTTAGTAAGAGTCAGGTAATAAACTGGCTATCACAATCTATCGAATTGGATAAAGACGTCCACAACCTTCTTTGGAAACAGGGAATGGTGTGGACGTTTTTTTTTATTTATTTGTTAGATAAAGCGGTTTAAAAGCACGTTATTTCAATAATAGTTTATATATCAGGGTGATTAATTATGGCTTATTTACTTCCCGCCGAGTTTGCCACGAAAATGGTAGATGCAGGTGAATCTAAAATTTACATGTCTACACGAGATACGCTGATACGCGCATTTATGGCTGGCGCAATATTAGCGTTAGCGGCTGTATTTGCTATTACGATTGCGGTACAAACCGGCATATTCTTACTGGGAGCCGTTTTGTTCCCTGTTGGTTTTTGTATGCTGTATTTAATGGGTTTCGATCTGCTAACAGGTGTATTTGTATTAACCCCGCTTGCGTGGCTTGCCAAGCGACCGGGTGTTACCCCTAAACAAATTTTACGTAACTGGGGTCTAGTATTTTTAGGTAACTTTGGTGGCGCACTTACTGTTGCCTTTATGATGTCTTTCATTTTCACCATGGGTTACAACGTAGATGGTGGCGCTATTGCTGCTAAAGTAGCTAGCATTGGTGAGGCAAGAACATTAGGTTACGCAGAACATGGTACTGCAGGTTGGTTTACTATTTTTATTCGCGGCATGCTGTGTAATTGGATGGTATCACTGGGTGTGGTTGGCGCGATGATTTCAACCCACGTGAGCGGTAAAGTATTGGCCATGTGGATGCCTATCATGCTGTTCTTTTTCATGGGTTTCGAGCACTCTGTTGTAAACATGTTCTTATTCCCGTTTGGTCTTATCATGGGTGGTGAGTTCTCTATCATGGATTATTTCGTGTGGAATGAAATTCCAACAGCCCTAGGTAACCTTGTTGGTGGTTTAGCGTTTACTGGTTTAACGATTTACAGCACACACGTTAAAACTGCACCCAAGCGTAAAATTGCTGTTGCTGAAAATGCACCAGCTAAAGCCGCTACAGTATAATTTAGCAAGCCCGATACGTTTCCTCTGTATCGGGCTTTTTCAATATGCAGATTCAATCTTTATCACTTCACTATAGCGAGTTTAGCAGCGCCGGCGTTAAGCCTATAAATCAAGACGCTTGCGATGCCTTTATTCCAGCTAGTAACAGCCCAGCTTTAACATTAAAAGGCGCCGCCTTTGCAATTGCCGATGGTATAAGCAGTAGTACTGTTAGCCAAATAGCCAGTGATTTGGCGATTAAAGACTTCATAAAACAATACTTTTGTACCCCCGAAACCTGGAGTGTTGAAACAAGCGCTAAAACCGTTATACAAAGTATTAATGCCTCTTTATATACCAAAACCCAGCAAAGCCCTTTTTGCTATACCCCTGATAAGGGCTACGTATGCACTTTTTCTGCGGTTATCGTTAAAGGCGATACGGCACATATATTCCATGTGGGTGATGCTAGAGTCTGTTTGTATTCTGATGATAGGGTACAAGTCCTTACCCATTCTCATCGAGTCAACCACTCACAGCATGAATCTTATCTCGCTAACGCACTGGGCGTGCATGCTAATGTCGACATCGATTACCTCGCGGTACCGCTAAAAGCAGGCGATATTATTATTCTAATGACAGATGGTGTTTATGAATACGTTTCTTCCCCTACGCTTGCTTCACTTATATCGACGGTTAACGTCTCTGAAAGTGACGTTGGTACACATAACACCTCTATTGATAATAAAAATGCTACGCCTCTTGCGCAACGCCTTGTAGACATAGCGCGTGAAAACGACAGCGATGATAATGTCTCTTGCCAGTTAATAACGGTAGAGTGCGTAGGCGATGGTAAGTTTTTAACACCGGAATATGCTGTTGATGAAACGTCACTTCCCATTATCAAGCAGTTGAATGTGGGGGAGACAATAGATGGCTACCGCATTGAACGACAGCTATATCAATCGGCTAGAAGTCATGTTTTCCTAGCGTGGGATGAAAATACCAAAACACATATCGTTATTAAAATACCGTCTACTGAACTGGCACAAGACAGCCACTACCTTGAGCACTTTGCATTAGAAGAATGGCTGGCAAGACGAATTAAATCTAACCACGTAATAAACGTACCTACTCGTATTCAGCCACCTTCATGTATGTATACCATTAGCGAATATATTGAAGGGCAGAATTTAACCCAGTGGCTCACCGATAACCCTAAGCCAGATGTTGAAAAAGTACGAAGTATTATTGAGCAGGTAGCGCAAGGCTTAATGGCCATGCACCGAGAAGGGCTTCTCCATCAAGACATTCGCCCTGAAAATATTATGATTGAAGCTTCAGGCAACTGCAAAATAATAGATTTAGGTTCGGCCCGTGTTGCTGGCATTAGTGACGCATTGTTTGAACACGAGAGTGATATTATGGGCACCGCAGCTTATGTTGCTCCAGAATACTTCTTAGGCGATAGCGGCTGTGATCAATCCGACCTCTATTCTCTTGCCGTACTCACCTATTACTTACTCAGCGACCGCTTTCCTTATGGCACACAAGTAGCCAAAACCCGCACCGTTGCGGCGCAGCACAAACTCAAATACCAATCGGTGCTTGATGATAGACGGCCTATTCCAGCATGGATAGATGCCACGCTGAAACGAGCATTACAGCCTAATCCTGAAAAGCGTTTTGCTAGCTTATCTGAGTTTATCTATCACCTTCGACACCCTAGCCCCGCTTTTCTTAACCGCGTGACCGCGCCATTAATACAACGTCACCCACTTAAATTCTGGCAGGGACTGTCCCTGCTGTTAGTTATTAGTAATGTAATTACCTTCATACTGCTTTATGGCAACAACTAACTTTTATCAATAACCCGTATCACTCAAAAAAGGAAATGCAATGATTACCAATCGAACTCAAGTTACCGACATGATCCAGTCTTCAAAAATTTCTAAAGGCATTAAATGGAGTGAGATTGCCCAAGCGGTAGGACAATCAAAAGAATGGAGTACCGCCGCGTGTTTAGGGCAAATGGCGATGACAAAGGAACAAGCGACGGCCGTTGGCGAAATGCTAGAACTGAGTGATGAAGCCATTGCTTGGTTACAAATTGCGCCTTATAAAGGTTCGTTGCCGACCGAAGTGCCTACCGATCCGCTTATCTATCGCTGGTACGAATTAGTCAGTGTTTACGGTACAACCCTAAAAGAACTTATTCATGAAGAATTTGGTGACGGCATAATGAGCGCTATCGATTTCTCGATGGATTTGCAGCGCGAGAACGATCCTAAAGGTGACCGCGTAAGTGTGGTGATGTCTGGAAAGTTCTTACCGTACAAAATGTATTAATAGCATTTAGCAACAAAAAAGCCCGTCTGGTATACCAGACGGGCTTTTATATGCTTAACACTAAGGTAAGCATGAATGCTTACCTAGTTAGTAGCTAATTACTTAGCTGCTTTACGTGCTTTAGCTTCTTCCATTACTTTGTCAGCTACGTTTTGTGGACAAGCTGCGTAGTGTGAGAACTCCATAGAGAACTGACCACGACCAGATGTCATTGTACGTAGTGAACCGATGTAACCGAACATTTCTGATAACGGAACGTCTGCTTTAATGCGAACGCCAGTTAAACCAGCTTCTTGGTCGCTTAGCATACCACGACGACGGTTAAGGTCACCGATTACGTCACCAACGTGATCTTCTGGCGTAAATACGTCAACTTTCATGATTGGCTCAAGAAGTTGTGCACCCGCTTTAGGAATAGATTGGCGGAAAGCGCCTTTAGCAGCGATTTCGAACGCGATTGCTGATGAATCCACTGCGTGGAAGCCACCGTCAAAAAGTTCTACTTCAACGTCTAGTACTGGGAAGCCAGCTAGAACACCTTCGCCCATCATTGACTTAAAGCCTTTCTCAACTGCAGGCCAGAATTCTTTCGGTACGTTACCACCAACAACAGATGATGTGAACGTAAAGCCAGAACCCGCTTCGCCAGGCTTGATGCGGTAGTCGATTTTACCGAACTGACCAGAACCACCAGATTGCTTCTTATGCGTGTAGCTATCTTCAATTTCTTGAGTGATAGTTTCACGGTAAGCAACTTGAGGTTGACCAACAATAAGGTCTACACCGTAAGTACGCTTAAGAATATCTACTTTGATGTCTAAGTGAAGCTCACCCATACCTTTAAGGATGGTTTCGCCTGAATCTTCATCAGTTTCAACTTGGAACGAAGGATCTTCTGCAATCATTTTACCGATAGCGATACCCATTTTCTCGTTTCCGCCTTTATCTTTAGGCTGAACAGCAATCGAGATTACTGGCGTTGGGAAAACCATTGGCTCTAGTGTTACTGGATCTTTCGGATCACAAAGTGTGTGACCAGTTTGTACGTTCTTCATGCCTACGATAGCAATGATGTCACCCGCTTGTGCGCTAGATAACTCAATACGTTCGTCAGCTTGCATCTCAACCATACGGCCAACACGCTCAGTTTTACCCGTAAATGCGTTAAGGATGGTGTCACCCTTGTTCAATTTACCAGAGTAAATACGTACGAATGTTAGTGCACCGAAACGGTCATCCATGATCTTAAATGCTAACGCTTTAAACGTTTCATCAGCAGATACGATTGCATGTTCGCCATTTTCGTTACCTTCTTCATCCATAAGAGGCTGAGGATCAACTTCTGTAGGAGAGGGTAAGTAGTCAACAACTGCGTCAAGTACTAATTGAACACCTTTGTTTTTGAATGCAGAACCACAGAACGTAGGGAAGAAAGCAAGGTCACGTGTACCTTTACGGATACAACGCTTGATGTCTTCAACCGAAGGAGTTTCACCTTCCATGTACGCTTCCATTAGGTCATCGTCTTGCTCTACAGCAGTTTCGATAAGCATTTCATGGTATTCATCAACTTTGTCTACCATGTCTGCAGGAACGTCTTTAATTTCGTAGTTTTCAGGAAGACCAGTGTCATCCCAAACGTATGCTTGTTTAGTCAATACGTCTACTACACCTACGAAGTCATCTTCGATACCAATTGGTAACGTCATAACTAGTGGTACAGCACCAAGTACTTTACGTACTTGCTCAGTTACACGGTAAAAATCAGCACCCATACGGTCTAATTTATTTACGAATATAATACGTGCAACTTCTGATTCGTTAGCATAACGCCAGTTAGTTTCTGATTGCGGTTCAACACCACCAGAACCACAGAATACACCGATACCGCCGTCTAATACTTTTAGTGAACGGTAAACTTCAACTGTGAAGTCAACGTGTCCTGGAGTATCGATAACGTTGAAGCGGTGATCTTTCCAGAAACAGCTTACTGCTGCCGACTGGATAGTAATACCACGCTCAGCTTCCTGTTCCATGAAGTCAGTAGTTGACTCACCGTCGTGTACTTCACCGGTTTTATGGATTTTACCAGTAAGCTTCAAAATACGTTCTGTAGTGGTAGTTTTACCCGCGTCTACGTGGGCGAAAATACCAATGTTTCTGTAAAGGGATAAGTCTGACATTAGTTCACTTTCATTGATTCAGAGTAAAAAAACGGCCGGATTATAAAGGATTTCTGTACAAGAGATACACCTTTATTTAGCACAAACTCTGAAAACGTTTGTGAAAAACCGAGCCACCATAAATTTTTTATTTAAATATCAATAATATAAGCATTTAAGATATTTTTTTTAAAAGTAACAAAAACACACCTCGTTTCACGAAGTGCGTACAATCGTTACTGTAACTTCATCTCTGTCATGATAGAGATGTCTAACCTTGACAGTGAATGCATCGTCTAACGCATTCAATCTGGTCATTAACGTCGACATGGCCTCTATTACGGTTTCATATCGTCGTTTCATGGGTAGCTTTAAATTAAACACCGCATGAGTGGCCCAATGTTTTACCAACCAGTCACCCATCAGCTTTGCTACCCGATCGGGTTGCTCTATCATATCACACACTAGTAAATCTACACGACCAAATTGTGGTCTGTAAGTAAACCCGTCTGCAGCATGGTGTTCAACAAGCCCTGTGCTCATTAAGCTGTCAGCAATTGCTCCATTATCAATCGCTTCAACGTACATTTCACGTTTAACTAGTTGATAAGTCCATCCACCAGGGCATGCACCCAAGTCTACTGCTCTACCGCCAGCGCGAAGTACTTCACGTTGCTCGTTAGCACTTAACATGTTCACCAAGGCATCTTCCAACTTGAGGGTTGAGCGACTTGGTGAATCGGACGGAAATTTTAATCGGCAAATGCCTAAATGGTCATTAGAGCGATATCCAGCAAGACTATAGCCTATATAGCAAGTTTCAAAAGACTCGAAGAAAACATGCAATTTAGGTTTAACCTCGTTTTCCTTTGGTGATAGCCAGCCCTTCTTTCTTAATGCCTGACGAAGAGGAACGGTAAACTTCCTACAAAATTTCGCTAGGGTTTTGCCGTCTTCCGTATCTGGGTATTCAACATCGATGGCACCGAATACACCATGAGCACCGGTAAATGCTTCTAAGGACACATCTTCTAGCGCATCGAGTACTTGCCCTACTCTATCGTCTTTTTCAATATCATTAAGCGTAGCGAACACACCTATTAATTGGCGGGGAAATATAGACTCGCTTACCGCGAACAATGCCAATGCATTACCTAGGCTCGTATTATCGTACAAGTTATAATGCACAAAGCCCGTGTTCGACTTTGATACCGGGTAGCCAAAGAGTTCTTTTTCACCGTAACGGGTAGCCAGTTCATTGGCCGTGTCGTTTTCATAGCCAGGGCGACAATAAGCTAAAATACTAGTCATTAGATTTTCCCTTACTGGTCTTTCCCTTAACGACTGCGATAGCCAATGCCATCCACCCGATAATTAAACATAGGCCGCCCAAAGGCGTAATAGGGCCAAATAACCCGTTACCGGTTACTGCTAATAAGTATAAACTGCCACTGAACAACGCACAGCCAATCACAAAAAGTGCCGCTACCGCGTTAAGCCATTTAGGTGGAATGTATGCCGACAAAGCGGGAAGCGCCACAATGGCTAAACCATGATACATCTGGTAGCGAACCCCAATTTCAAATGTAGTCAGTGCCGATGGTGCTAATATCGCCTTTAAGCCATGTGCACCGAAAGCGCCTAGCATTACTGCGGTAGCCGCCAAAAGAATGCCAGCACACAACCAGAATTTATTTAGGTCTTGTATATTATCTAGGCTCTGATTGACAGACCCTGCGTTATTTATTGCCTTATTCAAAGCACCTGCCCATGACATTGAGTGTGAGTTAAACCGAAGATTAATTGGTGGTTCATTATTTATTTACGCGTGCTTTTATAAAATCAGCTGTCGATTTAGCCGCGCATTCTATATGGGTCTCTAACGTAAAGCCACTTTGCTTTCTGGGTTTAAAACTATGATCGCCGTCAGCTAAGTAAGAAACCGCAATACCACGCGATAACGCATAGGCACTCACCTCATCTTTTGTGCCAAAGGTATCACGCTCGCCTTGTAGTATAAGCAGTGGTTTTTTGAGCGTTTCTAAATGGACGGTTCTGAGTTTTTCTGGCTTACCCGGAGGGTGAAATGGATAACCGAATGCTATCGCGCCTATTATTGACTCAGCATCATCAAGCACCATAGTCGCCATGCGTCCTCCCATGGATTTACCGCCAATAAACGTAGGTACGCTAATTTGGGTTTTGCTCACCTCATCGATAAGCGCTGTGAAGTGTGTGAGTAACTTTTCGGCTTTATCTGGCGGCCTACGCTTTCCCGTTTCCATCATGGTTTGCATGTAAGGAAAGTTAAATAATATCACTTCAATATTATGGCCAGTTAACTGCGAAGCCATCGCTTGCATAAATTCATGGTGCTTACCGGCACCCGCGCCGTGTGCAAGAATAAGGCGTGCTATAGGTGCATTAGCCTTTCCATCCGTATTTACCGAATGAATTTCAATATCAAACATCGACTGACTCATTATCTGTATTATTTCTAAATGTAAAATTCATCACTCTTGCTCTTCTTCAACCAAGCCTAAGATCCACTCTCTGAAAGCGGCAATCTTGCCTAACTCAGCTTGAGACTCTTCGCACACCAAATAAAAGGCATCACGACTTTCTACTTTCTCTTCAAAAGGCATAATCAATCGGCCTGCATCTAACTCTGGCCGAGCAAGTACCGTGTTACCTAACGCAATCCCCTGCCCCAACGCCGCCGCTTGAAGTACCAACATAGAGTGACTAAAAACCGGACCTTGGTTTACATTCACGCCCGACACGCCAACATGCTTAAGCCAGTTCTTCCACGCCGCGCGGCTTAAGTCGTGAAGCAGCACATGATGACGTAAATCTGCCAAGCTCGTTAATGGCTTAGGGCCATTGAAAAGCATAGGGGAACATAATGGTGTTAGGAATTCACGGTGAAGCTTGTCTGCTTGCAACCCACTCCAGCGGCCTTTGCCATAGTAAATAGCAACATCTACATCATCGTCTAAAAAACCTTCATCGAAGTCTACCGCTTTTATTCTTACGTCTATGTCCGGTTGCGCCACACTAAATTGACTAATTCGTGGCACTAACCACTGGCTGGCAAAGCTCGGCGGCATGGCAACGGTTATGGCTCCCTTACTGCCTCGCGCTAACAGTCTTTCCGTCGCTTCTTGCAGGTTTTTAAAGATATCTTTCAATTCAAGGAAGTAAGCCTGACCTTCCTCGGTTAATAACAAGGTTCTGTTACGACGAATGAATAACTTCATCGATAAGAATTCTTCAAGCGCTTTAATTTGATGACTGACCGCGGCTTGCGTAACAAAAAGCTCATCTGCGGCTTTAGTGAAACTCAAATGCCGGGCAGCCGCTTCAAAGGCTTTTAAGGCGTTTAGAGGGGGAAGACGTCGATGCATGTTAAGAAATAAATCCTGTGTGACCTACTCATTCTATAGTAGCAGTGATCGCATTAGTTTTACTAATGATAACCCATACTTTTACTCGTTTTATTTTTGCACGAGTTTTGGTTATTATTTGCGCGAACTTTGGAAAGAGCCTCGAATATCAACTCTTTACAAAGCCTATTTGTTAAGCAATTTAACAAGTAGAAACATATTTTTAAATTATTTTTATTAGGTGTGAAAATGAAAAAACTACTACTAGCTAGTGTATCTGTAATGGCTTTTGCAAGCGCTGCTGCGAATGCTAACGTACAACCAGAAAAGATCAATCTTCAATCGTTAATCGCTACGGCGATGACCAGCGTAAACATGGCAGACGTATTGCCTGAAAACGACGCTCACATTGTTGTTAAAAAGCAGTCAGCTGCATTGCTGGCAGAAGAAACGCAAATTGCGTTACATAAAAACTTACTTGCCATGGCAAAAGAAAATAATAAACAATCTACTGTATTAGTTGCTGAAAGCGAATAATACACGCCCACACCTGATACGCATGCCGGTGCGACGCACCGGCATTCGCCATCAGACTTGCCTAGGTATTACTGGTATCTAACGGCTCAAATCCTTTCACCAATTCATCTAACGCTTTCATTTGCGCTAAATACGGCTCAAGTTTTGCCAATGGCAACGCACATGGACCATCACATTTTGCTTCATCCGGATTCGGGTGTGCTTCAATAAACAACCCAGCAAGGCCTAACGCCATTCCGCTTCGCGCTAATTGTGCCGCTTGAGCACGACGACCATCGGCTGATGTTGCTCTGCCTCCTGGCATTTGCAGCGCGTGGGTAGCATCAAATATTACCGGTGCGTAGGATTTCATTGCATCCATACCCAGCATATCAACCACAAGGTTGTTATAGCCAAAGCTACTGCCACGTTCACATAAAATGACTTTATCGTTACCCGCTTCACCCAATTTAGTCATGATATGACGCATTTCATGGGGCGCTAGAAATTGCGGCTTCTTCACATTAATCACGCTACCGGTTTTAGCCATGGCAACCACCAAATCAGTTTGACGGGCTAAAAACGCGGGAAGTTGAATAACATCTACCACTTCAGCCACAGGTGCGGCTTGGTGAGGCTCATGAACATCGGTAATTAATGGCACATTGAAAGTAGATTTAATTTCTTCGAATATGCGCAAGCCCTCTTCCATACCAGGGCCACGGTAAGACGCTACCGATGAGCGGTTTGCTTTATCAAATGAAGCTTTAAAAACATAAGGAATACCCAATTTTTGGGTAACTTCAACATAATGCTCAGCAATGCGCATGGCAAGATCGCGAGACTCTAATACATTCATTCCGCCAAAAAGCACGAAAGGTAAGTGATTAGCAACTTCTACATCGCCAACACGAATGATCTGTTGAGATTCAGACATAATTAATTCGTTATCCGTTGATTTCTAGAATAAGGGTTGTTTAGTGACTGCCACCATCGCAGTGGTCATCAGTACCACGAGCGCGGCAATGAAAAAGGCCCAACGTCCTAAGGTCGTTTTTGCTTTTTTAAGGGCAAATAAACCAAGTACGATATAAGCAATAACGCCAGCTAACTTGAATGTGAGCCATGCATTTACAATGGGATATTGAGACAAGATCACACATAGCCAAACAGCACTGGCTAATAAAATAGTATCAATAATATGAGGCACAATTTTAACCCACTTTTTCGCTAAAATTGTGGCGTCAAATTGTGACCATACAAAGCGAAAAATAAACAGTAAAATACTTAATCCTACTGCCGTTAAGTGCAGATGTTTTGCCATCATATACATACAATAATTCCTATCGTTCTTGAGTTTTGATTATGTAATTATTCGTTATTGTACGTTATTTACTGACATTCGACTAAGTTAAACATACTCAGGAATATCAGGGTACTGATGTTGAATAGCCATGAATTTTTCAATATGGTTCAACAGGTAGTCGACTAATAGCGGGTCGAAATGTCGCCCTTTTTCCGCCTTAATAACCTTTTCCACCTTTTCTAATGGCCAAGCAGTTTTGTAAGGGCGAGTATTGATTAGTGCATCAAACACATCTAACAGGGTTGCAATACGGCTTTGTAACCTTATGTCACTGCCTTTCAACCCTTCTGGGTACCCATTACCATCCCACCGCTCGTGGTGTTGCCGTGCCAATGTTGCGGCCAACTGAATGGTGGGTCGTGTTGAATCTTTTAAAATCTGATAGCCAAATTCGGCATGCTGACGAATAGCAAAAACTTCATCTTCCGTTAATGGCTCAGTTTTACGCAAAATGGTAACAGGTACCCGTGAATTACCTACATCATGAAGTGGTATAGCATGCTTTAGTACCCGCACGTCATTTTCATTCATGCCAATGCCACAGCCTATAATCTCTGCCATCGCACTCATTCGCGTGATGTGATTACTTCCATGATCGTCATGCTCCATCGCTTTGCCTAAGCGCTCAATAATTTCTCTTTGAGTACTTTCTATTTCAATGGTTTTAAGCACATTATCAAAGGCGAGTTGGACGCTGTTCGAAAAGCGTCTAACCAAGTGTTTGTCATTTTCGCCTATACGGCGAGGTAACCCCGATAAATATAACAAAGCACCGTTTTGCGTTTTGCTATTACAATACGCCACCACATGATCTTCTGCGTACACAATTTCACGGTCGCGCATAGCGCGTTTGCAGAGTTCATATTGCTCAGCGGAGACGGCATCTTTTAACAACACGCCTTCTTTGTCTGAATACTCGCCGTTACCTGCAAAAACATACAGCTCATTTAGTTTCAGTTCGCTACCGTGGTTAGATGATGCATCGGGAGTGGCTGCAACTGCAGTGGTAATATAAGCAGCATCTTTCGAACAGCCTAAGATAGATGCTAGCTGTTGAATAATGCCTTGCATGAATTTTTCGAGCGAATTGGATGAAAACAAATCAACAGAGGCATCAATAATTTTTTCTAAGCCGGCACGGCTCTCTTCGATTACAATAATATCGCGATAAGAACGCAGCGCCGCAATAATAACCGTAAACAGCTTTTGTGCGGTTAGTTCTGTTTTCGATTTATAGTCATTAATGTCGTAATTAATAATGACATCTTTTTCAGGGGCTTGCCCTGGCTGACCCGTTCGAAGAATAATGCGGGTAAAGTGATTGTCGAGTTCGTTGCGAACATACTCTGCCACTAGCAACCCCGCATCGTCACTTTCCATTACGACATCAAGTAAAACCACCGCTATGTCATCATGTTCTTCGAAACAACGCTTTGCTTCGTCGCCGTTATAAGCACTAATGAATTCAAGGGTTTTGCCATTCAAGAAAAAGTCGTTGAGTGCCAATTTTGTGATGGCATGAACTTCTGGTTCATCGTCAACAATTAGAATTTTCCATCTGCCTAATTCTTCTACTACATCATCTTCATCGTCTTCGATGAACAGTAAGTCATCACTCATCTATCACTTCCTACTCCCCAAATGCTCCTAAAATACTAATGCAATACGTATTTTTAGCAAGTCCCTATATAATGGCAGCACGTTTTTATGACGTTGTGGATAGATAACCGTACGTGACTCGCTCATTCCCACCATAGTCGTTTTCGGTACGAATACTCACAAAACCATGGGCTTTTAACAGGCCGCCAACCGCTTTTGATTGGTCGAAACCATGTTCAAAAGCCAGTAAGCCGCCTTCAAATAAATGGGGAGCTGCAAGTGCAATAATGTGCTTAATATCGTCGAGCCCATCAGCGCCTGATGTAAGTGCTGATGCAGGTTCAAAGCGCACATCGCCTTGCTGAAGAAATGGACTGGATGTTTCTATATAAGGTGGATTGGAAACGATAACGTGAAATTTTTCATTCGCTAAATTATCGAACCAACTACTTTGTTTAAAGTGTACATTTGAGATGTTATTAAGCGTAGCATTGCGGGTAGCGAGTTGAACGGCTTCATGTAGTAAATCTACACCTGTGACCTTTGCGCTAGGTAATTCTGAGGCTAGCGCCAAGGCAATTGCCCCTGTGCCTGTACCTAAATCACAAATCGCTAACCCATTATTTTCTAGATCTGGGAAAAACGGTTCCGACGCGATACATGCAAGAGTTTGCTCTACTAACACTTCCGTATCGGGGCGAGGAATTAAAGTATGGGGTGTTGTAGCTAAACGCAGTGTCCAAAAATCCCGGCTGCCCGTTAGGTAAGCCACTGGCATGCCTTCAACACGTTTACTGACTAGCGTTTTATATTGAGATAACTCATTCTCGTTTACTGTTTTGTCAGGCCATGTAAATAGATAAACCTGAGGTTTATCTAACACATGGCTTAACAGTACTTTAGCATCAACTGCTGGCGACTCGCCTTCGTGCAACTCGGCTATCGCCCACGCTAATGCGGCGTCTATACGCATGGTATTAGTCGTCTGACAACGAGGCGAGTAAGTCAGCTTGGTGCTCTTGCATGATAGGGTCAAGAAGCTGTTTCAAATCACCTTCTATCACTTCATCTAACCGGTAAATCGTTAAGTTAATGCGGTGATCGGTGACACGCCCTTGCGGGAAATTATAAGTACGGATTCGCTCTGAACGATCACCACTTCCTACCAGACTCTTACGAGTAGAGGCTTCTTCTGCCGCACGCTTTTCTTCTTCAATATTGTTCAAACGCGCTTGCAATACCGACATGGCTTTGGCGCGGTTTTTATGTTGCGAACGCTCGTCTTGGCATTCAACCACTAACCCAGACGGTATGTGAGTAATACGAATAGCCGAGTCGGTTTTGTTAACGTGCTGACCACCTGCGCCAGATGCTCTAAAGGTATCAATGCGAAGATCCGCTGGATTAATATCAATCGCTTCTGATTCAGGGATTTCAGGTAATACTGCAACAGTACAGGCAGACGTATGAATACGACCTTGAGATTCAGTGTCAGGTACGCGCTGAACACGGTGGCCGCCTGATTCAAATTTCAAGATACCGTAAACGCCATCGCCACTAATATTCGCAACTACTTCTTTATAACCACCATGCTCACCTTCGTTAGCGTTAACTAGCTCTACGCGCCAACCTTTGGTTTCTGCATAACGGCTGTACATACGGAACAAATCACCGGCGAAAATAGCCGCTTCATCACCACCGGCACCGGCTCGGACTTCTAAGAAACAGTTGCTATCATCGTTAGGATCTTTAGGTAACAATAAAACTTGTAACTCAGTTTCTAGGCGTTCAATATCCGCTTTCGCAATTTTAAGTTCTTCTTGCGCCATTTCACGCATTTCTGCATCATCTTCTTTCAACATTTCATTCGCTGAATCAAGACTCTCTTGCGCTTGTTGATAGGCATTAAATCCACCCACTACGCTTTCAAGCTGGCTGAACTCTTTTGACAAATTACGAAACTTTTCTTGATTGCCGATTACTTGCGGATCGCCCAATAAGGCCTGCACTTCTTCGAAGCGTTCCACCAAGTTTTCGAGTTTTCTGACAACCGAGTCTTTCATATTTTTATGTTTACCTTATTTTTTGATATCTGACGTAGTGTCAGATAACGATAATGCCTGCCCCAACCACCGACTCAGCGCCGGGTCATCATGCATGGCAGCTTCTCTAAGTGCCAGGGTTGTGGGGTGCAGCAATGTATTGGTTAGCTTATAGGCCATTTCACTTAAAACCGTTTCGGCGTCTTTGCCTTCGGTTAACTGCGCCAATGCTTTTTCTACTACATCGTCGCGCTGTTCCATGCCTTTTTGACGATACTGCCTAACTAAATCAATAGATTGTTGAGACTGCTTCCAGCTCATGTAATCGCCAGCTTGCTTCTCAATCAACTTTTCAGCTTCCAGCGCCGCTTGCTCACGATTTTGTAAATTCTTTTGAACGATGTGCTGTAAATCATCTACGGTATATAAATAGGCATCACCCAATTCGTTCACTTGCGCTTCAATGTCACGAGGTACCGCTAAATCAACTAAAAACATGGGCATATTTCTGCGTTGTTTCAACGCCTTCTCTACCATGCCCTTCCCTATTAAGGGTAGTTGACTGGCAGTAGAGCTGATCACTATATCAAAATCTTTTAGGTGTTCCGGTACCTGTGAAAGGGTATACACACTGGCATCCAATTTTTCAGCCAAGGCTTCTGCACGAGAAATAGTTCGGTTCGCTACCGCTAGACAAGTAACACCTTGCTCTTTTAAGTGCTGTGCCACTAACTCAATGGTTTCACCCGCACCCACCAGTAGCACCGAGCGCTTGGGTAGCTCAGCAAATATATGCTTTGCTAATTGAACTGCAGCATAAGCTACGCTGACGGCATTCGCGCCAATTTCAGTTTCGCTGCGTACCCGCTTAGCTACAGAAAAGGTATGCTGAAATAGTTTATCAAACTCGGTATTAATCATACCTGAGTGTTTGGCATCACCAAAGGCTTGCTTTACTTGCCCTAATATCTGCGGTTCACCAAGAATGAGCGAATCTAACCCACTTGCCACCCGCATAATATGTTTAACCGCATCATCTGCGGCAAGCACATAACTGTTATTGGCAATTTCATCAACTTCAACATGGTGGAAGTTTGATAACCACGCTAATAATGCAGTCGCAGTTTCATGCTGGGTGTTCACGTAAAGCTCTGTGCGGTTGCACGTAGAGACAATTACCGACTCATCAACCCCGTCCACCTTTCTTAATGACGCAAGCGCTTCCACCAGAGAGTCTGGTGTAAAAGCCACTTTTTCACGCAATGCGACAGGGGCGGTTTTGTGGTTAATACCAAGGGCGAGTAGAGTCATTCAAATCTGTGCTGGCAACGTCGGACGCGCATTGTACGAAAAACCCAAAATGATTGAAAGTGTTGGTAGAACTGTGTTCACATAAAGTATGCACTTTACCTAAGACGACACCCAATGATTCGCTTTGCTTTTTTACTTGTAGTGGTTAGCCTATTTATCAGCGCCTGTATCACCTTACCTGATGGTCCTGAAGACGCCGTCAACCTTAGCGCCCAGCTTAAAAAGGTGGCTCAAGTTGATGCCTGGCAATTGCGCGGAAAAATAGCCTTCAGAAAGGAAAAAGAAGGGGCTAGCGCGAACCTATTGTGGAAAACCGATGACGCCAATTTTCATTTCCGATTAACCAATTTACTCGGTGTAACCATGGTTGATTTGAATGTAAATGGTGATAAAGCCATTTTAGAAGCCGGTAATGAAGTATATGAAGACGCCGATCCTGAACCTTTAATCTATTATACCACTGGCATGGATATTCCCGTCGCCCCCTTACTTTCGTGGATCAAAGGGCTTCCTCTTGCCGATGATAAATTTACCCTTACCGACAAGGGTTTGCTTAATACCCTTGAAAGCAATTGTCGTGCATGTAAAGGCTGGCAAGTGAGTTATGCTAACTATGGCAATGTGACTACCCCCGAAGGCAATAATGTGTGGCTGCCCCACGCTATTAATTTGGTTCAACCCAACCCGCCATCAACGCAATTAAAAATAAAAATATATGAATGGACGCTGCTTTAGTTTCAAGCCTAAACCTAGCAGCGTCAAACCTAGCACTAAAAAAAGCTAGAAGTAACAAACTAAGTCGTGACAAACTCAGTTGTGACAGGCTCGGAAGTAAAGAAATAAACATGACTAATTCAGAAGTAACGAATCCACAAGAGATAAGCCCAGATTGGTGGCCATCTCCCGCCAAACTTAATCTTTTTCTACATATTAATGGTCGTTACCCGAACGGCTATCACCAATTGCAAAGCTTATTTCAGATGCTTAATTACGGCGACAAGCTTGCTTTTGACATTAATGATTCGGGTAAAATTTCTATGGCTACCCCGCTCGAAGGGGTAAAAGATGAAGATAATCTTATTGTGCGTGCCGCTAAGCTATTAGCTGAACATGCTCATATTGATAAAGGTGTTAGCATTAGTGTAGAAAAATGCTTACCCATGGGCGGCGGAATTGGCGGCGGATCTTCAAATGCCGCCACAACGCTAGTCGCTTTGAATCATTTGTGGGGGACGGGGCTAAAAGAAGATGAACTTGCTGAATTTGGGTTAAAGTTAGGCGCCGATGTACCTATTTTTGTTCGCGGGCTTACCGCTTTTGCATCAGGAGTAGGTGAAGAGATCACCCCTGCCCCGCAACAAGAAAAATGGTATTTGGTGGCGAACCCCAATGTGCATATTAGTACCGCCGAGGTATTTACCGCTGAACAATTGCCTAGAAATACACCAATTATGCAGTGGGAAGACTACCAATTTGAAAAAACTCGCAATGATTGTCAGCAATTAGTCGTTAATCGCTATCCCGAAGTTGCAAATTTATTACAGTGGTTGGTACACTACGCACCGTCGCGAATGACGGGCACAGGTGCCTGCGTATTTGCCACCTTTTCTGACGAAGTTTCCGCTAAACAAGTTCAGGCTAAACTGCCTGCTGCTTGGCAAAGTTTTGTTGCAAAAGGTGTGAATCGCTCACCGCTATTACAAAAATTAAAAAAATCAGAGCACGTGTACGCCACATCGGACAAGAAATAAAAAATTGGGGTATAGCCAAGTTGGTAAGGCAGCGGGTTTTGATCCCGCCATTCGTAGGTTCGAGTCCTGCTACCCCAGCCAAACCTCTTTTATCAACGCACTGAGGAACCCACTTGTGCCAGATATGAAGCTCTTTGCAGGTAATGCCGTACCTGAACTTGCCCAGAAAGTCGCCGATCGCCTTTATACCAAACTCGGAAACGCCAAAGTAGGCCGTTTCAGTGATGGTGAAATTAGCGTAGAAATTCATGAAAACGTCCGTGGTTCGGACGTTTTTATTATCCAATCAACCTGTGCACCCACTAATGACAACCTAATGGAATTGATCGTGATGATCGACGCTTTGCGCCGCGCATCAGCAGGTCGTATTACTGCGGTAATTCCATACTTTGGTTATGCGCGTCAAGACCGTCGCGTTCGTTCAGCCCGGGTGCCAATTACTGCAAAGGTTGTCGCAGACTTTCTTTCTAACGTTGGTGTAGATAGAGTACTTACTATCGACTTGCACGCCGAGCAGATTCAAGGTTTCTTCGATGTACCTGTAGATAATGCATTCGGAACGCCTATCCTGTTGGCCGACATGGTTCAACGTGATTTTGCCGATCCGGTTGTAGTATCGCCAGATATTGGCGGTGTTGTTCGAGCACGTGCTACCGCTAAGCTACTTAACGATGCTGATCTTGCCATTATCGACAAACGCCGTCCTAAGGCGAACGTTGCTCAGGTAATGAACATAATTGGTGACGTTAATGACCGTGACTGTATTATTGTGGATGACATGATTGATACTGGCGGCACGTTAGCGAAAGCAGCTGAAGCATTGAAAAGCCATGGTGCACGTAATGTTTATGCTTACGCCACCCATGCAATTTTCTCTGGTAACGCAGCACAGAACCTAAAAGAATCTGTCATCGATGAAATTATCATTACCGATTCTATTCCGCTTAGTGCAGATATGCAGAAGATTGGAAAAGTGAAACAACTAACATTATCTGAAATGCTTGCTGAAACGATTCGTCGTATCAGCAACGAAGAGTCTATTTCAGCGATGTTTGAGTACTAGTTTCTAGTAACCGTCACAAGTACTCATCTCGAATTCTCGCCGCGAATAAGTTAAGCGATGACAGTTCGACGATTTATATATAAAAGGGCCTACGGGCCCTTTTTTTGTGCCTACTATTCTTGCCTCTTCATCTCCACATTAAAAATCACCTGAAAAAAGTAAAATATTTAGTGTCTCTTTTACTATTATTAACACTCGTAGACTAAGTCGTAGACTAACGGTCGAATTTCAACCACGATCAGTCTGTTAAAAAAGTTGTTCCTAACGTGAGTTTTCTTACAAGCCACGTTCAAATACAAATAATAAAAAAGGAGCGGTTAGTGAATGTAAGAAAAACTCGCTCGTCAACAGCATTTTGGTATTGGTTAAGTCGATTTTGGACCGACCCCGATGCTACGTCTGAGCTGGCTAACTACTATCGTGCCCGGCAAATTGACTCTCTATCTCGACAACTTCCCCTTGCCAGCAGTGCAACTGTTCTCATCGTTATTTTGTGTTCCGTTTTTGCTAATGGCCTTATTAATAGTGATTTCATGATTGCATGGTCGTTGTCATTACTTATTATCGCAGCCGGTGATGTTATTGCTTGGTACTTATTGGTTAAACGAAAAATTGAGAATACCGGCTCTAAGCGGGTTCAATTTATCTTGGCACTCATGTTGGGATTGGCGGCTGTTTTATATGCGCAAATGACGACCGTATTACTTGGAGTATTGGATACCCAAGGTAAGATTATCTTAGTTGCTATTATTGCAGCATTTATTGCAACTGGCGCTTGGCAGTTTGCGTCCTTACCCGCAGCCGCGTTATTTTGGGTTTTGTTCTTAACCTTGGGGGTATCAGTAGGTATCCACATAAGTTATTTTGGCGAGTATTTATTTATATCTGCATTGCTGTTGATCTATTGGATATATCTAAGCTGTGTGGTGCTGGTTACATCGAAACGTTTTGTTCGCGGATTAATGGCAGAAACCGCGATAGAACATCAACGCCAGGTTGTAGGGTTGTTGTTGAAAGATTTTGAAGAAAACGCTAGTGATTGGCTATGGGAAATTGATAGTCACGGATGTTTGAAGCATGTCTCGTTACGTATGCAACATGTTTTAGGGAAACCTGTACAACAACTCTCTGGCAGCCATTTTTTAAACTTACTTTCAGACAGCACATCTGCGGCGAACCAGCACGTAGTGAGAGAATTAGCGACCAATTTTCAACAGAATGAGCCCTTCACACAAGATAACATTCCTATTGAAGTCAATGGCGATACTAAATGGTGGTCGCTGACTGCCCAACCTCTTATTAATAGTACGGGTAACTTATCTGGCTGGCGCGGCGTAAGCACTGATGTGACAGATGCGCTACTTCGCGAAAAAGAGATGACGTTTTTAGCTAATATCGACTCTTTAACTGGGTTGGCTAACCGCCACTTATTCTCCAAAACATTACAAGAATGCTTTGTCGTTGAAGCTGAACTGAACACCCCTGAAATAATCAAGGATATAACCTTAGTTACGTTAGATCTTGATAATTTTAAAGTGATTAACGATACGTTAGGCCACTTAGCTGGTGATGCGTTATTAAAAGAAATTTCTTGTCGTTTTCAAGAAATCACACCAAAGAATGTCTTGCTCTCAAGACTGGGGGGTGATGAATTTGCTTGGGTTTTCAAAAATAGCCTTACGCCTCTGGAAGCAACACGTTTCGGGCAGAAAATCCACGACTTATTAGCTGAACCATGGCTACATCAAGAGCACTCGTTTGATTTAGGCGCCAGCATTGGGGTAGCAAACGCGCCAATGGATGGTGTGTCCCCAGTGTCTCTTCAACGTGCCAGCGACATGGCACTATATGCAGCCAAGGCGAGCGGTAAAAACAAACTTTGCTTCTACGATCCTAAACTCGATGAGTATGCCATGTTGAGATTGGCGCTGCTAAGTGATTTTCGTCAGAGCTTTGCAGACCACGACTTTGTTGTGCTCTACCAGCCTCAAATTCGGTTTAGCGATAATACGCTAATCGGTTTTGAAGCATTGGTTCGTTGGCACCACCCCGAACGAGGCGTCGTGTCGCCTACCGATTTTATTCACCTTATTGAAGAAAATGGCATGATAGTCCAGTTAGGGGAATGGGTCTTAAGACAGGCCTGTAGTGATGCCATGAACTGGCCTGCACCGCTTCAAGTTGCTGTGAATGTTTCTCCCGTTCAAATTGAGCGAACCAATTTACTCACTACGGTGATCAAGGCGCTTAAAGCAACCGGTCTGCCCGCTTCTCGATTAGAACTTGAGTTAACTGAATCATCATTAATGTGTGATGGCGACAGCACGATTGTGCTTTTGAATAGCTTAAGAGAGCAAGGCGTTCGGATCGCATTGGACGATTTCGGTACAGGGTACTCTTCACTGTCTTACCTTCAACGTTTCCCTTTTGACAAGCTTAAGGTAGACCGAAGTTTCGTTATTGCCGCGTCAGAACACACTCAAAACCTAAACAGTGCAAATGCGGAATCTATCTTGTCAGCAATACTACAATTGGCTAATGCATTACACTTGCAAACCACTGCAGAAGGTGTAGAGACCCGAGAAGTTTCCACTTTGTTACAACAGCTAGGTTTTACGAATGCCCAGGGCTTTTTCTATGGTCGCCCGATGACCGCCGAACACGCTCAAAATTTCATCAGTAAATGGCCCGACATTCAAAATAAAGAGAACTAAACCTGCTTTAAAGTAGTCTTTCTTTGTAGCCATGTGGCCACTTTCGGTTTACGGTTAGTATCTAACAAAAAACTATAAAAGAGGCATTTATGAAATTTACTCGCACATTATCTACGCTGTCAGCCGCCACATTACTATTAGCCCTTGTTGGCTGCTCTAATGAAGATGACGCCACTGTAGATGTTAAAGAAGAGCCCCTTATGACTGAAAAAGCAGATGAAAAGCCTCAGCAAGCCTTAGTGGCTAAAACTGCGGAACAAAAACGTCTTAGCGCGTCAGGTGAAGCCAGTGAAGTTACCCTAACCGGCACCATTGTGTACAAAGAAATGGAAGGTGGCTTCTATGCCTTTATTGCTGAAGATGGCGAGCGCTACACACTTCGAAAACTGGATAAGAAATTTCATAGAAATGGCTTAATCGTTAAGGTTACCGGTATGCCTATGCCGGACCTTATGACTATCACCCAATACGGCACCGTGTTACAGGTTGAAAGTGTAGAAATTCTCGACGCCAGCAGAGTGATAGGAAACGCACCCACTCACTAAGCATGCTTTGACTAAGCAGTGGTTGATTGGAAAAAGGAACCGGTGATCGATTACGGCTATCTACGCCGTACAAACGTCACTGTTAATAGTAGGAGTAATAAATGATTAATGCATACGCAGCACAAGAGCCAGGTGGAAAGCTGGAAAAGTTTGAATATGACCCTGGCGAATTAGCCTCTCACGATGTTGAGATAGACGTGGAGAGTTGCGGCATTTGTCATAGTGATTTAAGCATGTTGGATAATGAATGGGGTATAAGTGAATACCCATTCGTACCAGGACATGAAGTGGTGGGAAAAATAAGTGCGGTAGGCGAACACGTTACGTCATTGAAAGTAGGTCAGCGGGTAGGCTTGGGCTGGCACGCCGGCTACTGTAATAGCTGTGGCACCTGTGAGTCTGGCGATCAAAACTTATGCTCTAATGCCACGATGACGATTGGCGGTCGCCACGGTGGATTTGCCGATAAAGTTCGAGCTCAAGCTACGGCCGTTGTACCTATTCCTGATGGTGTAGACCCACAAAGTGCTGGGCCACTATTTTGCGGCGGTATTACGGTATTTAACCCACTAGTACAATTTGATATTAAACCCACCTCAGTAGTTGGCGTGGTAGGTATTGGCGGCTTAGGGCACTTAGCATTGCAGTTTTTGAATGCGTGGGGATGTAAGGTTGTTGCTTTTACTTCGAGTGAATCGAAGAAACAAGAAGCGTTAGAACTTGGTGCTCATGAAACCTTAAATAGCCGCGATAAAGATGAACTTAAAGCCGCCGCGGGCAAGTTCGACCTTATCATTTCTACGGTGAATGTGAAGCTTGATTGGAACTTGTACTTATCGACTCTAGCGCCTAAAGGCCGTTTACACTTTGTTGGTGCAACGTTAGAGCCTTTAGATATAGGGGCGTTTAATCTTATTGGAGGTCAACGTTCAGTATCAGGTTCGCCAGTAGGTAGCCCTGCAACCATTAAAACCATGCTGGAATTTGCAGCGCTGCATAATATTGCGCCGGTGACAGAAACCTTTAAATTCGACGAGGTTAATGAAGCAGTACAACGGCTTCGTGATGGCAAGGCTCATTATCGTGTTGTGCTAACTAAATAGGCTTTAGGTTAGTGCTAAGTAAAGCTTCCAATATTATGAAGCCTCGCTAACATAAGCACACCCGCCAAGTAAAATTTGTATGTTATAGGCCTCGGTGTTAGAATTCGCCGCCCTCAAAATTTGAGGCGGCGATTGTTGTATACAATTTGTAGCTACAACGCCCTATAACAGTAGGTTCTGGTCGCAAGAACTTACATTCTTAATTTTTTATTGGAGACATATAATGTCTAAAGCAATTTTTACTCTGGAAGCTACTGTACGTACAGACCTAGGGAAAGGTGCGAGCCGCCGCCTACGTCGTGAAGACAAGCTTCCTGGTATCATCTACGGTGGTGAAGAAGCGCCAGTGTCGATCACTCTTGATCACAACAAAGTAAACAACGCTGCTGATTTTGAAGCGTTCTACTCTCACGTTCTTACTTTGAACGTAGACGGAAAAGCTGTTGAAGTACTTGTTAAAGACATGCAACGTCACGCTTTTAAGCCTCGTATTCTTCACGTTGACTTCCAGCGCGTAATCGCAGGTCAAGAGTTACACACTAACGTACCTCTTCACTTCATCAACGAAGACAAGTCTGCAGCTATCAAAGCTGGCGGTATCGCTGAGCACCACGTAAACGAAATCGAAATTACGTGTCTGCCTAAAGATCTTCCAGAATTCATCGAAGTAGATATTGCTAACGTTGAAATGGACTCTACTCTTCACTTGTCTGACCTTACACTACCTGCTGGTATCACCTCTGTTGAGCTTGGAAAAGACGACGAGACTCACGACCTTGCAGTAGTCACTGTTAAGCCTGCTCCTAAAGCAGCTGATGCAGAAGAAGGCGACGAAGAAGCAGCTTCTGAGGAATAATCAGCTTGGCTGATATCCGACTTATCGTGGGCCTGGGAAATCCAGGCCCCGAATATGATAATACCCGACACAATGCCGGTGAATGGTTTCTCAACCAACTTGCCGACACCTTCAATACCCCGCTAAAACCAGAATCCAAATTTTTCGGTAAAACCGCCCGCGTGACTATTGCTGGGCAAGATGTGCGCTTACTCTACCCTACAACTTTTATGAATAAGAGTGGTCAGGCTGTAGCGGCATTAGCCAATTTCTACCGTATTGAACCCGAACAAATTTTAGTGGCCTTTGATGAACTCGACTTACCTCCCGGTGTAGCAAAATACAAAATCGGCGGTAGCTCTAGTCAAAATGGTGTTAGAGACATTGTGGCAAAATTGGGTAACAATAAAGACTTCTTACGCTTGCGTATTGGTATTGGACATCCGGGTCACAAAAGCCGTGTTACCGGACATGTATTAGGTAAGCCCCCCGCTGAAGAAAAAATGGCCATAGAAAGTGTCATTGACGAAGCTGTGCGCTGTACTGAAATACTCCTTAAAAACGACCTAAAGCAAGCGCAAAATCGGCTACACTCCTTTAAGGCGTGAGCCTGAGCTAGTACTAATTCCAGACAAGGATCCCTACCATGGGTTTTAAATGCGGTATTGTTGGACTACCAAACGTAGGTAAATCAACACTCTTTAATGCACTGACAAAAGCAGGTATTGAAGCGGCAAACTTCCCTTTTTGTACCATAGAGCCCAATACAGGCGTTGTACCTGTACCGGATCTTCGCTTGGACAAACTGGCTGAAATTGTAAACCCTCAACGTGTTATTCCAACCACGATGGAATTCGTTGATATTGCAGGTTTGGTTGAAGGGGCTTCAAAAGGTGAAGGCTTAGGAAATAAATTCTTAGCTAACATTCGTGAAACCGATGCCATTGGCCACGTGGTTCGTTGTTTTGACAACGAAAATATTGTTCACGTTGCGGGCAAAGTTAACCCACAAGACGATATTGATATTATCAATACCGAACTTGCACTTTCAGACTTAGAAACCACAGAAAAAGCCCTACATCGTGTTGCTAAACGCGCTAAAGGTGGCGACTCTGATGCTAAGTATGAACTTAAAGTATTGGAAAAAATTAAGCCTCATTTAGATGAAGGTTTATTACTTCGTTCTTTAGAACTAACTAAAGAAGAGCACGCGGCAATCAGCTACATGAACATGCTTACCCTCAAGCCAACCATGTACATTGCTAATGTTGACGAAGACGGTTTCGAAAATAACCCATACTTAGACAAAGTACGCGCTATCGCCGAAAGCGAGAACGCCGTTGTAGTTGCAGTATGTGCCGCTATCGAGTCTGACATTGCCGAGCTTGAAGACGATGAGCGTGAAGAATTCATGCAAGACATGGGGCTTGAAGAACCAGGTCTTAACCGTGTTATTCGTGCAGGCTATAACTTGTTGACTCTTCAAACCTACTTTACAGCAGGGGTAAAAGAAGTACGCGCTTGGACCTTCCCAGAAGGCTCAACTGCACCACAAGCAGCAGGTAAGATTCACACCGACTTCGAGAAAGGCTTTATTCGTGCCGAAATCGTTAGCTACGATCACTTTGTTGAATTCAACGGTGAACAAGGTGCTAAAGACGCCGGTAAGTGGCGTTTAGAAGGTAAAGAATACATTGTTAAAGATGGCGATGTAATTCACTTTAGATTTAACGTGTAATAAGAATGTAGCCTAGGCTAGCCTTTCTTTTAACGTTACAAAAACCACCCTTAGAGGTGGTTTTTTATTGCCTGTAGAATTAGTTGTTGATTTAACAGGCAATGACTCGGTACTTTAAACACATCAAATGGCACTTATAACAGTGCTTATAATAAGATTCACATTAGGGCTTACAAATAAAATGATAAAAAACCTCATATGTTCACTTTCAGCACTGTCTGTCTCGCTCTGTGTGGCATTTTCTGGTGTAGGTATTGTTTCCGCAAATGACCATGGGAAAAGCGTTGAGGATACTCTGATAAAAGAAAAGCTCCTGCTGGATACCAACATAGCCAACAAATGGTACAAGGTGCCTACTAAACATATCGTTACCCTTGAGACACACTACGGTGATGTCGTCATAGCGCTGAACCCAGCTTTAGCGCCCCATCATGTAAAACGCTTTCGTAAATTGATTATGCGTGATTTTTATCAACAGCAGTACTTCTACCGCGTGGTAGACGGTTTCGTAGCCCAAGGAGGAAGTAATGAAAGCCATACCCCCTCGCAAGGAACCGATAAGTTGAAGGCTGAGTTTGTTACCCCACTTTCATCCTCTGCGGTTGTTATAGAAGAAAATGACATGTTTGCCCCCGCTACAGGTTTTCTAAATGGGTTTCCTGTAGGAATAGACAGCGCTCGAAATGAGATGTGGGCGCTTCACTGCCCTGGCACGGTCGCTTTTGCCCGAAATAGTGAAAAGGACACTGCCAGCACGGAGTTTTATATTGTGATTGGCCAAGCCCCCAGACATTTAGACCGAAATATGTCTGTTATTGGACGAGTACTTGAGGGGATGGAAGTATTGCAGCAATTGCCTAGGGGCCCAATAGAGAATAGTGGCGTTATTGAAGTGCCTTCAGATAAGAGCCAAATTAAAAATAGTTACGCAGGTAACAAAGATACGTCGGGTAAACTGTATTATATTCAGCTTCCCTCACACCCTGAATACCAAAAACGTATGAAAACTGGACAAACACTCAATAATTCTTTCTTTCATGACAAAATTTATAGTCCTAGACCTATCGATGTTTGCTATTACCAGACTAAAACTTCATCAACGCCATGGAATTAAGTTTAGGTTTATTGGCGATATTTGATTAAATTCACTGCACTTTGACTAGATTTTAGACCTGAACGCACAGATATTAGCCACTTAGAAAAAGTTAGTAAAAAAGGGGTTGACGGTCGCCAGTCATATCCGCATAATACGCGCCACTTCCTGAGAGGGAAAAGAAAAAGCCGGAGGCTATGTAGCTCAGTTGGTTAGAGCACATCACTCATAATGATGGGGTCGCAAGTTCGAATCTCGCCATAGCCACCAATTTTTCTTTTTATCTAACTTCTCTTGAGGTTCTGACTGTGCGGGAGTGGTGGAATTGGTAGACACGCTGGATTTAGGTTCCAGTGCTTCACGGCGTGAGAGTTCAAGTCTCTCCTTCCGCACCACAGTTGGGGTATAGCCAAGTTGGTAAGGCAGCGGGTTTTGATCCCGCCATTCGTAGGTTCGAGTCCTGCTACCCCAGCCATACATAAGAAACCGGTCCTTCGACCGGTTTTTTGTTTTTAGACCTAAATAAAGTTGTAATCTAACTACTTATTCCCTCTTCACTCTTTTTTCCCACATGCTACTATATTTGCTTACTGTGTCTTTTGAGCGCTCTCCTGCAAGATACTTTCTTCTACGGTGCTTTAGTTAAGGTGTATTCATTTAAAGTACTCTCGATTTAGATATTAGCCTTTTAAGGTACTTGCCTTTAAGCGAGTAACAGCCTCTTTAGGATTTCTACGAGTCTCACAACAAAAACAAAGGAAAACGCGTGATATACGACTTTGTCTCGGCGGTGAATAACGTCTTATGGGGTAACGGCCAAGTATTAATTATAATGCTATTGGTGTGTGGTATTTGGTTTACCGTTAAATTAGGTGGTGTTCAATTACGTCATTTTGGTCACATGTTTTCCTTATTGAAAGGAAGCAATAAATCCTCAAAAGAAGGTATTAGTTCTTTTCAGGCATTGTGTACTAGTTTATCAGCCCGAGTAGGTACCGGTAACCTAGCAGGGGTAGCTGTAGCTATCTCGCTTGGTGGCTCGGGGGCTATTTTCTGGATGTGGATGATTGCCATATTAGGCATGGCCACAGGCTTCGCAGAGAGCGTGTTAGGGCAACTTTACAAAGTACGTGATGAAAACGGTGAGTTTCGTGGCGGCCCTGCGTATTACATTAAACAAGGTTTGAATAAAACCTGGTTAGCGGTAGCCTTCTCTTTATGTCTTTTCTTCGGTTACGGCTTTGTCTTTAGTGCGGTGCAAGCAAACACCATCACGGATGCATTAAACAACGCGTATCAATTTCCCAGCGAATACACAGGCATAGCGATTATTGCCCTAGCCTCTTTAATCGTAATAGGTGGCTTACGCGGTATTGCTAGATTTGCTGAGTTTGTTGTGCCTTTTATGGGTATTGGTTATGTATTAGTGGCATTGGGAATTACCTTTATCAACATCTCAGAACTACCTGCGATGCTGATGGATATCGTAAAATCTGCATTTGGATTGCAAGAAGCGGGAGCTGGCGCGCTAGGGGCAGCGATTAAAAACGGTATACAACGAGGGTTATACTCAAACGAAGCCGGAAGTGGCTCTGTGCCTCATGCAGCGGCCAGCGCGGTACCTAACCCTAACCACCCAGTGTCACAAGGCTACATTCAAATGCTGGGCGTGTTTTTAGATACTATGGTGCTTTGTACCTCTACCGCCTTTATTATTCTGCTTGCCGGCGGGTCTAACTCCGATCAAATGGAAGGCATTAGATTAACCCAAGATGCAATGAGCAGCCACTTAGGCGAAGGGGGAACTGACTTTGTTGCCGCCGCTATTAGCTTATTCGCCTTCACTTCGGTTGTGGCTAACTATGCCTACGGCGAAAGTAACTTACATATGTTCAAACTCGATAACCGCGCGGGTCGAGCCGCCTACACAATAGGTTACCTGGGTATGATTTACTGGGGCGCTCAAGCTGCTATGCCGCAAGTATGGGCCATGGCCGATATGGCATTAGGGTTAATGACTGTTATTAATATCACCGCGATTGTGTGGATGACGCCTACCATTGTCTCTATCAGCAAAGATTACTTTGCTAAGCGCGATAGGGGTGAAAAGGTAGAATATAAAGCTGGAGACTGTGAAATTCAGGGTAAATCTGAAGACGGTATTTGGTAAGCGAAACATTAAGCAGTAATAAAAGGCAGTGGCCGCTAACTAAACACAGTCGCCACTGCTTTTTTATGCCATAAACTCTCTCTATTTCGGCCTGAAAAGCGCAAACATATTGCGACTATCTACGGTGAAGTAATCCCCTGCTCCGCCACCACGCATGACAGGTTCAGCTTTCAACGTTTTATATACACCCGCTTCAATCATACCTTTTTGAATGTGAACGCCTACTACCTCGCCCATGACAAACCAGCTTTCACATAAGCCGCCTTCTGCATTTTTTAGCTGTACGATATCGGTAAGCTTACATTCCATACTGACCGGGCTGGACTTAACCCGTGGTACATCAACAATGTGAGATTCAGCGGTGCTTAAACCAGCGAATGCGAACTCATCTTCATCAGATGCTAACGGTGCACTTGTTTGGTTCATTGCCTCAACTAATGATTTACTGACAAGATTCCAACAAAACTCACCGGTTTCTTTGATATTTTTCAGTGAATCTTTATCACCCACGCTAGAAAAACCGATAATAGGTGGCGTGTAATTAAGTGCATTAAAGAAACTGTAAGGCGCTAAATTGGGCTTACCGTCTTTACTTTTAGTCGAAATCCAGCCAATGGGTCTAGGCGCAATAATGGCATTAAACGGATCGTGTGCGAGGTTATGACCTAACTTGGGTTCGTAGAAGTGAATGTCAGACAAGAATGTTCCTTAGCGGCGAGTATCGTTACTTTACCATTATGAGTATAGCGCCTAAGACGTTCAATTAGCAGTAGTGGATACTCATTTAGATGAAGCATTTATCTGATGAACTGTGGCACCGAAACAGACATACGAATGCCATTAATAGAAAATAAAAACGGCGTAAAGCCATGCTTATACGCCGTTTTATAAATGTAAATTAATATAGCGAACTATTTTTTCTTCGCTTTTTTAAGCTCTTTTTTAAGCTTTTTAAGTTTACCTTCTTGCTTAGAAATTTTAGCTTTTGTTACTTTGATTTCTTGTTTGACTTTTTTAGCTTTAGCCATTGGAAATATCCTTTTATTACTATTGTTATTGAGTGAGGAATGCTAGGCATTATACGCCCACTCGATGTAATCACTGCTTTAAGAGCATATGCATTTTTGATAAAGCAAAAGCGCTAATCTGAAGACTTGGCTTTTTGCTCTTCAGTGAATTCTTTAATAAACCGCCTGATCTCTCTAGCCGCTGTAGTATCTAACTCTTCGCAGAGATGAATAAAGTCAGCACGCTCCTGATCATTTATGCGAATAATCAGCTGACTATTCTTTTTTTTCTTTTTCTTATCCAATGTAAGTCCTCATCAAGAACTTCATTATGAGTTCATGCGGAATATGGCTATACACCATATATCAATTGTATATACACTTTCAAGGTTTATTGCTTTTATATGACAGTTTTGTTTAACCAAAATAGCAAATAACAAGAAAATTAGACGTAAAAAAACGGCCTTTGATTATCAAAGGCCGTTTTTGTATATTCATGTTTTACTTGAACTTTCGTAAAACCATTGCTATTTCACTACGGGTAGAAGAGTTAGCTCTCTCTACCTTCTTCGTACCTTACTTCGGTTCCCAGGCAAACGATTTGAATGCATCGTCTACTGGGGTTTCAGCTAGGTGGTTTGTGTAGTTACTCATCACTTTTTGCGCCAATATTAGAATAATCTCTAATAGTTGCTTATGCGCATAACCCGCATCGTAAAATGCTTTAAGCTGTGCATCTTCAATGTGGCCACGACCACGCGTTACTGCTAGTACGGTATCTTTCAAAGTGTTTAGCTTGGCATCAGAAAGGGTTTCGTCGTTACGTAACTCTTCAATTAGCTCATCACTTACTTTCATACTTTTAGCAATACCGGTATGTGCTGGTACGCAGTAATGACACGCATGCTCTACGTTAACCGCTTGCCATACTACCGTAAGCTCTTCTGCATTGAATGACGTATCTTGTGCTAAGCCGTGAAGTACTTGATAACCTTCAAGCAACGTTGGCGCTTCCGCCATTACTGCATGCAAGTTAGGGATCATACCGAAAGCTTTTTGAGAATTATCAAGAAGTGGTTTAGCTGCTTCTGGTGCACTATCTGCTGTGTGTAATGTAAAATCGCTCATGTCACTCTCCTATTGATGTGAACTGAAAACCAGTAACTAAAATGATAAATACTGATTACGTTTTGATGTAATACAATATAGGTTTACTTGAACACTTGTTCAAGCCATAATTGAACAAGTGTTCAAAATATTCAAATATAAGGTATACCAGAATGAAATATGAAGAGTCTGAAGTGATTGAGAAGGCAACGGCGCTTTTTTGGCAAAAAGGCTTTCAGGCCGCTGGTATGCGCGACATTCAACAAGCGCTAGATATGCGACCCGGCAGTATTTACGCTCGCTTTAAAAGTAAAGAAGGCTTGTTCCAGTTAGTAGTGGAAAAGTATGTTACGAACAGCCAAGAAAAACTCAGCATTGTTATTGAGGCTGTCAGCCCCCTTGACGCTTTACGCGAATTTTTCGTCAGCGAGCTTATTAATCCTGAAGAAATGCGCTTCCAGCGCCAATGCTTATTAATTAAGTCTATTACCGAATTAGAGATGCTGGGTGAAAACGGGAAACAATCTGTGCTTGATGGCATGAGTACCTTAAAAGCGTGCTTCAAATCGATTGTAGAAAAGGCCGTTCAAACTAACTCTCTACCTTCGAGCACACCGATTGATAAAGCCGCAGATTGGTTACAAAACCAATTTATAGGCCTTCGCACTTTTGCGTTAATGCAAAGCGACGATCACGCCATCGAAACCATGATAGATAAAGTACTCATCGATCTTAAAACTTCTTGGCCTGAGTGAAAGATGTATATGGTGAACCCGCTTTACCCCTTCACAATGTGAACGCCTTGGTAGACCTTCCATGGATGGATTTACCACGAGTTTTTAAGTGGTAGCTGTTCACTCGTGCATCTATAGAGCATTGGGAGAGTATGCATTAGAAACCTTCCACAGCATGGATGCTGTGGCAGAGCGCCCATGGATGGGTTTACCGCGAGTTTCTAATGCACACTCTCCCAACGCCCTTTCAACCTTTCGAGCTTTCAACTTCCCATCCAAACAGCTAGCTAAGCAGCATCCGCAGAAGTTGTGCAACAAGTAGAATGCCCATTAGCGGCCATATCCACTTAGACCACTTGGCGGTGTCTTCATCACTAATGCGCATTTTCGAGCGCTCGATAAGTGGTATTACTATAAAAAGTGCGCCGAACAGTACGGCAAGTATGATTAAAACTTCCATTCTCGCATCCCTATCGCATATTTAAGTACTTCCCGTTTAGCTGGCTCAAAGTGTTGTGCCACAGAAAGTAATTGGTTTCTTAACCATTTAATGGGGCCGATATCGTTACTAAACAAGCCATAGAAACCGTCCATGGCAGACATCATCAAGCCATTATCACGCTGGCGTGGCTTTTCGTAGCTTGTTATTAAGCGGCTTTTAAACGCTAGCGACGTTAAGTCGATACCTTCGCCGGTCACCGCTAATAAGGTTTCAACATCTCTAAACCCTAAGTTAACTCCCTGCCCTGCCAATGGGTTAATGGTGTGGGCGGCATCGCCCACCAAAATAACGCTATCGGTAACATAGCGGCTAGCATGTGCACGGGTTAACGGGAATGTAGCTTTGTCTATTACTGTAAAGTCGTTACCGTTTTTTATTAGCTCACTGGGAAAGGCTTCTATAATGGCTTGTTTTAATTGTGCGGCATTAAGGGTTGATAACCGCTTAAGTTCATCGGGCGAGTCGTACCATACTAACGAGGCGTAATTGTCGAACATTGGCAATAAGGCTTTAGGGCCTTCAGGGGTAAATTCTTGCCATGTAATGGCGTTAACCGGGTTTGCCATTTCAATAGTAATACCCATAGCTTGTTGGCGGTATTGCCAACCCGATACGCCAATATTTGCAGATTGCCTAACTTGCGAGGCCGCACCATCGGCACCTATCAACCACTTAGCGTGAATAGTTTCGCCGTTATCAAGACTAAGGATAGCGGCGTGGGCCAATGACGCTGCAGAATTAGCCGAGCTATTAACTGAGCTATCAACTGAGTTACTAACTGAGCTATTGCCAAGCGCGATATCAGTCACCTTACAGCCAGTAAACCATGTTACGTTGTCAAACGCCTTTAATGCTTGATGACACCCTAATTGCAATAAACGGTTTTCAACAAAAAAGCCTAGCTGAGGTACATCGATACTTTGCGCTGTAAAGTCTGTTCGATGCGCGGGATCGTCCCACACACTCAGGCCCGTATAGGGCTTAACACGCATTGTTTCAATGTATTCCCACGCGCCTAACGAGGTTAATAACGATACAGACGCGTCACTAATGGCAGATACTCTTAAGTCTGGCTTACTGGCCTCGTCAAAAGCTTTGGGCAAGTGGGGCTCAATTATAGCTACCCGGTATTGCTGCTTCGCTAAGCCCAATGCAAGCGCAGCCCCAACCATGCCACCACCATTTATACAAAAATCATACATACTATAAATCTCTTCTACTTACCCAATAGCTTACTCGCTTTGCACTAATAAATAATACGAATGTGAGCCCAAATACGTTCGCCATTTTAATTTACTAATATCTTCTGCTTCATGCTTTATATCAACCACACCGCCCTTGCAAGATGGCAGTGCATTAAATTCCGTCGAATGTGGGTGAATACACTGGGCATTCGACGTTATAACAGGTAAAATACGCGGCTATTTTGAACATCTTCCCAAAACTGCAGTGGCAGGCTTTGCCAGAATTTACACCTAACCTAGTTAGCGTGTGGCATTTTCAACCGCCAGTCAATTGCTTACGGGAACTCTATCAGGTTATCGACTAGTTGTTATGACTAAAAAGCTGTATATCAAAACCTGGGGCTGCCAAATGAACGAGTACGACTCGGAGAAAATGGCAGACTTACTCGACTCTACTCATGGCTACACTGCAGCGGAAACTGCGGAAGAAGCCGATGTTATATTGCTTAATACGTGCTCTATCCGTGAAAAGGCACAAGAAAAAGTGTTCCACCAACTTGGTCGTTGGAAGAACCTTAAGCAAGATAACCCCGAGCTTATCATTGGCGTAGGCGGTTGCGTAGCTTCTCAAGAAGGTAGCGTTATTCGTCAGCGCGCGCCTTATGTTGATTTAGTTTTCGGCCCGCAAACCTTACATCGTTTGCCCGAAATGATTAACCAACTTAAAGGCGGCGAAAAGTCGGTTATCGACGTAAGCTTCCCTGAAATTGAGAAATTTGACCGTTTACCTGAGCCTCGAGCTGAAGGCCCTACGGCGTTCGTTTCTATTATGGAAGGCTGTTCTAAGTACTGCACATTCTGCGTAGTACCTTATACCCGTGGTGAAGAAGTAAGCCGTCCGGTAGATGACGTATTACTTGAAATTGCCCAGCTAGCCGGTCAAGGCGTACGCGAAGTTAACTTGTTAGGCCAGAACGTAAACGCGTTTCGCGGTGAGAACCACGATGGAACCGTATGTCGCTTTGCCGAGTTATTAGAACTTGTTGCAGCTATCGATGGTATAGACAGGATTCGTTATACCACGTCGCATCCGGTTGAGTTTACCGATGATATTATCGACGTGTACGCCACTATTCCTGAGCTTGTTGATCACCTCCATTTGCCTGTGCAAAGTGGTTCAGACCGAATTCTTAACTTAATGAAGCGTGGTCATACCGCTATTGAGTATAAGTCTAAAATTCGTAAGCTTCGTAAAGTTCGCCCAAATATTAGTATGTCGAGCGACTTTATCATTGGTTTCCCAGGTGAAACCGATGCTGACTTTGAAGCCACAATGGACCTTATTCAGGCCATTGATTACGACCTAAGCTTTAGCTTCATTTACAGTGCTCGCCCTGGTACACCCGCGGCAGATGCAGTAGATGATGTAACCGAAGACGCCAAGAAGCAGCGTTTATACCTTTTACAGCAACGTATCAACCAACAAGCGTTGCGTATTGCGCGTAACATGGTAGGTACTGAACAACGTATTTTGGTAGAAGGCCCGTCAAAGAAAAATCCTATGGAGCTTTCTGGCCGTACTGAAAATAACCGCGTGGTTAACTTCGAAGGTACGCCGGATATGATTGGTGAATTCGTAGATGTGAAAGTGACAGACGTATTCTCCAATTCATTACGTGGTGATGTTATTCGCCGTGAAGATGAAATGGGCTTGCGTGTTGCTGTTTCGCCCCAATCTATTATGGCCAAGCACGAGGCTGACTTGCCTGACGCGATAGGCGTAGGTCAATTTAACCCAGCATAAATATTGAAAGTGAGGAATACAGTAGTTTGAGTACATTGGTAAGTAATGAATTTGATTTAGAGCCGGCAGACACAAAACGTTTGTCTAACTTATGTGGGCCGTTTAACGACAACATCAAGCAAATAGAGCGCAGGTTGGGAGTAGAAATTACTTACCGGAATAATGCGTTCAAGGTGCTAGGTGAGCCACGTCAAATTCAGAGCGCCACTGAGTTACTTAAGCAACTGTATGTAGAAACTCAGCCAGTAAAAGGCCGCTTACCTGAACTTGAACCTGAGCAAGTACACTTAGCCATTCAACAGGCCGCGGCTCTAGAGCAAGATACAGAGTCAGGCACTGGCGATTTCGGTAAAGAAGTACACATTCGCACGAAACGCGGCGTTATTAAGCCCCGTAACCCGAATCAAGCTCAGTATGTAGCTAATGTTCTCAATTATGATATTACCTTTGGTGTAGGCCCTGCAGGTACAGGTAAAACGTATTTAGCCGTTGCTGCAGCAGTTGATGCGCTAGAACGCCAAGAAATACGTAGAATACTACTCACTCGCCCTGCTGTAGAAGCGGGTGAGAAGCTAGGCTTTTTGCCAGGTGACCTTTCACAGAAAGTAGACCCTTACCTGCGCCCGCTTTACGATGCTTTATTTGAGATGCTTGGTTTCGAAAAAGTAGAAAAATTAATGGAACGTAACGTAATAGAAGTTGCACCATTAGCCTATATGCGTGGCCGTACGTTAAACGATGCCTTTATTATTTTGGATGAGAGTCAAAATACCACGGTTGAACAAATGAAAATGTTCTTAACCCGTATCGGCTTTAATTCTAAAGCGGTGATCACCGGTGATATCACCCAAGTTGATTTACCACGTGGTGCCCGCTCTGGTTTGCGCCACGCTATTGAAGTATTGAGTAACGTTGACGATATTTCGTTTAACTTCTTCAACGCTGAAGATGTGGTCAGACACCCTGTAGTAGCCCGAATCGTGCGTGCTTATGAACATTATGACGCCGAACAAGAGCGTGTTCGCAAAGAGAAGAAAGAGGAAGCTTTGCGTCTTCAACGTGAACAAGCTGATGCTAACGCCTCATCTAATAGCTCATCTGCACAACAAAATAGCGATAGCCAGTGATAGCTATTGTAGATTACCAGCAAGCTTATGAAGCTGACGCGGAAATGGCTAAGGCCATTCCCTCTGTTGAGCAAATCGAAACATGGGCCAATGCAGTCCTTGTGGCGGAAAATACTGGTGAGCAAGAAATTACCGTACGCTTCACTGATGATGAAGAGTCACAAACGCTAAACCATGAATACAGAGGTAAAAATAAGCCTACTAATGTGCTGTCTTTTCCCTTTGAAGTTCCACCTGGCATAGAAATGAACCTGCTTGGTGATTTGGTTATTTGTGTGCCTGTGATCATGCGTGAAGCGGTAGAGCAAGACAAAGCCCCCACCAACCACTATGCCCATATGGTCGTTCACGGAATATTACATCTTCTGGGCTACGATCATATAAACGATGCTGATGCTGAGATTATGGAAGCAAAAGAAATTCGTATATTGGCATCTTTAAATATTGGTAATCCTTATCAATAAAACCCAATAGCGCCAACAAGTTACACTTGGGCAGTTGCGTAATTTACGTGCAAATAAACAATAAAGCATTGACGCCCCTCCCCAAGACATTTAACGTTGACGTTGTATCAATAAATTAGCGGACATTATGAGCGACGATAATCCTCACTCTACCAACGGCTCCCAAGGAAAAAGTTGGTTAGACAAACTTAAACTTTCTATCTCTGGCGAGCCGAGAAGCAAACAAGAACTGGTTGAAGTTATTACTGAAGCCGAGCAGAACGAAATCATTGATCCCCAAACCCGGGAGATGATTGAAGGCGTTATAGGTGTCAACGAAATGCGAGTTAGGGATATTATGATCCCCCGCGCGCAGATGACCACCATAGACGTTGAAAAAAATGTCGATGAATTCTTACCTGTGGTGTTGGAATCAGCCCACTCCCGCTTCCCCGTTATTAGTGAAGATAAAGATCATATTGAAGGCATATTGCTTGCTAAAGACTTACTAAGCTATGCGTTTAATCCAGAAAAAAGTCTTAATTTACGCGATATCTTACGTCCTGCCGTTATTGTGCCGGAAAGTAAGCGTGTAGATGTACTGCTGAAAGAGTTTCGCCAACAACGCTATCACATGGCCATTGTTGTGGATGAATACGGCGGTGTGTCAGGGCTTGTTACCATTGAAGATATACTAGAGATTATTGTTGGTGAAATTGAAGACGAATACGATACCGAAGAAGACGGTACCGATGATATTCGCCCACTGAACAAATCGACCTATTCAGTTAAAGCGTTAACGCCCGTTGACGAATTTAACGCCTTCTTTGAAACCAAATTCAGCGAAGAAGAAGCTGATACCATTGGCGGTATTGTGCTTAAAGCGTTCGGGCACATGCCTGAAACGAACGATGAAGTTACCATTGGTGATATTCACTTTAAGGTAACCAACTCTGATAAACGCCGTCTTATACACCTTAAAGTGTCGGTGGCCTCTCTGGAGTAACTCCGTTGAAACGGTTCATTCCTTATTTACTGCTTTTACTAAGCGGCGCTAGCTTAACGCTGGCGTTTGCGCCCTTTGGTATCTGGCCACTTGTTATTCCCGCTTTTGCGTTAGGAATTAGGCAAGTTATTAAACTTCCACATCGCCCTTTTTTAGCTGGCTGGGTATTTGGGCTAGGCTGGTTTGGTGCGGGCATCAGTTGGGTACACGTGAGCATTGCTGATTTCGGTGGCTTACCGCTGGTTGCATCCATAGGCCTTATGGTTTTGCTGTGTAGTTACCTTGCGTTGTTCCCGGCCCTTGCCTTTAAGCTTACCGCTCGCTATTTCCCTCATCGGCTTTGGCCATTAGCTTTGCCTTTTTTCTGGGTATTCGCAGAATGGTTGCGCAGTTGGTTACTAAGCGGTTTTCCCTGGCTGTCGTTAGGCTATAGCCAAATTGATAGCCCCCTAGTGGGTTGGGCACCCATATTAGGTGAAACCGGCATAACGGCCTTGCTGGTTATCGGTGCGAGCTTGTTTGCCGTGTCGCGTACTAAACGGCATTTCACCGGCGCTGTTGTGGTTAGCTTAGCTTTGTATATTAGCGGGTTCACTGCCAATCAGCATTCATGGGTTGCGCCTAAACGGCAGTATAACGTCGCGATGGCGCAGGGTAATATTGCACAGTCTTTGCGATGGGTGCCGGAGCAAGATGCCCCCACCATGAACCGTTATTTAAGCCTTACGGAACCGCTGTGGGATAACGACCTGGTAATTTGGCCTGAGGCCGCTGTACCAAAACTAGAGCCACTTGCATTAGATTATTTAACTCAAGTTAATGCCCGCGCCTTTGCTGAAAACACAGCCCTTATCACAGGGATTGTTAATTATAATTGGGAAACCGATGAAGCATGGAATAATTTGATTGTACTGGGTAAAAGAATACCCGATGCTACAACACCAGATTATCAGTATTTCCACAACAATCGCTTTGCTAAACACCACTTGCTACCCATTGGTGAGTTCGTCCCTTTTGAAGATTGGTTGCGCCCCTTAGCGCCCTTGTTTGATTTACCCATGTCTTCCTTTGCAAGAGGTGATTTTCAGCAAGCTAATCTTGTTGCCAACGGTATCCATTTGGCGCCGGCAATATGCTTTGAAATTGCCTTCCCAAGGCAAGTGGCGGCGAATATTTATAACGCCACCGACATGATTATTACGGTCAGTAACGATGCCTGGTTTGGCCATTCTCATGGCCCAGCTCAGCATTTAGAAATTGCTCGAATGCGTGCCGTCGAATTTGGCCGCCCAGTAGTGCGTGCGACCAATAATGGCGTAACTGCCTTTATTGATCACAAAGGCAATATAACTGCACGGTTACCTCAATTTGAAGCGGCCAGTTTAACTGCTCCTGTGTTGGCGACCTCTGGTTTCACGCCCTATTACCTGATTCAAGATATAGGCGTATGGGTGCTGGTATTAGTATTTTTCGTCATTGCCCTTTGGTTAAGGAAACGTGCTAAGGCTTGGTAGCCAAGCCACGCTTTAATAAACAGGTTTGATTAATTCGACAAGTTAAACTTAGTTGACGAACTAAAATTTAACCATAAAAAACGGCGCATGATGCGCCGTTTTTGTACGTGTAACTATCAAATTTTTATAGTCATAATTTACGATAGCGTTAAGCTAATTGATACAGCCTTGAGCCAGCTTAAACAGCCCCTAACTAATTCGCGGCCTGAATAGCAGTTAATGCAATAGTAAACACAATATCATCCACCAATGCCCCACGGCTTAAGTCATTGACTGGCTTGCGCATGCCTTGCAACATTGGCCCAATACACACCAAATCAAAACTACGCTGTACCGCTTTGTAAGTGGTGTTCCCGGTGTTTAAGTCTGGGAATACAAATACATTAGCTTTACCCGCAACAGGGCTATTTGGTGCTTTACTGCGCCCTACGCTTTCTATAGCAGCGGCATCGTATTGAAGCGGTCCATCAATTAATAAGTCAGGGCGAAGCTTTTGTGCAATCTCGGTAGCTTCACGCACTTTTTCAACATCACTACCAGCACCTGATGTGCCGGTAGAATAACTGATCATGGCCACTCTTGGTTCAATGCCAAACATCTGTGCCGACGTGGCAGACTGAATAGCAATATCCGCCAGCTGCTGGGCGTTAGGGTCTGGATTAATAGCACAGTCACCATAAACCAAGACTTGGTCTGGCAATAACATGAAAAATACCGACGAAACTAACGATGCATTTTCTGCTGTTTTAATTAACTGCAATGCGGGGCGAATGGTATTTGCTGTAGTGTGAACGGCGCCAGATACCAAGCCATCAACATCACCTTGCTGCAACATCATAGTACCTAGGGTAACGTTGTCTTGTAGCAACTCACGAGCAACCACATCGGTAACCCCCTTGTGACCGCGAAGCTTCACTAACCCTGCCACATAATCTTCTTGTATGGCAGCAGGTGAAACAATTTCAACACCATCGCCCAGCACCACGCCTTGTTGCTGTGCCACACGTTGAATTTCGTTTTCATCACCTATAAGCACAGGGCGCGCTAGCCCACGTTTAGCACAAATGGCTGCCGCGGCTACAGTGCGCGGTTCATTACCTTCAGGTAATACCACACGCTTGTTAACTTGGCGCGCACGATTAGTCAGATAATAGCGAAATGCAGACGGAGAAAGTTTCTTTTGACGAGATACTTTTTCGGTAAGTGAAGATACCCATTTAGCATCTAAACTTTCTGCCGCGTGTACCATCACTTTTTCGATACGTTGACTATCATCCACCGGCACTTCCTGATTGAACGCGTGCAGGTTCTGTGCGGTTTGCCACGTATTAGTATTTACCAGCATGACAGGCAAGCCGGTTTCCAGAGCCTGGCTGCATAAATGCTTTATGTTTTCATCTGGCTGGTAGCCGCCAGTTAATAACAATGCGCCTAACTTAGTGCCATTTAATGCCGCTAAGCAACAAGAAACAAATACATCGCCTCTATCACCAGACATCACTTGCAGTGCACCTGGCTTTAAGGTGTGTGTCATATTGTGAATTTCACGGGCAGCAAAGGTAACACTACTTAATCGACGTGAAGCAATATTGCCTTCGTTAATTAACGTGGCATTTAAGTGCTTGGCAATGTCGATAGCACGAGGAGACATTAGCTCGGCATTCCAATCGATATTTCCTAGCAGGTTCAAGCCTTTTGCAAATATAGGCAGTTCACGCAGCGCTTTGCTTCGGGTTTCATCGTGTTCAGGCGCTTCCAGCACACTTAAATCAGTACGTAGCTGACCGTGTTCGTCGTACGGTGCGTTAACTTTATTAAAAATGCAGCCCACTACCTTTTTACTTTTGTGGCCGCCGTAAGCGTCTACCACAATTTCAAGGCGATGGTTAATATCCACAGGATCATCATTTCCTGGTACGCAGACAAACACGATGTCGGCATCTAACGCACGACTAATTTCAAGATTTAAACGCTCTGCGTAAGGGTGATGGCGAGTTGTCACCAAGCCTTCGATTACTGCCACGGCATCGGCTTCTTGATTCGCTTCAAAGCGCTCTATAATCTCTTCAAGTAATTCATCAGTATTGTCGCTACTGATCATTCGCTCTACTACGTTCAAATCGAATGGCGCTATAGGCTTAACACTACAGTGGTGACTAATAATAGCGGTTGAGCGCTCTTCACCGGTGTCGCCTCTTCGAGGCTGTGCTACAGGTTTAAAGAAATTCAGTTTAATGGCTTGTTCTTCTAATGCACGAACGAGCCCAATGCTGACAGTAGTTAACCCTACGCTTGTGCCAACAGGGATCAGCATAATACGGCGTGACATAGTTGCTCCTAAAGCAAAGACAATTTACGCAAAAAAACCTAAGCGAATTTCGCAGCTTCGGCGGCGATAACCCACTCTTCATTAGTGGGTACGATTAAAACAGGTTTTGTGGATGACGAAGTCGCTATGTTTCCTTTTGCACCAAAGCGCATAGCTTGGTTGTTTTGATCATCAATGGTAAAACCAAGATGGGAAAAATACCTCATGGTAGTTGCACGAATATACGATGAATTTTCACCAATGCCACCTGTAAACACCACAGCATCTAATGACGGCACTGCTATCATGTAGCTAGATATATACTTGGCTAAGCGATAGCAGAACATTTCGAGGGCTAATAATGCGCCTTCGTGCCCCGCTTCTGCCGCTTCTTCTAGCGTACGGCAATCGTTGCTTAACCCGGAAATACCCGCCAACCCAGACTCTTTGTTAATCAATGAATTGATTTCAGCAGCAGACTTACCTAGCTTTTCTTGCAAAGTCCCTGGCAGGCTGGGGTCGATATCACCGCAGCGCGTGCCCATCATCAAACCTTCAAGGGGCGTAAACCCCATACTGGTATCTACCGCTACACCCTTTTCAATAGCGGTAACACTGCAACCATTTCCTAAGTGAGCACTAATAATACTGGTTTGTTCAACAGGCTTACTAAGCAATTGCGCAGTGCTATCTAGAATGAACTTGTGGCTAGTGCCATGGAAACCATATTTACGCACACCGTGCTGCTCGTACAAGGCCTTGGGTAGCGCATACATATAGGCACGTTTTGGCATTTGTTGGAAAAAAGAGGTATCGAACACGATGACATGAGGTAACGCTGGATACGCGGCTTGAGCAGTGGTAATCCCCTTCAAGTTCGCTAGATTATGCAACGGCGCCATACTGGCATATTCCTCTACAGAGGCTAATACGCCATCGTCGACTAACGCAGCTTCTTTGAACCGCTCACCACCGTGGACTACTCGATGTCCCAACGCTATTGGCTTAACGCCGGTACTGGTGACTATGTTCTGAATTGCCGCTAACGCTTCTGCATGAGACGCATTACTAGGTAGGGAGTGCTGTTCTTTTTGCCCGTTTAATTTAAACGATAATCTAGCATCATCATTTCCTAGGCTTTCAGCAATACCACTTAACCCAGCCTCACCTGTGTCGGCGTCGATAATGGCAAATTTTACTGACGAACTACCACAATTTAAAACAATAACTTCTTTTTTCATTCGATTTCTTGAGTTTGATTAAGTGACAAAAAGAACGCTAAGTGTAGCATTTACGTACATAAATGCTTACTTAATACTCTTTCAAGTAGAGTCTCATAATACTATCCCACACCACCCAAATACAATTAATTATCATTTAGTTCAGTATGCGTTAAACGTTATGCGAATCTATTTTCGCTACAAAAACTTTATTGATTTGATAGAACGCTAAATAGGAAGGGACAAAAACAAGGAGAGGTAAATAATTGTCGACACCTAAAACAATAGACTTTAATAATAAAAATTCGGTCGCACTTTAATAGTTCCGGTAATTAAGACTGTTACGTGTTAGAAGCCGGAAAAATCAGGGGGCTTTTACGTTTCAAAATAAAATTTAAAATTTTTTGAAAAAAAACCTTGAAAAGAATTTGAGCCACCCTATATCTATTATGTCGACGCTGAAAGCTCAGGTTGACAACACCGCCGCCGAATAGTCGGGGCGAATTATTTTTAACATATTGCTAAATTAATAGGATATGACTATGCGTACTATCGATCTATCTCCACTTTACCGTTCATTTATTGGTTCTGACCACTTAGCTTCATTAGTTGATGCTGCGTCTCGTGCTGAAAAACAAAGTACTTACCCCCCTTACAACATTGAATTGCTTGGCGATGACAAATATCGTGTCACTATGGCAATAGCGGGGTTCAGTAAAGATGACGTGTCCATTGAGGTTCAAGAAAACACCCTAGTAATAACGGGCACACGTAAGCCGGAAGAAAAAGAATCCGCCGAACGTAAGTTTCTTCATAAAGGAATATCCGAGCGTAATTTCGAAAGGAAGTTTCAGCTTGGCGACCATGTGAAGGTGTTAGCCGCTGATATGGAAAATGGGTTACTGCACATCGATATGGAGCGTGTCATACCCGAAGCTAAAAAACCTCGTCAAATTGAGATTGGTTCACGATTAATAGAGAGTTAAACAAGGCTTTTAAAAATCGTTTCCCTGATTTTGGACGGCGCTGAAAAGCGCCGTTTTTTCGTTTATACAGTGTGTAAAAAATAGGTTATTGGTAAGATTTATTCGGTAAGATTTATTGTATAATTTGCTTTACCGCCTTCAGCAGACTCGAACGTCCCTGAAATATCACAGTTAGATAGTTCACCCGTTGCACTGCCATCAATCGATGAGAAGTTGCTGCTGGCAATGCCATTTTCAAATTTTCCATCGTGTTTAAACGAAATTGTGCCTCGACGACCGTCTATAACCCCTACAAAACTCTCGAATCCAACGAATAGTGCCAACATTGATGTCTGATACGACATGAGAAATTCAACGTCGCTTTGCCCCGCCATGCTGCCTTCATAAGCTTGCGTAATGCTAGCATGGGTTTGCTTAACACCTTCTCGTTTTTCACTTAGTATATTTTCATCCCACCCCGTAATGGAAAATTGCCCATTGCAGTTCATTGTTTGCTCCAAAGAAAAAGTGTGGTCACACAATACAAGTGAGTTCGATGCCGTTCAACATAAAATTGTTACACTCTGTTACAGTCAATAATCAGGCTGTTAACTAAATAAACCCTTTTAAACGGGCAAGTCCGAACGCATTGCAGGTAGATGCATCTTTAATAGTGCCTTCAGTTATCATAGATTCTAATTCTTTAAAATGCACAGGTATGATTTTTAAATCCTCTTCCTCTATATCTAGCTTTTGCTCGCCCTGCGTTAACCCTTTCGCAACGAATATATGATACCCCTGATTACAAAAGCCATAGGCAAGGTATTGAAAACCAACGTAATGCATTTCGTTGGCTGTAAACCCCGTTTCTTCTTTTAATTCGCCGGCGGCTAACACTTTCGGGTCGGCATCCGGGTTATCTTCCCAGGCACCTTGCGGAAATTCTAGCAATCGCTGCTCTACCGTATACCGGTATTGTTCAACCAAATAAACAATATCACCATCGATGGGAAGAATAATCGCAAAGTCTGGCTTTTCAACAACACCATAAATACCTTCGTTCCCACTAGCACGACGAATTTTATCTTCACGTACTTTTAGCCACTTATTTTCGTAAACCACTTTCGACGAAAGCGTTTCAATATCCTTATCCGACATAATAGCGCCTTTCAGTAAGTCTTAAAAAAACTCAGTGTACAAGCGCCTATACCAAGGAGCAACTCCGTCCACCTACGAATTAACTATAGGTTGGACAGTCATTCAAAATAAACTGAAGAGGTTAGGTAATTAGATAAGAGGCACAGATAGTTAGCAGATAGAAGCAGATAGGACAGTCACACAAATATGCGTCATTTTAAGCTAAATAAGCAGGTTTAACGACGTAGATAAAATAGGATTAGAGGGTGGAATATAAGTTGTAAAAAATTGGACACACACTCATGTTCATCAAAATTAATGTGTGTGTCCAATATACGTTTTCTATAAATACATTCGATATCTAAATAAAGTAAATAGTGACAAAGCCTAACTTTTAGCTTTTATTCTCATCTTCTTGATCTGCATTGTTACGCAAGAAGCCGGCGGCCTCTTCTTCTTGTTCAAGGGTAATTTTGCTTTGAGGCTCGTCATTGTGGCTTCGGGTTTGCTGGTTTACCTGATGAATGGTTCCAGCGTTCGCTAAATCGGCCTCATTGGTGATAGATGCGATGGTTTCTCGGCCGCGAAGGAATGCCTTGATTTCAGTGACAATCTCGCCAAGCTCGGCATCGTTCTTATTCATTCCCATAATGAAACGTGGCGACTCTAAGTTGTTCATACCGCTTGTAGCAAAAATAGAGGTGTTGATTCTACTGGTTATGATCCAAGGGGTAATACTGCTTCGCACCACAACATTTTCGGAACGTGTAGAATCATGAATGGCCATGCCTGTAGATACACGAGACTCTGTATAGGTACCTTCCGTTTTCATAAACATGAGTAACGATGAGAATGTCATTTCCCCCCAAAACATGTGGGACGCTTTGTTCATCACATTGGCAGCACCACGAACCGTTAACCAGGCGAAGATTAACCAAATGAGGTTATTACCCATGGTAATTGCGGAATTAACTTGCTCATCGGTATTAACGCCTTGGCGAATAACTAAATCGAGCACTTCAGCTAGCTGCAACCCACCCACATAAAACAATATAGCTGCGGCAACTACGGCCACTTGTGCAACGGCAGTTAGGGTCATTTTCTTTTTCTCTGGCAAGGTAACACCGGCGGTTAATGTAGGCTGGGTTTCTATTAATAACTCGCCCTCAAAACTGCCTTTACCTTCTGCTTGCTCTTTTAGTCTAGGATCGAAGTCGGCATAGATACGATTTGGCACTTCACGGTATCTGCGGTTAGCAAGCACAATATTTTCAATATTGATAAAAATTTCATTCGGGTGAACCGACTCCTGCATATTAGCGCGGAATTCACTGACTTCAGTTTTCGGTGTAACCTGCCCCATTCGTTTGTAAAGTAACGGCATGATTAACGCCATCACAGCAATCACGCAAACTAGTAACAAGGCTAAGTTTGCCCAAGCGCTAAACAGTGGGAACGTATTTGCCCACGCTTGTACTTTATCGATATCGCGGCCAACCAACTCATCTAAGAATACACCCGCGCCTAACGGCACAACTATCGCTAGGCCAATAATCACCCCTAGCGATAAACTGCTCGCTTTCGCAAGTTGAGAGTTACCTTCATTGTGAATGCCTTTTGCGGTAGAGCCCCAATTCGCTATTAAGTACACAAGAAGCAATATTGAGAGCAAAGGCATCACCAATACTTTAGCTACCTCACCCGCTAACCCGTTGCTCACTAAAAAGTAGACAATAGCGAATGCAAGCAGCGCCACAAGAAAGGTCACCGCCATGGCAATAATTTCTTGAGATAAATGGCGCAAAGGAAAAGGTAGGAAAGTAAGTTTAGGAAGTACACTATGCACTAATCTGGCTAGCCAACCACGAGGCTCTTCAAACGTGGTGTTACGACGACCCATTAACATAGCGTGTAAGCTTTCTTTCGAATACAGCAGGGATTTTTTTTCGGCTTGCGCTGCATCCTGTTCGGAAACTGAGTGATTATACGCAAGAGAAGTAGGCACAGTACGCCCTACAAAAAACCGCATGAGCTGCAAAATACCCACAGCGCAATGTTTAATGCCTGACACGATCAGCACAAAAGCCACGCCTAGTAGCGTGTAACCACGCACTTTGTTCTCGGCAAACAAATCGGGCACGCCCGCTACTGCATAAATGGCTAAAGCGAGTACCAAGCCCCCGCCCACTGCGCGGAATACCCCTTCTTTTTTGAAGGGGTTGGCTATGCCTAACGTCTGTGAACCAAAATCATATGCCATCGAAAAAATCCCTGTTAAATAAAAGCTTATGCAGAATAAACTTTGCCTAAGGGTTAGGCAATGAAAAGTCTCAGCAAGATTGTAAAGGGTTGGCAGTTAAGCGCGAGCCTGCCACTTTAAATAGTCACCTAAAATAAGAGAAGCAAAATGAGTGTTTGTCCAACTAGTGAAGTGAGCCAATTTTTGGGGCCCAATATTTTGGGGGGGAGTTAGTCATTGTCCTTTTTCATCGAACTAGGCTTCAGAAGTTAATCATTATCCACTTTAAACCCATCTATTGTGCGTTGAAGAAGAAGGTTGTTTTCTTTCATGTCACCCGATAATTTAGATAAATGTTGGGCTATATTTACTTCATGGCTAGCCGCCTTTTCGACGTTCACCACATCTTGCGCTATCACTGAGGTAGTAGCTGATTGTTGTTCTGCCGAGGAAGACATGCTGTTAGCCATACCTTCCACATTAGTAGCCGCTTCTTTTACTTTTTCTGCGGTGGTCCTTCCTTCGATAGTCACTTCCATAGAATTGGTAATAGAGGCCACATTTTTATTAATATCTGCCACCACTATCACACTGGCATCTTTTAAATTAGACAGCAAACTTGAGATTTTGTCAGAGGAGGCACGACTACTTTGCGCTAGCTTTCTCACTTCATCAGCAACAACGGCAAAACCTCTGCCATGTTCACCCGCGCGGGCCGCTTCAATAGCCGCGTTTAACGCCAATAAATTCGTCTGATCAGAAAGCGAGTTGATGGTATCGAGAATTGAACCAATTTCTGTAACTTGCTGCTCCATATCGGCGGCATTTTGTTGCACACCTTTAATATCATTAGATAGTACTTCCATACTATGACGAATTTTATCATTCGCTATTAGCGACTGCTCAGCTAAACCATCTAACTGTTTACTGGCACTTAACGTATCTAATGCGGCTTTAGCTATTTCCCTGCCAGTCGACGCAACTTGTTCAATTGCTGAAGCAATATTAGCGCTAAGTTGCTGAGTATTTCCCGCATCATCCAGCATTTCGCCACTAGAGTCTTCTAATTGATTGGAAAGCCTTGAGCTTGTGAGAATAGATTGCCCTAACCCACGCAAAAGATCCCGCAGCGCAAAAATGGTGGCATTGACTGAACGGGAAATATCGCCTAATTCGTTCTTCGTGCTCATTGATAAATCAATAGTGAGATCACCCTCTTTTGCTATTTTATCAAGGTTCGCCACCAACTTGTCTAACTGTTGCGTAATGATGCCGTGCAACGTGCGATATATAACAAAAATAATCAGCGTGAGTAGCACAATGGCTACGAATGTAATCACTAGGTTTGTGTTCGCGCTATTTGCTTTTGCGTTAACATCATTTAGCACGTAATCAAACCGCTCTTTTAGCAGCCCGGCAATCCCCCCAATTTGCTCTGAGGCTAATGCGAACCAATCTGTATTGGTGGGTAGTGAAGAGAAATCAGGGTTATCAGAGGTGGCTCCATTCACAATTCGATTAATTTCATTGCTTGTGGAACTGTTCAATAATGTTTGAAACCCAGTTAATGACTCGCCGTCTAAATTCAGCTTCAGCTTATCTTCTATGTACTTAGTTTCGTTGGTATAGGCTACCACCTGCTGCCTGACCGGATCGGAAATACTTCTGGCTGCTAGAACAGCGTTCATTTTACCTCGTCGCTGCCCCATTTTTTCTTTTGCTTGCGCAAACAGCAGCGCCTGTGACAGCGCCAGTTTAGCATCGGGGGCATTAACCAGCATGGTTAGCGCATTGGTAGTATTTAACGCGCGTTTATTAAGGCTACTGTAAAAGGAAAAAGCATTTTTCCCATTTAATTCGTCTACCTGCTGTCTAATCTCACCTTTATTTTTCAATAATGTAAAAACGGGTGAAAGAATGACGTTAATTGTCGATGAATTCTTCCAGTCCGACGCTATTATACTGTTTATTTTTTCAACCGCCGCATCGGCTTTCTCTCTTTGGCTTAACACTTTATTGTGCGATGCATCATTCGGATTACCTAAATAACCTGCCGTAATCCCCCTTTCGACCGCGTGATGATGTGCCACCCGTTCTACGGCTGTTATTATTGTCACTAATTTAATATCTTTTTGCGCAGAAGATAGTCGTTCTCTTGAGGAATTTATGTCTTTGTAGGCAAGAAACATTATTGATATGAACAAGCAGGCTGTACCTAAAATGGCAAGCTGCATTACTGATAGCTTTTTCAATACCATAACGAAGACAGCCTCTTAATAGGTAGATAACGTGGTTACAAAATTCAATAAGCACGTTGTTAGTGACAACAAGCAATTAATATCGCTGTTGCTGATAAACGCGTACGCTATTAAAAAGTAGCCTACTATTGGCGACTTTCACCTTTATCAATTAGTGTAAGGTTGTTTCGAAATCACAAGGCATTGCGCTTTTTTCCGTACAGTTGGACAGACACATAAGTAAATGTAGTAATCAAAACTAAACACGCAAACGTGACTGTCCTACGTTAAATGCGAGAGCTTAACTGATTTCCAATGCACTATGTAACACGACAGGAGGTTCAATTTTAACGATTATCTTAATATTTCATAACTGTGCTATCTTTCCTATCCAAACTTATAAAAAATGCGCTCATGGTCATTCGCTCTAGATTAATATGTTTACTGCTTCCATTCACTTTCTTCATATTCCTTTCTTCTTATAGTTTGGTGTTGAAGGCTGCCGAAAGTTTTAAAGGAGTTAACGCGCAATATTCTCTTGCACCAGATTTCGAAACGGCATTTACGCTTCTTATCGATGTGAAAGAAGACGTTACTAGCTGGTCGGCCAAAGAACAGGGTCAGTATTTTCAATGGCTGGGTTCGACCGCTGGCGAATTGGATAAACTTGACTTGGCTGAGAAGTATTTGAGTCAGTCGTTACAGATACTTGAAAGTGAACCTGTTTCAGTTCATGTAGTAATGGCTCTGCTAGAACGCTCATTCTTTCGCTATTTGGCAACTGGAGACCCAAATCATTACTGCCCCGACAGGTACAAAGCACTCAACATTGCCCGACATTTAGACGACGCAGAACATTTAGTATTGGCTCTTTCTCAAACCGCCTTTTGTGCCACTTCAACGAACAATTTTGCGGAAGGCTTAAGCCTACTCAACGAAGCATTGGCTCTGGAAGACCGCTATTCCATACCGCCATCAGACAAAGGCGTTATTTATAATGCGCTGGGTAATATCTATCGCTTTAACGGCTTACACGGAAAATCCTACGTATATTTATCGAAGGCTTTAACAGAATGGGAGAAAATAGACGACTATCAAGGTGTATTCAATATGCACCATACGCTGACACTCGAAGCCATAAGGCTGGCAGATTTCCAGCAAGCACAAACTCATGTGAACAGTCAGTTTGCCCTCGCTGAAAAAAGTAACGCAGGCCCCGACTTCTTCTTTTTTGCGCAGTTTAATCAGGGGCATGTTTACTACGCCAAGGAAAAATACCAAGACGCTTACAACCGATATCGCGATGCATTGGCGTTAAAAGAAACAACAGTAGAAACAGCGTTCGTTAATCAACTTTACTATCACCTTGCGCTAAGTGCATACCGAATAGGTGAGTTTAGCTCGGCGGCAGAATTCGCATCAAAATACACCATCGACAATGATGAACGTCCTGTCGAAGGCATTATCGCGAAATCACTCACGTCACTTTTAAATAACAAACCAGCATCTATAGAGAAGGTGGCGAGTTTACTTTCACTAAATACCTATTATGAAGATCACGTAAATTCACTGATACAAAAACAAGTTAGTATTGTCGCTTCTGAAAACGACATCACCGTCGCCCAGATGGAAAACGATATTTTACAAAGACAGTTAGCTATTTCCGAGCTACAGCTACATAAAAAGGAAAGCCAGGAAACAAATGCCAAGCTGAAGCTTTTCTTAGCAATTTCACTATCGTTTTTGCTGATTTTAGTGGTTATTTCCCTCGTAAAAGGCATTTCACGTTATAAGAAGATTGCAGACTATGACCATCTTACAGGTGTACACAACCGCCGAAGTGGGTTAAGAATTGGCGAGCGTATGATTACTCAAGCAAAGCGTTCAAGAGAAACCTTTACGGTAATCGCTTTAGATATTGATCATTTCAAAGTGGTAAACGACACCTACGGGCACGACGCTGGCGATGTGCTTCTTAATGCTGTGGTCAACACCTGTAAACACACCTTAAGAAAACATGACGTAATGGTTCGTATGGGCGGTGAAGAGTTTTTATTAATGTTGCCAAACACTGAGCTGACAGACGCAACAGAAATAGCCCAGAGGGTATTGGTTAATATTGAGCGCATGGTGGTTAATTATGGACAAAAGCAGCTACAAGCAACGGTTAGCCTAGGTATAGCGTGCACTAATAACTCATCACAAGGCTTCAAAACCTTGCTGAAAAAAGCTGATGAGGCGCTTTACAGAGCCAAAAATGCGGGTAGGAATCAATACAAAGTGGATGAAAGTTACCAGTAAGTCAGTATATTTCATTGCTTACAAAAAAACGCCGAGCAGGGCTCGGCGGTTTTATCTTCAATAACACTTTCGTCTCTTTTAGATATATTGAACTTCAATAATCTCTACTTCAACACTGCCAGCTGGCGTTTGAATAGTCACCATATCATCAAGCTCTTTACCGATAAGGCCGCGAGCAATAGGTGAATTTACCGAAATACGGTTTTTCTTAATATCCGCTTCGTCGTCGCCCACTATCCGATATGTGGTTTCTTCGTCGGTATCGACATTCAAAATGGTAACGGTAGTGCCGAAAATAACCTTACCTTTGTTTTCCATTTTAGTGACATCGATAATTTGTGCGTTCGACAATTTACCTTCAATATCTTGAATACGGCCTTCGCAGAAACTTTGTTGTTCACGGGCGGCGTGATATTCAGCATTTTCTTTTAAGTCGCCGTGCTCGCGAGCTTCAGCAATAGACTGAATAATACGCGGGCGAGTTTTTGTTTTAAGTTCGTTTAGTTCGTCGCGCAGAAGCTGTGCGCCGTGCGCGGTCATTGGATACTGACTCATGAATACAGTCTCGACTGGATAGTTGATTTTAAACAGAAAAAAGTGCGCCTTTTCGGCGCACTTTTGATTGGTTCACATAAGTGTCATATACACAGGATACCGCGTATCCCATGTAATGTCATCAGTGTTAGAGTCTTGCGTGAAGCTCTTGTACAGAAGCCACCTTGTCACGATCGTCTGCTGACTTCGCACGAATAGTGGCAAAAGCAGCATTCATTGTGGTGGTGTAAGTCACCTTATTCAGCAACGCTTCTCGGCGAATATAAACCGAGTCGGTAATCGCTTGGCGACCTTCCGTTGTATTGATGATATAGGCGTACTCACCGTTTTTGATAGAGTCCACAATGTTAGGGCGGCCTTCAGACAGCTTATTCACAACAGAGCAGGCAATGCCGGCATCATAAAGTGTGGTCGCTGTGCCTCGCGTCGCTTCAATGCTAAATCCAGCGCTGTTCAATGCTTTGGCTAATTCGATAATTTTATTCTTATCGTTATTACGCACAGAGATTAACGCTTTACCTGATCTAGGTAATGGCGCCCCTGCACCTAAGTTAGCTTTAGCATACGCTTCTTCAAACGTGTCACCTACACCCATTACTTCGCCAGTAGAGCGCATTTCTGGGCCTAATAGTGGATCAACACCTTGGAATTTAGCAAACGGTAATACCACTTCTTTCACAGAGTAAAACGGAGGAATAATCTCTGTCGTAACACCCTGCTCTGCCAAGCTAACACCCGCCATCGCACGCGCGGCAACTTTAGCAAGTGGAACACCTGTGGCTTTCGATACAAATGGTACTGTACGTGCTGCACGCGGGTTAACCTCAATTAAATACACTTCGCCATCTTTTACCGCAAATTGTGTATTCATTAGGCCAACAACACCAAGTTCAAGCGCCATGGCTTTCACTTGTTCGCGCATAACATCTTGAATCTCTTTACTTAAAGAGTGAGGTGGCAATGAACAAGCTGAGTCACCAGAGTGAACACCGGCTTGCTCAATATGCTCCATGATTCCGCCAATAACGACTTCTTTACCGTCGCAGATTGCATCGATATCGACTTCGATGGCGTCATCTAAGAAGCGGTCTAGCAGTACAGGAGAATCATTAGAAACCTTCACCGCTTCCGTTAGGTAGCGTTTTAAGTCTTTAAGGTCGTAAACAATTTCCATTGCGCGGCCACCTAGTACGTACGAAGGACGTACTACAAGCGGAAAGCCAATACCATCAGCCATGGCAAGAGCTTGCTCAATGTTAGTCACGGTCGCATTCGCTGGCTGTTTAAGGCCTAGCTTATTCACCATTTGCTGGAAGCGTTCACGATCTTCTGCTCTATCGATAGCTTCAGGCGACGTACCAATAATGGGGACACCCGCAGCTTCAAGGGCACGTGCTAATTTAAGCGGCGTTTGGCCACCGTATTGCACTATGACGCCTTTTGGCTTTTCTTTAGCCACAATCTCAAGTACGTCTTCTAGCGTTACCGGTTCGAAGTACAAGCGGTCAGATGTGTCATAGTCGGTAGAAACCGTTTCAGGGTTACAGTTAACCATAATGGTTTCGTAACCGTCTTCACGCATTGAAAGCGCCGCGTGAACACAACAATAATCAAACTCGATACCCTGACCAATACGGTTTGGACCACCGCCTAACACCATAATCTTATCGTTGTCAGTGGGGTCAGCTTCACACTCTTCATCGTAGGTTGAATACATGTAAGCCGTGCTGGTAGAAAACTCTGCCGCACAGGTATCAACACGCTTATAAACTGGCGTTACACCAAAGCCACGACGGGTTTCACGAATGTCACCTTCCGCTACTTTCGTTAGCTCGGCTAAGCGAGAATCAGAGAAACCTTTGCGCTTAAGCTTACGCATAAGATCTTCATCAATGCCGTGCAATCCGCACTCAGCAACCTGAGCTTCAAGCTGAATAAGCTCTTCAAGTTGAACTAGGTACCAACGGTCTACATTGGTGAGCGTAAATACTTCATCAACGGTCATGCCCATGCGGAACGCATCGCCAATGTACCAAATACGCTCAGCACCAGGCTCACGTAGTTCGTAAATCACTTTGTTGCGCGCTTCTGGGTCTTCTAAATCGACCATTGAGTTCAAGCCATTCGCGCCAACTTCAAGGCCACGAAGTGCTTTTTGTAATGACTCTTGTTGGTTACGACCAATCGCCATCACTTCGCCCACTGATTTCATTTGCGTGGTTAAGCGATCGTTCGCACCAGCAAATTTTTCAAAGTTAAAGCGAGGAATTTTTGTGACTACGTAATCGATTGAAGGCTCAAACGATGCTGGTGTTAAGCCTCCAGTAATATCGTTAGCAAGCTCATCAAGGGTGTAACCAATGGCTAACTTGGCGGCCACTTTAGCAATTGGGAAACCTGTGGCTTTTGATGCTAATGCAGATGAACGCGATACGCGCGGGTTCATCTCGATAATCACCATACGGCCTGTATTAGGATCTACACCGAACTGTACGTTCGAGCCGCCGGTTTCAACACCGATTTCACGTAATACTGCCATGGCGGCATTACGCATTAGCTGGAATTCTTTGTCAGTAAGGGTTTGCGCTGGCGCTACTGTGATTGAATCACCAGTATGTACACCCATGGCGTCGAAGTTTTCAATCGTACACACGATGATGCAGTTATCTGCACGGTCGCGCACTACTTCCATCTCGTATTCCTTCCAACCGATTAACGACTCATCAATGAGTAGTTCTTTGGTAGGCGAAAGGTCGAGACCACGGCCACAAATTTCGTTAAATTCGTCAATATTGTATGCAATACCGCCGCCGCTTCCACCCATGGTGAATGACGGACGAATGATACAAGGAAAGCCAATGCGCGTTAATACATCGTGGGCTTGATCCATGCTTTGTGCAATTTCAGCACGTGGGCATTCAAGACCAATGTTCTTCATTGCCTTGTCGAAGCGCTCACGGTTTTCGGCTTTATCGATAGCATCAGCCGTTGCACCGATAAGTTCAACATTGAACTCTTTCAATACACCGTGATGATCTAAGTCAAGCGCGCAGTTAAGTGCGGTTTGTCCGCCCATTGTTGGGAGAATAGCGTCCGGACGCTCTTTTTCGATAATTTTGCGTACCACTTCCCAATGAATTGGCTCGATGTATGTTGCATCGGCCATTTCAGGATCGGTCATGATAGTAGCGGGGTTCGAGTTAACCAGAATAACGCGATAACCTTCTTCGCGTAGCGCTTTACATGCTTGAGCGCCTGAATAGTCAAACTCGCAGGCCTGGCCAATAACAATAGGGCCAGCACCTATGATGAGAATACTTTTTATGTCGGTACGTTTTGGCATAGCGGGCTCGTTCCTACTGCTTGTGTTGTTCGATTAATTCAATGAAGTGGTCGAATAGCGGCGCAGCTTCGTGCGGTCCTGGGCTTGCTTCTGGGTGCCCTTGGAAACTAAACGCTGGCTTATCGGTACGATGAATACCTTGTAACGACTTATCGAACAACGAAACATGCGTTACTTCTAAATTAGAAGGTAGGCTTGATTCATCTACAGCGAAGCCATGGTTTTGACTGGTGATCATAACCACATTGCGTTTTAAGTCTTTCACTGGATGGTTAGCACCATGGTGACCAAACTTCATTTTCACCGTAGTAGCACCACTGGCTAGCGCAAGTAGTTGATGACCTAAACAAATACCAAACACTGGCAAACCTGTTTCAACGATAGTTTTAATCGCTGTAATGGCATAATCACACGGCTCAGGGTCACCAGGGCCGTTAGACAAGAACACACCATCAGGTTGCATAGCTAACACTTCTTCAGCAGGTGTTTGCGCTGGTACCAAGGTAACGCGACAACCACGGTCTGCAAGCAAACGTAAAATGTTGCTCTTAACCCCGTAATCGTAAGCGACTACATGATATTTACTATCGGCTGGAGTGATATACCCTTCGCCCAATTTCCAGCTGCCTTCAGTCCAGTTTTTTGGCTCAGTAATGCTTACTACTTTTGCCAAATCCATGCCTTTCAAGCCAGGATAATCTTTTGCTTGTGCTAACGCGCTCGCTTCATCTAACTCATCAGTACAAACGATGCAGCCGTTTTGCGCGCCTTTATCACGTAAAATACGTGTTAAACGACGGGTGTCGATATCGGCTATACCTACAACGCCTTTGGCTTTGAGGTATTCAGATAACGTTTGTTGTTGACGGAAATTACTAGCAACCAATGGTAAGTCACGAATGATAAGACCTTTAGACCAGATTTTATCTGCTTCAACGTCTTCTTCGTTAATACCGGTATTGCCAATATGTGGATAAGTAAGGGTAATGATTTGTTCAGCGTAGGATGGGTCAGTGATGATTTCTTGATAGCCTGTCATTGAAGTATTAAAAACCACTTCACCAACGGCAGTACCTTGCGCACCTATCGCCGTTCCTTTAAAGACAGAACCATCCTCTAACACCAAAAGGGCAGAATTAGCCAAGTCAACCTCCAGATTAAGGATAACTATGTGTTTGAACAGAATTTCTGTCCAAACCCCACAAAAAATGAGAGTACTGATTTAACAGCGCTCATTTTACGATCTTTGCAGCTAATAAAACCGTGCTCTACAGCCAGTTTTATAGCTTTAGAATACGAAATTCGGGCAAATTCCGGCGAGTATACATGACTGACTAAAAATGTCTAATTTAAATATCAAAAATCATTAAAATCACCACTTAAACTCATTTACCTTGTATAACCGCCAAAACCACCACTTATTAGCCTGAAATAATTTCACTTAAGCTGCTGTTAAAATTAAAAACACCGCTATAGCGTGTGGCTTTTATTTTAAATCTAAAACATCAACCATAGAATATAACCCTGCTGGCTTATCATGCAGCCACTGGGCAGCGTGCACAGCCCCTTTTGCAAATGTCAGTCGGCTAGATGCCTTATGGGTTATTTCTAATCGCTCACCAATATCAGCGAACAAAGCGGTATGCTCACCTACAATATCGCCTGCGCGAACGGTAGCAAACCCAATAGTGCCTTGGTCGCGCTCAGGTTCTTTTCCTTCACGGCCGTATACTGCACATGTCTTTAAGTCACGACCCAGTTCATCGGCAATAGCTTCACCAATGGCCATGGCGGTGCCGGAAGGTGCATCTTGTTTAAACCTGTGGTGGGCTTCCATAATTTCTATATCAGCCGTGTTACCTAACGCCTTCGCAGCTTGTCGAACCAATGACAACATCAGGTTAACGCCCACGCTGTAGTTAGCCGCAAATACAATAGGAATGGTTTTCGCCGCTTCATCTAGCGCAGCCAATTGGCTTTCACTTAGCCCAGTAGTACCAATGACCACTGGCATTTTGTTGGCCACACACCATGCAATATTATTTTCAAACACCACTGGCAATGTAAAATCAATCATTACATCGGCGTGTGATTGGGTTAAAGCAGACATGCCTAAGCAATCAATTGGCTTTTTGCCAATGCCTGCCAGTTCGCCTACATTCATGCCAACCCAAGGAGAGTCATCGCGCACCGTAGCAACGCTCAATTCTGCATTCTCGTTTTGATCTAGTGCTTCAATAAGCACCCGACCCATGCGCCCATTGGCGCCAAATAAACCTACTTTCATTTACGTTATTCTTTTCCTTTAACAGTAAACGCATTTTGCCAAATGCAGTTACTATTGCAACGAGATAAGCTTAAATATTACCGATAATTGAAAAATTGCAGCATTAATACAAAAAAGGCGGGCAACCTATCGTTTTTAACGGTAAAAATAGCTAGCATGATAGCCTGTGGGTTTACCCCAAGACCTAGATGACGTGAAAAATACCGTTTATTGAATTACTTCAAAACACATAGGCAGAATAATATGCATAAACAGCTTATATGGGATCTCCCCACTCGGCTTTTCCACTGGCTATTGGTTGCCAGTATTGCAGCACAATATATTACCGCTGAGTGGATGGATGATGCGACCCAATGGCATTTCTATATTGGCTACTTCACCTTAGGGCTTTTAGTATTTAGGGTGATTTGGGGAGTCATAGGCCCAACTTATGCCCGCTTTAGTCAATTTGTGAAAGGCCCTAGTGCGGTAATAGGTTATTTACGTACGCTGTTTGATAAAAACAGCGCCGCTGTGGCAGGCCACAATCCCCTCGGTGGCTGGTTTGTGGTAGTAATGATTTCACTGTTGTTGGTACAAGCAGTAAGCGGCTTGTTTATGACCGATGATATTTTTCTAGATGGCCCCTATCGCCATCTTGTCAGCGGTAGCACGTTAGACCTTATGAATACCTTGCACCATCTCGCCTTCGAGATTTTACTGTGGGTAATAGGCTTACATGTTGCCGCTATTGGGTTTTATGCCGTGTATAAAAAGCAAAAACTTGTGCCCCCTATGTTTCATGGCAAAAAAGAAACTCAAGCTCCCCCTATTCCTTCATCGCGCCTTTTGCTAGCTCTGGCTATAGCACTAATGACAGCGGCTGCGCTTTACTACGCGATAGAAATTGCGCCGCCCGCACCTGAAGTAGAAGAGTACTTCTAACTCCTTGTGCAAGAGAAAAGATAAGGCTTAGCGTTCAACTAAGCCTTTGTGTTTCATTAAATCGGCAATCTCTGTCACACTGGCTGGGTCGTCAATGGTAGACGGTATATTGATTGGCTCATCAGCCGCGATTTGCCTTAACAGTTTACGCAATATTTTCCCTGAACGTGTTTTTGGCAAGCGGCTCACAATAATGGCACGCTTGAAGCTGGCTACCGGGCCTATCGTATTTCGTACTTTAGCAATGAGCTCTTGCTCAAAGGCCGCTTCTTCTACTTCAACGCCATCTTTAAGTAAGACTAAGCCTACTGGAATCTGCCCTTTTAGCGCGTCAGCCACTCCAATAACACTGCACTCAGCCACCGCATGGTGTGAAGCCAGTACTTCTTCCATTTCCCCAGTTGATAATCGATGCCCCGCCACATTGATGACATCGTCGGTTCTGCCCATAATGAACACAAACCCTTCTTCATCTATGTACCCATTATCACCCGTGCTGTAATAACCTTCGAATTCCTGCAAATACCCTTGGGTGAAACGCTTATGGTCTCGCCAGATAGTCGTTAAACACCCGGGAGGCAACGGCAAAGAAATGGCTATTGCCCCTTTTTTACCTACGGAGACTTGCTCCCCACTTGAACCGAGCACTTTTACGTTAAAGCCGGGGGTTGGTACGCTAGATGAACCAGGTTTAGTGCTCAAAGGTTCTATGCCAATGGGATTAGAACAAATGGGCCATCCGGTTTCGGTTTGCCACCAATGATCAACCACCGGCTTACCGGTTTTTTCCACAGTCCAATGATATGTTGGCGGATCTAATCGTTCTCCTGCCATAAAAATAGTACGCAAGCTACTTAGGTCATAACGGCCGATGCAACTAGCTTCAGGGTCTTCTTTTCTAATCGCTCTGAATGCCGTTGGCGCTGCAAACAGTACACTTATTTTATGCTGCTCTACCATACGCCAGAATGCGCCAGCATCTGGTGTACCTACGGGCTTGCCTTCAAACATGACAGTAGTAGCCCCCTTTATTAGGGGTCCATAAACAATGTAAGAGTGCCCTACTACCCAGCCCACATCAGATGCTGCCCAAAAAACATCACCTTGATCTATTCCGTAAATGGCTTGCATAGAATAATTAAGTGCTACCGCATGACCACCATTGTCACGAACAACCCCTTTGGGTTTGCCCGTTGTGCCAGAGGTATACAAAATATAAAGGGGGTCGGTAGCATCTACGGCTGTGCATTCTACTGGCTCGCTGGCTTGACACAATGCTTGCCAATCGTGGTCAAAATCATCAACAAGAGAAGCGGCAAGCTGTTTGCGTTGATAAACAACGCAGCCTACCGGTTTGTGGTGAGCAAGGGCAATAGCGTCGTCAACCATGGGTTTGTAAGGCAGTAGTTTTTTACCTTCTATTCCGCACGACGCCGTAATAATGAGTGCAGGTTCGGCATCATCAATTCTGACCGCTAATTCACTGGCGGCGAAGCCACCAAATACCACCGAGTGAATTGCGCCAATTCTTGCAACCGCTAACATTGCTACCGCCGCTTGAGGGATCATAGGCATATACACAATAACGGTATCGCCTTTCGTCACACCAAGGCTAGTGAGTGCGCCCGCTAACGTAGCCACCTCATTGAGTAGGGTATTGTAGGTCCAGGTTTCTTGCGTGTTGGTAACAGGGGAATCGTAAATTAGTGCCGCGCTCTCACCGCGGCCAGCGTTTACATGGTGATCTAATGCCAAATAACTAGTATTAAGCTTTCCCCCTTTAAACCACTGAGGATAGCCGTTTGTATCTTCGCTAATTGCTGTTTTAGGGGGAGTAAACCAGTCGAGATACTGTGCTTTATCTAGCCAAAATGCTTCTGGGTTATCAATTGACGCCTGATATTCTTGATGATAATTCATGACCGTTTCCGCAGTAAAGTATTACTTTACCCTACTTCATAAACATGAATTTATCGTATAAGACTTCAGGCTTACGTTAATTAAGCTACTGTATTCACTGAAATTATTTATTAAACCTTTGTGCTATCAGCATCGTCAATTTGGTGTTAGTGAATATAAACACGGGGCTTAATGTGGTTCGCTTTACCCAATAGTCACGCTATTTCACTGGTAATTTTGCACGCCAATCTCTGACATTAAGAGGCCTGTCTAGAAAGTACCCTTGAAAAACATGACAACCACGCTTCTTTGCATCGTCAAATTGCGTGGTATTTTCTATTCCTTCTGCCACAGTTCTTAGCTCGAATATATTTGCGATATCGAAAATACTGTTTAATAGTGGGCTTTGCGCCCCCTTCCCATCCTCTTCATCAATAAAGTGCCTATCAAGTTTTACTTCTTTTATGCAAAGGTCGCGAAGGTAACTTAAATTCAAATTACCACTACCAAAATGATCTATGGAAAAAGATACCCCTTTCTCTGATAGCTCTTTCATTGAGTTACGTACCAAAGCAAAACTTCCGATAAGTTCGGCCTCTCTAAGTTCAATGGTGAGGCTCCCCGTAGGAATATTCCAATGAGCAATCACTGCGAGCATTTTTTCGCTAAAGTCGGCTCTAGCCATATGTTTGGCACTAATATTAATTGAGAGCCGTGTTCTCAAACCGCTTTTATTACACTCGTATAATAGCTTTCCGCATTCATTCATCACCCATTGGCCAATTTCTACTATTGCATCAGTCTCTTCAGCAATAGGAATAAACTCAGCGGGGGTAATTAAGCCTAATTGGGGGTGCTGCCAACGAACTAACGCCTCGGCACACACCATACTGCCATCGCCCTCATATTGGGGTTGCAACTCAATGAAGAGTTCATGATTACTGACAGCAGCACCAAGGGATTGTCGAATAAAATTGTATCGGTCATAACCCACACTAGAAGCACTATGAAAAACCACTGGTGTATTTACTTGGTCTGCGCTCAGTTGGTTATACCCTTGGGAAAGCATATGCCTGACTTTCGTCACGCTTGCCTCCATGCCCTTAAGCTGGCAAATGGTCACTACGGCATAAATTTTATGCGGGCTATTGTGCAAGGTGATATCGCTACACACTTCATCGGTAAATTGCTGTTTAACTGCATCAATAGCGTGGCGAGCTTCTTTATCTTCCTCGGTAATGACGTCTTCGTATAACAAATAAAAGTTGCTTTCTGCGCCTCTGTAAATAGAGAAGGGTTTAGAAAATGTTCGGGTGAGCCTAGAGGCAAGAATACGCATAACATAATCGGCGGTAGGCTGGCCAAACGCCTGCTTATACTGACTTATATTGTCGATAGAAATTTGCGCACAATAGATATCAGCATAGGTTACTCCCGCTTTTCGAATTACACACTTCAACCCCTTTTCGAACAGTTTAGTGTTTGGCAGTTGGGTGATATTGTCATAGAAAGCCGCTTGATAAACTTGGTCTGCCAATTGTTTTCGAACACTCATATCTCGAAATACCACCACTATCCGTTTCTGCATATCGAAATGAAAAGAAGATAGTGAAATATCAACAGGGATCAGGCCACCATTTTTATGGCTAACAAAGTGGTGTTCCACGGAAGCTTTAGTGGTTTTCCTCCCTCCTTTCATGAAAGTTTTCAGGTGATCTTTAGTATTTTGTGATTCAACTTTAGGCACCAATATACAGATATCTTGCCCTATTAGTTCATCAGCATCGTAACCTAGCACATGCTCAACCGTGTTGTTTGCCGTGATCACTGTGCCTTCTTCATCAATCGTCACTAGCGCATCTGCAATACTGTCCAAAATAGTAGAAAGGTATTCCGTGTAGTTGTGTTGGGTATCCGATAAGCGTTTATGTTCTGTTATATCCTGTACAGAACCATAAATTCTATACACATTGTCTTGATGCTTTTGAGTACCATCCGACTGAGGTGTACCCGTCATTTTTAGCCAGCGCCGATAACCTTCAGCATTGATGTACTCTACTTCTAATGCAAAAGTAGAGAGTGACTTAATTGCCGCTTTCATCTCCATGGCAATTTTTTCGCGGCTATCTTGTGGGAAGTTGGCTAACGCTCGCTCTACCGTGATATCTCTTCCAGGCGTAACACCGAACAATAAGTAGGTTTCTCTTGTCCACGCGACAACCCCAGCATGTAAATCGAGCTCCCAGCCACCAACATGAGAGATACGCCCTATTTCATTGAGTAACTGAATCTTTTCGGCGAGCTTGTCGGTAAAGGGATGCTGAATAAGTTTATATTGAAGACTTAGTTCTATTTGCTGGCGGGCGATACTGGCGTAATGCTTTTGTTGATTCGTTAATTGGTGACATGGGAGCACAATAAAAACAGCACCAATAATATTACCTTGAAAATCTTTTATCCCACCGACAATCACGTTTTGGTTGACACATTTTTTTAGCGCCTCTGGCCATTCAAAATCACTGCCCGGTAAAGTGGCACTCATTTCTGTCATTGATAATAGGAGTTGAGCATGCTTGGGCATGACCAGTGTTTGTTTCTTTGAATCGGCATTATTATCATCGCAGAATAGAATATCCACGCGACTGGCGGTAGGAGGTAATGAAACGAGCAAGACTGCGGTAGCTTCCGTATTTACTCTGGCTTCACTCAACCGCGAGGTAACTTCTGGCAAACTACTATCTTGTAAAGAGCCCAACAATCCGTCGTGAAGCTGCATTATAGGTGAACTCCAATCCATCTCAAGATGGTTATAGTACGATCATTTATCGTTGAATATTGGCTTAATGTCTTTCATTGCTTACGCAAAACTGTGATCACTATTTAACCAACAATAGTGAGTTTTTATTACTTTTTCCAGCACATTTGCAATAAGAAATGAGTAATCACCTGACATATAATAAGAATTTATGCGCCAGTATAAATAAGTCGTATATTTAAAGTGATAAACATGAGGGAATATGAATAACAGCGCACGAAAGCTCATGCGCTGCGAATGACTCAAAGGGTTAGTCTTTTTTGTAGTCGTCGTGACAAGACTTGCAGCTTGCACCTATTTTGCCAATCGCGCCGCGATAAGCACCTTCATCCCCTGCTTTTACTGCCGCTTGTAAGCCCATAGAGGCTTCTTTTAAAGCAGCAATCTTGGTTTCTACGTCCGGGAAGTTTTCCCATAACGCGTCTTTAGCACCTGTCTCGACGTTGAATTTACGTGTATCGACTGACAAGTAATCACTCATCATATCTGCAAGTTGTTCCAAACGTACGCCATTGGTCATCATCACAGACTCGTCAAAAGGTAGCGCACCTTTCGCCATGCCGCCCAACGGTCCCATATTGCTGCGTATCAATTGGAACATTGCTTGGCGGTATTGCGTCGCCGCTTTTGCGTGCTTTTCTGACGAGGCTTCTGATGTTTCCGTCGCCGCAATGGCACCACCAGCTAAAACGGTTGCTAACGTTGCGGTAGCTAACGTGGTCTTTATTATCTTTCCTAGATTCTTGCTCATAGTTATCGCCATGCCTGTTCGTTGTGTTGGTCTGGTTTCTATCCTGACGAATACCCACCTTTTGCGCAAGGTTTTAGCATGTAAATTTTGTATTTTTCCGATGTTTAGGACAAAAAAAAGCCCTCCTAAGAGGGCTTTTTTAATGCGATACAATTTAGTTAGTTAAATCATCGAAAAACTTTTTCACACCGTCAAAGAAGCCTTGTGCTTTTGGACTGTGTTTACTTGATGCTTTACCCATCGATTCTTCTAATTCTTGCAGCAATTCTTTTTGACGTGATGATAAGCTAACCGGTGTTTCCACCACGACTTTACACATCAAATCGCCAACCGCGCCACTTCGAACCGATTTAACGCCTTTACCACGTAAACGGAACATACGTCCTGTCTGGGTTTCAGGGCTAATCTTAAGTTTCACTTTGCCATCGAGCGTAGGTACTTCTAGCTCGCCACCTAGCGCTGCTGTTGTGAAACTTAATGGTACTTCACAGTACAAGTTGTTGCCGTCACGCTGGAATATTTTGTGTTCACGCACATGTACTTGAACATACAAGTCACCTGCCGGTGCACCATTCTCTCCTGCTTCGCCTTCGCCAGATAAACGAATACGATCGCCGGTATCAACACCAGATGGGATCTTAACATTAAGGGTTTTGGTTTTTTCTTTACGACCATGGCCATGACAGCTATTACATGGATCTTCAATAATCTTGCCTTTGCCTGAACAGGTTGGGCAAGTTTGTTGAACCGCAAAAAAGCCTTGGCGCATTTGCACCTGACCGTTTCCATGACAGGTTGGGCACGTTTTGGGCGTAGAGCCTTTCTTCGCACCAGAACCGTCACACACTTCACATTCAACCAATGTAGGCACGCGAATATCAACGCTTTTGCCACGTACCGCTTCTTCAAGCGAGAGTTCTAGGTTGTAACGAAGGTCTGAGCCCTGACGAGCACGTGATTGACGACCGCCGCGAGCACCGCCGCCACCGAAAATATCACCAAATACATCACCGAAGATATCACCGAAGTCGCCACCACCACCAAAGCCAGCGCCACCGCGATTAGGATCTACACCAGCGTGGCCATACTGATCGTAAGCGGCACGCTTTTGCGCATCGTTTAATACTTCGTAGGCTTCCTGGATTTCCTTGAATTTAACTTCAAGGGCTTTATCGCCCTGTGTACGGTCTGGGTGATATTTCATCGCTAGCTTTTTATACGCTTTTTTGATTTCGCGTTCGCCAGCGCCTTTATCTACCCCAAGCACTTCGTAGTAGTCACGTTTCGACATAGTGTTTACTTATCCTACCTATTATTATCACAAGCACGTTGTTCGAGCACATTATCGCCCTTGTGAAACTACATTTATTATCGTGTTTTATTACACGACAAAGGCGCAACAAGTGAACCTGATGCGCCTTAACTGCTAAAGTTTGCCCGGCTTACCGGGCATATCGCAACAGTTTGCTTACTTTTTATCTTCGTCTTTGACTTCTTCAAACTCAGCGTCAACAACGTCTTCATCAGCTTGACCAGTTGCTTGTTGCTCAGCACCTTCAGCGCCCGCTTCACCGGCCGCGCCTGCTTGCTGTGCTTGAGCCGCTTCCATCAACTTGCTAGACGCTTGAATGAGTTCTTGCGTTTTCGCTTCGATGTCTGCTTTGTCTTCGCCTTTAACCGCTGTTTCTAGCGCGCTAACAGCTTCTTCGATTGGCGCTTTATCTTCTGCACTTAGTGCATCACCAACTTCTTCAAGTTGCTTGCGAGTAGCGTGGATCATGCCATCAGCTTGGTTACGTGCTTGAATGAGTTCTTCAAACTTAGCATCAGCTTCTTTGTTAGCTTCTGCATCAGCAACCATCTTCTCGACTTCTTCATCACTTAAGCCTGAAGACGCTTTAATTGTGATCTTCTGCTCTTTACCTGTGTCTTTATCTTTCGCAGACACATGTAAGATACCATCCGCATCCAAGTCGAAAGTTACTTCGATTTGAGGGGTACCACGTGAAGCTGGACGAATACCTTCAAGGTTGAACTGACCTAGTGATTTATTACCGCTAGATTGCTTACGCTCACCTTGTAGCACGTGTACTGTTACCGCAGACTGGTTATCTTCAGCAGTAGAGAAAGTTTGCGACTTCTTCGTTGGAATAGTCGTGTTCTTCTCAATTAGTGCTGTCATCACGCCGCCCATGGTTTCGATACCAAGAGACAAGGGCGTTACGTCAAGAAGTAGTACGTCTTTAACGTCACCAGAAAGTACACCACCTTGAATTGCTGCACCTACTGCTACGGCTTCATCAGGGTTAACGTCTTTACGTGGCTCTTTACCGAAAAATTCAGTAACTAGCTTCTGTACCAATGGCATACGTGTTTGACCACCTACCAAGATAATATCTTGGATATCACCTACTGATAGATCAGAGTCTGCCAACGCTTGCTTAAGCGGGTTAAGGGTATTCTTGACAAGCTCTTCAACCAAAGACTCAAGTTTTGCACGCGTTAGTTTAATCGCTAAGTGCTTAGGACCTGAACCGTCTGCTGTGATGTACGGTAGGTTAACTTCCGTTTGCTGTGAAGAAGAAAGCTCAATTTTCGCTTTCTCACCGGCTTCTTTAAGACGCTGCATAGCAAGCGGATCTTTACGTAAGTCGATGCCTTGGTCTTTCTTGAATTCGTCAACAAGGTAGTTAATTACACGGTTATCGAAATCTTCACCACCAAGGTGAGTATCACCATTAGTTGCTAGTACTTCAAACGTGTGCTCGCCGTCTACTTCATCAATTTCGATTATAGAGATATCGAACGTACCGCCACCAAGGTCGTATACCGCAACCACGTTATCGCCTTGCTTTTTGTCCATACCGTACGCTAACGCAGCCGCAGTTGGCTCGTTGATAATACGTTTAACTTCTAGACCAGCAATACGACCCGCATCTTTCGTTGCTTGACGCTGTGAATCGTTAAAGTAAGCAGGGACAGTAATTACTGCGCCAGTTACTTCTTCGCCAAGATAATCTTCAGCGGTTTTCTTCATTTTCTTAAGTACTTCAGCAGAAACTTGAGGAGGCGCCATTTTCTCGCCTTTCGCTTCTACCCATGCATCACCGTTGTCTGCACCTACAATTTTGTAAGGCATGATGTCGATGTCGCGTTGTACTTCTTTATCTTGAAAACGACGACCAATTAAACGTTTAATCGCGAAAAGCGTGTTTTCAGGATTTGTTACCGCTTGGCGCTTAGCAGATTGACCTACTAAAGTTTCGCCGTCGTTTGTGTAAGCAATGATTGATGGCGTTGTACGATCGCCTTCCGCGTTTTCAAGTACGCGAGGTTTGTCGCCGTCTAGCACTGCGACACATGAATTCGTTGTACCTAAATCGATACCAATGATTCTACCCATTACGTGTCTCCAAAAATTTATTTAATCTACAATTTTAGTGGGGTTATTCCGCACTATTTTCAATAGTTGTCAGTAAAAAAACTGACATTTTTGTGTAATTTATGCCGCAAGACGTATTTACGCTTGCGTATCTACACCACCGCTAGGCGCTCTCGAAACCATAACCATGGCTGGGCGCAACAAACGGCCATTAATTTGATACCCTTTTTGCATAACCGCCATTACCGTATTCGGTGCGTGGTCTGCACTTTCTTGCATAGACATAGCTTGGTGCAAGTCAGGGTTAAAGGTTTCACCCTGCGGATCAATAAGGCTCAATCCAAATTTCTCAATAGTGCTTAAGAAACTTTTATGCGTCATTTCTACACCTTCAAGCAACGGCTTAACCGCTTCGTTCTCGCCATCGGTTAATTCGATAGCGCGCTCAAGGTTATCAACAACAGGAAGAAGCTCACCCGCAAAACGCTCTAATGCGAACTTACGTGCTTTTTCTACTTCCATTTCAGCGCGGCGACGGGCGTTTTCCACATCAGCACGGGCACGTAATACGCTATCTTGCTGTTCTTTAATGGTTGCCTGTGCTTCTGAAAGTGCTGTTTCCAGTTCATAGATGCGCTGCGTTGCATCTGATTCAGCTTCTGGTGAAGATTGCTCTTCTTGTATCACTTCAGCATTTTGTACGGTTTCGTCTACGCCAGAAACTTCTTGCTCTGCCTGCACGTCGCGGTTATCGCTCATGCTTTCCTCCAAACGTTAATGTCTATACTGCATAAACCCATGAATGACTCGTACTCAATCATAGGCAATGTCTATGTTGGGATTAATTATGGGGCTGCTTTAACCGCCTTCAAGGGTAACCACACTATTTTTATGGTTTGTTTTTGCGTTTTTTTAAATAGATCAATAAATGCGAGCTGCACACCCACACCTTGTAAAAAACATGTTAACTTTAATACGTATTGTATTAGGGAATTTTGATGCTCAGTATTTGGACCGTTGGAACGGTAGTTGCCCTTTATTTGCTCGCATTATTTGCCATTGCCTTTTGGGGCGATAAGCGGCTACGCGATAATCAACAGCACCCTATTTTATACAGCTTGGGATTAGGGGTTCACTGCACATCGTGGGCGTTCTTTGGCACCACATCTCAAGCGGCTGAATACGGTTGGGCCGTCATACCTACTTATATGGGTATTATCCTTACCATGGCGTTTGCTTTTCCCGTGGTACTGCACATTAGCCGGTTATGTCAGCAACACAATATCAGCTCGTTGGCCGATTTAATTGGCCTTAAATATCAACACTCTCACCTTATTGCCGCGTTAATCACCTTGCTGTGCTTTATTGGTGTAATTCCTTATATCGCCTTGCAGCTAGACGCTATCACAAAAAGCATCAACCTCATTACACCCGATACTCAGCATTCAACGCAAAACGTAAGTTTATATGTGGCGGGGCTAATGGCTATTTTTGCCATTGTATTTGGTACACGCACGCTCAACCTTACCGACAAGCACCCAGGTTTGCTGCTTAGCATTGCCTTTGAATCGGTGGTGAAGCTTGTTGCACTTTGGGTGGTGGGCATATTTGTTTGTTTTTACGTGTTTGATGGCGTGCTTGATTTAGTCACACAAGCCGCCAGTAGCGACGCGGCGCGCAGTGTTATTTATGCCGACAGGGCACCATGGGTGTATTTATCGCACGTACTTTTAGGTGTGTGTTCTATGTTTGTATTACCGCGCCAATTTCACATGAACTTCGTTGAATTAAACGGCGAAGGAGAATTAAGAACCGCTCGCTGGCTATTTCCCCTGTACCTATTGGGTATGACGGTGTTTCTTATTCCCTTGGCATTGGCTGGTAAAGTGTTACTGCCGCAAAGCGTCAATTCCGATGCGTATGTATTAGCCCTTCCTCTGTATGCAGAAAATATGTCTGTTTCTATTATTGCTTTTATTGGTGGCCTATCGGCTACTACCAGCATGGTCATTGTTGCAACGCTTGCCCTTGGCATCATGATAGCCAACAACTTAGTTACTCCGTTGTGGCTGAAGCTACGTTTGCGCGCTGAACCCAATCACACTATGCAACCCAGTAAAATTTTAACTATCCGGCGCCTTACCGTATTGGTGGTGTTGTCAGTGGCACTTTGGTATCACTTAAATGTTAGCCAATCAGCTCCCTTAGTAAAAAGCGGTATTATTGCGATTGCCTTACTAGGCCAGTGCTTTCCTGTGCTTATGTTCGGTATTTATTGGCAACGAAGTACCAAATCTGCCGCCGTATGCGCGTTGCTAGCCGGCTTTAGCTTTTGGGTAATGTACTTGCTGTACCCCAGCATAATGTCGAGCTATTACTTTAATAGCCCACCTTCTGATGCCGAGCTAGGAATAGGGTTTGCTTATTCTCTATTAGCGAACTGCGTCACCTTTATTGTGGTTTCTTATATTACGTTCAAACGCCCGCTTCATGGCATTGAACACGAAACGCTTGCATCACCTGCTTTTGCTATTCGCATTAAAGATTTAACGGCGTTAACGAAGCGCGTGCTAGACCCCAATGTTCATCAAGCTTTAGTAAATCAACTTTCTGTGAATATCTCCGATGCTAATGATGCCAATTCTGGTTACGCAAACCATACCCTTCTGCAGCGCACAGAAAAATTGCTCAGCGCTCAAGTGGGTACGCCAAGTGCGCGCATATTGCTAGGCGCTATTACCGAAACTAAAAACGAGACCTTGCCTGAATTAGTAGATTGGGTAGAAGAAGCGTCGCAATCTTTTCAGTTTAATCATGAGGTACTGCAATCGTCGGTACAAAATATTGAGCAAGGCATTAGCGTATTAGATGAAAAGCTGCAGTTATTAGCGTGGAATGAGCGCTATATTGAAATGTTCGACTACCCTCGGGCTTTCCTTAAAACCGGTATGTCGATTGAAAGTATTCTTTCTTACAACGCTAAACGAGGACTATTCGGTAACGCCACGCTAAGCAACGAAGAAATTAATAAACGTATTGTTTATATGAAAGAAGGCAGCCGGTATAAGTACGTACGAAAACAACCTGACGGAAAAGTGATTGAGCTAAACGGCTCACCACTTCCAGGGGGCGGATATGTAACAACCTACAGTGATATAACAGAATACATTGCCATTCAAGAAGCCCTTGAGCGCGCTAAATTTGACTTAGAAGGCCGCGTAGCTGCCCGCACTGAAGAGCTGCAGCATGCAAAACTTGAAGCCGACAGGGCAAATGAAAGTAAAACTAAATTTTTAGCCGCAGCTGGGCACGATCTCATGCAACCCTTTAATGCCGCTACCTTATTCGCCGCCATGCTGGCTCAAAAAACCAAAGGTGGTGAATTAGCCACACTTTCAGAGGGGGTGGTAAGCTCACTTAATAGTGCAGAAAGCCTGCTAACTATGTTACTAGATATGACCAAGTTGGAGTCGGGCAAGCTGGCTCCACAAACAAGCGATTTTGCACTTGATGATATGTTAGCGCCACTCGTTCAAGAGTTTAGTGTAATAGCAGCATCTAAAGGCTTAACCTTGCGTTATGTACCCACCCTACTCGTTATTCATTCCGATAAAAACTTGTTACGCCGTATTGTACAAAACTTATTATCGAATGCGATACGCTATACTGCTGCCGGCAAGGTGCTGATTGGGGTAAGGCGCAAGTACATGCCATCAGGCTTTCAGTTAAATTCGGGATCAAATGCGCCGCTAGTTGATATTTGTGTTTACGACACAGGAGCTGGTATTCCTAGCCACCAGCAAAGTGAAATTTTCAATGAATTCCATCAATTAGACGAAAAACAAAACGCCCAAGGTTTGGGATTAGGGTTAACTATCGTAGAGCGCATAGGCCGGTTGCTACACCACCCTATTTCACTGGTATCCACAGTAAACAAGGGCAGCAAATTTAGTGTGTCTGTACCTTGCGCTGAAATTTCAGCTAGCAACGGGCACTTAGACATGAAAAGCGCGGGCGTTGCACATGCCGAAACGGCAGAGCCTCAATCAAACTCAACCAGTGACGACATAAAGCTAAGCGCAGCGACAACCCACTCGATGCCAATTAAGCCGTTTTTGGCCGGCAGGCGAATACTACTGATAGAAAATGATGCACAAATAGCCCAAGCCATGGTGGTTTTACTTTCTGATTGGGGCGCAGTAGTGCTAGTTGCCGAGAATACCAATGAATCGATACAAACATGTCCTACACCACCGGACTTGCTTCTTGTTGATTATCATTTAGATGCAGGTGAAACCGGTACGCAAGCTGTTTCTCAATTACAAGCTATTTGGGGGCGCAAGGTATCGGGGGTTTTAATTACTGCAAACAGAAGTGAGGGGATTAGGGATGCTGCTAGCGACTTAGGGCTTTATTATTTACCCAAGCCTGTTAAACCTTTAGCCCTTAAGCGCTTGCTTAAAAATGAATTGAAACGTAATGATTAGGCAAATGAGCAGATGAACAATATAAATGGTTATGCTTCATTAACAGGTTATGCTTATTAATGCGTGAGTTTGTTTGATGCGTTAGTTAAAATCGGCTTGTTTAATTAATAGCTTAGACCTATTCGTGTACAGCCATAGCATGTTTAAACGCAATACCTGCTTTCGTTCGATTAATAACCTTCAACTTTCTTAATACTGCTGAAACGTGCTGCTTTACGGTAGACTCGGAGATATCCAGTTCATAGGCAATTTGCTTGTTTAACAGCCCATCCGCTACCATCCGCAGCACTTTTAATTGGTGAGGCGTGAGCATGGCTAGCTTAACGCTAAAATCGTCAACTTCAATGTTATCTTTAGTAAGATTCACTACCGACTCAGGAAGCCATTGCTCGCCCTCTAGTACACGTTCAACCGCCTCAGCTATACATTCAATGGATGCCGATTTAGGAATGAAACCGCACGCACCTAAAGAAAGTGCCTTGCGAATAAGGTTTACCTCTTCAAATGCCGTCACCATTACCACCAACACATCGGGGAATCGTGCACGCACCTCAGACAACCCTATCAGGCCATCGTTACCCGGCATCTTCACGTCTAAAAATACCAAGTCGATATCTGGGTTAGCTTCAAGCTGACTTAGGGTTTCATTCAGCGTGGATGCTTGCAGTATGTTTGGGCCCACAATATCGCCAAGAGCTTGACACATTGCCGCTCGAAATAAGGGGTGGTCGTCTGCAATAAGTACGCGTATTTTCATTTTAATATCTGCCGCACAATTGTAACAATAATGTTAATCACATAATAACACGATAGTTACAAATACCTAGTATTAAAAGGCGCCTATATAGGGTGTAAAATACGATAACCTAATAAACGTAGCCGCAAATAACAAAGCCGAAACATGATATTCCGGCTTATGTCTGGTCGTTAACTATAACGCTAACCGTTATACTAGTTGTCAATATTAAAAACGATACCCTAGCGTAACGTGAACCGTACGTGGGTCGCCATAATACCCAATTAACGTGGTATCACCACCTAGACCCGGCCCGAAATTACCGTCTTCGTCTCGGGTAACAAAATCATATCCACCCACCAAATATTCTTCGTCGGCAAGGTTTTTCACATGAAGGCCTGCGTACCAGTCGCCCTCTACACTTTCCCATCGCGCACTTAAATTCACCATGCCATAAGCATCTTGTTCAATTAGATCGCTGGTTTCAAACAGCAAGTAGTCATCACGATAGTAGTAGTTGGCATTTAACGTAATATCGCCAAAGCCGGTTTCAAGCAGATAATTAGCACCAATGTTCAATGTATTTTCAGGTGTGCTAGCCAAACCAATGAGAGGGGGTATCGCATTGTTTTTCTTAATTTCAAAGTCGATATACCCGTAAGCCACGTCAAATTGTAAGTTATCCGAGGCTACCCACGTCATTTCAACTTCTGCGCCTTTTGCGGCCGTTTCAGCAGCATTACGCAAACGTTGATCTAGCGCAGTTGGATCGCTTAAATCACCTTCAATACCAATGTATTGTCGGTCTGAATGGTCATACGAAAACAAGGTTACATTCAATCGCAATGCTTCGTTTAAGTCACTTTTCATGCCCACTTCGTAGCTATCAACTACTTCGGGTTCAACCCCGGGCTCGTTTACCGTAGCTCGTGGATTAAAGGTGCCCGATTTAAAGCCTTGCGAATAACTCGCAAAAAACATTGTATCGCGGCTCATTTGGTATTCCACGCCAACTCGCGGCGTAAAGCGTGACCAGCTTTCCACTGCAGGTCCTTCAAATACCCCATCACCGTCACTGTCAGTACCCAGCACTTGAGGCACTAAGTCACCATCAGGGCGAACATACCCATCAATCCAATCGGTATAAGGGTATACGTTGGCGAAGATTAAGCCGTTATTTACGGTTGCCGACTTTTCTTCATCAGTGAAGCGGGCGCCGAGTGAGAGAGAAAGCTTATCGTTGATGTCGTAATTAAATTGCGCATAAGCAGCCCAACTTTCTGAGTTGTTACAGCCGCTTACTTCACGTGTTAAACCTGGCGCGCCTAGCGCTACACCTAACACACCTAAAACCGCATCGAAGTTTCCGCATGACTCACCATCATAAAGATATAAGCCAGATACGAGCGAGTAGCTATTTCCCATGTAATTTAGCTGTAATTCATGGGTGTCATTGCTATCGTCATACTCGGCGGGCACATCAAAGATAGGCAATGCCGTATTATCAAAATCAATATTTGTAGGCGAGTAACTCTCGCGATGTGAGCCTACATATTTAAGTTCTAAATTATCGCTTACATTATATCGGGCTAGCCAGTTATACCCTTCAAGTTCTACTTTATTCCAGGTAGGCAAACTGGTGTACGAATCGAACTTTGAATCAGGCACGGGCGCGTCGGTTAGAATACTGGGGATAAGACGATAGCCACCTTTTGCGTTCGAGGTATCTTCGGTTTTATCCCAGCCGAAACGGAAAAACAAATCATCACTAGCGTGTACTTCTAAGGTAAGACGAGCAGCCCATAAATCTTTGTTATAGTTTTCTTTATCTTGGCCGTCTAATCCACTTACTAAATATTCGCCAAAGCCGTCGCGATTTAAATTAGCGTAACCTACGCCCAAATACACCGTATCTTCTATTAGTGGAATTTGCCCAGTGACCTTAAGATCCCGCTGGCTATAACTACCAAGGGTAGCTTGCACATTTAACTGGGTTTCCCCTGTCATTTCTTTGGTGACATATTTAACTGCCCCACCAATAGTATTTTTGCCATAAAGCGTACCCTGCGGCCCGCGTAGTACTTCAATGCGCTGTACATCTAACAAATCGAGTACCGCACCTTGTGGGCGAGCAATGTATACATCATCAACGTAAATACCTACGCCAGGCTCGTATCCCCAAAGCGGGTCTTGCTGACCTAAGCCACGAATAAACGCGGTTAACGTAGAGTTCGTGCCACGGCTGGTTTGCAATGTAGTGTTCGGCGAGAACTGTTGAACTTCGGTGAGTACGCTTATGCCCTTTTCGGCTAACTCAATAGCACCAATTGAGGTAATAGCGACAGGAGTTTCCTGCAACGATTCAACGGTTTTTCGTGCGGTAACTTCAATACGTTCCAGTTTGCCTTTTTCGTCAGCATCTGCGTCTTGAGCAAACGTAGTGGGTGAAATTAACAGTGCGCTCGCAACAGCTGCTGCACAGATAGAGCGAGGGTAACGCTTCATGTGTGTAGTGAGTGACATAGTGTGTCCTTTTTTAATTCTAAATTATCGTTACTGTCGGATGTAATGCCTGCGGTCGAACTTTACTCTAGGTAATTTTACCCTCGTCGTATGTAGTACCATCGTACTATGGGAATTTAGCGCCACTACCGCCACACTTTAGCCCTAGGACATAACTTCACCAATCAATTATTGATATAAAAAGTTATGACTAAAAGCTACATAAGCGCTATATAAACATAAACTTAACTGTTATGGAGAATCTGCGGTCACAGATTTTTAAGGAAAAATAATGATGTTAAGTATGATTGGTCTGGTAGGCGGACTAGTGCTATTAATAGTGTTAACCATTCGGGGAATGAATCTATTCATTGCAGCCCCTTTGTGTGCACTGGTGGTGGCATTAACCAACGGTATGTCTGTTTTTATTGGTGATGTAAACTTTGTAGAAACCTACATGGGTGGGTTTTCAGGCTTTATCGCCGCATGGTTTTTTATGTTTTTGCTTGGTGCTTTATTTGGCAAATTCATGGAAGACAGTGGCGCTGCCGATTCGGTCTCTCGTTGGATAATACAACGTATAGGTTACAAACAGGCCGTGTTGGCAGTGGTGCTGGCTTGCGCTATTTTAACTTACGGGGGCGTGAGCGTTTTTGTTGTCGCCTTCTCGGTGTACCCCATGGCAGTAAGCTTATTTAAAGACGCTAACTTGCCGCGCCGTTTTATTCCCGCAGCCATGGCCTTTGGTTCTGTCACTTTTACCATGACCTCTGCTGGTTCGCCAGAAATCCAAAACTGGATCCCTATTAAGTACTTGGGCACGTCGCCCTTTGCTGCATGGGAAGTAAGCTTAGTAGTTGCTATTTTCATGGCAGTGCTTGGTTACTGGTGGCTGGCGAAAATGATCCGCAAAGCGATAGCTAATGGCGAGGAGTTTGAAGCGCGTATTACCGACCCTGAAATACGCGAACGAGACTACCCTCACCCGCTCACAGGCATTATTCCATTGCTTGTGGTGCTATGTATTTCCTTCTTTTTACATGAAGCACTAGCGCAACTTGCGCTTATTGTAGCCTTAGGGGGAGGCGTACTTACTTTGCTTGTTATAAACCACGCCCACTTTCACAATTTACAAGCGGCGATAAATACCGGCACCACGGGGGCACTGGTCGCTATTGGTAATACTGCGGCAGTAGTAGGGTTTGGCTCTATAGCCAAAAACACCGAGGCATTTCAGCAAACGGTAACCCTAATGACGCAAATCCCTGGCAACGAGTTAATTGGCGCTGCAATAGCGATTAGCGTAATAGCGGGATTAACCGGCTCGGCTTCAGGAGGCCAAGCCATCGCGCTGCCATTGCTAGCACCGCATTATCTCGACCAAGGCGTGCAGCCAGAACAATTACATCGTATTGTTTCTATCTCTTCAGGTGCGCTAGATTCACTGCCTCATAACGGGTATGTTGTCACCACAATTCGCGCCATATGCCATGAAACTCATAAGGCAGCCTACGGTGCAGTCGCAGCATTAACCGTAGTCGTACCGGTTATAGGGCTAGCCCTTGCCATAGGCCTATTTAGCGTGTTTTAGACAAGGATTTCCATGAAACTAAAAATAGCTTTTCTATATTGTACTTTGCTGGCGTTGCCGATAATTACTACAACAGCGTGTAGTGCTAATGTAGCTAATCCAGCATCAACTGAATCAGCGAAGTCTATTAACACAGTTAATGGGCCGAGTGCAGCTGATACAAGCGCTTTAGATAAAAATAATTTTGATGCAAATGGCATAGAAACTAATCAACCAACGATGATTACGAAGAAAGAAACGTTCTCAATGGAAAGCTTCACCACATTTGGTGGCAAAACCATTAATAACGTGAAAGTGGGTTGGGAAGCCTATGGGCAATTAAATGCAGATAAAAGTAACGTTATTCTTATTACCCACCATTTTTCGGGCACATCCCATGCGGCGGGTGTATATGAAGAAAATGAGGAAAAGACAAGCCCTAACATAGGCTACTGGGATGCATTAATTGGCTCTGGCAAAGCCATCGATACCGATATCTATTACGTTATAAGTGTAGACAGTTTAGTGAATTTAAACGCCTATGATGACCACGTTATTACTACCGGCCCAGCGACTATCAACCCAGAAACCGGTGAGCCTTGGGGGCTAGAATTCCCCGTCGTGACAATCCGCGACTTCGTCAATGTGCAAAAGGCGCTACTTGAAAGCTTGGGCGTTCAGAAACTGCATGCTGTGGTTGGCCCTTCTATGGGGTCGATGCAGGCTATCGACTGGGCTAGTGCTTACCCCGACTGGGTGCCAAGAATGATATCGGTTATTGGCACGGGTGAAAGCGATGCGTGGACAACCGCCGCCCTCTCTCACTGGGCAACGCCTATTCGATTAGATACTAACTGGAAACAAGGTAGTTACGCTCGACTTAACCAACCAACAGAAGGGTTAGTGGCTTCTTTGATGATGATCACCCAACATGCCTTGTACCCTACTTATTTTAATCAGCAAGGTAAAACGCTAGGCTATCAAGCGGTGGAGCAAGCGCCATTAGAGAACATTAATGCTCAGCACTCTATTGTGAAATGGTTGGAAAGCCGTGCTCGTCAGCGCGCTGATAAAATGGATGCAAATCATCTTCTTTATTTAGTTCGCGCCTGCCAATTATTTGTAGCAGGCCATGGGAATAACTTAGAAGAAGGACTTAAGCACATTCAAGCCAAAACCTTGTTCTTGCCGGCATCCACCGACTTGTTACTCATGCCTTATTTAGCAGAATCGGCAGACTATCAACTCAAGCACTTGGGAAAAAACAGCGAACTGGAAACACTGAATGGCCCCTTCGGACACCTTGAAGGCATAGTGAATGTAAAAGCCGAAGGCGAGCGGATTGCCGCGTTTCTTTCCAGCGCTTTATAAAGACTAAAAAGAACCGTTTAAATAAGTGCAATGCTTAGCGGCAAACTAAGCATTTAACTGTAGGAACCTGATATGAAAACAACTTATAAAATAATGGCCAGCTTTTGTGCGCTATACAGTGGCGTAGCGTTGTCCAACGCAGCTAGTTCAGGCAATGGACTACCACCGCTAAGTCTTGATGTAGAGCAAGTTACGGTATCTGGCCTTTCTTCTGGCGGATATATGGCGACGCAATTTCATATTGCACACAGTGATTGGGTAAAAGGCGCAGGCATCATTGCTGCGGGGCCTTATTATTGTGCGCAAAATGATATCACCACTGCATTAAACCAGTGCGTGAATAAGGTAGATACACCAATTAATCTAGATGCACTTTCAAGCGTTGCCATAGACTATACAAACGAAGGCAGCATTGCGCCTTTAACGGGCCTTAAAGATGCCAAAGTATGGTTATTTCACGGCACAAACGACGTGCGTGTAACGGCGCAAGCCAGCGATTTACTGTACCGCCAATACCAAAGTTGGACAGACACTCAAAATATTGTATACGTGAATGACCAAAGCGCAGCACACCACTTCCCTACCTTGAATGAGGGCAGTAATTGCAGCGTTTCAGAAAGCCCTTTTATTGGTAACTGTAATTACGACGCTGCGGGTAATATGTTGAACCACCTGTTGCCCAACTTAACCGCACCCGATGATTCGGTTTCAGGCAAGGTTTACACTATTTCTCAGCAAAAACTTGCGGGCAGCGATGGCGAAACCTTGGCGGAAAAAGGGTTTGTTTTTGTACCCGAAAATTGTGCAGCGGGCGATTCGTGCAGCCTACATATTAGTTTCCATGGCTGCAATCAATATGCCGAAGTGGTTGGCAATAGCTATGTAACCAAAACAGGTATCAACCGATGGGCCGATGATAACAATATCGTTGTGTTGTACCCGCAAACTAAAAAATCGTTATTTATGCCATTAAACCCCCAAGGTTGCTGGGATTGGTGGGGATACACTTCAGATGATTATGCAAATCGAAAAGGCGCGCAAATTTCTGCTGTGGCCAATATGATTAAAGGCATTAACACAGGCGCTATCAATAAACCAACGACGAATACAGGAACTGCAAATAATGACTAAACGAACTGTATTTATAACTGGTGGCGCAAGCGGTATTGGCTTTGGTATAGCACAAGCAATGTCAAAAGCGGGACATCATGTGATTATTGCCGATATTAACGAACAAGCCGCACAGCGTGCTGCGAACGATATTATACGAGAAAACGGCAGTGCCAGCGCTATTGAAGTTGATGTTTGCAATGCACAGCAAGTAGCCGCTTTACCCGACTTGCTCAAAGAGCAAAAAGTAGATGTGTTGATTAACAATGCCGGTATTCAGCATGTCTCACGCATTGAAGATTTCCCACCTGAAAAATGGCAGCAATTAATTAATATTATGCTGGTTGGCCCCGCGCTTTTAACCCAAGCGTTTTTACCTAACATGCGCGAGCAAAACTTTGGGCGAATAATCAACATTGGTTCAATTCACTCACTGGTGGCATCCCCTTATAAATCGGCTTATGTGTCAGCGAAACATGGCCTGCTGGGGTTCGCTAAAACTATCGCCCTTGAAACCGGCGACTGTGATGTCACCATCAACACCCTATGCCCTGCTTATGTAAAAACACCGTTGGTCGAAAAGCAGATTGCCTCTCAGGCCAAAGAAAACAATCTTACAGAAGAGGAAGTAATCAACAAAATAATGCTTGAGCCCATGCCTAAAAAGCAGTTTATTAGCGTAGATGAGTTGTCTGACACAGCGGCATTTTTAATGTCGGATAGTGCACGCAATATTACCGGCCAAACCATGGTACTGGATGGCGGCTGGACAGCCCGATAAACGTTACGCTAAGGCTTTCCATTCGGAAAATATCTGTGCTAATGTCCTGACACCAGTAAGGAAAACACATTAGCACCACATGCCCTATCAAACCGTTGCTTTAATTGGCAAACCTCAACACGCTGCTACGCACGACAGCTTAAATCTATTGGCCCAATACCTCACCGCAAAAGGCTGTGAATTATTGGTTGAAGAGAGCATCTCAAAAGAATTAGAAAGTGATAACCATCGAGCATGCAACTTAGTGACCATTGGTAAAGAAGCCGACCTTGCCGTAGTAGTAGGCGGTGATGGCAGTATGCTAGGTGCAGCAAGAGTATTGGCACGCTTTGATATCCATGTAGTAGGCGTAAACCGAGGCAACTTGGGTTTTTTAACCGATATTCACCCCGATGAAATCGTTCAGCAACTTGATCTCATTTTTGAAGGTGAATGCGTAGTTGAAAAACGCTTTTTATTAGATGTGGGCGTATATCGTCATGAAAAACTAAAAAGTAGCAATTCCGCGGTGAACGAAGTGGTGCTTCACCACGGAAAAGTGGCGCACATGATGGAATTTGAAATTTATATAGATGACCAATTTGTGTTCAGCCAACGCTCCGATGGGCTAATTGTTGCGACGCCTACTGGCTCTACCGCCTACTCACTGTCGGCAGGTGGACCTATCATCATGCCTAAGCTTGATGCGCTTACACTCGTGCCTATGTTTCCCCACACACTAAGCAGCAGACCGATTGTGGTAGACGCTGATAGCCAAGTGTCGATGAAAGTATCGAAGGTTAACAGCGACTCACTGCAAATAAGTTGCGACAGCCACATTGTACTTCCTGTACTTCCTGGCGATGAAATACGCATCAACAAAAGTGAAGATAAACTTTATTTAGTGCATCCAAAGGGTTACAGCTACTTCAATGTGTTACGCAAAAAGTTAGGCTGGGGTAGTAAGCTTTATTGAGTAAAGCAAAAGAAGTAAATTAATTTTACCCCGCCTCTTTACATGCGCAAAATACTGTATATATTTACACATACTGTATAAACATCGAGTATAGTTATGTTAGCGCATCTTTCTATTAGTAACTTTGCAGTGGTTAAGCAACTGTCAGTTAATCTTGAAAAAGGGCTTACTGCCATCACAGGGGAAACCGGTGCCGGTAAGTCTATTGCCATTGATGCTTTAAGCTTGTGCTTAGGCGAGCGAGCTGATGCAAACGCCGTAAGAAGCACCGCGTCTAAAGCAGAAATTATTGCTCATTTTGCATTGGCCACAAATGCGAATGCAAAGCGCTATCTCGATGAGCATGAACTCACCTCAGACGAGGATGAAAACAGCTGTTTCATCCGTAGAGTTATATCGAAAGAAGGCCGTTCCAAAGCCTTTATTAACGGTATTCCAGCGTCACTTCAGCAATTGAAAGGCTTAGGCCAACACTTGCTTGCTATACATGGTCAGAATACTCACCTTCAACTTTTGAAAGAAGATTATCAACGCCAGCTTGTTGATACTGTGGGCAACCATAAAGACAGCCTTTCAAATGTAAAACAACACTTTGCCTTATGGCGTGAAAAGCAAAAAATGCTTAGCGAGCTACAAGCACAAGCTCAGCAGCGTGAAGACAGATTGCAATTGCTTACTTATCAAGTTAGAGAGCTAGACGAATTTGCCTTAGAAGACGGTGAGTTTTCAGAGCTCGAAACTGAACATAAGCGTTTAAGCAATGGGCAAAGTTTGCTAGAGCAAGCACAAACTAGTTTTTATCACTTGTACGAAAGTGACGAAGGCAACGCACTGTCTATATTACAAAATAGCATAGACCGTTTGGGCGAACTTGAATCTCACGATGCCAGTTTAAGCCCTATTCTTGTGTTGTTAAATGAAGCGGCCATTCAGGTTGAAGAAGCGGCTGGGGAATTGCGCCACTATTGCGATGACCTAGAAATAGACCCTCTTCGTTTACAGCAGGTAGAAGCTCGGTACGCTAAAGCGATGGAATTAGCCCGTAAGCACAGCGTTATGCCTGAAGAATTGTTTGCGCACCACCAATCCCTAGCCAGCGAATTTGCGTCGTTAGGCGATCAAGAGTCTTTATTGACCACACTAGAAGATGAAGTAGATGTACTTAAAGCCCAATATCTAAGTGAAACGAAAGTATTGTCTGAATGTAGATCAAAAGCTGCAAATTATTTGGCTAGTGAAATTGAAACACAAATTCATCAAATGAACATGCCTCACGCTAAGGTAGCCATTGAAGTCAATTACGATGAGTTTAAAAAGCCATCAGCTTTAGGCCAAGACTCGGTAGAAATTAAAGTTTCTACTAACCCCGGCCAAGCAGCTGACAAACTAGATAAAGTCGTATCTGGTGGTGAACTTTCAAGAATTGGCTTAGCCATTCAAGTTATTGCCAGCGATAACCATGCGACGCCTACTATGATTTTTGATGAAGTAGATACGGGCATTAGCGGGCCTACCGCGTCGATTGTGGGTGGGTTGCTTCGCCGTTTAGGCAAACAGGTACAAGTCATGTGCGTTACCCATTTACCTCAGGTTGCTGCTCAAGCGCATAACCAACTCTTTGTAACTAAGCTTACCGACGGTGAAAGTACTGAAACACAAATGTTGGCGTTAACGAAACAAGATAGAGTGGATGAATTAGCACGCTTGTTAGCTGGCGACAAAGTAACCAAGTCGGCCCTTGCTAACGCAAAAGAGTTGTTGAAAAGCGCGCAATCGAACTAAAATGCAGTTGATTGGTCATACTTGTCGATGTAGCATGCCTTCGTGCTTACATTAACGCACCCCACCCGCTTGTATGCTGTTGGGTAACGAAGAAAAAGCAATACTGGACTGATTTACGCATGAAGTTGCAACATTTATTAATAATTTTAGGTTTAACCCTTACATCAAGCGCTTGTTCTAACTGGATTTATCGTATTGATGTGCCTCAAGGTAACTTTCTCGATCAACGAGACGTTTCTAAACTACGCATCGGCATGACTAAAGAACAGGTTATCTACGTACTTGGTAACCCAGTAGTACAAGATTCTTTCGATGATGATACCTGGTACTACGTTTACGATATGAAACGCGGCATGAAAAAACGCGGTGAAGATTTCCAAAAGCAAATGGTTATTACATTTGAAGACGGCAAAGTAACGTCTGTAGAAGGTGACTTTGAACTGTCTGAAGATTTTAATACGCCGCTAGACAGTTAAATAGCAACAGTAAGTACCAACAGATATATAGCGAAGGAGCGTTTGTTTATTAACAGATTGCTCCTAGCTAGTTAGAGGTTTACACAAGTTGCTTTAAACAAGTTTATCCCCTCGATTTGTCTGTAGCCCTCACACGTTAAGGAATATATTGATGGAACATGATTTTTGGCACAGTAAGTGGCATAAAAATGAAATTGGTTTCCATGAACCTGAGGGCAATGCGCTTTTAGTTAAATATGCTGATACCTTATTATCTCCTACCACACCGCGAGTATTCGTCCCCTTGTGCGGTAAAACTAAGGATATTCATTGGTTGCTTGCTAATGGCTGCGAAGTGGTAGGTGCTGAATTAAGTGAAATTGCAATTACGCAGCTATTCACCGAACTGAATATTGAGCCAGAGATCACAACCGTAGGTAGCCTTAAGCTTTTTAAAAATGGACCACTAAGTATTTTTGTTGGTGATATTTTTGAGCTAACCAACAAAACACTGGGTGGCGTAACCGGTATTTATGACAGGGCTGCATTGGTTGCTTTGCCTACCGAGCTTCGCGAGAAATATGCAGCGCATATTTGTGATATCACCGAATGCGCCCCCATCCTTTTGATAAGCTTCGATTATGACCAAAGCGTCATTCCTGGCCCTCCATTTTGCGTTGACGAAACAGAAGTAGCTCGGCTATACAACGCTAGTTATTCTATTACTCTGCTTGAACGTGAACCGCTGGAAGGTGGCCTTAAGGGTAAAGTAGCGGCAGACTCACTAGTCTTCAATCTAAAGCCTGAAGCATAAATAGTAAGTTTAAAGCGCAGTAGCACAGGCTTTAGAACGTGCTCCCTCTTCAATTATTGTCTAAAACATCGCATAACCCAACATTCTCTATTGCGACGTAAGTGCGATAACTTGCTCTAGACCAAATAACAATGCGCCAATTAAGCCTCCCACCAAGGTGCCGTTAATTCGTACCTTCTGAAGATCGCGCCCAATATTTAGCTCAATTTGCTCAGCCATCTCATTTTCATCCCAACTATTTATGGTGTCTTCAATATGCTTGGTTAAAAAGTCTGCCAACTCTGGTGCCATGTACTTTCCAGCTTCACCAATATGCCGGTCGAATGCGCTCGATAAGCGCTCATCGGTGGTTAAAGAACGGCCTAATTCATTTAACCAATGCATCACTTTAGTTTCTGCTTTACCATTTTCAGCCGTTAACGATTCAAGCATTCGGCTATGTAACGCTACCCAGCTTTTATTTAAAAACGCTTTAAGGGCGGGATCATGAACCAGTTGCGCTTTATAATTGTTGATACGTTGAGCCATCGAGTCACTGGTTTGCACTTCGTGTAAAAAGTCATTTACCTGCTCGTCAAACGCATGTCTCAAAGGGTGATTATCATCGGCGTACACGTCATCAAGTACGCGAGAAACCGCTTTTACCGCAATAAGTGCTCCCCGCTCACTCAACCAGGTTGAAGGAAGTAGTTTTTCTAAACGGTTATGCTCTGTTTTAAGCCAATCTATGAGTGTGGCAGCAATATATTCTTGCGTTTCAGGCTCACCCATCAATTTAGCAACATTCCCTAGCAGCTTATCTAATACAAGCTGATGATGCCGCTCTCGGGTAATACTGCTCAACACAGTGGCTATAAGCTGTTGTAAGTCGAGTTGATTAATTCCTTTTTCAGCTGTTTTGCCGATAAAGGCTTTAACTGGTTTGTCATCCACTAGGCGAAGAATGCCGGCAAGTGCATCACATAAAAATCGGCTTAATTTTTTCGCATGTTGAGGGTCTTCCAACCATCGCCCTGCCCCTTTGGCAGGTTGACTAGATGCAATTAAGCTTTCAATGGCACTAGCATGAAAGAATTTTTCTTTAACAAATAGTGATAAGTTTTGCGCTATCACTCTTTTATTGCTCGCGACAATATTGGTATGAGGAATGGGATACCCAGCAGGTATCGGTTTAAAAAGCGCTGTTACCGCAAACCAGTCGGCGAGCCCACCGACTAATGCAGCTTCACTAGCCATTTTTATCAGCCCCAACCATTTAGCACTAGCCAAGCTGGGAACATACACTTGTGTGACAATGGCTATCACGAAAACACCCGCGGCTATCAATAAGCAAATTAATGCATTTTGCTTCGCTCGCTTTAACTGCGAATGTTTGTCGTGCATAAATTACATCCTTTTACCAAGTTCATCTAATATTTGCTCACCATCTTCTTTAAAATAAGGGCCTGATGGCCAGGAAGGTAGTAAGTCGAGTACTTTTTCACTAGGCCGACAAAGCCCTACGCCTTTTTCTGTGCAAACTATAGGCCTATTTACCAAAACTGGATGTACCAACATAGCATCAAGCAAAATATCGTCTGATACAGACTCATCCAGTAACCCTAACTCTTCTGCCGGTGACTTTGTTGTCCTGAGTGCTTGCCTAGGGGTTAAGTTCGCAGCTGCAAATAAACCAAGTAACTGAGAACGGGTCCAACCTTCGTTCAAATAATCTACAACAATTGGCGAGTACCCAGCATCTTCAATAATTTTAAGCACGTTACGAGATGTGCCGCAGGCGGGGTTATGGTGAATAACAATCATAATTTAGACCTTGTAGGAAAAGTGACTTACTGAATTAAGATAATAACAGGTTAACACATATGATATTTCACATTTATTATCATTTGAGTGTGTGTCCAATTCTCATAGTTTTTGATTAGTTATCAAAGCTGCTTTTACTAACAGCCTTTCACAACGCTCAGCTGTTCAAATAGAAATAACTTGAATGCCGAACAATTGGTGTATTTCGCTATTATCTAGTGAAGTCATCAAAAACTATGGTTGAGAGATGACACGGAAACTATTAAAACATTGATAATTATACTATTTTTATCTTGGCATGCTCTGTGATAGAAAAACATACATTAATGAGTAATTTAGAACGTTAAACAACACTGAAAAGGCTTCACGATGAAAAAAACACTTATTGCCAGCACTTTATGCTTTGCAGCGACAACAATCCTTTCGGGCTGCGTAATTCATGTTGGTAATGCCAGTGCCCAAGAGGGAGAGGATATAAGTAGCGTGTTTGGTAGTGTAGATGTAGCAGAACATCGCTCGGTAGGCGATCTTTCTTCGGTCAATGGCAATGTATCGATTGAAGATCATGCACAAGCGGAAGATATTAGCGTTGTGAACGGCGGTGTAGAGATAGGTTCTCATGTACGCATTGACGACATCAACATCGTGAATGGCGACCTTGATGCGGGATCGAATCTGCATGTAACTAACAGTATTGAAACCGTTAACGGCGATATAAACATTGAAAAGCAAAGTACCATTCAAGGCAGCGTAGAAACGGTTAATGGTGATATTGAAATTGTAGACAGCGTAGTTGAGAACAATATTGAAAGTATGAATGGAGACATCACCCTTAAAGGCGATACCTTAGTTAAGGGCGACATTATATATAAGATGCGTGATGAAGGCTGGCTGGAAAGAAATAGCACAAAACCTAAGCTCACCATCGACGCTGATGTTTCTATCGGCGGCTCAATAATTCTTGAACGCCCTGTAAATATGGATATTGCTAACGCCGCTCTACAAGAAAAAGTGATTGTCAGTTATTCATCTAGCAAGTAAGGTCTTGGTATTATTCCAAATGTAGATTGGCATGAACGAAAAACAGAAAATGTTATCCGGTGAACTCTACTACCCTAGCGATCGTGAGTTAACCGGATTACGCAAGGCCTGCAGGATAAAATTGGACGAGCTTAATGCTACCTGTCAAACAGAACACAAAGCCCGCACTCGTCAATTAAAGGCGCTTTTTGGCACTACGGGCAAACGCCTATACATAGAGTCGTCTTTCAAGTGTGACTATGGCGAAAACATCCATGTGGGTGAAAACTTTTACGCTAATTTTAATTGCGTCATATTGGATGCCGCTAAAGTCACTATTGGTGACAATTGTATGATTGCACCGCAAGTAGGTATTTACACTGCCACACACGCTATCGATCCAACATCTAGACAAACCGGTATCGAGTTCGCAAAGCCAATTACTCTCGGTCACAATTGTTGGATTGGCGGTATGGCGGTAATAAATCCAGGTGTTACCTTAGGCAATAATGTGGTGGTAGCTTCAGGGGCTGTTGTCACCAAAAGCTTTGGTGACAACGTTGTTATTGGCGGTAATCCGGCGAAAATCATTAAACATATTATGGTTACAAATGACGATGGGCTCAGTTGAAGCCCTTCATTATTGTAGTTAGTAAACACAATAGGCGCCCCCGATATAGGGTATTTATTACCCTACCAATGATACAGATCCACATTGGGTAATATGAATAGCTCTTTATCCGGCGAACCAGCGTGGATGGCAGTAGCCTCTTCTTCTATTATGAATAAATCGCCTATCACTTTGCGTTGATAAAGATGGACTCCCTTTATTACGTCATAGATTTCGTTGGCGTAACCAAATTTATTGTTTTGGTATGATAGTGGATGACGGAGTAGCTTATCGCTAACCCAGAATTCCGTTTTTATTCCTGACTCTCTTACCAGCAATACCTGATTAGTTTGATAACCCAAGATTTCTTTTTGAGGTCCTAAAACCTCAAGTTTTTTAATCGCTAGACCTTCAAAGCCCTCAGGTTCTGCCACATTATTTACGCCAAATTTCATGATACCGCTTTTAAATAATGTGTATTCCTCGTTAGTGTCAGCAAAGTACCATGTTTTATCCGCGACGTTGGCATTGTAATTTATTTCCAACTTATCCCCGAACTCATTGAAGCAGTAGGACTTATTAACGCCCAAATTTTCGGTATTGTTTTCTATTAAAAATGCGATTTTGCTTTGAGCTTCTTCATCAAGTACATTCACGCCGCTATAAGTTATTTTGTAATCAATACAACCGACAAATGAGTCGGTGGCTACGTGAGAAGAAGAAACAGTTGATGGCGTTTGCTCTGTATTTACTAGGGACTGATGTTTGAAATAGGTTTCTTGAGCTAATACAAAATGGTTTGCGAGTAGTAGAAAAATCATCCATGATAATTTATATAAAGTCATTGTGTTTCCTCGTGCTTTATTACAAGCCAAGGTATCAAACTATTGGTAGTGAGTCTTAGTAAATTTTCACTTTACTTTCTGAAGAAGATAGCTTCTTGCGGATGCCGGCTTTATACGCTTTTTTAACGTCAACGCCCATAAAAAATTAAAAACAACGACTTCCCTCTATCTTTTGAAGTAAGGGAAATCGTTTTATCGCGCTTTTTAATTACTCTTCAAATTTAGGTTTGGCTTATTCCACCCAAACTTTAATCCCAGTTAGGCGCAAAGTCTGGATTAACGATGCGCTCACCGTTATCTAGCTCATCGATGCGGGTAATATCATCATCTGTGAGTGAGATATCAGTGTAAGAGAAGTTTTGCGCCAAGTGCTCTTTGCTGGTTGAAGAAGGAATGGTGTTAATCCCTTTTTTATCTAACCATGCCAATACCACCTGAGCAGGACTGGAGTCATGCGCATCGGCTATAGCGTTTAATGTGTCATCCTTCATTACATCACCGACGGCAAATGGCATATAAGCCGTTACGCCGATACCGCGCTCTTCACAGGCTTGTACAACTTGACGGTTCTGCATAAACGGGTGCAGCTCTATTTGGTTGGTGTAAATCTCTCCCTTACCTAGGATTTTCTCAGCCTGTTTAATCTGATCTATTGTGAAGTTAGACACCCCTATATGGCGCGTAAGACCAAGCTCTTTAGCTTGTTTCAAGCGCATCAAGTAATCTTCTAAAGAAATGTCATTACCTGGGTAAGGCCAGTGAATAAGCAGTAAATCAACATACTCAACTTTTAGCTTCGACAAGCTCTCGTGAACACTAGGAATAAACTTATCTTCACTTAAAGACTCGTACCACACCTTGGTGGTAATGAATAAATCGGAGCGTGTAATGCCGCTGGTTTTAATCGCATCGCCAACGAGCTCCTCATTTTTGTATATTTGTGCGGTATCTACATGCCTGAAACCTACATCAAGCGCATCAGTTACAGCATTGAGTGCAGTATCACCTTCCAAACGGAATGTTCCCATTCCTAACTGAGGCATATCTTTCATATCAGTCTCCTTTTTTGTGCACGTTTATCAAATCATTGATGTGTTGTTCCTACGCACTCAAACCTCGGGGAGATCGAATTCATTGAAAAAAGTTAATCTACATTTCAAGGCCGTCGGCATTGACACAACAATTCGCCCATCTGCATCGAAAAGGATATAAAAGTGGAAAATGGATCTGTGAAAAAGTATCCTGCCCGCCATGAAACACATGCCGTGAAGCCCTAATGTTTAACCGTTTTTTCCTGCTGATAATTTTCTGCTTCCCTGTCAGTAACTTAGCTACAGCCTCTAATGTTAAGCACCTACGAGTCGGTGTTGAAGCCATGAATTACTTCCCTGTGATGGACTTTACCACTACGCCACATCGCGGGTTATTAAGCGACATCATGGCGGATTTTGGTGATGTACATCATATTTCTTTTGAGTTCATCCCCCTTCCCTTACAACGCTTCAATCACTGGTTCGAAGACAATGCCATTGATTTTCGCTTACCTGATAACCCTAGGTGGACCCAAAGTGGTACCCCAGGCCTGATTTACGGTGAAGCGCTAATTACCGTATGCGATACCTCGGTTGTGCTCGCCGAAAACAGTGACATGCCAATGGATGAAGTTACTCGGCTCGGTTTATTAAACGGCTTTACCCCTGCCGAAAAATGGCAAGAAAAGCGTTCAGACGGCACGCTGACTATCGCCAATGAGCGTTCGGTTCGTATTCTTACTCGCATGCTTTTGAAAGGGTTAGTGGATGCTATTGATTTAAATATTGCGACGATTAAAAGTGAATTGGTATCGCAGGGCTTGCCTGAAGATTTAGTGGCGATCGCAAAGAATGTTCCTGCTAATGGGGTAAAGTATCGTGTCTCTACTCAGTCTCAACCAGAAGTGCTCACTAAACTTAATCGCTATGTTGTTGAAAACCGCGAATCAATAAATGCTAAAGCGCGTGAATATGGTATTGCTGCTGGGACTAATTGCGACTAATTATTTTAGGTGTAGGCTTTAGAAGCGCATACATGCTCAACATCGCACAGCCCCCATATTTGCATGGCATAGCTGTGCACGAAAGATAATTCTGCAAAAAAAAACGGGCAATGCCCGCTTTTTCTAATCTACTATTTCACACTGTTATTAACGCTTAGGCGTTCTCGCTACCCGCTTTTTAACACCGCCATTCTCTTTACGTACCTTGTGTTTTTTCACAGAGCGACGCATACGGCTTAAACGTGCATGATCTAATTTGCCTTGGCGTACATCCACCATAGTTTGCGTTTCTTCAGGTAATTGCACAATGTCCCGTAGTGAGTTTACGTCTTCTAAACCCAGCTCTACCCAAGCTCCCTGAGGTAAACGCTTTTGTAAGTCCATTGGACCGTATTTAACACGGATTAATCGGCTTACCTGTACACCCTGTGATTCCCACAAACGACGTACTTCTCGGTTACGTCCTTCTTTAAGCGTAACGTTGAACCAACGGTTCATGCTTTCTTCTTCTGAGCCTGGAGGAGCGACTTTACCCGAGATACTTAAAAACTTAGCTTCGCCATCTTCAAGTTGAACACCTTTTTTCAAGGTATTTAACGTTTGATGTGTTACATCACCAAATACACGAACAGCATATTCCCGCTCTACTTCACACTTAGGGTGCATCAACCGGTTTGCAAGCTCACCATCGTTGGTAAACAACAATAGGCCGCTCGTGTTCATATCTAAACGCCCTACCGCAATCCAGCGGCCCATACGAATAGCAGGTAAACGGTCAAACACCGTATCACGCCCTTCAGGATCGTGGCGGCTACATAACTCGCCCTCGGGCTTGTTATACATTAAAACCCGGCATACAGGCTGTTCAGTTTGACGAGACAACAAATGCCCATCAACACGAATCTGCCCTGTTTCGTCAACACGGTCGCCCAATGTTGCCAATGTACCATTCACAGAAACGCGGCCTTGCTCTATCCAACGTTCCATTTCTCGTCGCGAGCCTAGCCCTTGGTTAGCTAGTACTTTTTGCAACTTTTCAGTCATTTGTATCACTCTTTATTTGCTTGTTTTCGGTCGCACGGTCTGTTACCTCAGACGGTGCCTCATTTAACACCTTAAGCGACGAGGTGGAATCAATACTCTTTGCCATTTCATCAAAGGCATCGGAATTTGGAAGCTCCGATAATGATGAAAGCGAAAAGTAATCTAAAAAAGTATGGGTGGTGGCATACAATGCTGGCCTACCTGGCACTTCTTTATGCCCCACAACTTTTACCCATTCTCGTTCTGTGAGTGTCTTCATTATACTACTGCTTACCGCTACGCCTCTTACTTGCTCAATTTCTCCGCGAGTAATAGGTTGACGATAGGCAATAAGTGCCAAAGTTTCCAACATAGCACGGGAATACTTTGGGGCAGTTTCCTGCCATAGTTTGCTCAACCATGGACTTAACGCATCCACAGATTGAAATCGGTAGCCACTGGCTACTTTAACTAATTGTATACCCCTAGGTTGATAATCTAGGGTTAGCTCATTAATAACTGCTTTTAAGGTTCTCTCTGCTACCGCGAAGTCACTTAGCACCGTGTCTCTTAATTGCTGAATAGACACAGGGGCATCGGCGACGAATATGGCGGCTTCAACCAGTTGTTTTAATTGAGCTGTTTTAATTTTATTCATTATTACTCAACGCTGCTGCCTAATTTTACATGAATTCGAGCGTAAGGACCTGCCTGAATGCAAAAAATCAGTTGTTCTTTTACCAACTCTAAAATGGCTAGGAAGCAGACCACCACACCAGCGCGCCCCTCTTCCACCGTGAATAACCCTTCAAGTGGCGTAAATTCACTGGCGTTTAACAAACTGAGTATCATCGACATACGCTCACGCGTACTTAGGGCTTCACGGGCAATAGTATGGTGTTCAAAGGCAGCTGCCCGTTTCATTGCTCCACTAAACGCAAGTACAATTTCCGCTAGGCTTATCTCTGGTTCAATTCGCACTGGCGCAACACTCTCTGCTGTCAGTACATGAGTATCGAATATGTCACGTTCTAAACGAGGTTGAACATCCAAATCTTCAGCGGCTTTTTTCACGAGTTCATATTCTTTTAGCCGCCTAATAAGTTCAGCGCGTGGATCTTCTTCCTCTTCGCTATCGCTGCTTCGTTTAGGTAGCAATAACCGTGATTTTATTTCGGCTAAAATAGCGGCCATCAACAGGTATTCAGCCGCTAGTTCTAGCTTTAACGACATCATGGCATCAACATATTCCATGTATTGCTTAGTGATTGTCGCCACCGGCAAGGTAATAATATCGAATTTTTGTTTTCGTATTAGGTACAGCAGAAGGTCGAGCGGCCCTTCAAACGTTTCTAAAATAACTTCTAGCGCATCAGGCGGTATAAATAAGTCTTCAGGCTTTTCAATTAACGCCTCACCATGAACAAATGCGAGCGGAAGCGGCTGCTGAATGGGCGATTGCTCACTGCTCATCTGAATATACTATTCAAACGGAGCAGGGTCGCCGGTACCACGGCGCATGATGACAGGGGTATCTTCAGATAAATCAATTACGGTGGTAGGTTGCTCACCTAAATACCCGCCGTGAATAATCACCCCCACCTGCTTTTCTAAATTATCGCGAATAACGTCAGGGTCTGATTCTGCCATGGTATTGCCTGGCAAAATAAGTGAGGTAGACATTAGCGGCTCGCCTAAGGTTTCAAGTAGCGCTAATGCAATGGCGTTATCGGGCACACGAATTCCAATGGTCTTACGCTTTGGATTTTGCAGACGCTTAGGCACTTCACGGGTGGCTTTTAGTACAAACGTGTACGAACCTGGCGTGTTATTTTTAATTTGTCTAAATGCCGTATTATCCACTTTTGCGTAAATAGATAATTCAGACATATCTCTGCACATCAGGGTGAAGTTGTGGTCTTTGCCAATATCTCGAATGCGGCATAATTGCTCTAAGGCTTTTTTATCTTCCATCTGACAACCAATGGCATAACCAGAGTCGGTAGGATAAACCACTACCGCCCCTTCACGTATAAGCTCACAAGCTTGGTTCAACAAACGTTGCTGTGGGTTTTCAGGATGAATATAGAAAAACTGACTCATGATAATGTCCTGTTCATGCCTATTGCTTGGCTATTGTTTAGCGAAAGAAGGCAGCTAATACCACGCTGCGAGCCGCTAATCGTTAATACTAGGTGCAGATTGGTTCACAGCGTCTGCAACCCCTGAGACCACAGGCCAATCGTGCCAAATAGGCGTTAAGCTACTGCTAATACCCAAATTTTTACCTAGTTCTGTCCATCGCGATGGAAAGTGAAAATCTGAGCCTGCCGAGGCCAATAAATTATGGCTAGCGGCGAGTTCATTCACCAGCGCTTGCTTGTCTTTGCTAATACCAGGAAACGCAGTTTCAATTGCATCGCCGCCCGCTTGGGCAAATAAATCGACCAATCGGCGTAACCATTTTGCGGTCATATCGTAATGAACGGGGTGTGCAAGTACGGCTTGTCCACCCGCGCCGTGAATCCACTCGATGGCAGTTTCAACACTTGGCCACTCTGCTTTTACCGCTGCTCGCTTGCCTTTGCCTAAATACTTTTTAAAGGCTGCATTCATGGTGCCAACGCCATAGTTATTCACCAGCACGCGCGCGAAATGTGCGCGGGTTACCTGCCCTTCACCGGCTAATGCAATGGCCCGAGGAAGTACCCCTTCAAACCCGCACTTGCCCAACTTTTCCGCTATTTTTTCTGCTCTTACTTTTCGAGTATGAGCCTGACCTTCAAGTTGCGCTAGAAATGTTGGGTTGGTTCTATCAACATTTAACCCCACAACGTGAATATCGAAACCATGCCAATTGGTGGAAATTTCAACACCATCAATAATCTTTAAAGGCCGTTTTTGTTTCGCCTGCGTGTTATGCGCCGTTTCTAATCCTGCCACTGTGTCGTGGTCGGTAATGGCTAGTACGTCAACCTGCATGGTGTGCGCACGCAGTATAAGCTCCTCTACAGTGAGGTGCCCATCGGAGAATTTTGTATGGCTGTGGAGATCTATTTTCAAAGGCTTTTCAATAATTGGTTGACACAAAGGTGAATTTGTTTTCTTCTATACGCACAAGTATACAGATTTACGCCTTCGATAACTATCGATGTTCGTACAAGATTGAACCAAACACGAGTTTATTCATGCAATTAATGACAATCACAACTGCAACAACTATTGCTTCTTGGTGGTGTCACTCCCTCGATTAACGGGTGGTGTGCGCATTTGTGCGTGAATAAAACACAAAAGGCCCGTATTTACGGGCCTTTTTTTTATCTTTTTGCAGTCGGAGAGTGGCAAAAATGAGTTTAGCGGAACTGGGCACAACCCCAGGCAAAGTCGAAACAATTGAGCAGGTTGGGCATTACATCGACGACCCTCTTGCAGCCTTCGCACACATTTGTGCCGAACGTCCTAATGCGTTGTTATTAGAGTCGGCAGAAATCGATTCGAAAGACGATTTACAAAGTTTATTAATGGTACAAGCGGCTTTACGCCTAGAGTGCACTGGAAACCGTGTTGACGTAAAAGCCCTTACGGAAAACGGCGCTTCCGTGTTGCCAATATTTAAATCTCAGTGCCCTGATGGGGTAACATGCGTTGACAGTACCGACACATCGGTCACCTTGTTATGTGAACCTGCTGATGCGCAGTTAGACGAAGATAGCCGTTTAAAGTCTGCCAGCGTAATGGATACCTTGCGTATTATCGTGAAAAAAATCACGCCTATTCGTCAACATCCCCACGCGCTTTTTTTAGGCGGTGTATTTGCCTATGACATGCTAGCGGGATTTGAATCGCTTCCTCATGTAGAAGATGGCGATAATGATTGTCCAGATTTTGTTTTTTACTTGGCTGAAACCCTTATTACGGTAGATCACCAAACTCGCGAAACCCACTTGATTGGCAGCGTGTTTAGTGGCGAAGACGTAGCCCAGCAATATTTTGGAATATCCCAGCGCTTAGAATCATTGCATCAGCAATTGCAGTCTATGCCCGAGACACCTACTTTAACTTCTGGCACTGGTATTGATGGCGCAGGTATTGATGACGCTGTTATCGGTGGAGACATTTCGGTAAACGTAGATAAAAGTGATGAAGAATTCTGTAGCAATGTGCTTGAGTTAAAACAGCACATTCTTGCAGGGGATATTTTCCAAGTGGTTCCTTCTCGTACATTCTCACTGCCTTGCCCTTCTCCGCTTCTTGCTTACGCCCATTTAAAAGAACAAAACCCCAGCCCTTACATGTTCTTTATGCAAGATGAAGCCTTTACTATTTTTGGTGCTTCACCAGAGTCTGCACTCAAATATGAAAGTGATAGCAACCAAGTTGAAATTTACCCCATTGCCGGCACCCGTCCTCGCGGCAAACGCCCTGATGGCACGATTAATCACGACTTAGACAGTCGCATTGAACTTAACTTGCGTGAAGATAACAAAGAGAAGTCTGAGCACATTATGCTGGTCGATTTAGCGCGAAACGATGTGGCGAAAGTAAGCCGCCCGGGAAGCCGCTTTGTTAAAGACTTATTGAAAGTAGACCGCTACTCTCATGTTATGCACCTTGTTTCCCGTGTTGTTGGCCAACTTCGTGACGATTTAGATGCGCTACATGCTTATCAAGCGTGTATGAACATGGGCACCTTAGTGGGTGCGCCAAAAGTGAGTGCCGCTACGCTGATTCGTGAAGTAGAACAAAAACGTCGTGGTAGCTATGGCGGCGCAGTAGGCTATATAAACGGACAAGGTGACATGGATACCTGTATTGTTATTCGTTCGGCGTTTGTGAAAAACGGCCGTGCTTTCATTCAAGCAGGCGCTGGGGTGGTTTACGACTCTGTTCCACAAGCTGAAGCCGATGAAACCCGTGCAAAAGCGCAAGCGGTTATTAGCGCGGTTACCGCAGCACTCAAAGCGGAAGCGGAGACACAAGCATGAGTATGACTATGAGCAACAAAACCACCCTATTCTTACTCGATAACGTCGACTCTTTTACCTATAACTTGGTAGATGAATTACGTGCGCTTGATTTAGAAATAAACGTATATCGCAACACAGTGTGCGCTGATATGTTATTCGAAAAAATGCAAGAACAAGCCACCAAGAGCCCAGTACTGCTAATGCTGTCGCCAGGCCCTGGCGCACCAAGCGAAGCGGGCTGCATGCCGGCTTTACTTGATAAAGTAGCAGGTACTTTTCCAGTACTGGGTATATGTTTAGGTCATCAAGCCATTGTTGAATATTATGGCGGTATTGTCGGCCGCGCCACGCAAGTTATGCATGGTAAAAGTTCTGCTATTACCCATTCAGAAAAAGACATGTTTACAGACCTGCCACAGCCATTACATGTAGCACGTTATCATTCGTTAGCCGCACAAACACTACCTGACGCCCTTGAGCCCTGTGCGTCTTGTGTTAACGATGATGGAACTGAAACCGTCATGGCCGTGTTTAACAATACTGATAAAATGTTGGGCTTTCAATTTCACCCTGAGTCGATATTAACGGCTCAAGGCAGTGTGCTGCTGAAGCAAAGCATCGACTATTTAACGCAACAAGGATAAAGCCATGTTTGACGCTACTCCATTACTTGAAAAACTCATCAAACAAACGGCGCTGTCTCAAACCGAAGCTTACACGTTGTTCAACAGTATTATGCACGGTGAGCAAAGCGAAGCCGTTATTGCAGCGGTTCTCACAGCGCTAAAGATTAAGCATGAATCTCCGGGTGAAATTGCCGGAGCAGCCAGTGCCATGGTTGCGAACGCCAAGCCGTTTCCTGCACCCACTTACCCGTTTGCCGACATTGTAGGCACAGGTGGCGATGGTCATAACACCATTAACATTTCGAGCGCCGCAGGGGTGGTGGCAGCAGCATGTGGTGTGAAAGTGGCCAAACATGGCAACAGAAGCGTATCTAGCAAGTCTGGCTCGGCTGATCTGTTCAAACAATTCGGTTTAAACTTAGAAATTACACCGGAATTGTCGAGAAAATGCTTAGATGAAGCAAATTTCACATTTCTTTTTGCGCCGGTATATCACGCAGGCATGCGTTTCGCAGCCCCCGTCCGTGCTGCCCTGAAGACCAGAACCTTATTTAACATACTAGGGCCACTTGCCAATCCAGCGGGCCCAACACATGGTGTGTTCGGCGTTTACTCCCCTGAACTGCTTGAACCTTACGCAAAAACCCTTATGCTTCTTGGCCAACATCGCGCCATGATTGTTCACGGCGATGGCTTAGATGAACTTGCTCTGCATGGTGAATCTATTATTTACGATCTTGAGCATGGTGACATTCGTAAGTTAACTGTCACCGCTGAAGACTTTGGCCTTTCCTCATACCCATTATCGGCGATTGAGGGCGGCGAGCCAGAAGAAAACAAGAAATACATTGAAGCCGCATTAGCCGGTGAAGGCCAAGAAGCCCATCGCGCTGCCATTGCAATGAACTGCGGCGCACTACTTAAAGTTACCGGTACCGCCGATTCATTTAAAGACGGCACCGAAATGGCCATGCAAGCAATGAAAGATGCAAAACCTTTGGCGGTATTAAACCAAGTTGCCAAAATCAGTCAGGAGGTCAGCTCTGATGCCTAATGTGCTAGAAAAAATTGTTGCCGATAAACGCATTGAAGTTGATGCTGGAAAAACGGCTCTGCCACTTGAAAGCTTTAAAGCAGATTTAGTGCCTTCGAACAAAAGCTTGTTTGATGCATTGAATGAACCGAATGCTGGCTTTATTTTTGAGTGTAAAAAAGCCTCGCCCTCAAAAGGGCTTATTCGCGAACATTTCGACCTAGACGAAATTTTAGCTGCATACACACCCTATGCAGCGGGCATTTCAGTGCTTACTGACGAGAAGTATTTCCAAGGTAAATTTGAATATTTGGCCTACGTTACAGAACGTGTAGCACAACCTGTATTAAACAAAGATTTCTTTATTGATACTTATCAGGTTTATTTGGCTCGCCATTATAATGCCGATGCCGTATTGCTCATGCTAAGCGTGTTAGACGATGCGCAGTATCGCGAGCTCGCTACCGTAGCCAATAGCTTGTCGTTAGATATTCTTACTGAGGTAAGCAACGAAGAAGAGATGCGTCGCGCGATTGCTCTTGAAGCAAACATTATTGGTATTAACAACCGTAACCTGCGCGACTTATCAACCGATTTAGCCACCACAGAACACTTGGTGCCTATGCTGGAAAGTGCCACACACGACTTTGTGGTAATTTCAGAATCGGGTATTTATACCCATGAAGACGTATTGCGCTTAAGCCCGCTTTGCCAAGGCTTCTTGGTAGGCAGTGCACTTATGTCGCAAGCTAATTTGAAACGCGCCGTTCAAAGCTTAATTTACGGTTCGGTAAAAGTATGCGGGTTAACCAGTGTTGAACAGGCACAACTTGCTTTTGGAAGTGGCGCGAGCATGGGCGGGCTAATTTTCGCTGAAAAATCACCTCGGTTTGTAGCCGAATCTGTCGCAAAAGATATTGTAGAAACCGTTGAAGGCGATTATGTGGGCGTGTTTGTGAATCATGACATAGACCATGTTGCTAGGTTAGCTGCAACGCTTTCGCTAGCCGCCGTTCAATTACACGGCAGCGAAGGTGCAACATATAGAACAAAACTGAAAGACGCCTTGCCGTCACGTTGTGAAATATGGCAAGCCGAAGGCGTGAAAGGCGCATTGCCTGAACAGTTACCTCAGTTATTAGAAGATGAAAATATCGATTATGTACTTCTTGATTGCCAAGTAGGTAATGCCAAAGGCGGTACAGGGGAAAGCTTCGATTGGCGATTGTTAGACAATATAGCCAACAAGCAAAAAATTATTCTAGCCGGTGGAATTAACGCAGCCAACATTGCTCAAGGCATTGAGGTAGGCTGCGCAACCATCGACATAAATTCAGGGGTAGAAAGTGCCCCAGGCGAAAAGTCGGCTGAAAAATTAGCCGAGCTATTTTCAATTTGTCGCCGCTATTAACACTTAGGACAACGCATGAATCAATTAGATACAAAATTTGGAGAGTTCGGTGGCATGTATGTGCCAGAACTACTTATTCCTGCACTGGACCAACTAGAAAAAGCGTTTCTAGATGCGAAAGATGATCCTAGCTTCAACGAAGAGTTTTTGGGGTTATTAAAAGATTACGCAGGCCGCCCAACAGCAATGACGCTAACCCGCAACTTGGTGAGCAACCCTAAAGTAAAATTATACCTTAAACGTGAAGACTTACTTCACGGAGGTGCCCACAAAACAAACCAAGTTCTGGGTCAGGCGTTATTAACCAAGCGTATGGGTAAAACCGAAGTTATTGCCGAAACTGGGGCTGGTCAACACGGTGTTGCTACAGCGTTAGCATGCGCATTATTAGGCTTAAAAGCCCGTATTTATATGGGTGCAAAAGATGTTGAGCGTCAAGCGCCTAACGTTTTTCGAATGAAGCTAATGGGCGCAGAAGTTATTCCAGTAAATGCTGGCTCTGGCACACTTAAAGATGCGGTAAACGAAGCTATGCGTGACTGGTCTGCTAATTACGATACCGCACATTACCTGTTAGGTACGGCTGCGGGCCCTCACCCATTCCCGACTATTGTACGTGAATACCACCGTATGATTGGCGAAGAAACACGTGCACAAATTCTAGAAAAAGAAGGCCGTTTACCAGATGCGGTTGTTGCCTGTGTAGGTGGTGGTTCTAATGCTATTGGTATGTTTGCTGATTTCATCGACGAACCTTCTGTACGCCTTGTAGGTGTTGAACCTGCGGGTAAAGGAGTGCACACCAAAGAGCACGGCGCCACTATTGTGACGGGCACTAAAGGTATACTGCACGGCGCTTATACCTTCATTATGCAAGACCACGAAGGCCAAATTGAAGAGAGCTATTCAGTTTCTGCCGGACTAGATTACCCAGCGGTTGGCCCTCAACATGCTTATTTAGCCGAAACTGGCCGTGCTGAGTACGTTGCCGCTACCGATGAAGAAGCCCTTAACGCGTTCCAATTGCTTGCACGCAAAGAAGGTATTATTCCCGCGCTTGAGTCTTCACACGCCCTAGCACACGCATTAAATATGGCCGACGAAGCAGAAGAAGAAACCATTATTGTGGTGAATTTATCTGGCCGTGGCGATAAAGATTTAGCACATGTAACCAAAATTTTAGGGGACAAACTGTAATGGAAAGATATGCAGAAATGTTTGCGCGCCTAGACGCAAAAAATGAAGGCGCTTTTGTTCCCTTCGTGATGATAGGCGACCCTGATTTAGCGCAATCTGAAGCGATAATTTGCCAATTGGTTGAAAGTGGTGCTGATGCACTAGAGCTTGGTATTCCCTATTCAGATCCAATCGCCGATGGCCCTACTATTCAAGCGGCGAGTATTCGTGCGCACAAAAGCAACGTTACAGTAGCTAAATGTTTTGAATTACTCACTCGCGTGCGTAGTAAGTACCCACAAGTGCCTATTGGTTTACTTCTTTACAGCAACCTAGTGATGGCACAGTCTATCGATGGCTTTTATAAAAAGGCCAGTGATGCAGGTGTAGATTCTATTTTAGTTGCTGATGTACCTATTCGCGAAGCTGCACCATTCCAAAAAGCGGCTGATGCTAATGGAATATCACAAATTTTGATTGCTCCGCCGAATGCGACCGATGAAACCATGGAAAAAATTGGTGAGTACTCGAAAGGCTATACCTACCTATTAGGTAGAGCTGGGGTAACTGGCGCTGAAACTGCTGTAGAAATTCCTGCCGCTGAGTTGATTGCGAAACTAACGGCACACAAATGTGCACCTCCACTACTTGGGTTTGGTATTTCTACGCCAGCACAAGTAAAGTCGGCCATTGATGCTGGTGCAGCGGGCGCTATTTCAGGTTCAGCTACAGTGAACTTGATTGCAGCAAACCTAGATGACAACGATGCTATGCTAAGTGCATTGGGTGAGTTTGTGCAGTCTATGAAAGCCGCCACTGCTAAGGGTTAAGGAGTCATTATATGCTTTATATGATTTGTGCTACCGATGTGGCAAACAGTTTGGAAAATCGTTTAGCGGCCCGCCCTGCGCATTTAGCACGTTTAAATACGTTAAAAGATGAAGGTAGGTTAGTTATAGCTGGCCCCTTCCCTGCTATCGACAGTCCAGACCCGGGCCCAGCTGGTTTTACAGGTTCATTGGTGGTTGCAGAATTTGAATCGCTAGAAGCGGCGCAAACTTGGGCAGATGCCGACCCGTATATTGAAGCGGGTGTTTACGAAAGTGTAATTGTTAAACCTTACAAGAAAGTGCTTCCTTAGCGGTCACTCTCAGCGGTTATCGATTTGTGCCTACTTTACGTTTTGTTGTAACTAGTAAAGGTACAGTAGCAATCGTGATGTTAACTGACTCGGCCTCATGAATAGCGAGCGTCAATTGAGCACTCAGCTTCGATTACTGCTCATAAAAAAGCCTGAGAGAAATGCTAACGCATTCCTTTCAGGCTTTTTTGTGTGCGAATCTAAATTGGACACACACTTCAATCTAAATTGGACACACACTCATTTGAGCATTCTAGCTACAAAGTCACTTTGTCGTGTTCACCCATTTCATCAGGTGAAATGGTTTTGCCGGTCATCAATTTAAACATTCCTTTAAGGGATGGGTCAGCCTCCCAAATCTCGGCATCCGCCAAATTAAATCGCAGCATGAGTAAATTCGGATCGTCCTTACCCTTCTCGTACCAAGCTTCTACGCCGTTAGACCAATACTTGTCGATAATATCTTGGCGAGTTTCCTGAACCAATGTTCCGCGAATACATGCGAACACATCATGCCCTTTTGATGAAAACTGTACCATGGCTTCGCCACCTTCAGCGATGCGATTATCTTTAGTGGTGTAAAACCAAAATTCGCTATTAGCATGCTTATCGAGCTGGGCACGCATTGGTTCAGCGTGCGTGTTTTTACTAATAAGGCTAACCATTACATTTGGACTGCTAGACATAGCTTCCCACATTGCCGTTTTAATATCGTGCGACATATTGCCTCCGTTGCATACATTTGAATAAACTTACCCAACTACAATTCACACTACGTGCCAGAAAAACCTCTAGATGCTACAGGTCTTACTAAGAAAGGGCTACATAGGCATCACGCTCTGTAAAAGAGTAAAACACTTGCTACTTCTACCTATAACCTATTCACTCTTGCAGTAAGTTTTTCACACCGACTAAGATTGGATGGACTAAGGTTGGACACACACTTAAATTCGAAAGGAAAGTTAGACACTCTCGTTAATTTAAGCCGCTTTATTCTTAGCCCTTCATATTGGACAGTCACTCAAGTACGAGTATCTTTTGTCACCCGAAAAGTTGAAATTAGAGTGTGTGTCCAATCTAGTACGTTGTTGAATTACTTGTCTGCTTAAGTGACTGTCTCATATTCATTCTTATTATAGCTTTATGTACACGCACTATTTGGCAAGGTAGACTTACACAGATATTCAGTAATGGTTCAGCTCAGGTCTCTATACTAGGTTCCTATCGGGCTTTGCCTGCTTTTTTGGTGAGGATATATGGTGAACATACTTCGCGCTGTAGCTTTGATGCTAGCACTGTTTATAGGCAGTGGTGGCAGTGCCTATGCACAGCAGGAAAAAAGTGGTGAGTTAAGTAAAAGCCAAGCTGTAGAACGCGCTCGAAAAGCCGAGTCAGGTCGTGTACTTCGCGTAAGCCAAACCAATCAAAAATACCGCGTTAAGGTGCTAAAGGAATCGGGGCGAGTTGTCTCTGTTGACGTAGACAAACGCTCTGGAAAAGTGAAAACATCTAAGAACAACTCAAAGGATTAACTATGCGGATACTCATTGCTGAAGACGACAGTCGCCTTCTAACCCAGCTTGATAGCCTATTACAACAACATGGCTACAGTGTAGATTTGGCCGACAACGGCGAGCATGCGCTTTATCAACTCAATGAGTATGCCTACGACCTAGCTATTATTGATATCGGCTTACCTAAAATGGATGGCTTTGAAGTTATTCGAAAGGCAAGGCAAGAAGATATACGCTGCCCCGTACTTATTTTAACCGCTCGTGATCGCTGGCAGGAAAAAGTTGAAGGCTTGGATGCAGGAGCGGACGATTACCTTACCAAACCTTTTCACAATGAAGAGTTACTGGCAAGGGTTAAGGCGCTGATTCGCCGCGCCTCTGGCCAGGCAAATCCTGTTATACAGTTCGGTCCTATTTCGCTGGACACGGTCGCTGAAGAAATCACTGTAAATGATGCCCCTCTCGAGTTGACTGCGTACGAATACAAAGTCATGGAGTACTTAATGCTGAATCCGCAAAAAGTGGTCTCGAAAACAGAGTTAACAGAGCACATTTACGACCAAGATTTTGATCTTGATAGTAACGTCATTGAAGTTTTTGTTGGCCGATTGCGTAAAAAGCTAGATCCAGAAAGTAGCTTTAAACCCATTGAAACCCTTCGCGGACGTGGGTATAGGATTAACCGTAACCTATGAAGCATAATCTATGAAACAACTGTCGCTGAGAATAAGGAGCATTTTATTAGCGATGGGCGTACTTGCCCTATTTGCACCGCTTACTGTGGTTATTTTAGATGACGCCTATACCACAAGTTTAACTCAAGCCAAGATGAGTGAACTTAGACTCATGAACCTAGGGTTGCTGTCCGCTTTTGAGCTAGATGGCGATATTCCCTTTATGCCCGAGATTTTATACGAAGAGCAACTTAACTTGCCTGGCTCTGGTTACTTGGGCGTGATTGTTTTTCGCGGCCACGTAGTATGGCAGTCGGCTTCAGCGTTAGATTACACATTGCCAGCCCCAAATTTAAACATCAATGTGGGCAACGAACTTTTTGTTGAATCGTACATAGCCAATTTCGACAATAATACCGATTATTTCGCCTACGCGTTTACGGCTGAATTTGCCTCAGAAAGCAACTTCGAGCCAGTTCGTTTTTATATTTTTAATAATAAACACCTGTTTAATGAAGAGCGCGAAACCTTTATATCGGTGGTGTGGCGTTGGTTACTGATCCTATCCGGCGGTTTGCTTGTGTTGATAATTGTGGGTATCAGCCTTGTACTTATGCCAGTAAGAAAGCTTATTAGTGAAATATCACTTACCTCTAGCGGGCAGAAACAACAGCTTGATGCGCACTACCCCGTTGAATTTAACCCATTGAAACAGTCAATCAACGAACTGATTAAATCTGAATCTCAGCAGCGTGCTCGTTATAAGAATAGCTTGGGCGACCTTGCCCATAGTTTAAAAACGCCACTGGCTGTAGCATTAGGGGTTGAAAAGCTGCCCAAACAAGCTGTTGAATCTCTCAACCAAATTGACCAAATTATTCAACGCCAATTAAAACGTGCTAGTGCTGGTAAAACGGGGTGGCAAGCGGCTATTCCTCTGTTGCCTATTACGCAAAAAGTGGCTAACGCTATGGATAAAGTGTATCAACATAAGCAATTATCGATAACAATTGAAGCCATTAACAAGGTCGCTATAAAAGCCGACGAAACCGATATTATGGAAATGGTGGGTAACCTGTTAGACAACGCGTGTAAGGCTGCAGACTCAAAAGTGTTGGTTACGCTGACAAACGAAGGAAATTGGGCTGTGTTGACCATTGATGATGATGGTCCCGGCGTACCTTCAGATAAGAAACAAGCCCTGTTAGAACGTGGGACACGATTAGATACTTACACCGACGGGCAAGGCATAGGTATGGCCTTAGTAAGCGATCTTATTGCAATATACCAAGGTAAATTGCTTATCGAGCGCGCCCCTATTGGCGGCGCTCGGTTTATTATCAAATTTCCGGTTTAAGCTTTTCCTTTTTTATCGCCCGCACTAGACAATAACACTGCAAGCCATTGGCTTTCCTCTCGAGACTCTAGTGCTATTTTTACCACCATAGTAAGAGGCACAGAGAGTAGCATTCCCACCGTACCCAATAACCATCCCCAGAAGATTAAAGACAAAAACACCACCAAAGTAGATAACCCCATACCTTTCCCCATCAGTCTTGGCTCTACCATGTTTCCCATAATTGTATTAACTAAAACAAAACCTAACGCAGCCATGCCAGCTGAAGCTAAACCATATTGAACAAAAGCAATAAGTACCGCTGGAAGTGCAGCAATTATCGAACCTATGTTTGGGATGAAGTTCAACATGAATGCCAAAACAGCCCACAATAGAAAGTGGTCGATTCCCATCACATAAAGCCACGTACCGATAATTAACCCAGTACCTAAACTCACCACGGTTTTAATAGCTAAATAACTATTTACAGAACGAATGAAACGGTCGATGTGTTTCAATTTCATATCCGGGTCTGACAATGCAATGTGTAGACGTTTTGGAATGCTGTCTGCCTCAAACAACATAAAAATAACCGTTAACAATATAAGGAATAAGTTCGACAATACGCCGCCCATACCGCTGATAAAATTGGTCGCTACTGACATCGCGGTGGCAGGATCTAAGTGTGTAGCAATCAGTTCTTGGTTAACGTTAATATTGTATTGTGCGAGTTTTTCTATAATCCACGAAAATTCGGTATCGAGCTGTTCCCTATATTGTGGAAGATTTTCTCTAAATTCCGTCATAGACTGTCCTACTAGGCCAGCAAGAAGAAATCCAAAGACTAGAATTATTAGTATTACTAAGGTGATAGAAAGCCATTTAGGCACGCCAAAACGTCCGGTCCAATGAATTATTGGGCTACACGCAATAGCGATAAATATTGATAAGAAGAAAGGTACCATAATCGTACTAGCGGACTTTATTCCCGCCATCACAACAACTAAACATGCGAGGACAATAAGTACTTTCGCTATGGGTGAGCGCAATTCCATGGACATTTTTTTGCTTCATTCCTAATAAAAATCTCAAACACTTTACAGTGACTTATACATAACTACAAATACGAGAATACAATGACCTTCAACTTAGCCACAATTAAAATTAAAAACCTGAGATTGAGAACTTATATTGGTATTAACGAAGATGAAATCATCAATAAACAAGACGTTATCGTTAATGTGAAGATTGATTACGATGCCCAAAGAGCGACAGACAGCGATAATATGGAAGACGCGTTAAACTATAAGGTGATTACCAAGGCCATCATTAAGCTGGTAGAGGACAACCGATTTTCATTGCTCGAAAAGCTCACCGCCGACGTATTAAGTTTGGCTGCTGAACACTCATCAGTACGTTACGCCGAAGTAGAGGTGGATAAGCCGCATGCACTGCGATTTTCTGATTCGGTGTCGCTAACGCTTTCGTGTAATAAAACCGGCTGATTATTTGTTGCACGACCTTTTATAAGCACTTTTATAGTCACTCTTATAGGTACATTGTATGAAAATTTTAATGTCAGGTGGCACAGGCCTCATCGGTAGCGCGTTCATTGAAAAGTTTAAAAGCGAGCATCAGTTTACTGTCATAACGAGATTCCCCAAAAAAGCTAAGCACCTGCTGGGTGGCAATGTATCGTTGGTTTCAGATGTGAGTGACATTGATGATATTGGAATTTTCGATGCCATCATCAATTTGGCGGGCGAACCCATTGCAGACAAACGTTGGACAGACACGCAAAAGCAAAGAATTTGCGATAGCCGATGGGATATTACTTCTAAACTTGTCGCAAAAATTAATAGTGCGGGCACCCCACCACCTTTATTTATCTCTGGTTCAGCAATCGGCTTTTATGGCAGTAAAGGCAGTGTTGAGGTAACCGAGCAAACGCCCCCTCATGAAGAGTTCACCCACGATCTTTGTGCAAAATGGGAGGCTATCGCTACCTCTGTCGCTCGCGACGAAACGCGGGTATGTACGCTAAGAACCGGTGTAGTGTTAGCTAAAAATGGCGGTGCACTAGAGAAAATGGCACTGCCCTTCAAACTAGGATTGGGCGGCAAAATAGGAAATGGTGAGCAGTATTTATCTTGGATCCACATTGAGGACATGGTGTCAGCTATTGCTTACCTACTTGAACATGATAGTTGCCATGGGGCGTTCAACCTTACGGCTCCATCACCTTCAACTAATAAATTCTTCTCGCAAACATTAGCAGAAACGCTTTCAAGGCCCTGCTTGTTTACCGTTCCAAGCTTTGTATTAAAAATAGCGATGGGTGAATCTTCTGACATGATTTTAAAAGGACAAAAAGTGCTACCTGAAAAGCTCGTAACCTCAGGCTACACGTTTGCTTACCCCACTTTGCAAAGTGCGTTGGAAGCAATTTATAAGCACTGACGCTTAATCGAAGGCTTAATCGGACACACACTCTAACTTGAACCATCCGGCTTAATCGGACACAGAACGAAATTGGACACACACTCAAAGTTAAGTGTGTGTCCAACATTTAATCGAGTGACTCGTACGACTATTTGTACCGATTTCAGATACTCACTTGAGTGACTGTCCCTTTCATCCCGCTTTGATCTCCCTTAGGCATTAAAACAGTCTTTCCTAACTCTCGTTAGCTATACATCCTTTAGACCATCTTCCTAAGCAGTGCTGATGTATTTAAGGTAAGCAAGCGCCAGCAGCCAACTGCACCTAAAGCGCCTACCACAATTGCCCCTACTATCGGTGCAATTAGCCAGTACTCAAAGTGAAGACTTGCAGTCATTTGAAACACCTTGGTTTGCAGCATATACAAGCTGAGCTCATTGGCGAGCGCTGCCATGAAACCTGCAACCACGCCTATGATCAGAAACTCAAACACTACACTTTTGCGGATTAAACTGCCTTTAGCGCCAAGTGTTCTTAAAATAGCTAGCTCTTGTCGTCTTTCATCCATGCTGGCTTGGACCTGGGCTATTAACACTAAACTGCCTGCTACTAGCACCAAGACTAAGATAAACTCAATGGCCACCGACACTTGGTTGACAATATCTCTTAGCTGATTAATTCGCGCATCAACATCGAACATGGTGATTGACGCAAATGGTTTTAACAACGTAGTCAGTTCTGACTTCTGCACTTCAGGCAAATAAAAGCTGGTGATGTAGGTTGGATTGAACGCCGCCATGGCTTCAGGTTGAATAACAAAGAAAAAGTTAGGCTGCATGGTTTGCCAGTTCACATTTCTGAAACTAGTTACTTTGGTTTTAACAATTTCACTGCCCACATTGAACGTCAACATATCGCCTAATTCAATGCCAAGTCGTTCACCTACATCCGTTTCGACTGAAACCGCGAATACACCTTGCTCTAATGTATCGGTGTTATCACCATGCCATATACCACTAGTAATTTCGTTCTCTTTTTGTAACGAATTACTCCAAGTTAAATTAGCTTCTCGCCCGAGTCCTTGCCTACCCTCAGTATTCGAATCGTCTTCTTTGGACACTTCGGTATTCACGCTATCATCATTCACCGCAACAAAGCGGCCTCGTATAACCGGGTAAAATTCTTCGATGGTAATTCCGTTTGATTTGAAGTGTGTGTCCAATTCTGTTTTTTGATCGCCGGTTATATTAATCAAAAAGTAATTGGGTGTACCTTCTGGCAACTGAGAGCGCCACTGCGATACCATGTCGTTGCGCATAACCAATACAACTAGCAACAACATGATAGTGACTGAAAAACTAATCAGCTGAACACTATTTTCCATTGAACGACGCTTGATCCGCGCCCAAGCAAGCTGCCACGGGCCCATTTTACCCGAGCCGAATTTACGGCCTGCTGCAATGAGCAAGAAGGTAGCGCCTAGCAGCCCTGCGACTAAAACAACACCTGACCCAAATAAAATAAGGCTGATCATCAAGTCTTGGCTGTAAATCCACATCAAGAGAAATATCGCACCGCCTGAGGCCACATACTGAATGGTCCGAGAACGTAAATTAGTGCTTAAATCACGCCTTAGCACACGCAGTGGAGGAATTGAAAACAACTGCATCAATGGATAAAGCGAGAATAATAACGAGCAGGTTGCCCCTGTGAAAACAGCGATTAGCACTGGCCGCCAGTGCCAAATTGATAAAGCTACGTCAACTTGTTCAGCAACTAACCACACCACAACTTGCTGGCCAATGAAGCCCATTATTAATCCAATAATAATGCCTAGCCCAGTAATAAATAGAATTTGAAGAAGATAGATACGGCGAATGACTTGCTTTGTGGCACCGAGTGTTTTCATGATAGCGACAGGGTCGAAATGACGTTGACTGTAACGCTGGGCTGCCACCGCAATGGAAACCGCTGCAAGCACTATTGCAAGTAAACTCGCCAATAAAAAATACCGCTCAGCACTGGCTACCGAACGCCCAATGGCTGATTCATCATCTTCAACCGTACGCCAGTTATGTAAGTCATCTTGCAAGTTAGGGCTGAGCCAGTCGTAAAAATTGCTAATAGCACTACTTTCGCCTTCAAAATAGCCCACGTAACGTGCCCGACTGCCTGGCCCAGTTATGGCCGTTGCATCCAAATCGGACAGTCTAATCAAGGCGATGGGGTCGGTGTTAAATACACTGAATCCTGCATCAGGAATATCAACCAATACTTTGGTGACAATGAATTCAGCATCACCTATTTCAATACTGTCTCCCAAACTAAGCTTCAGGGTTTGAAACAACAGAGACTGCAGCCACACTTCGCCAGGCATGGGCAAATCTGTTGCCGCTTCTTTCTGTCCAAAAGGCACATCGGTAATATTAACCGTGCCCTTTAGCGGATAGTTCTCGTTTACAGCCCTAAGGTCCACCAATGACATTTCGTCACGATGAAAAACCATCGACCGAGTAGTGACCTGCTTGGCGGTATTAAGCCCCTCATCTCGAGCCTGCTGTAACCAAATCTCATCAATGGGTGTATCAGAGCGTAACTGGGCATCTGCCGCGATAAATGCCGCTGAACGCTCTTTTAGCGCACCTTGCAAACGCTCACTAAATAACGACAGCGACAATACCGCGCCTACCGACAATACAATTGCCAACAAGATAATGGTAAGTTCTCCGCGCTTCGCCTCATGCCGAAATAATCGCCATGCCAAGGTCGATGTCATACTCATTTATAGGGCCTCCATCTAAACAGCCTCTGAGCGCTGTAGAGGCGATACTGGAGTCGACTCTGTCAGAACTCCCGCCTGCATAGTTAACTGCCTGTCACACTTATCGGCAAGCTCGTTATCGTGGGTGACCAGTACCAATGTTGTGCCTTTCTCTCGGTTTAGCGCAAAAAGAAGATCTTCTACTTTATGGCTGTTTGTTGCATCCAAGTTTCCAGTAGGTTCATCGGCAAATAGAATTTTAGGTGAAGTAATAAAAGCACGCGCAATAGCAACACGCTGCTGTTCACCGCCTGAAAGTTGATTTGGGTAATGACTCGCGCGATGCCCAATGCCTACTTGTTCAAGAATCTTACTCGCCATCTGCTTAGGATTATCTAAACCAGCAATTTCGGCTGGCAGCATGACGTTTTCAATAGCGGTTAAGCTTTGCACTAACATAAAGCTTTGAAAAATAAACCCTACTTTTTGTCCACGAAGTACAGCGCGAGCCTCTTCATCCATGGTATGCAGTGGTTCACCATCTAGATAAATTTCGCCTTCGGAAACTTCATCTAAGCCGGCCAACAGCCCCAACAGTGTAGATTTACCTGAACCTGACGCACCGATAATAGCAACGGACTCACCGGACTTGACTTCAAAAGAGATAGGATGAAGGATCTCAAGCTTACCTTCGCTCGTATTTACAGACTTAGTTACTTTGGATGTTTTTATCATATAGGGGTCATCAATTCGTGATTTATCGTTTTCGCAGCGCCGTTTTGTTCACACTGCTTTTATTAATACCGTTATCTGCATTATCAGATCAGACCGATACCATCGTCCCCAATAATTCAGCTAAATTACTGATTCTAGGTGACAGCCTATCTGCTGCTTATGGGTTAGATCAACAAGAAGGTTGGGTGAGTTTGTTACAAAAACGCTGGCGTGACGAGAATATATCGATCGATATTGTAAATGCTGCGGTAAGTGGTGAGACCACTGATGGCGGTTTAGCTAGGCTTCCAAGGTTAATTGAACAGCATACACCAAGCCATATTTTAATAGAACTTGGGGGTAATGATGGCCTGCAAGGGCACAGTATCAGTAAGATTAGAGACAACTTGAGCGCAATTGTTAGCATAGCAAAATCGGACAATACAACCGTTTTTGTGCAAGACATGCAGATCCCCACTAATTACGGTAAACGCTATACGCAAATGTTTAGCGACACTTTTGATACCGTGTCAGAGCAACATGAAGTTACAAAAATTCCTTTTTTTCTTGAGAACATAGCACTTCAAAAAGACCTAATGCAACGTGATGGTATTCATCCTAACGCAAAAGCACAGCCAACTATTGCTGATTTTATGTTCGAAAAATTGACACCTTTAATCATAAAATAACGTTAATCTGTGCTATGCTTTTACCGCTATATGTTAAATGCTAGAACGAAAGTCAGCTCAATTTGGAGATTGTTATGGACGTTACATCATCAACGTCAACACCAGTATCGAATGTACTTCAGTCGCCTCAGCAGGAGCCACAACGACAGATTCAGCAACAACGTGCTAGTCAGCAAACTGAAGTAGGTGCGCCCCAACAGACACAACAAGCGGCTCCTGCCTCAGATAGTAGAGTGGGTTCTCGTATCGACACTTATGTTTAGTTGAAAACCCGCCCTAAGCACAGTAGTTTAATAACGCATTTCCAGCATAATTATTTCCGAATCACTCGGAGATATGGAAATGCCGCTACCTCGATACAAGCAAGTCAATTTAGAAGTCACGCCTTACTATCACTGCACATCACGTTGTGTGCGGCAATCTTTCCTTTGTGGCGTTGATGCTAGTACAGGCAAAAACTACAACCACCGCAGACAGTGGATTGTAGATAGACTACATAGGCTCACGAAAACCTTTGCTATTGACTTGTGCGCCTATGCAGTAATGCATAATCATACTCATGTCGTTGTGCATATTGCGAAAGCGAGAGCTGAACACTGGACCATGGATGAAGTGTTACTTCGGTGGAAATGTTTTTATCGCTGCCCCTCATTAGTCCAACGTTATCTTGATGAAGAGGCCCGAGGTTCGCTATCTGAGGTAGAGCTTCAAAAAGTTGAAGAATTAAGCGAAATTTATCGGCATCGGCTATATAGCGTAAGTTGGTTCATGCGCTTACTTAATGAATTTATTGCGCGAAAAGCTAACAAAGAAGATGAATGTACAGGTTATTTTTGGGAGCGCCGATTTAAAAGCCAAGCAATATTGTCGGAAAATGCGTTAGCGGCAACCATGGCCTATACCGATTTAAACCCTATCCGAGCCGATATCGCCAAAACACCTGAGCAATCAAACTTCACTAGTATTCAATACAGAATTAACGCATTGAAAGTAAACAAAATACCTGCTCGGCTTATGCCGTTTAATGATCAAGTTCCGGTTAATGAAAGCAGCCTGCCTTTTAAATTGAGCGACTACTTAGTGCTTGTAGATGAAACCGGCCATATTATGCGCCCAGACAAAAAAGGTGCTATTCCTCAGAAAATTAAGCCTATCTTGGGCAGACTTAAACTCTCTGGTAATTCTTGGATTACCCTTTCAACCAAACTAGAAAGAAAATTTACGGGCCCGATCGGCTCTGCTGAGCGAATTTGCGTGTTTGCGTCTGCATGCGAATATGGCAGAAAACCAAACATAGCAAATGCCAGAAGGTATCTTCAATAGGCGTTCAGGTCTGAGTTTTTCTAGGCAAAATCAACAAAACATCGCGGTTGATATATTTTAAAAGTCTAGTGTGAGGCTTGCCTGGCTAATACATCTACAATTTCTTGTGATTTTGATAAGCGCCTGATGTCGTTAAACAACAATTCAGCTTCAGGGTACTGCCTTTTTAAATAGCCACACCACTGCTTTATTCGATTTGGGTAGTATTTCCCTTTATCACCGTAGATTTCATAGCCCGAATAGCGAATAAGCAATGCGGCCACATCTTCCCATGCCATAGGCGGTTCTCCATCTCGAATACACCTTGCTAGGTTTGGCATGGCAAGTGCGCCCCTCCCCACCATTAAGTTGGTGCAGGCTGATTGCTCTTGGCAGCGCTTGGCTTCTTCTTCGTTCCATATTTCGCCATTTGCCACTAATGGAATATCGGTATTTTGCTTTATTTTAGCAATCCACTCCCAGTAAGCTGGCGGCTTATAGCCTTCCGTCTTTGTTCTGGCGTGCACAACTAGCTCAGATGCGCCCGCTTCAGTGATAGCGATAGCATTTTCTACAGCAAGAGATTTATCTTCAAATCCCAACCGGATTTTAGCTGATACAGGTTGTGAGGCTGGTACGGCATCACGAACCGCTTTTACGATGTCATACAAAGCTTGAGTTTCTTTTAACAGAACCGCCCCGCCTTTACTTTTATTGACGGTTTTTGCAGGGCAGCCAAAATTTAAATCTACACCCGGTGAACCCAAATCAACCGCAGTATGAGCATTTTCTGCCAGCCATTGTGGATGCTGCCCTAATAATTGCACGCGCACAGGCACGCCGTTTGGGGTTTTGCCGCCATTATGTAGTTCGGGACATAGTTTGTAGAAGGTTTTATTGGGAAGTTTTTGATCCACTACTCTAACGAATTCAGTTACACACTGATCGAACCCACCCACATGAGTAAGCATATCTCGCATTAAATGGTCGACAACACCTTCCATAGGCGCCAGCATGATTTTCATAACTAAAATTTCGCTAAAACTGAGTGATTAAAATTGGCGCGAGAGTGTAGCAAAGTGCGGGTTATATGACCATGCTATTTAAGTGTCGAGCAGAGTTTGTGTACGTTTTTTTGACTGTCCGATTTTATACATATTAATGCGTTCCTGGGAGAAATTTGAGTGACTGTCCAACCCTAACTTAAGTGTGTGTCCAACTTTTGTTCTAACTTGAATGTGTGTCCAACTTTTGTTGTTCTAGGCGGGTGAGGATGTTTTGCTTTTGCTGTGTGCTGTAATTCGACCAGTTGCCAATTTCCTTGATGGTGCGCTTACATCCGGTGCATACATCGTCTTCGTCTAGTTTACAGTTGGCAATACAGGGGGAAACTATACTCACTAATACTTGGCCTTAAGATTCTTATTTTTTATTGAATTACCTTTAGCGACGAGAGAGGCATGTAACATAGCATCAATTACTTTTTGTGTAGGCTCTTTGGCAGCCCACATACAAACATGCACACCGAACTTCGCATTTAAAAATACGTCGAACTGGGTTCTATCTTCATAATCCCCAGTCACCAGTTGTTGTTTATAACCATCATAAATTAATGCAGAAAATGTAAACACGTAAGCCTCCTCATCGAGAAGGCTTAACTATACATCTAGACGTCTAAACATTCAAACATCTAAACGTCTATTTTATAAATTCCAACGCTGCGGTGATTACAGCCACTTGGGCAGCGTTACAATTTTCAGCCGTTGCATTAGCGCTATCAGGGTAGACTTCTGTTGTAGTTACATAAGCTGCATCTGTCATTCCGCCGCAAAGATACAATGCTTTTTTGTCGTAACAAATCACACCTTCAGACAGTAAGTCAGCACCTATAATTTTGCCACTTTCATCAGCAGGCGCGATATGAGTTATTTGCTTAACTGCATCAATAATAGCTTCCTGAAATTGTTTTTGTGGATTCTGGGTATTAGCCACCAGGTAAAAGCCATCAGGAATATTCCAATTATCATGAGTCGTTGCATCTCTTGCTGCTAATGCAGGCCTAAACTCACTGTTGTCCGTATCAGTGGTTTCATGTAAATCGACATGCAATGAAAATGGTAAGTTCAACGATTCAACAAATGCCATTAGCTGGGCTGACTCAGGTGCCGGAGAATTAGGGTAAAATGAACGATTAGGATCTAACGCATACTGATCCCAACGATTGATAGTCTCATAACCCCAAGGGCTAACGCACGGTACGACAATGATGGTGAAATCTTCTGCGTAGTCACTTAATTTAGTATTGATAAACTGAAGCGCCCCCTGCACACCACTGGTTTCATACCCATGCACCCCTCCAGTAACTAGCACCGCAGGCTTGGTTGCATCAATATTTGTAGGCATACCTTTAGGCATATCTTTAGGGATATCTTTAGGGATATTTTTAGGAATTACGGCATACAACGGGTATCGAGACTCATCGTAAGGCAACGCGCCATACTGCTTTAATTCAAACCCTTCAGGAATACTGCCTAACTGCTTAAGCACTTCATCATTATACGAACGCTTAATCGTTTGGCGCTGTTTCCATTCTTCTTTCTCTTCTTCACCCCAAGGTTTTCCTGGCGTGCCGATAGGATAATTTTGCATAAATAACCTCTTTGTTAACACGGCTATATTATCAAGATGGTATTAGTTTGTATGTGGAATATCGATAAGAACGGCAGGAATTAAGCTGTAGAAACGAAAAAGCCAACCCGAAGGTTGGCTTAACGATATGGCGTCCCCAAGGGGATTCGAACCCCTGTTACCGCCGTGAAAGGGCGGTGTCCTAGGCCTCTAGACGATGGGGACAAAAAATCTTCTTTCAAAAGCAACGCTTCTGAGATTTTTTGTAAGGCGAAGCGAGCTCTGCGAGCTGAGCGACATTATCCTTACAAAAACAAATTTTTGTCGCTGATAGTAACTTTCTAATTACTACCGG
>NZ_JAESDJ010000005.1:0-307579 GCF_019249255.1 Alteromonas lipotrueae | reverse complement strand
TGGGCTCCTACCTAACCTTTGTGTGTGACAACGTAAATGTTAGACCAACCTATTAGGTTGGGGAGTCCAATTATCTCATTGGGACGGTTACTCGCTGGCTTTGGCTCGTTCCTTGCACATTATAGCCAGCAATTAACCGCCCGTTATGCGGAGCGTTAGCTGCCTCAAGGGTGTATCGTGCTAAAACTTTATCGTTTCTCCGAAGAGAAAAAAGAATACTGGGAAACTTGGTCAAATGATGATGGTTCTCATCTCGTTCATTGGGGTGAACTCGGGACGATTGGAGAGAGTAAAGTTCTTAAAAAAGGACTGTTTAAAAAACCGCAGAAAACTATTCAAAAGGAAATAGATGACCTAGTTGCTAATGGGTTCGATCAAGCAGAGCAAGAGTTTACTCTTATGGTTGAGTATTCTGTTAGTGGTTTCGGAACCCCAGAAGATTTTGATAAAAGGGCAAGCCTTCAAGATCGCCTTAGTGAGACGCTTGGATGGACTGGTTTAGGTCACTGCGATGGAGGAAGTATTGGCAGTGATACTATGGAAGTATGTAATTACGTTGTCGATTTTGAGGTAGCCAAACGAGTTATTGAAAAAGACCTTATAGGAACAGAGTTTGAAAACTATACTCGCATTTACGACGAAGACTCAGATTAGTACGGCAGCTAACAAATAAATTAAGTCACTCACTTCGTTCGCTGGGACGCATACACGTGGGCTGCTTCGCATTATAGCCCACGCGTCTGCGCCCCTTATTTAAAAGTTATGTGTATTGGAGGTTTAAGTGACACACGGAGGAGCTGGAGCAATATTTCCATTATTAGCGTTGCTAGTTTTAGCTTTACCAATAATTTTATTTTGGGTCTTTCGTGGGGCTGGTAATTTCCAAAAAAGACGACTTATTGGCTTTAGTCAATTAGCAGTTTTGGCTTTATCAATTATTTTATTCTTTACTGGTATCGAGCAATTGCAAAGTATTGGTTTTGGTACAGCGTTTATTATTTTATTAAGTATGCTATTAACACCAGTCATATTTAAAAACCGAGTGTAAAAGAATAATCCAACAATGAAGATTCAAAAAAATACAGCTATCTTAGCTACGATGGTTACAATCATTTTGGCTGGTTCACTTTTTTACGATATTGCCAATGGCTACACTCCAGGTAAAGGCGGTCCAAAATTACTCAACGATGATGCACCATTATTTTGGTTTATTGCTGGCATAAAAATTACAGCCATAACGGTTGGTTGGCTAAAAGCATTTGGGTGGCCTAAAACGTAATTACACATAACAAGCTGTTCAAGGCGGGACTGCTAAATTTTGGCTCGGTTTCGCTTCGCTACACATTATAGCCAAACGTTATCAGCCCCTTAACAGGGCGTTATGCTGCTTGGTTAAGATAAAGGAATAAAAATGAAGGGAAGTTGTAATTGTAAAACCATATCGTTTTCCTCTAGCCAACAAATTAAAGCATTCGTAAATTGCCACTGCAATTTGTGCAGGAAAATGAATGGTTCATCATTTTCAACCTATGTTGTAGTACCCGAAAACGAGTTTTCTATCACCGGTCAAAGTCTAAGCTCGTTCAAGGTGTCTGAACATGCTACCAAGCATTTTTGCACTCGTTGTGGTACACCTATTTTCAATACTAACCCTAAGCTAGCTGGTTTAATTATTATTCATCTAGGGGCTATCGACTCTCATTTAGAAATTAATCCCGCTGTAAACATCTTTTGCGAATCACAACTAGAATGGGTGGACAAAATCAGCGGTTTAAAGTGTTTTGAACAAGGCTTAGCGTAATGCAGCATAACAAGCCAATTAACGCACTCACTTCGTTCGCTGGGACGCATACACGCGGGGCGGCTTCGCCATTGTGCCCCACATGTATGCGCCCGTTATTGGAAAGTTAGAAGGCGTCAGCCTAAACTGCGTTTGGCTTTATAAAAATTCCAGTTCAACTACCCTCACCTGTTGTTTCAATCATCACCAAAGCATTGGTAGTTTTAATGTCACCGCGCTTACTTAAAAGGTTGCGCAATAGGCGCTTTATGGGCTAGCTCTTATTTTCAGTTAGCAAGCGCCATTGCACTTGGTAATTCATAGGGCGGTTCGCTTCAGTCAAATCACCTACGTCACTACGCTGTCGTTTTACTTGTTTGTGTTAATAATCAATCGTATGCTGGCTTTATTATTTTTTAAAAAAGCCAATGGAACAGGCTCTGCTTCTAACAAAGCGCTTAAGCCTCTCCCTTCGGTCGCTGGGACGCCTATACGCGGGGCGGCTTCGCCATTATGCCCCACGCATCTGCGCCCCTTAGCTTAAAGTTATGTGCTTTGGTAGTAAAAAAGGATTTTAGATATGGAAGAAACACTTAACTCACTCACCAATCTTGTACTTACTATAAGCCTAATAGCCGTAGTCTCAGTATTTGTAGGCCATGTTTTTGTTAGTAAGGCTCTGCTGGCCAGAGGTAAATCGCATTCGAGTAGCAAGATTATTGGTAGCTCTGTAAGTGTATTGCTTTTATTAGTTTTTTCTTTCTTTTTCGTAATACCTAAGTAACTATTAAGTTGCGTCAGCACATAACAAAAAAATCAAGTTCGCCCGCTGCGCGGGCTGGGACGCAAACACGCAGGGCGGCTTCGCCATTATGCCCTACGTGCCTGCGCTCCTTATTTAAAAGTTATACATCTACAAGGAAGCTAAATGAAAAAAATATTGGTCCAATTTCTAACTCTTTTATTTATCTCTGACTGTGCATTAGGTGCTAGTTATAAAGATACCGATAACGTTAATATACATTTGATTTCTGTTTGGACAAGTAATGGTGAGGTATTAGTTCAAACAAATCCAAAGCATGATGTTTCAGGACTATCATGTACAAACAACTTTTGGTTAGTTCTGAAAAAAGATAGTGCTGGATACGAAGCAACCTTATCTATGCTGCTGTCTGCCCAAGCAACTCGTACTAATGTTACGGTTAGAGCAAGCGATGATAATAGCAACGATTTTTGCAGGTTAAGCAGGTTGGTCTTAAAGCCTTCTAACTAGCAGCATCGATGTATAACAAACCACTTAAGGTTCTCGCTTTGCTCATTGGGACGCTAGCCGCTACTTGTAAATCCAGCCTTTCACTTCTCTTTTTTAGTGGTAATATCAAATCATACTCAATGGGAGTTATTTTATGTCTGATGCATTAAAAGTGATGCTTGAAAATATCGAGCAACTCAGTACTAAAGAGAAAGCTCTTGCTGCCCACTGTCTTTTAACGGCTATGGATACTAAGATTGATAGCGATGTGGAATCTGAGTGGGTAAAACTTGCAGAAGCTCGCAGCGCAGAGCTAGAGTCTGGTGCGGTAAAAAGCATTAGTTGGGAAGAGATAGAAAAGGATCTAAATTAAAAGATGCTGCCTGTTTCCTTTCACCCAGAGGTTAAAAGGGAAATAAAAGAGTCGTTTGATTGGTATCAAAAGCAGTCACTGGGGTTGGGTCACGAATTTACCCAAGAACTCAAGGAAGCCATCGATTCAGTTAGCTCTTTGCCATCGGCATGGACAAAAATGGGGCAAACTCATCGACGCTTTGTCTTAAGCAGGTTCCCATACTCTATTATTTATAAAATTATCGAAAACAGGGAAATTAGTGTGGTAGCTATTATGCACAACCACCGAAAACCAGGGTATTGGCACGAACGCGGCTAACAAAACGCTCAAGCCGCTCCCTCCGGTCGATGGGACGCTAACATGTGGGCTGACTCACTTCGTTCGGATTATAGCCCACATGCTAGCGCCCCTTAGCTTAAAGTTATGTTTCAAGGAAAGTTGAGTGAAGGTATTCTTAGTAGCCGCGCTGGCGCTATCACTAGCAATTAATGTATATCAGCTTACGTTCAGCCCAAAAGCTGCGAACTTAGTCATAGCCAATTCGTCCCAAGCGGAATGCATTAAAAAATTACGCTCGTCGTCTAGTGAGACAAATGTTATTGGCCCTAACTTTCTTTCCGGTTATTTAGCACTAGACCTTAACCTCAACTCCAATACCTCTTTCAGTACAGAAGTATCTGGCTGTTATTTTGACAGTTACATAGAAAACGTTACTGTAGAGAACCTAGCTGAAAATGTTCAGCTTTTACGCTCAACGGGCAGTAATAGCGTTACATTTTTCAAAGACGCAACTTCTGACAAGTTCACTGTATACGGCCAGAGTGAATGAAACATAACAAACAACTGTAGCCGTTCGCTGGCGCTCGCTGGAGAGTTCCCCCTATAAAGTAGACACCTAACTAAATATCAGGTAGGTGTAACATGGCAAAGATAGGCAGTGCGGAGCGGGTCGTTGAATATTCTCTGGAATTTAAAATCCGGGTGGTTAAGTTAACGCTAGCATTGGACGTTAAAGCGAAGGATGTTGCGAGTGTCCTAGGGCTGCATCCAATAATGATTTATCGCTGGCGACAAGAGTACCGAGCAGATAAATTTGAAGAAAAGCCGACGAGAAGAATTTCAATGACTAAAGAGACCTCTGATAACAACGAAGAGCTCAGTAAAGACAAAGAAATTGCACAGCTCAAAAGAGCCCTTGCGGACGCTCAGAAGGAAAACAACTTTCTAAAAAAGTGGGATGGGTATCTGAAGGAACAAAGTCAGAAAAATTCTCGTTCATAAACGAACGCCGTGATGAATTTGGCATCAGATACCTTTGCTCTCAACTGCAAGTTTCAACGAGCGGCTTTTACAAATGGTTTCATAATGGGCTTAGCCGTCGTCAAGCGCTTAATAGCGAACTGAAAAAAGAAATCCATCGTCTCTACACACTCCATAAAGAAAATTACGGCAGCCTTCGCATTCATAAGCAGCTGCAGGCTCAAGGCTGGCAAGTCAACCATAAAAGGGTTGAGCGAATAATGCGCGAACAAAAGCTAATCGGTAAAGCCGCTAAAATATATCGCCGCTATCCCCTGCCAGAAAACACCTGCAACAAGGTAGGTAACCTTATCTTGGAGCACGTAATCCCACGCCGACCGAATCAACAATGGTGTGGCGACGTAAGCTATTTAAAACTCAATGGACAGTTTATATATCTGGCGGTTGTTCTCGATATGTTCTCTCGAAAGGTCATTGGCTGGTCACTGGATAGACAAAGGAAAGTATCGCTAACCATTAACGCACTGGATATGGCGGTTAAATCGAGAAAACTTTGCTCTGGTTTGATATTCCACAGCGACAAAGGGACCGAATATGCCTGTCATGACTATCAAATCATCTAAGAAAGTGTGGGATAAAGCCAAGTATGAATCGGCCAGGAAAGATGACGGACAATATCTACGTAGAGACGTTCTTTAGGACATTTAAAACCGAAACATACCATGGTGAAACGTTTAAAGATGAAAACCACTTACGAGAAACTACACAATGGTACCTTGAAGAATATTACAATAATCAGCGAATACACTCATCCTTGAACTTTAAAACACCACAGCAATATGAAAGTATGTAACTCAACAATTGAAACGAGTGTCCACTTTTATGAGGGAACTCTCTGCCTGCGCCCCTTATTTAAAAGTTAGGTGTCACAAAGTATGGATACATCAGTAGTTTTTAAAACAGAACTTTTTCAGCCATTTCTGCCAGAAGATTCACAGGTCATTCCAAAGGTCTATGGCGCAGAATTAGCTTATTGGCTAGCTAAAGAACTTGCGGGACAGGGAATTTATACATCTTACCCTGAATACGAAGATTGGGGTTGGTTCATTGAGTTTATAGTAGAAGATAATGAGTATTGGTTGTGTTGTGGTAACTTTGAAGATGAGGAGAATATGTGGAAATGCTTTTTAAAAAGGCACTCAAAAGGACTCTTCAAAAAGACACTTGCATCGCTCGAGCCGGTGATTCCACTGCTAAATGCAGTAAGATTGCTACTAGAAGAAACCCCAGAAATTAGCAGCATCGAATGGAGTAGTGAGCATGACACCTAACAAAACGCTTAACACGTTCCCTTCGGTCACTGGGACAGTAACGCAGCGGCGCTTCGCTATTATCCGCTACGTCACTGCTCGTTAGCTTAGCGTTAGGCCTATAGAGGTAAAACATGATTTCAGAGGCAGATTGGAAACACTTCAAACGAGTTAAGGCAGATGCATTAGATAAATGCTGCCAGCAAGTTTTGGAGGATGTGCGTAAAGGAATCGATAATCCCGAACTTTCAGATCATGCAAAATATCTTTATTTGTATAAATTGATGGAAAACAGCGACAAACGTATCGCCAACATATTCGATTACAATGCAAGGTCCAAAGCTATGCTGCAACTTGCATTAATGAAATCAGATGGCCTTCTAGAGGCTAAGCAAATCAATGGCTTCTCAGATGAATTACAAAGTTTTATTAATAGCCATGACTAACTTATCAGCACGGCCTAACAACTCAATAAACTCACTCACTTCGTTCAACGTACGTAGACACTGAAAGTGATGAGTTACTATTTAACGATAAAGAGTGCACTATTGATGGGACTGTTTATCGATTAAACTCTTGGAAAGACTTTCATGACAAAGATGCAATTACAGTTTTTGAGTTAAAAAAGAAAGGCATCCTGGTAACAAACAGCTATTGTATTGGTATTAGGTTTTCCGCTTATAAAGAACCTCTACTGTTGAGTCAGGAACAATTATGGGAAATAGGAATTCCATAGAACGGGATCTAACAAACGCTTAAGCCACTCCCTTCACTCGCTGGGACGCTATATTTACAGGGAATTTTTGTGAATAAAATACATAGTTATTATCTAATTGGGTTCATACTCTTTTCTGCAATTTTAAATGAATTCTTAGGAAGTGAAAGTATCGGGGTAAAACTACTTTGTTCAGTTTTATTAATTACAACTTTTGTTTTTGCATCTCTATTTCATAGCTTGAAAGTCAGAGTTGCTAGAGATAAAAAGACTAGCATCAAGTAATGTACACATAACAAATTTATCAAGCATCATTACGGCCAAAAAACAAGGAGTCATTTTTAATATGAGTATTTGGCAAATTATCATTTTTATTGTGCTTTTCAGTCTAACGCTTTTACCAGTATTAGTTGCCTTAACATCTAAGAAAGCTAAGGGGGTACACAAACTAGTTTGGTGCCTCGTTTCATTATTCTTTTCATGGTTAGGCTTTTTAGTTTATTACTTCTTTGCTGTCAGAGGTATGAGTGAGCGCAACGCATAGTATAACAACCCAATCAACACACTCACTTCGTTCACGCAGGGTGGCTTCGCCCGCTATTTAAAAGTATGGTCACTAAGGAAATTTCGTGCGAATTTTAATTGTTTTTTTATTATTTCCTTTGGCTGCTTTCGCAGATGAGTCGAGGCTTGTAGAGCAGTTTTTTGGCCAAGATGGACTAGATAATAAAAGAGAAGTGTATACCGGAGAGATGTTGGAGCATTATCTGGATAAGCCCACTTTAGGCGAGGACTTACCAAAAGGCATCAATGTTAGCCTTCGAGCACTTGAACAAAGCCCGCGAAGAGAAATTTACGCTGTATTACTAACGAAAGAAGGAATATCTCAAGATTGGTATATCTATTTGGTAAACGACCAAAACAAATGGAAAATTTCAGCCGTTAGAAATCTAGCATTACCAAGTATGTTCTTTATGTCCCTGCAGGCGATACAAAGCAAACCCAATAGAACAAAAGAAGAAGAGAATCACTATCAGAACATGCTTCTTACTTTGCAGTTGGATTCGGAGCTTAAAGAATACTTGCATAAAAATATTGGTAGCTTAAATGCGATAGCCTTTGAGGCTAAAACAAGTCAGAAAAAGGCTACTGAATCTGCTAAACATTTAAATCTAAATCTAGTAGGTTACGACTCAAGTAGTGGCATAGTTGACGTCAACGTAGGTGGGATTTTAGATAACTCGGTTGGCTACCTGTTTGTACCACCTGGCACTGAAGTGCCCCAAATGTCAGATGAGGATTATATCTATATTGAGCATGTCACAGGAAATTGGTACGTGTACAAGACAACGTAACCATAATAAAACCAGTATAGAATCTCTTAAAGCCTTTACCTCTGTGTCTAAAATTGACATTTCTCAACTTCAAGAGGAAATTATCGTGATAGACAAAACATCAAAAGAATGGAACAAAGAGCCATTATGGGTCAGGTTTTTGTTGTGGGGAGTAGCGATATAACAACTCAATAAACTCACTTCGTTCGCTAGAACGTCTATATCTGGCCCAAGTGTTTAGTTTCTTCATCAGCACTAAATTGTATGCGAGTATCCATGGTGAACTCTCTATTCGTGTGCACACAACTGTTAGCTCAGGCATTGAGTTAAAGCAACTAGCAAACGCCTAAGTCGCAATCCGCGGGGCGGGTCGAGAGTTCCCCCCTATAACGTAAACACCTGAACTAAATATAAGTTAACTGTAAAAGAAATTACCGAGCAACCTTATGACTCATACTGAAATACATCGTTCACAACGCGTAGGTTGGTTGCGCGCAGCAGTACTTGGTGCAAATGACGGAATTGTATCTACTGCAAGCCTTATCATCGGTGTTGCCGCTGCGAGTACTGCCCATGAAGACATTCTTCTCGCTGGTGCTGCAGGTTTAGTTGCTGGGGCTATGTCTATGGCTGCTGGTGAATACGTTTCAGTTAGTTCTCAATCAGATACAGAAAATGCCGATCTCGCCATAGAGCAAAAATCACTGGATCAAAATTTTGAATCTGAAAAAGAAGAGCTAGCAACAATATACGAAGGTAGAGGCCTTGAACCAACTCTGGCTAAACAAGTTGCTGAGCAGCTGATGGCTCACGATGCTCTTGGCGCTCATGCCAAAGATGATATCGGAATTTCACAAAGCGCTAATGCGCAGCCCATTCAAGCGGCTTTCTCGTCGGCGGGTGCTTTCACAGTAGGCGCTGCACTTCCTTTAGCGGTTGCCTGGTTAGTGCCACAAGAGCTACTTATACCTATCGTCGCAGCTTTATCTTTAATGTTCCTCGCCGCTCTAGGTGCGATCGCAGCACGCGCAGGCGGTGCATCAATGACTGTGGGGGCTATCAGAGTGACTTTTTGGGGTGCGCTTGCAATGGTATTGACAGCAGTTGTAGGTCGCATCTTTGGAGTGGTTGCATGACAATGGGTTTATCTACAATAGCAGCCTCTTTACAAGTTAAGCTTTCATGTAGGAATTGAATTGAAAGTATGAGTCAAGCGCAAGAATACGTTTCAGGGGTGGGGAAAATAGAACTGGGAACAGTGTGAGAAATGTCTTGTAACAATCTGCTGTACCCGCTAAACACGCCTTGGGTGTTATATTTCTAGTTAATTTGATCAGGGAGGTTATATTAATAGATGGACAATATTGATGCTGAATTAGCTTTACAGAAGATAACTAAAATTCAGAACTTAGAGAAAAAATTTTCTCGTGTCTACTACGTTCCTGGTTTTGCGTTTCTATTCGTTGTCATTTTTATTTTCATCAACAACGTATTTATCTCCCCTATTGATAATGGTTATTTAGCCATTTTATTGGCCTCCAATATCTTTGTAACGGGAAATGCTGCAATGAAAAGAACAGAGTACCTTAGACAAATAATCGCGCTGAAAGAAAGCGAGTGCATTGCACGTTAGCATTCTTGGCTAGTTAGCAGGTAAACAAGGCTAGTGGAACAATTGAAGTTTATTTTTATCGTTCTCATTTTCATATTTATGGGTGGCTGTACCACAGGTAAGCTTTACTACACAGACAACAGTGGCAAGCGCAATTTAGGCTGTGATGTAGCGTTTACTGGTTTGCCAAGTGTCGATAAATATGCTGTGGAGTATGCGCTTAGCTTGTGCGCGAAAAACTACGAGAATGCACCTCTTACCTCGGTTCATCGCACAGCAACCAGCAGACATGTGTTTCTTGGCGCCAAGCTTATCCCACGTATTATTACCCCAAAATGAAGTTAGCTGCTTAGAAGGAAATTTATGCTAATTACGCCCACAGTGCTCTACGAAGCCAGTTACAAAGAATACATCAAAGAGCTGGGAAACGAAGAACGGTACCCTTACCCGCTTGACTTAGACCATTCAAATTTTGCATCTTTTGTTAACCTATTGAATGGCTATTCCAAGGGCGTAAACTTGCCAGAAAACTTAGTTCCCAATACGACATTTTGGCTTATTGAAAACAGTGAAATTGTCGGTTGTTCCCATCTAAGGCATTGTTTGAATGATGCATTACGGTTTGCAGGAGGTCATATAGGGTTGGGAATAAGGCCTTCTAAGCGTGGGCAAGGCTATGGTATGAAACTCCTTAATCTAACGCTAGAAAAAGCCTTTGAAATTGGCGTCGATGAGGTACATATTCATTGCTACAAGAGTAATAAAGTTTCATCATCGCTTATAGCGTCATCGGGTGCTAAATTAGATTCTATAGTTGAAACTCAGGGTAAAAACGAACAGGTGCTTCGATTTGTTCATTCACGCTGCTAAACTAACAGTCAAAATATCTCGCTATCTCGGCTTGGACGCAAACACAGGTACCACTTCTTACTATAGGCGCCCCCCTTATTTGCCGCGTTATGCACTTATAAAATATGGAAATTAAATGAAAACCAAATTAACAGCCATTTTGATAGCGTCAGCTATTTCATCAGGATGCGCATCCACCTCTAACAAAACGGTGGGTGATTTTCTTGACGGTGCATCTTCTAGTGCAGAAAAAAGGGAACAAGAAGAATCGAACGCAATGCACGCTAAAAAGAATTCACCCGAAACCGATGCTATAGAAGACACTATGTCAGGTGTATTTACCGCCCTTTTTCGTGGCATATTTGGCTCAGAATAAAGCCATCAAAAACTAAACATATTTTAGCATTTGAGCGCTTAAAGGAAAAACAAAATATGAAATTTAAAAAGAGCCACTTTTTACTATTTTTAACCTCACTCTTGCCAGCACTTGCTTCAATTGCTGCCCCGCAAGCCCTTAGCGTGGAACAAGATGGTATTGTGGGTCACTATTATCAGCCACCCGCTAATTCCTACAAACAGCCTGTTATCGTACTTGGTGGTTCAGAGGGCGGCATTCCTACCAAGCTTGCTGAAGTCATCGCCAATAATGGTCACCCTACGTTAGCCATTGCTTATTTCAAAGCCGATATGCTTCCCAGAGAATTAGAAGAAATTCCCCTCTCCTATTTCGAAAAAGCGACAGCTTGGCTAAAACAAAAACACCCTGCACAAAAACATATCACGCTCATCGGATGGTCTAAAGGCGCCGAGTTGGCGTTGCTGCTTGCTTCTCGCGACAACGCATTCGATAGAGTAATCGCGATTGCACCAAGCTCAGTGGTGTGGGCAGGCATTCTAGATGATTGGCAAACGGTACCGGGCTCAAGCTGGAGTCACAACAAAAAGGGATTACCCTTTGTTGCCTTCAATCCAACCGGACCTGTTGAAGGATTGTTAGACCTATATACCCAATCTTTACAAAATAGAACGGATGGAGGAAGTGCGACAATCCCTGTTGAAAATATTCGCGGAAATGTTGTGCTTTATTCGGGGGGAATGGATGAAATATGGCCGTCCTCTTCTATGGCGGCTTCAATCTGCGAACGTATGATAGAAAATGAACGGTCTCGTTGTAAGCACATTGATTACCCAGAACTAGACCATCTGTTAGATTACAAGATGCTTAACGCCTCAGAAGACTTGTATAAACACTTTGTAAACAGCATCGACGGCAAACAATAAAGAATAATTCTCTAAATCGACCTAGGGTTGGTTCAATCCAATTCAAATACGCTACAGTGGCGAGCTAGACAAACAGGGACTGAAAGTTGAAAAAAGTTGCGATTATAACTGGGGCTAGTAGGGGTATTGGTGCCGCTACCGCTTTTACGCTATCTAAAAAGGGTTACCATGTTTGCATCAACTACCTGAAAAATGAAAAGCTTGCGAAAGCTTTATGCACTTCAATTAACACCAGAGGCGGCGTTGCAATTACTCATAAAGCGGATGTCTCAGAAGAGGCAGAAGTTCAAAGCATGTTTAACAAAGTTAACGCTGAGTTCGGCACCGTCACGCATCTAGTCAACAATGTGGGCGTACTATTTACCAAAACCCCATTTTCTGACATCAGTGCCGAGCGCTTCACAACAATACTGACTACAAATGTACTTAGCGCCTTTCTTTGCGCGAAAGCTTTTATGAAACAAATTCAAAGTGATGGCGCCATTGTGAACGTGTCTTCGGTTGCATCTCGTACAGGGGCCCCGTTTGAATACGTTGATTATGCTGCATCAAAAGGCGCTATGGATACGCTTACCACAGGTATGTCGTTAGAACTTGCTAGCCAAAATATTAGAGTCAATAGCGTGCGCCCTGGCTTTATTGCCACCGATATACATGCAGACGGAGGTGAACCCGATCGCGTAAATCGCCTAAGCTCACAAATTCCGATGGGACGCGGAGGCAATACACAGGAAGTGGCAGATGCTATCGCATGGTTATTATCAGATGAAGCATCTTACGTAACAGGTTCATTTATTGATATTGCGGGCGGTAGATAAGTTAGAATAATCACAGACTACATTTATGCAATTAATACGCAGTAAAAAATTCGAGTGAATTTCCACTTGATAGATAAAAGCTATCTCCAATTACTATTGCTAACTGTAGCCAATTATTTAAGCTATTAGCGTGATGATATCACATAACAAAAAGGGCGATTTGTATTACAGTATCTGTTTGTTAACGCATTTATGTGTTTCGTTTATAATTTTACAACGTGAAGAAACGTTGCTGGCGTTTTGCGCAAAAGACGAAACCATTTTAAAATTTGCTAACCAGCTTTAAAACTAACAAACGATATTTTAACGCAGAGGTATACATTATGTTTACTAAAGAGATGGTGCATTCGGCGCTACAAACGTGGTGCGATAATGTTGTAAAAGTTGGGAAAGTACATACCGAAGGTGGAGACGTTCAAGCGTTTTCTCTTCAAGTGCTCTCTGACAGCTATGATTATGATAATGGCCATGTTTTGTTTAAGCCTACTTTAACGTTTGGCCAGCACACGTTCCGCCCTACCAAAGAAGGCGCGCTTTCTTACTTTGTTGGCGGAAACAGCGATTACCCCAACGACAATGGTTTTAAACTTAAGCCTTGGGTTAAAGTGTGGTACAGCAAAGAAGATTTTATTTTAAACGGCGAACTGGCCATTGTGCAGTGCAACGTTCATTTTATTGGGGATGACGACAGTCACATATTTGTGAACAAAAGCTTTGTCTTTAAGCAGTGTGAAGATGGCAAGGTTCGTATTATTTTGCACCAATCTTCATTGCCATATCAGCCATAAGAGGCCTATTAAAGATTAACTCATCGCGCTGCATTTTATCATAAGGTAAATGCAACGCGGTATTCGCGCTAGCGATTACGCCTGTTATTTTCTAGCTCACTTTCAAGCATGCCTTCACGCTGATTGACCGGAAGCATTTGCTGGTCGAATTCACTATGAGTGATTGGTTTCGTTATAAGCCAGTGGTTCATTTTCGCAATTGAGTGAATTCGTTAAAACTGCTACACAAACTGGCTTCTGGGTTTTTGCACTAGGATCGTGACTAAACGTGCAGCCTGGCAGTGTAGACAGTGCGCCCAGTGTCGCTAAACATATAGCTGAACTTGTTATAGTCATACCGCCGTGTTTTAACATTTTAAACCCTATCTTATTTAGCAATTCTTTATTCAGAGCATAGTACTTTATAACTATTCACTTTAAAGCGCACTCCTTCTCTACTTCAAAACTATATCAGATATAAGCATAAAATGATTAACAATGGGTATATTTTCCATTATATTTCATTGAGGCTATACGTAGTTAATTCTCAATGGAAATGGACGAAATGAACATAGAATCAAAAGGATCTTTGGTAGTTGTAGGTACAGGAATTACTGTATCTGGCCAAATGACCTTAATTACGGAAAGCCTACTTAAAACAGCCGATATCATATTGAGCGTTGTCACGCAGTCGGCGCTAATCAATTTAAAAATGATAAACTCGAACGTGGTGTGTTTACGCCACCTTTACGAGCAAGGTAAATCTCGGGCAATCACCTACCAAAAAATGACGCAGCGCATCGTTGATGAGGTGAAGGCGGGAAAAAAAGTGGTCGCAGCATTTTATGGTCATCCAGGCGTATTTGTGAATCCCTCCCATGAAGCCATCAAACAGTTAAAAGAAGAAGGTTATAATGCCGAAATGTTACCGGGAATTTCTGCTGAGGACTGCTTAATTGCTGACTTAGGATTAGACCCCGCGCATTATGGATGCCAGTCATATGAGGCTACTCAGTTCCTGCTTAGGCAATACACTTTAGATCCTCATATGATGCAAATTATCTGGCAGATTGGCAGTATTGCTGATTTTACCCATAACAAACACCGAACATCGCACCCAGGCCTAATGCAGCTTAAAAACGAATTGTTAAAGTACTTTTCTCCTGAGCACAGCATTATCGTTTATGAAGCCTCTACCATCCCCATTGCCGCTCCTCGAATAGACTATCTTGAACTAAAAGATTTAGCGGCGGTAATACCAAAACCTATCACTACTTTGGTGATCCCTTCTAAAGGATTACCAGATTTTGATATGAAATCGATGGCAGAACTAGATTTAACCCCTGCCCTTTTTGAACAGAAGTTGTTTGGCTAAAAACCTAAGTGTCTAACCACATAAAATAAAGGAATAAAAAATGAATGATTTACTAGTAAAATTTTTGATCGCTATGGATAAAGATGAAAAATTAAAACAGCAGTATGTCAGCGATCCAAAAGGAACTGCTGAAGCTTTTGGTCTATCTGACGAAGATGTTCAAATATGCGCGAAAAACGATATTGATGCGATAAAAAGCCGATGTGAAGCTGAAGGTGCAGACAACCTAGAAATCAGTCACTCGAAATAGGTTGATACTGGCGAGATGGATATAATTTCATGAGATTGTTGTGGCTTTTGTGGGTAGTGCTTTTAGCACTCCCCAGCTTTTCAGTGTTTTCTCAAGACGCAACTGTCGATATTGATAAAGTACTACAAACCGCCGATAAGAATGTGTTCGTTAATCCCACCCTAGCCAAAAAACTTCTTAATCAAGCCGAACGGTATTTGGCTGACAAAAACCTACCCGCCTACCAAGCGCATTTACTTAACCTAAAAAGTCACTCGTACATTCTTGAGGGTAATTACAAGCTAGCCTATGAAATGGCAACCCAAGCAAAAAAGCTCGCCACAGAGGCCAATAACCAATTGCAACTTGCTGAAGCCTTAAGACGACAAGGGATAATAACCTATTTCTTTGATTTATATGGCGAGTCGTTAGAATTGCTCCTTAATAGCCTGAGTATTCATCAGTCGTTAGACACCAGCTACATACAAAACACGTTGCAAGCCATCGGAAATTTGTATTCTAAATCGAATCAATGGGCCGATAATTTAATAAATACAGGTGAACAACTGGTCGCAGAATCGATTAAACGCGGCAACACTTATTATGAAGAGCAAGGGTACGGGTTTATTGTGTCAGGCCTATTGGCCAAGGGAGAAGTAAAACAAGCGAAGTCGTTAATTGACCACGTAAATACTAACCCCGACAAATTCGCGCCTATCTTAAATTTCTATCTTGCAAAAACTTACCTGCAATTAGGCAACTACGAAGAAGCACTCTCTGTTACTGAAGAAATTATTAAGCACGCTGTGCTTGGAAAGCATCGCCAACGTGAGCTAGCGGGCCTTACACTGCAGTCAGAAGTCTTACTCAAACTCGAACGCATTGATGAAGCCAGCCAAACTGTTTTAAAGCTCCTATCTATTGCAGAAGATTTAGACATTACTGAATATCAGTATGAAGGCTTAAAGATGCAGGCCAATATTGCGCTTCTAAAGGGCCAATATCGCGATGCCTATCAGTTTCTTTTCCAACATTCAGAATTGAAGCAGCAGGTTTTTGATACGCGTCAATCGGAGCAACTAGCGTTTAACAGAGCCCGATTAGAAACCGACCAAAAGATACGAAAAATTACTCAATTAGAACTTAGTCAGCAACTGTCAGAACAAAATAGTACGTTCCAGGTGTACATCATTGTCACTATTTGCTGTGTCGCTATTCTTTTATTTTTTATGTTTGTTATCACGCTCAAACAGAAGCGAGAATTGCGAGAGCTTGCGTTAAATCTACAAAAAGCCACCGACGCGAAGTCAGAATTTTTAGCCCGCATGAGCCACGAAATTAGAACGCCTGTGAACGCCATAGTGGGACTTACAAAGCTGACGCAAAAATCTGTTGTAAATGAAGAACAGAAAACCAACCTAACCCAAATTGAACAGTCGTCACAAACCCTGCTGGGGGTTATTAACGATGTGCTAGATTTTTCAAAAATTGAAGCGGGTAAACTTGATATCGAATCTCAGGCATTTGAACTTGACAAACTGGTCGAGCAAGTCATTCGGTTACACGGGTTAAATGCTAGAGAGAAGCGTATAGAATTATTACAGTACGTGGCAAGAGATGTTCCCTTGCAAGTGTCTGGTGATGCCCTTCGTATTGAACAAGTACTGAATAACCTACTAAGCAATGCTATTAAATTTACCGACGAAGGCATGATATTCGTATCAGTCAATAAAAAATACTCTGAGCACGGCGTGTTACTTGAGTTCTCAGTAAAAGATACAGGAATTGGCCTATCTACCAATCAGATAGAATCTTTGTTTGATGCCTTTACGCAAGCTGACGAATCGATTACCCGTAAGTATGGCGGAACTGGGTTAGGCTTATCAATTTGTAAGCACCTTGTCTCGTTGATGGGCGGGGAAATATGGGTAGAAAGTAAGCTTGGTCAAGGTGCTACTTTCTTCTTTACTGTGTTAGTTGAGCACCATGATCAGCTGCCACAACTCGGTTCATTGGGTAACTTAACGTTATCCGACTTAAAAGTGTTGGTGGTTGACGACGTTATGCTGTCTAGACAAGCAATAGCCGAAGCGTTACTGCGCATCAATATAAACCCAGATTTGGCCACAGGGGGTAAAGAAGCGCTTATGCATCTGCGTACCGCTATGGCAAGTAATGCACCGTATGATTTAATCATTATTGATTGGAAAATGGCAGATATTGATGGCATCGAGTTGGCCTCAATTATCAATCAGGAATTCAGTCAAGGTAAGCCGAATATTGCGATGTTGTCAGCGTATGATATTGAGTCACTTAAAACCCTCGGGCGACCAGTGGGCGTAGAGTATTATCTGCAAAAACCTGTCAATAGCAGCTCGTTGCAGAATTGCTTACTGAGAATGTCTACACGGGGCAAACCTCAAATGGCAACGTTAGAAAGCGATGCCGAAGCGCCACCCGATTTTTCTGAAAAAAATATCCTGCTGGTTGAAGATGATGCGATAAATCGTAAAGTTGCCAAGCTGTTTTTAGCCGATACTAAGGCCAAGGTCAGTGTTGCAGAAAATGGCTTAATTGCTTTGCAAATGTTGCAGCAAGAAAGCAGATTCGATCTTGTCTTGATGGATATGCAAATGCCTGTGATGGACGGGTTAACTGCGGCTCAAAAAATTCGAGAAGAGTTAAAGCTAGATGTTCCGATTGTGGCGATGACAGCCCACGCTATGCAAACAGAGATAGAAAAAAGCTTTGCTGTTGGTATGAATGCACACATCGTAAAACCCGTTAAGCCTGAATATTTGTATCAGGTGTTAAATGAGCAGTTTATAGAAGAAGCTTAAGCCTAACATTCAGAAAAAGCTGGGCCCCAACAATAACCTTAAGTTTAAGAACACATACAGAAACAAAGCTAGGAACAAAAAAAGCGGTTAACCTGTTTAGGTTAACCGCTTTTTATTAATGTTTACGTGTTAGTTGTTGGGGGTTAGGCGTTAGCAAAAATACACGCCTAAATTTCAGCGCTTTTAAAATAAAGCTATATAGGTGAACCCGGTGGTAACGGCTTCACGTCGAACGCCCCAGACCAATGCCCTGATTTCCAGTATGTATCGAAGTACTTATGTAAAACTTCATCAGCATCCCTATCGCTGTCATCATCTAGCCATTCGTCAAACTCCAATAACGCACTGTGCATCGCCATTTTAGCTTCTGGTGCTAATGCTGGGTTTGTTACGGCTTTCATTATGGCGTTTAATGCAACTAACTGTAGACGGGTAGCAACCAAATCACCTTTACCGCTACGTTTGTGTTTTGCACGATACCAATGCACGTTTAATATCTGGCGCACTAGCCCTTCCACACCCACGAGTTCCTTTGTACGGCTACTTTGCCATGCTAAACGATTCAAACGTTCTGGGTGTAGTAATAGCGACAATGCAAAATCACTAGCAGAGGCAGCTGCAGATACTGGGTCGAGCATAAGCCCCATTTTTCCTTGAAAATGTTCGCGGGTAACATCATCACCGTACGCAGTAGGCGGAATGAGTGACAACACGCTTTCAGGAATAGCTAAATAAGGCACGGTAGTGGCAGTAATAAGCTGCTGCATGGCACGTTGCTGTACCTGTGGCGCTACGTCTTGCTGGCCTTGTGGCGTGGTGTAATCACCTTTACGCTCGTATTCGTAAATCAAACCTCCCACTTGTTTTGCCACCGCTTCTAGTTGAAAACGATGTAGCAAGTAAATAGGCACTAACGCATTTTCCAGAGAAGACAAGCTCGCATTGGGTTTCAGTGTATTCATTCCCAGTTGATCAAGCGCATGACGACGAACCGCAGAGATTTCATCAAAGGCATCTAGCGGATCGGCACCGTTTTCCCACATGTGACCGTTTGCCGAACTATGACGTGAACTTCTGGTATCAGAATCAGACTTAAACGCTAGACCTTTATTGCGGGTTTTTACAATTTGCTTAGCCAAGCCTTCGGTTTCTTCTGCGCTAGAACCAAACTCTTGATAGCCATAGACAATAGCGTGTTTGTCCCACGCGCCAATACCCTTATCGTAAGCCCCTTCAAGGCTTACTTTTCCACCTTTTAAAGTAATTCGAGGGTGTGGATAATCCATCACTGAAGCCATGTCGTTTTCACTGGCAGCAAAGTTGTGCGCTATACCTAGGGTATGGCCTACTTCATGAGCCGAAAGCTGCTTGATGCGATCTAACGCCATTGCTTCTTGTTCTGGTGAGCTAGCATTATCACCCGAAAATGGGCTTGTAAGCCCTAATGCGATTAAATAATCTTGGCGAACACGTAACGAACCTAATGTTACGTGACCTTTAATAATTTCGCCTGTACGAGGGTCGACCACCGATGAACCATAAGACCAACCTCGGGTAGCCCGATGTACCCAGTTAATCACGTTGTAACGGACATCCATGGGATCGGCATCTTGGGGCAATACTTTCACCTGAAAGGCATTTTTATAGCCTGCTGCTTCGAAAGCTTGGTTCCACCAGCTGGCCCCTTCTTTTAATGAAGACATCACCGGCTCTGGAATACCTGGGTCTAAATAATAAACAATAGGTTCAACCGCTTCGCTTATAGGCGCATGTGGCGATACCTTGGCTAGACGGTGGCGTGTAATAAAGCGCTGCTCCGTAGGCTCATTAATTGCCGTAGAATAATCGAAATAGCGGAACTTCCAATAACCTGAGTAGGGATGGTAAGCACGCGGTGTATAACCATCGTCAGGCAATGCAACAAATGAATGATGAAGGTGAACAGAAAGGTTCTCAGGATCTGGCGTGACATCAGATACATAGTTGCCAGGCTTGCTGCCAGCGAATGTGACTAAGGCTTCAAGCTCGGTGTTTTTCTCAAAACCCTTTGTGCGCGGTAAATACACCCCGCTGCGGTTTTTGTCTGCTTTAAAGCTGCCTTGTTTTTTAGCTGACAAGCGATTGCCAATGCCATGAATATCGCTGAATAAAAAAGGTGTGTAGTCGATTAAATTAGCACTATCGCTTTTTGCCACTATAACAAAGCCGGCTAATACCGAACTGGCAAAGGCTTCATTAATACTTTGCTTTTCAGCTGCGCTACCATGGTCCGCGCGGTACTTAGTATTTAACTGCTTCAACATCAGCTTATTGCCAAAGCGTTCGAAGGTAATTAAGCGAGTACGCCCTAACTGGCCTCTATCTAAACCAATATCGTTAGAGCCTACGCCGTAGGGTAAGCTGCTTTGAAATAAAAACTGCTGCTCATTGTTGGGTATCGATAAATACACTTTGTCAGTTTCATCATCGTAATATACGGGGATGAGGCCTTCTTTGGCGGACATCTCTTTGGTGAATTCACTAATGGTGGGTAACGTTGCCCACACAGGTGTCGCGAAAAAAGCGGACATGACAACAACCGTTAACCACCGAATAGCGCTAAATGAGAACCACTTCTCAACCTTTGCCTTTTTATCACTTTGTTTGTTTTCGACTAACACGACTGATTTCCTTTTAAATAACGCGAGCGCTGTATTTTACTTTTTATATCATCACAACTTATACCTCTTCTACCCTATCGTAAGTGTTTGATTATGCATATGGCTATTCATCGAAAAACACCGTGTATTGCGTGAATTTTTAATGGGTAAGGTTTTAGCTTAGTCGCTGATGATTAATGCTTGTGTGTATTGCTATTAAAAGTCGCAACTTGAACCACTATTGGTCATGGCTGCTGGCTAACGCTACCTGCTTTTGCCTATTAGATATGGCGACTTTGTTGGTAATTAGGTTTGCACAGTTGATATAGTACGGGGCATTGTTACCCTACGTTGTAAGAAAGCATGTTGAAGTACGCTACTCGAGCCACCACCCTATCCCCTTTTTTAGCCATGGCCTATGGTGAAAAAGCCACTGCGCTTAGCAATCTAGGACACGATGTTATTCGGTTAAATTTGGGTGAGCCCGACTTTGGCGCGCCCACGCCGGTTGTTTACGCTATGAAGCAATCGCTAGCTCAAGCTGATTACCCGTATACTTCAGCACTAGGCTTGCCTGAACTTCGTAGCGCCATTGCCCAGTTCTATAAAACACAGCACAATGTTGATATTCCAGCTTCGCGCATTGTGGTGACCGCTGGCGCATCTGCGGCTTTGTTATTAGTCAGCGCTGCGTTGGTTGAAAACGGCGATAAGGTGATACTTGGCGATCCTTCATACCCATGTAATCGTCGATTTTTAAACACGTTTGGCGGCGAAGTTACGCTAGTGCCGACTTCTAGCGAGCAACAATTCCAGTTAACGCATGATGATGTAATGCGTCACTGGGATAGTAAAACCAAAGGCGTGCTCATTGCCAGCCCGGCTAACCCAACCGGCACCGCTATTGCGGAACGTGAATTGTATAGCATTGGTGAAACCTGTAAGCAAAACGATGGCTTTCTTATTGTTGATGAAATTTATCTCAACTTAGATTTACGTGAGGGTTCACCTTCTGCTAAAAAGCAACATGCCCCACTTAACACCGTTTTGGCGAATGAGCGCCTTCACAACAACACCATTGTGATAAATAGCTTTTCCAAATATTTCGGTATGACGGGATGGCGTTTAGGTTGGTGCGTAGTACCCGAGGGTATGACACACGTTATGGAGCGGTTAGCGCAAAACTTATTTATTTGCCCCTCTACCCTTGCCCAGCAAGCTGCGCTAGCGTGCTTTACACCAGAGTCACTTGCCCAATGCGAACAGAAAAAAGCACAATTACGCACACGTGCTACGTTTGTGCTGCAAGCCATTGCAGACATGGGCCTGAGTATTGACGCTACACCAGACGGCGCGTTTTACGCGTATATCAATATTGAACCTACGGGCCTTACCGCCATTGAATTCTGTGACCATTTATTAGAAAAAGAATATATGGCCTTAACACCTGGCGATGACTTTGGTGAACATAATGCCACCCGTTATGTAAGGCTGTCGTTTGCAACAGAGATTGGCCGGTTAAAAGAAGGCTTAACCCGTATGAAACGATTTGTTGAAACCTATATTCGCTAACCGGTATCTCGTCGCTTTTATGTATTTTGTTTTATCTATTCTGCTTTATCGAGCACTGCGTGTTTAATAACTGGTGGCGAATTGCATGTGCATTCACACCCAAATCAATACTCAATTATTACCTAAAAAAATAATTTAATGTGTATGGATTGCGTATATTGGTTGCACATAAGTTTTCCATGAAATATACAAAACAGGACACGTTATTTATGAGTGATCAACGGGAATTTGATGTAGTGATTTTTGGTGCCACAGGTTTTACCGGTAAATTAGTTGCTGAGTATTTCCAGAAGCAGTATGGCAGCGACAGTAGCGTAAAGTGGGCTATTGCCGGGCGCAACGAAGCCAAACTTGCGGATGTTAAGGCCGATTTGGGCATCAGCGACACTGTAATAAGCATTGTTGCAGATGGTGAAGACGACGCTGCATTGAATGCGCTGACTAAACGCACCTCAGTGGTACTAACCACGGTAGGGCCTTATCAAATTTACGGCGAAAAACTACTTTCTGCGTGTGTTGATACCGGCACGGGTTATACCGACTTGTGTGGTGAGCCTGCGTGGATGCACCAGATGATTAACAAGTATGAAGCCAAGGCAAAAGAAACGGGAGCCAATATTGTTTTCTCGTGCGGGTTTGACTCTGTACCTTTCGATTTGGGGGTTCACTTCTTACAAGAACACGCTAAAAAGCAAACCGGCGAAGCGATTGAATACGTAAAAGGCCGTGTAAGAAAAATGCAGGGTACGTTTTCTGGTGGTACAGCAGCCAGCTTAAAAGCCACGATGGTAGCAGCACATAAAGACAAATCGATTATGTCTGCACTGATTAATCCGTTCTCGCTTGCTGATGCTAGCCAAAGTCACCCACAGCCAGATGGCACCAAGCCCTACTACGACGAATCTTTAGGTTCGTGGGCGGCGCCATTTATTATGGCGGCTATCAATACCAAGAATGTACACCGTTCTAACTACTTGGCAAACTTCGCCTACGGCAAAACCTTTCAGTATGATGAGATGATGCTTACTGGCCCTGGCGAGAAAGGCGAAGCGATGGCGAACCATGTTGCCCAAGACAAATCATTAGGTGGCGAGGGTGGCCCTAAGCCTGGTGAAGGCCCAAGTAAAGAAGAGCGGGAAAATGGGTTTTACGATGTTATGTTTATCGGTGAAGCAACTAATGGCGATACCCTTGCGGTATCAGTAACCGGAGACAAAGACCCGGGTTATGGCTCAACCAGTAAAATGATTTCAGAATCTGCCCTTTGTCTTTGTAAAGATGTGTCACTTTCTGGCGGCTTCTTTACACCTGCATCTGCATTGGGTGATAAGTTGATTTCTCGCCTCACTGAAAAAGCAGGGCTTACGTTTACTATCGAGAAGTAAGCGGTTTTCAAATAGTACCCATTTAACAAACGCCGGCTGCTTATTGTTAAGCACCGGCGTTTTTCTATTTAATCTTTCCCCATTGCATTACCTACACTCCAATTAAACTAATAGCTCGTCTGCAAAGTATGCATATGAGAGCAAAAGTTTAATAAGGAGCACCGCCATGGCCAAGCAACACGCAGCACAGATTAAGAACGACGACACGTATGAAGCGCTTCGGGATAAAGGCTACAGCAAAGAAAAATCAGCCAGAATTGCCAACGCGCAAGCTAACGATGAGCAATCGCCCTCGAAAAAAGGCGGTGAAAGTAAAAAATATGAAGAACGTACCAAGAAAGAGCTTTACGACAACGCTAAAGAAGTAGGTATTTCAGGCCGCTCAACCATGAGTAAAAGTGAGCTTATTGATGCGCTACGACATCATTGATACTGCATTGAGGGTGCTTTACTAGAGAAAGCGTATTTTGAATTCTAATGCGTACTAGTAAAGGTAGGGTTAAAAGCCGATGGTTTTGCTGTTGACGTACCCCATAGAGGTATCAACAAAACCACCAGCATTTAGTCTTTAGATTGCGTTACAAACTTATGCTAAAACCGTTTTTAATGCTTTTACGCAAGCATCCGTTTCTTCAGGAATACCTACACTAATGCGCGACCATGTGTCGTAGCCAGGCCATGTTCGGCCAACTACTTTAATTCCTTGCGCCTTCATTAACTTTGCAAACTCGTCGTGCGGCATACCGGTATCCATATAGATAAAGTTGCCTTGCGGGTTTTTCGCATAAGCGTGGCCTAGTGACTCAGCAGCAGCTGTTAGCTTCTCACGCTCAACTTTCACTCGCGTACGCATGGTATTTAAATTTGCATGATCTTCCATGCTAGCCATGCCCGCAACTAATGCTAAGTAGTTCACCCCCCCCATACGCAACATGCCACCTAATTGCTTTGCTTGTTCAGCGGGCAGAATGGCATAACCTAAACGTTGGCCTGCCATAGCATGGATTTTAGAGAAAGTACGGCAGATAACCACATCATGCCCTTCAGCCACTAACTTTGATTGTACGTTAGCAGGATAGGCGTCTGACATTTCGATATACGCTTCATCGATAAATACCTGCGCTTTTTTAGATACCCGCTTTGCAAACGCGGTAAGCTTAGCGGCATCTACCACTGTGCCCGTCGGGTTATTGGGGTTACAAATATACACAGCAGTGGTGTCTTCAGTAACCGCAGCTTCAATTGCGTCTAAATCGAAATTCATATCCGCATCTAGCGGAACGTAAGTGACGTCAGCGCCCATGAATTCGGCCCCACGAGGCACACCCTCGTATGTAGCCATAGACGTTACCAATTTATTGCCGTTCTTCGTAATCCAATCGGCGTAGCCAAATAAGATGGGAGAAGAACCATTGGTAACAATAATTTGATCTTCAGATACCCCCTCTTGTGCAGCAATTTTACTTTTAAGCACATTAACGGTTGCATCTGAGTAGCGCGCTAAGTTGAATAATTCACCTTGCATGGCATCTACCGCTTTAGCTGAAGGGCCAAAGGCGTTTTCATTAGACGATAAACGTACAAGGCCGTCACTCACATTAGGAGTAGCAGTAGGAAAATGATCCGTTTTCATACCCGCTGCGCTAAGCTCTTTAACGCTAGAGTCTACACATGCTGTTAGCGCCACTGCGCCTGCACCTATTCCTACTGACTTTAACCAATTACGACGTGATGAATTAACTGAAGGATTATTTTTTATTTCTTGTTTCATTTGCCACTATGCCTAATAAGTACACCGAACTTTAGATTAATGGGTAACAAGCGGGCATGCAAGAGAGAATTTTTAGTAACCCACTGAATTCATTGCACTTATTTAGTGCGCGCAATGCTCAAAAATGTACATCACTTATTAACTGCTACATTGAGATTTTAATTCTTCTTTAAATCAGATTTCGGACAATCCACATACAATGCGGTGAAAACCTGATATTTTGCTATAGCGGAGCATATGGTTTTGTTACGCTAGAATTTCGTCCGCTTTTTACCAAGAAAGGGTATTAGTGACGCATTTTCATCATTCACGTTTGACACTATTAGCTTAGAAATCAAAAGAAAATAGCCTATTTTAGCAGCAATGTTTTTATCATCGTGACTACAAGCCTTACTCTATTTTTTATAATCTTTCGGCTTAAAAGACGCAACTAAACATGAGTTGTAGTACCCTTTTTTGTATACTTCCCCATATTAAGCTGCTTGATCCTCAAGTTTATTAAAGCGCACCGAATACGATGAACATCATGCTACGTGTTGGTGCATTATGGTGCATATGAAGATTTAGAAAAATACGGCTTTTTCTGATCATCCTTCAGCATTTTTATTTGTCAGTCCTTAGGCAATATCTCTAATGTTCGAAGGCTCGATAAATTAGTAATTAACATGGGGAGTACACCGAGCACCGCCGCTAGCGTGGTAATGATGGAGTCGAATGCAATATTGGCACTAAAAATCACTAATAAAAATAGCAGCCCCACCAGCATAAATAATGGTGGCCGCAAGTTATGCCAAATACTAGACCGCGTTTCTGTAAGCCATGCCTCAATGTGCTTCGCAGACTCTGCACTCATGACAAACTGTCTAAAGCTCTCATTCACCAAGTGCCATCCACAATCTCGATAAATTAAGCCCCTTCGTTGTAAATGCCCAATAATTTCGGCACTTGCAGGGTTTAATTTGGCACCTTGTGCAAGCTGCAACAAAATGAGCCGTTCGTTTGTTGTACATTGCTCCCACCTCAAGCGATATGCAGGTCGTGCATGGTGAACAAAAAACTCAACGATTTGCTGGGGTGACCAGTAATCATCTAATTTCAGTGACTGTTGCCCCTCCTTTCGAGAGGAAACATTGGCACCATTTAGTGACGTTAATAGCCCATTAATATCTTCTGCTGAGCGTTTCAGTTTTATTTCTAGGTGGTAAATTAAAAACGCCTTTTGCACATCAAGTAAATCGGGCCAATGAGTAGATTCATGTGCTAGTACCGAAAAGGCGGAAGGCGATGTGGTGAGGGTATTCTTTTTACTGGCCACCCAGTAATAATGTATAGAAAAACTGCGAAGCAATTTACTCCATTGCCACAACTCGTTTTTACTCGGTAAATGCTCAAGCTCAAATGCAGGAAAGCTCTCAGCGTGGCTAATTAGCTGCATGGGTGACATTTCAGATACTAGAATTAAGTGACACTTGTGTTGTTGAAGCGTTTGAATAAGCTCGAATGCCGCATCTCGTTCGGTGTGATCAAGCAGTGCCTTATTTAGCCCTTTTAGGATAATAGTAGGCGTGTTTTCATGTTCATCTATTTTTATTATTTTATCAAAATTGGGTTCTTTCACGCGAGTGAGCCAATCTTGGATGTCACCCACTTTATTTTCAAAAATTGTGTGTTCATGCGCTAAGAATGCTTTTTCTAAGTCAGATTGGCTCAGTTGACTGATAAACTGCACCTGCATACGTTTAGAATGTTGTGGCGTAAGTTGCTTCCAAATGTACTCGCTTTCTTCCGCTTCAGAGGGAGGGCGCAAGCGGTAGCTATCAAAAATATGCTCACCTAACAGCTTGCGACTAATAAGCAAAAGGGCTGCACAAAACACACAGAATACGAAGACAGCGGTAATCACTAGTACTGGTAAAAAGTATAAGGCACTAGATGCTCGCATGAAACGTTGCGCTGAGTAGTGGAGTATTTTGTCACTGGTTGTTTTTATATCGGTACCCGCTTTAAATCGATACTCCGCTGCAGAGTCCGTTTGTAACTTTAAATTACTGACAATAGCGTTAATAAAGGTATCTGTGTTGTTGTTCAATACCGATGAATAGGCCTCTGCGTTGTCCAGTGTTACCCACTCTTCTCTTTCTAATGCTGGGAATATGCGCTTGAACGGGATCTCTGGGTTAGCAGCTGGCAGGCCTTCTCTTCGACTCAATGGATCCTGATACATTAATGCTCGATACTTCTGGCTTTCCAGTGAGACATCTTGCTGCATCTCCAACAGATGCTGATTCTGGAAGGTCGCCTGCCCTTCTAGCATGTAGCTGTTTACGCTATTCACTAATATAACGGTAGGCACAACCGCAATGAAGTAAATACATCCCGCTAAATACCAAATGTAGCTGTTCGGTACTCGACTGCTCAACTCAGACAAACTACTGGGTTTTTTATTTGATTGAACAGCAATCCCCTCTCGGACGGATTTCACCCACATTAGATAACTAGAAAGCAAAAATAGCCCGAAACCTACTAGTGGAAAGAGTAGCGAATCGTAGCTCGAATGAGATACATGACTGTTTTCAGTGTTGTTGTAAACCTCCGATAAAAGCACTAAAGACAACGTGACGAAGCACATCAACGGAATAAAAAAAGGCATTCGGATTAACAAACTAGGCCTGTTGAGGTATCGCCATGCTAAAGCCTTTAACGATAATTTTTTACCCTCCACTTCAACGGGTACAAAGATAAACTGCAAAATAATAAGCATGAAAGTTAACGTAAAAGACAAAAACGCCAACCGTGGGATCACTGCATTGATAATGCCTATGGTGAAAAGTTGCATTGCGCAGGCAGACCAAATCCACAGGGCTAACCAGCGATAGGTTTTACGATCCCCCGTTAGGGTATTTTGGTTTGACGTGGTGATATTTTCATCATCATACTGATAATGAAATAAACGCGCCCACACACCCTGCGAGCTAACATATCGGCTTATTAGTACTAAGGGAATTAATAGTGCTAGGTAAAGAATAACCGCAAGAAACACCAGCAACATGTTGATTTGTGAAGCTTCTTCTTGATTATAGAAAACCACGAGCGCCCATTCGGGTATTGCTTCATGCAATGGCCCAATTACCATGCTGTGTTCTTCTCCGCGATAATCTAACTGCAAGTGTGCGGGCTGGTTAACATCTATATTCTGCAAGTTGGACAAGGTAGTTAAAAGCTGTAAATCATGCCCATTTTCAGCCACGAAACTTTCGACTAAACTTCGTTCTTCGTTACTGTGGTAGAGCACTCTCCCCGATTGGTCAATTACGGCATACCCTATATTTTTTGGCATAACGCGCTGATTTAAACTTCTCAGCAATGTACCTATCGAGCTTATACGCTTTGTTATTTCACCTGTATCATTTTCCTCATCTCTATCGGTACGTTCGAAAACCAATTGGCTATTAAACCTGGCATCGTCAATATTACGTATTCGTTCAATAAAGAAATGCTGAGGCATCGCGCTGGCTGTTTTAAGTAACTGTTCGCAGCACACTTTTTGCCCTGTGCTTTTATAGTGTAAATCACCAATAAAATGTTTATCCAAACGCCACATATTTCCATGCCATGCACGCCTATAGTATTCCCGCTCATTCAAGCGTGTTTTTTTAAAGTTATATAGGTTTTCATGAGGACGAAAAATCATTGATGGACTGTTCTGTTTATAGCTGGTCACGACACCGCTTTTGCCAAGTAAAAACCAGTTTTCAATGAAATAAGCATTGTTGTCAGTTACTGATTGCTCGTTAATCAGCGGACAATTCAGTAAATCTGTAGGGCGAAAATTTTCATTACGATTGTTCGACGCCTTACAGCCAGAAGTGACTCCTTGTTTAGCTCTCTTAAAATAACGCGTATCTAATTGTAATAACTCCGATAACTCTTTAGCGAAATCTAAACTTATGGATTGGTGTATATGTTCTGAATCTAGCGTTTTTTGGGCAAGCCAGTATCTAAAAAAGAGCTGATCGCTTATCGCTATCGTAGCAACCCCCAGCAAAATGAATAACCCTAAAATGCATTGAGTGACATCAGAACGTGTATAGCTATAGGTGGGGGCGCAGTATTGAATTTTAAGAATAGGAAGTGTAGCGACGAGCAGTGTTAAGAATAGTACTATCCATAATGCCGTATTGTTGCCAATTTTAAGGTTATTGAGAACCACTTCTTTTTTTTCTACGAAAGCGAGCAGGTAGAGTGTTGTTGCGTTGTCTTCACCTCCAGCGTTTAAGCCAGTTATTGTAATTGGTTGCCGATAAATACGTAGATAGAGCCCCGCGATTTGCCTGTCTACAGAATCACTCGCCTTTAGTCCTATCCCACCTTCTATATTGTGGCCGGACGCTTCGCCACTTCCTTCGTTCTCACCTAATAATTCACCTACGTTCGAAAAACGAAGATCGGATAGCGCTTTTGCAAAGTTACTGTGTCTTTTTTCTGCTAAAACCTCCCCTTTTCCATCACTGATAACCAGCAATGGAAACGGGCTTAAATGTGTTGAGATTAGATCAGCGATGGGAACGGTTACCGTTTTATGCCCTACGTGAACTTTAAAAATGCGAGACTTAGCGTCGAATTCGCTGTTAGTAATAACTTTTCTGTCATCGCCTGTACTTTCTATGCCGCTACCTTCATTTCCTTCGACCTTAGGTTTTTCTCCAGTACTGTCATTATTCTTCTTTTCACTGTCAGCGGTATCTGCTATTCCAAGGTGCTTAAAGTTTTCATTCGAACTAATGCGCTTTTTAAACTCGTTGTCTTTGTCTTTCTCATTTTCTTGAGACTTAAACTCTTCTTTCACGCTTGTCAAAAGCATATCAAGAGATTGTTGTAGACCTCTACCCGCCTCGTTTAACTGGCGCAGATAACCATGGTTTTGTAGGATTTCATTCTGTTGAATTCGAAGAAAGTAGTAAGCAGAGCCCACCAAAATAGCAATAAACAAAAGTAGGCTGTAACGCTTGAGAGCTTCGTGTCTGCCTGTGTGCATAATCCATACATCCATGTCGAATTAAGATAAATAAGTATGGAACAACCAATTGAACTTGTACACTTTTTAAACAATTAATTTACGATAACTTAAGCTATGAAGAGAGTTTTAGCCCGTTTTGATCCATATCAACGCTATCTTGACTGACTTGAACCACACTACGCCTATCCTTAAACCATTATGACAACGTGTATGCTCTCGTTAGTAAATAACAGCAATACAAACCTAAACATTCGTCCCGAACATCATGGCTTGTATAAACTTAGCTTAACGCGTAATGCGGACATTGCGGTTGCGAGCAAGCCTGTCTTTGGTGCGAGTATTACTTTTCACACAGACCTACTCACGTACGACAGCTTCATTGTTAAGCCTGACAATCTATTAGGATGGGTAGATCTGGGGGGATTGGTTTATTTTACTATTTGTTCAGGTCAGCATCCCCTTGGCGTGGACAATGTGAATACTACAACCACACTACCTTCACAATTTATAAGCGCGGAAAATGGCATGCTGCGCTTCACATCAACGCTTCGCATATACCTGCTTGCGAAAACGCCCAGAGACATTCAGGAACATGGGTTGTGTTACTTCACCCCCGTGTAGTTAACGAGATATAACTACACGCAAGCAGGTTATCAAGAATGGTATACCTACAAGCGACTGCCGTTGTAATTACTAGCTTTTTATTGCCCCAATTGTTGTGAGCCTGTAACTACGAGTTGCTGCATATTATTCATTTTCTGAAAAGCACATTTTAATCGCTTCTGACAAACCTGAAAAACGCTTATCTCGCCTTTCTACCATAGCGCTAAATGTGGCGCTGTTCGCTATAATTAAACAACCTTCTTTTGCCCTTGTTAGGCCGGTGTAGACTAGCCCTCGATGAAATAGCCCTGCGGCTTTTTCACTTTCAGGTCTAGGCAGTAATAACACCACGTACTTAAACTCTGAGCCCTGCGATTTATGTATCGTCATTGCAAATACCGTTTCAAAAGCAGGAACTCGAGATAAAGAAATTGAACGTAGGACGCCGTCTTGAGTTTCAAACCAAGCCAGTAGCTTTCCATTGAGATCAGGCCAGATAATACCCACTTCGCCGTTTGATAAACGCTGTGGATGATTGTTTTTCACTATCATAATGGGCTGGCCTTGGTAGAAAATACCTTCGCGGCGTTTGATATTGTGTTTTATCGCGTCAAATACCAGTGCATTTAACCCCTCTACACCCATGTCGCCCTTTCGAACTGGGGTCAACCATCGCACACGATTGAGCAGACTAAGCGCTTCTTTGGCACTTTGCGCTTTAAAAACAGGTTCGTAGCTTTCTTGTGCTAACTTTTTTAACACGCTGGTCTTAAACCTAGTTTCAGCTTGGATATATACACCATCTTGTAGCCAGTGGCTATTCTCGCCATGACTTTGAGGCTCAGCCTTCTGGCTGGCCTCTTTTGAATGCATAGCATCTAGCGCTTGCTTGCTTCTCCCGGTCTGAATAGCGGTAGCGACTTCAGCCACCTGCCCTTTAAATCGCTGAGGCGCTTGAAGGGTATGCACCCAGGTTTTGGCATTTTCGTTAACGGGCAGTAAAGGCAGATGTGGGCACAGGGTGGCAATATGTTGACGTAGCTCGCGAGTAACTGCACCTAGGTTATTTTCAGATATACCCGTTTCGGCAAACTCTGCTTCATCGCTATCGTGTACAAGTTGCTCAAGTACGTTACCCAATTCTACAGCAGGCAGTTGATCCGCATCACCGATAAAGTACAAACGCGCATGAGGCGGCAAGGCGCGAATAATTCTAGCCATGAGCGCCAAATCGACCATGGACGCTTCATCCACAATAAGCACATCAAGCATAAGCGGGTTATGCTGATTGTAGCGTGTAGCTATGGTGTGTTCCCGTAAGCCTAGCAACCTATGCAATGTGACAGCATCAGTAGGTACACTGTTTAACAGATTATCATCTACCTTACCGCGTAAGCTTTCCAAATTACTCACGATAGACTCGGTCATGCGCTGCTGCGCTTTACCGGTTGGAGCCGCTAGCACAATTCGCTCATTCTGATTACACGCTTGAAGCGCTAATAGCAGCCTGAGTACTGTGTAGGTTTTCCCCGTGCCCGGACCACCGTTAATAACGCTAAATTGTTGCACTAAACTTTTCGCCACAGCGACTTGTTGCCAATCTTGCTCATCCATGGCGTTGGTTGGAAACATGGCTGGCCATAGGGCTTTAACCCTTGATAGCCCATCTTCACTTAGCGCTGTGATATGAGTTCGATTAGCAATGCTGGCGGCAATCTCCTGTTCGAAATTATAGTAGCGCCGGCTATACAACTTGCCTGTTTGATAGACAAATAGATCAGTAATTTTGTTATTCTTGTCATCCGTTTCACTGTCCAGTGCCTTTTTAATCACACTGATCATTTCGGTAAGACCTGGAAATGCATAGCCTAATTTATGTGGTGACGTATCGGTATCTGATTCGGTAGATTCAGATACCGTGTTGGACTTTGTTTCTAACTCAGGGTCAAGCTCAGGCTCAACGAACAGCCTAGTTCCCGCGACTTCAGTGAGTAACAAGCAACTATGGCCGCTGCGCTGCATAAATGACAATGCCACCAACAAGTGTAACCAGACAACCTGTTCAGCGTCGGTTAGCCTTTCGCAATGCGCAAACTCCAGTGCCACAAAGCGGTCGATAGCTTCAATCCCGAAAAGTTGTTCTACGTACTCGTTACTATCTATCATAAGTCCAACTCCCCTTGCACAGCATCGGGCGACGGGTCATTTGAGGCTTCTTCATTTGAATGTTTGTCGGCCAAAGGCTTTTCGGCTGAAGGCTTCTCGTTTGAAGTCTCTTCGCCTAAAAATAAGCGATCCAAAGCCTCTAGCGTTCCGGAATCTATGGGCGTGAAAAAGACGCCCTCCCCGTTCGTATTGCTCGGGTGCATTCCTCGTAAATACAAATAATACACGCCACCAAAATGTGCTTCGGGCGTATAATCGACAATGGCATTCTTTAAGTATCTGTGTAGTGCTAAGCAATAGATTAAATACTGCAAGTCATATAGATGGTGCTGATTATTGGCGTTTAATGCTTGAGGCATATAATGCGATACGCTATCGCCTAACCACGTAGATTTATAATCGGCAACATAGTACTTACCATCATGCGTAAATATTAAGTCGATAAACCCGTGCATCATGCCTTCAAGGGCCGACACCATTAACGAGGGAACAACCTCTGCTGTAGGTAAACCGGTAGCAGTTTCTGAGTTGTTACCTACCGCAAGCTGTTTCGCCACTGACTTTCTGTGTTCAAACAATATGTATTTTAGTTCGCTCCATTTACTTTCGTTCATGGGAAAATAGAATTCTGCTTCCCGAAGGGTTTGCGGCAGCGAAAGGTCCGATAAAGTAAGCTGGCTTTGGGAGTCACTTAGCAAGTGGCTTGTAGGCGTAGGCATAGAAAGCGGTGTAGCCAGTACTTCATCTAACCACGAATACAAATCTGCTGTACGTGCTGTTTCTAAGCCGAATCGAACGGCGAGTTCAGCACCACTTTCACTCCAGTCAGGCGCAGAAAAATCGTTTAGCTCAAGTAAGTCATGCAGTAAATTACCTGCACTCGCCCCTTTCTGTAAGGTAAAGCGTATTTGATCTGCATGTGGCGCAGCTGTTTTTGTATCTGACTTTGTATTGCCCTGTTTAGCCGCGTGCAATGGCGTTGCCGTTTCCTCAATTTCCGTATTTCCTGCCGCCATGCACTGGGTAACTACCTCACCAAACGTACCAGCAAAACCATCATTAGATGTTATCTCTTCGTCTCGTACCGTCTGCATAACTGGAATGCTGGGTACTGCAAAAGAAACGCCTTGTGCCGCTGACATAACCGTCATGCGGCTAATAGCCGAGAAAGAATATAACCGCCAATCTTCGCTGCTAGTACCTGCAAACGTTAACGTACTTAAGGGCACAACCGTTTCCGTGTTGTCAAAGCTTGAATACTGTTGAGCCAAGGGATCGGCGCAAATGTGGGTGGCATGAGCTTGCGGTTCACTGGCAATGGCGTCTAACACGGTGCCCCAATCACGACCTTCATCGTCATTGATATTGAGTGCATGGGCCAAGGCGCTTTTTTCATGTCCGTCTAATGGCAATACGCCCATATAACAACGATGCGCTGCACGGGTAACGGCTACATAAGCTAATCGCATTTCTTCTGCGTCACCCTCTTTACGTACTCGTTCGATTGCTGCATTAGTGCGCCCTAATTGCAGCTGCAATTCTTGGCTCTGTTCATCGTAATAGGTGAATATTTGCGAGTACGACTTTCCACTCTTCGCTGGGTCTCGGTAACCTGTAGCAAAGGGAACAAATACAATGGGGTACTCTAAGCCCTTAGACCCGTGCTGGGTAACCAAGCGTATTAACTGGCTGTCACTTTCAAGTCTTAGCGTCATTTCTTCATCACTTTCAGGCTGATGAATTTGCTTGTGCAGCCAATCAAGTAATTGCTCTGGGCGCTGATGAGTTGCCCCCGCCTTCTCTAACGTTTCCGCTAGATGTTGGTAATTAGTAAGCGCGCGCTCTACTTCTGAACCATATGGCGTGTAGTTCTCTTGCATTAAGTGCAACAATACGCTCATGCAGCCTTTTTGTTGCCACATATCACGCAGTGAAGTGACCTTGTCGTAAGCCTCATCCCATAGCGCATCGTCTTCGTGATACAACAAATTAACTAGGGTTTGCGGTGTATAACCCCATAGCGGTGATGCCAAACTTGAGGCGACCTTGCTAGTATCTGTGTTGTGCCACACACCATTGAGTAGGCGCAGCACATCTTTAGCCTCAGGGGAGGCAAATAAATTACTTCTATCGCTTAAATACACGCAGGCCAAGCCTTGTTGCTGTAATACATATTTAATGACGGAAGCTTCATTACGGTTTTTTACCAGTATGGCAATATCGGCAGGTTTAACCGGTCTAGCGGGTTTTGTGGGATCCTTTTCATCGACAAAAGTCACCTCGTTAAACAAGCGGTAAATCTCTTGCGCTATCCATTGTGCTAAACCACGGCGCAGCGTATTCGCATCACTTTTTTCATCTAAACTAAAACTCACGTAATTCATTGCATCACGTTCGTCATTAGAATCGTTAAGTGGGTGGGTTGCTGCCGCAGCTTTGGACGTAAATTCAACCGGATTGTATTGAATATTAAAACCGAACACATCTCTCGGGCTAGGCGCTAGCGCAATGGCATCCTGCGTGCTTTGTGTTTGTGAGATGGGCGCTGCTGGAACTGGCGCGCCGTAAAACAAACGGTTATAGGCCTTCACCATGCCGGCGACCGAACGCCAGTTGGTATTCATTACCCACCGATAATCGGCCTGCTGCCCTGCTTTTAAATAAGTAAAAATGTCGCCGCCCCTGAAGCGATAAATCGCTTGTTTGGGGTCGCCAATCATCAGAAGTGCATTTTCGCTTTTTGATTTGCTCGTGTCTGGTTCAAAGCCAGCCCCAGAACCTTGGTTACTATCTAAGCTTACGTCAATACCTAAGCTAGCTTTAATGTCAGCGCCGGCTTCGTGATTTTTACTGTTATTAACCTGTGCTTTTGGATAAACCGCATCTAAAATAGCGTATTGCTTGGCGTCGGTATCTTGAAACTCATCAATTAACGCAACGGGGAATTTCTTCCTAAGCTCAGGTACTAAGCTATTATTAGGCTTAACCACTTCATCGGCGAGCATACGAATAAGGTCGTCAAAGTCGATAACCCCTAGTTGTTGCTTTTGCGCCGCCACATTGCTTTTAATAAAGCTAATAGCATGGTTAACCAAGGTAAATACAGGAATTTTATCGAGGTTGTCCTGCTTGTCTTTACAGGCAGTTGAAATGGCATCGGCAAAGCCTTTAATAGGCGCAAGTATTTCTTTTACCCCAGACTTATTTCTACCAAACCGACGACCATCAAGAAAGGCAGCGCCCTCTGGCGGTAGCGGCTCATATTCACCACTTTCAAGCCAAGACTTAAGTGCAGCAAGTTCAGGCGTACGCAGCGCTTTATGATCAGGCTTTTTAAGTAGTTGATCGTAAATAAGCGCTTCGTTATCAACAATATTATTATAATGAAACGTAAACTGTGCAGGCGCAGTACTTTCGTTTTCGTGAAGGCCAGCGATAAACGCCTTTTCTATGGTTTCCTCATCTAGCAAAACCGGCGTAAGCGTGCTTCTTACGCTTGAGGAGAATTCATTTAATAGGCTCTCTGGCACATGCCAGCCTTGTTCCGCCAATAACATGAAGTCGTCTTCATTTTGGGAGACTTTTCTTATCCAATCCTGTGCCGCCTGCAAATACAGATCTGCAGTGTCTTTACTTAAATTCAACGCCATTGCAAAACCACTATTAAACGCTAATTGCCCAATCACATGCTGGCAAAAGCCATGAATAGTGAAGACAGACGCATCATCAAGTTCTAATTGCGCAGCTTTTAGCAGGGCCAAACTGTCTTTGGGTGAACAGGCTCTATAGAGATGGGCATAGACAGGGTCGGTGCTGTTTAATAGCGCAGCTAGGTCAGCATTTTCATTTAAATCGTCTTTGTCATTACTAGCGCTATCACGACCAGCACCATCATCACCAGCACTATCATCACCAGCACTGGCACTACCTGTATTAGTGTCATCAACGCCTAAACACGCTTCCCAGAACGCGGTGGCTTCTCGCAGCGTTTTGGCCACACGGCCTTTGATTTCTTCGGTGGCCGCTTTGGTGAAGGTCATCACCAAAATCTCTTTTACGTTAAGCTTTTTCTCTAACAATAAGCGTAAGTACAAACGCGTGATGTTGTAGGTTTTACCTGTGCCCGCACTGGCTTCAATTAAATGCCTTCCTTTTAGCGGCATGGCGGGCACATTTAGTAATTGCGAAGCACTTGTAGACAAGCTCATAACTGCTCCTGTGATGAAATGTTAGCCACCAACGCAAACAATAAAAAAGCCTGTGTGGTTGGCATATCATGCCAACTCACGCCATCAGGAAATAACCATTTAACATAAGGGTTACTAGCGATATCAGCAGTAAATTGCCCTGATGACTGAAGCCAATTTTTGAGTAGGCGCTGGGCATCATCACTGGCAAAAAATGCACGTATATCGGTTATTAGCGAGTTGCCGGGTTCATCTGTGTCTTTGGTATCAATAGTATTTTCAGAATCAAGACCACCTTGCTTATCCACACCTTCCCTATCATCTAACCCTTGGGCGTCTAGACTTGCCAGAAATGTGGGTAAGGTGACTTTGTTTGCCAGAAGGGTTCCGGGGGATTTTTTTGTGCCACTGACTACGGCACTCATTAATGAACTATATACGGGCGTTGGTGCGCTCAATATGTCAACAAACAATGATTCAATACTCAGCAAAATTTGGCAGGCTGTGTTTTTATCTACTGACGGAAAGCTACGCTTCATTAGCTTGGTTTCACCTTTTACCCAATCGCAGTAAAAGATATCTAGCGGATATTGTGTATAGGGTGTTACTTCCTCGTTTGCGCTAAACACAAGCTGTGTCATAAAGTAACCTAACGCTCTAATGTCATTCACCTTGCCTGCGCACGGCTGCATCAAGCTGTTTCCACCTTCAAGCGCACTGGCGGTAAACGTAAAGTGGTTGCCTGCAAATTGCGCCCGTTTGGGTTCAGCATCATGTGGTCCCATCGCTTGGGTAAGGGCTACCGCGCTTTCCTTCCACAACTCAAGCTCCTCTAGCGCCACCGGGTTATTGGGAATGTCACCACGAAGCGCGGCGAATTGCACTACCCTATCGCTATGCTGGAGGGTTGCCGCATTAGCATCATCGAAGAAAGCACTGGAAGAAAACATAGCATCGAGTACTTGGTACCGCACTAGTGCGTTGGTTTCAAAAGGTTCGCTATTGTCTAGCAAGGTTACCGATTGGGATAAGTCAACGCCTAACCGCTGCTGAGAAAAGAACTCAAGAGGATCTCTAAACGCTCGAGCCACCTGCATACACTGAAAGCTCGCGTTTTCAGGGGAGCTGTCTACTGCCAGAGGCGCGAGTGAATGTTCTTTTTGCCTAGTTTCTTCACTGCTTTTTTCGCTGCTTTCTTCGCTTTTGTCAATGTTGGGGCCACTCGTAGCAGCGTCACGTAATGATTGGGCTAGACGCAACCAGCCCGTCTCATAGCTGGGGAGTGTGCCGGTAAAAGCACTTTCACTAAACGGATGCAATGGTGCATGTTTTAAATAATGACCCATATTTACCTGATAGCCCGTGTCTAACATATCGAGAAATTCGCCTAACACTAGGCTGGGCTGCCGCTCACTGTTATTTTTTACATCGTTACCTTGGTAGCTTAAATATAGGCTTTCTCTGGCCGAAATAATCGCTTCTAAAAAAAGATACCTGTCTTCTAAACGACGCGAACGATCGCCCACTCTTCTATCAGGCCCCGCCATTAAATCGAGCCCTAACGGTGTAGACTTACGAGGAAACTCGCTGTCGTTAAGCCCTAATATGCACACTTTTTTAAACGGGATACTACGCATAGGTAGCATGGAGCATACCGTGACTTGCCCCGTCATAAAGTGGTTACCTGCATCGGGAGACGAAAATCGGCTTAACAGTAATTCCCGCACCTGACGTAAACTTAAATCGTAGGTATATTCGGCTTCTTCACATCGAGCAGCCAAATCAGCGGCAACTTTAGCAATAAGATCCCAGCTGTGTTCTTGTTCTTTGGTTGGTGTAAAGCAGGTATCACGCAGGGCTAATAAATCGGCACCCCATGCATTCGGGCTTCGCGGGGTATTAAGCTCAGTGGCAAATCTGCCTAGTAACTCAATAACATGGATAAGCTTACCAAGCGTTACCGTCGACTGTCCTTCCACATCAGGAATAGTTAGCATGTCGTCAATAACACCTTCACTATCTGGCGTTAACATACCTAACAATAAACGCCTAATTCCCCACCACCAGCTGTAAGTATTTTCATGGGTGGCCCCTGCCGACACATTGGCTTTATGGCTGCCATCCAACCCCCAATGAATATGAGCTTGCTTAAGCCATACGGTCATTTGATCGATATCGTCTTGAGCAATACTGAAGCACTTTTGTACCGCATCAAGTTGTAAGTAGTCGACAATATCCGATACACCGAATCGGCTGTCAGGCAAATGGAGTAGCGTCATGTAAGCGGCAATAAGGGGTTCTGCATCCATGGGGCTTCTATCTGCGATAGAGCACGGCAAGCGAACAGGCCCATTGCCCGCTAGGGGTTTGGTACCCACCCGATGAAATACGGTATCAACAAAGGGGGCATAATTTTCTATCGCGGGGCACATTACCAGCACATCGGATGGCGTACGAGATGAGTCCTGTGATAACCAGTGCAGTAAATGATCGTGCAGTACCTGCACTTCACGTAACGCTGAATGGGTACACATAATGGTAACACTGTCATCAGCGTTTTCGGCAGAGCCTGTTTCTGTGCTTCCTTTACTTCCTATAGTGCCAACGTGCGTTGCGGGTAAAGCTTCTAATATATCGTTGTGAATTCGGTTTAAAAGTAACGTTTCACCAGTTTCACTATCAGCAGGAATCGGCGCGTCGAAGGCACTGACTTCAAAGGTGTCTAAATCGGTAAGCAAATTAAAAAGCTCCCTCCCCTGCTGCCCTAAGTTGCCTAACAACGAGTTGCTTTGATCTTGCTGCATCCATTTCTCTAACCCGTCCATACGCAGCTGCCTTGCCAGTTCACTATCGCTTTTCGCATCGCCCCAGTAATTAACACTTGGGTTCAAATGAAAAATATGAATATCGATGTGCGCCGCTAATGCATCGAAAAAGGCAATCAACTGCGGTGCCATGGTGTTGATTGCAAACACCACGATACGGTTGGGTAATTCGCTATCACCACTTTTTAGATGATCGCCGTTATTTAACGCAGTCAGGGTAAGTTGGTGCAGTCGTGCAGGATGTAAAGGTTCTTGCTTGGCAAGGTGACGCCATATTTCGCTTTGCCAAATTTCAGATTCATCATTGGTTTTACGCTGGCTTTCTTCCCATGCAAACAACCAATCTGGACGATATAACAAATATTGCTCGTACACATCGGCCAGCGCCGTTGCCAATTGCAACCGTTGTACGCCCTGCTCTTGCTCACTTCCCGCTTGTAACCAGTATTTATTAACTTGCTCGAACGCTGCCATCGATTGTAGAGATGTCTCTTGTCCTGATGCCTCTAGTCCCGATGCCTCTAGTAAAAGGGCATCAATGCGCCATACGAGGACTTCACGTCGATAAGGCGATTGCTTAGGTACTTTATCTTTACCCAACACCAGCCTTGCCGTGTTCCACATAAATCTAACCGGCAAAGGAAAATCAAGATTCATCGCCACGCCCTGCTCTTTAGCAAGTTGCATACTTACCCAGTGCTGCATACCTGGGCTTTCGACTAATATCGTTTCAGGCGTAAAAACACCATTGGGTTGATGCTTAATTAGCGTAGTAAGGAGGAAGCTGAGGTGTTCAAGTTTGTTCGATGGATAAAGCGCGAGCAATCGGAAAATCCTTTGTCGTATTCAGCGGGCGTTATGATAATGAGTGTATCGTAATTCAATGAATAGGTAAGCTGAAATTAATTAGATTTAAGCGAAATTATTATATCGTATGGGGCTAAGTAGATGACTAGAAGGGATAGACAATAGAAAGAAAAAAACCCATACAGGCCTCAGGACACGAAAAACCTGTATGGGTAAGGTTTACGGGTTACCCAGTAGCAACGTGAATAAGCGTTGCCTGGCGCTCATTCACGTTAGCGCTACTGCATAACACAGTTAACAAAATTGATTTTGCAGGTTAAGTGCCAACTTTTATTTCTAATGAAAACAGAAACTTAGATTACCCTTTAATTTATATAAGTCTTTCCTTAGGTTACTAATGGTGCAGGTGCACCATTTATGTACCATGAAATCATTCCGTGTCGCTCTTTAAACCTGCAACAGAATTAAGCTAAATAAGTCTTGAATAAACATTCACTGACTCTTCGCATTGCAGTACAATTTCGTCAATAACAAATCAGGCGTAGCGCAACCTAGTGCTTGATTTAATAAAGACACCGTTTTAGGAATAATAATGCTTACACAACAACAACTTGCCACCATGCTTGCACTACAAGACAAAATGAACACAAAAGTTAACCCCGATTGGATTAACGCCGGTTACGGTTATTTGCGAGCAGCTATGGTGGAATCCGTTGAAGCTATTGAGCACCACGGCTGGAAATGGTGGAAAGCACAGCAAAAAGACTTACCACAACTGCAAATGGAATTGGTCGATATTTGGCACTTTGCTCTATCTGCCTGCATCATCGATTCAGAGGGTGAGGTAAGTACTGCCGCTGAAAGTATTGCCGCACAATTGGCCTTAGGCGATGCTATCGTGACGTTCGACGGTAAAGACTACCAACCAAAACAACAATCGTTACTAGATAACTTAGAATTGATGACCGGGCTTTGTGCTGCTAAACGTTTTAGTGTGCCACTTTTCATGGAAATTGTTGAGCAGTGCGATATGCATGCTGATGAACTCTATCGCCAGTACGTAGGTAAAAACGTTCTGAATTTCTTCCGCCAAGATAACGGTTATAAAGAAGGCACATACAAAAAAGAGTGGCAAGGCCGCGAAGACAATGAACATTTAGTTGAGGTTATGAATGCCTTAAATCTGTCAGATGCCAGTTTCAGTGACAACGTGTATAAAGGGCTACAAGCACGATACACTGCGTAACGTAAACGACTTTGTGCTAGTTACTCTTTACCTAACAGCACCTACAAAAAAGCCGAGCTTAGTCATGTGCTCGGCTTTATTATTATTTACGCTGCTAAACCGATAAGTTAAGCATCTACCCATACTAGTTTTTCTTTGTATTCACCTTGAATTACGCCGTCAAAACGCTCTTCAAGCACGTGACGTTTTACCTTAAGTGTAGGGGTAAGTAAGTCGTTCTCAATACTCCACTCATTTTTCATAATAACTACGCGATCCATAACTTGGTGGCTTTCTAGCTTCGCATTGATATGTTCAAAAGTCTTTTTAAGGCTAGCTTCAACACTGGTCTTATCATGCTTCTGTGCATCTTCACTCAGAACTAACAACGCGACAGGTTGAGGAAGGTTATTCCCCGTTACACAAACCTGTTCTACGATAGGGTTTTCCATAAATTTAGCTTCAATTGGTGCGGGCGCTACGTATTTGCCCTTGGCTGTTTTGAAAATATCTTTCAATCGGCCGGTAATCTTAACGTAACCGTCTGCATCAATAACGCCTTTATCACCCGTGCGAAGATACTTATCATCAGTAAAAACTTCTGCTGTTTTATCTGGCTCTAGGTAGTACTCCAGCATATTACAAGGCGCTTTAACTTGAATCTCGCCTTCTTCTGAAATACGAACATCTACACCATGATAAGCTTTTCCAATACAGCCAATTTTGTCGTGACGGAAAGGCACGCTGCTAGTGCCGTAGGCACTGTTTTCCGTCATACCCCAACCTTCTGAGATATAAACGCCAATTTTAGCGAACCATTCGATAACAGCAGGCGCTAATGGTGCTGAACCACTGGCCCATAATCGCGCGCTGTCGATACCAATACCTTTACGTACTTTCTTCGCTACCAACTTATTAATAAGGGGAATTTTCAGTAAGGTATCGAGTTTTTTCTGTGGCATTTTAGCCAATACGCCCATCTGGAACTTAGTCCAAAGACGTGGCACTGAAATAAACAAGGTAGGCTCACAATGAAGCACATCACGTTGGAACGACGATAGCGTTTCAACAAAATGGATTTTGCCACCACTGTAATAGCTGGCTAATTCAACCAGAACCCGTTCGGTAATGTGAGCAAGGGGAAGGTAACTCAAAATCCGATCGGTACTGTCAACGCTAAGTTGCTCCAAGGATTTTTGCGCCGCCCAACAGATAGAGTAGTAACTGTGCACTACCCCCTTCGGCTGACCCGTACTGCCCGATGTATAGATAATAGTCATGATACTATTCATATCTTGAACAGGAGAATCATCTATTGGCGAACAATCGATAAACGCTTTCCATTGTTGCTTGGTATCAATATTCGGATAAGGGAACGCGACGGTATTATATTCGGCTGGGATAGACGCTACTTGCTCTGCAGTATTATCTAACTTACCTACGAACAATAATTGAACGTCGGCGTGCTTGAGAACATATTGAACTGTGTCAGGGCCGGCAGTAGAGAAAATGGGCACTGAGATGTGCCCTGCCATCATAATACCTAAATCGGTAATAAACCATTCTGCACAGTTTTTTGAGAAAATACCGATACGGCTGCCCGTCGGCAACGCCATTTCTTCAAGTCGTTTCGCTACGCGACGAGCAAGGTTACCCACCTGCTTCCACGTATAATTTTGATATTCACCATTAACAGGTTGAGTAAGGAAAACGTCGTCCCCACTGGTTTGCTCCCAGTGGTACAACATACTTAATGGCGATTTAATCACTTCAGTGCTGTTTGCGTTTGCTGTCATGTCTAGCGGCATAGGTCACTCATATGTTGTTATAATGTAGCTTATTTTTACAATCATTTCACAGATCTCTAATAAGCCTTATTTTCAGATGAATAACAAGCTTTTTAAACGGACGTTTACATTTCATGCGATGAATGACGTGGCGTAGCGCCTGAAATTTAGATTTCTTATAGTTCAGACTTAACTTCTATGATGATCTAATACGCGTCATTTTTAATCAAACATCCGTTATTCCAGCACTTTAGGAATTCCTCGGTATACTCTAATCGCAGAATTCACTCACCATTGTTTGTTCAGGTAAGGGGATAGTTCGCTGCTAGGCATAGGTTTAGCGTAAAAGTAGCCCTGATGTAATACACAGCCTTTCTCAGACAAACTTAATGCCTGCTCTTGAGTTTCAACCCCCTCAGCAACACTCAGCATATTTAAGCTACTAGCGAGGGTAATTGTGGTGGTAACCAACGCGTCGTTAGCATTACCGGGTGCCATATCGTTAACGAAACTCTTGTCTATTTTAAGTACTGATAGTGGGTAACGCTTAAGATAACTTAACGACGAATAGCCCGTACCAAAATCATCTAACGCTAGAATGAAACCTGCATCAACGAAGCGTTCAATTTGACGCAGCGCATTGTCACTATCATCCATCAATACCCCTTCCGTAATTTCAAAACGAAACGCTTCTTTTGGCAAATTGAATTCTTTTAGTAACGAAAAAACACCCTCTAAATCAAATTCAGTTTTAAAATGAAGGGCAGATAAATTGATTGAAACGAAGCCTCTAAAGCCATCCTCATACCACATAGCGAGGTCTGCGGCAGCCCTACGCATCGCCGCTCGAGTCACTTCGATGATATACCTCAGCTCTTCTAATACTGGAATAAAGACGTCTGGGTAAATGGGATTACCATCTAGCTCACCACGCAGTAATAGCTCAACCCCTATGGTGTTTTTTTCGCAGGTATTAATGATTGGCTGGTAATGGTTGAAGAAACTGTCTTCAGAATAAGCCCGTTTTATAAGGTTTTCTGTGATGAGCCTATGTTTGGCCCTATCATTCATATCTTTTGTGAAATATGTGAAGCCACTAAGCGTATCTTTCTTTGCAGAATACATGGCCACATCGGCTTGCTTAATAAGCTCGGCGGGCTCTGTGGCATCATCGGGGTAAAAGGCAATACCCACACTGCAAGATACACGTAGCACTTCATTGGCCAGCGAAATTGGTGTTTCTACCGACTCAATTAACTGTGCCACAAAAGAGGTTAGCCCGTCCGTGGTTTCCATGTCTTCAATGACAATCACAAACTCATCGCCGCCCAAGCGAGCTACGGTGCCTGCATCAGATGCCAAATTGCGCATTCGATTAGCCACCACCTTAAGTAGCTTATCGCCATAATCATGGCCTAGTGAATCGTTAATGCCTTTAAAGCGGTCTAAATCAACAAATAACACTGCAACATGGGTATTTTGTTGACGCGCCCCAGCAATGGCATGCTCTAATCTGTCCAGTAGCAAACTGCGGTTAACTAAGCCCGTCAGGCCATCGTAATTAGCAAGCTTTAACAATTTGCGTTCCGCATTTTTTTGCTCAGTAATGTCGGACACCACGAGCAAATAATGGTCAGGTTGCTCGCCCATTTCGTTACCTTTAACAGCACTAATGTCTATAAGTACGTCGTACTGCTTCGTGTCAGCGCCTTCAATGACCGCTTCGTCTTTCCAAAACTCTCCCCCTTTAAGATCAGAGAGCTTGCCAGATAGCTGCCATTCCAATGTAGGGTAACGGGTAAATAGCCTGTCAATTTGCTTTGCTAACGATTCTTTAGTGTTGAAATTAAATACGTTTTCAAATGCGGGATTTGCAGCCACTGGCACTTTATTTTTATCAAAAATAAGCACCCAGTCTCGGGTTTGGCGAAATGCATCGTTGAAAAGTAACGCTTGCTGCTGCGCTTTTTGGAGTCGAAATAGATGACGCTGTCGTGATACCACGTACGCAATGATAACCAGTAGTATCAAGGTGAAATACGCTGCATAGGCGAAGGGCGAACGCCATGGCACATAAGGCATATCAAACGTCAAAGTCGCCGGTAAAACGTTATATTCTACACTGCTGGCAAGTGGCCCCACTGTAAAGTGATAACGACCTGGCTCCAAGTTAGTTAGGGTGATTTTATCGTCTTCTGACACGCCCTCGCTGATAACTTGATTGTAGCGTAATAAGGTGTAGTGATACTTTGCTTTACCCACTCCATTCATCGACAAGGATGAAAAATGGATAGTCATTCCGTAATCTTGATAATCCAAACTGATATTCTGCCCGTTTAGATTGCCTAATGGGAGTGGAAGCTCACGAGAATCGACACTGACATCAGTAATGGCAGTTTGTCTTGAAACCAGGTTCGAGTTACTACCGATTTGTTTGAGTAAAGCAGGAGAGAAAACCACAACACCTGATGTTGAACCATAGGCGAGTCGCCCATCAATGAGCTCAAGTGATGCGCCTTGATTAAACTCTGACACTGATAACTCTCGGCCATAAATAAAGTTTTGTACTTGAGCTGAGGCTGGTGAGTAACGATGCAATCCAGAATGCGAGCTAAACCAAATATCCCCATTACTGTCTTTTTGTAGACCGTAAACGATATTGGAGAGCAACAAGTTACTCTCGTTTAACTTATAAAGCGGCTCAAAAGTGTCGGCATCTACCCCGAATAACCCATAACCACTAAAAGCTAACCACAGCACACCTGTGTTATCGATAACCCATGACGTTATCGACCGTTCATTGGCTCGTTGCTTTTCTGAAAAGCGATAGACCAGTTCATGCGCTAAGGTAACAGGGTCAACCAGCCATAGTCCGCCAACCATGGCGAGAAACAACCGGTTGTCGTGATAAGAGGACGCACCTAAAAAGCCTATGGAAAAATTGATATCGAAGATATCCTCGTCCAAATCGATAATATCTAATTTTTGCGCTTCTAAGTTGTAGCGGTAGTAATGATTCCCAACAAAATATAAGTCGCCATCGGCACCTAAAGTAATGCTGGAGTTCCAGGCATTGAACACATCGTTATCAGAAGATGATTGCAGTGGAGGCATGGATAACTTTCCAGTACTGGGGTCGAATAACCGGATACCCATGTAAGTTTGCACATACAACCTGCCATCGCCCGTTGGTACTAACTTTTCAACCAGCCACTCTCTTTCGGCCACAAATTCACTATCAGAAGTAATGAATTGTTCAGATGTGCGCGTTACGAGGTTAAATCGATTCAGCCCATTTTCGGTTCCGATCCACAACACGTCTTTATCAGTTTGGGTTAAAGACCAAACCACACTGTCGCTTAGCGTTGTGCTTTTGTCATTTCGATTGTTTTGAATAGCGTAAATTTCGGCGCTTTTCACCCCAAAATACAGTGCCCCCGCATAGACCGAACTTAACCAAAGATTACCGGCATAATCGGTTTCAATATCAACAATGCGCTTGTTAGAAAGCTCTGTTCTGCCGTTATGAGGCTCAAGAATGTGTTCACTCACCCACTTATTTTGGCTAAGCTGTAATTCAAATAGGCCTTCGTTGGTGCCAAACCAAAATGCGTTGTCATCACGTTGCTCCATCGTCCAGACATTGCGGCTTTTGACTACCAGCTGAAACCCCGACGACTTGCCGCTAACAACATGAGATAACAATTCGGCTTTCGTGGTTTGAAATAACCCATTAACGGTACCTACCCAAATTCGGCCTTGTGTGTCATGCAGTAAAAACTTAGTATTTAGGTTATCCACATCGGGCTCAACGCCGTTTAGGTAACTAACGGAAATGGCTTCTGCATCAGCAATGGATAAATCAAGGGCATCCAATCCATCACTGGTGGCCAGTAACAGCCAATTGTCCACGACGATAATGTCTCGGATGAAATGCCGTTGAGCAATCAGTTCTTCACTTAGCGTGAATATCGACTCGTAAGACATGGTGTTAGTATCAAAGCGAACGACCTGTTCAGGCATGGCAATGAATAACGTGGTTTCATTTTGCCAAAAAAATTGACTCACATCCTGCAACCAATCTTCTTGGGTTGAAAAAGGCAACGCCACTTGTTTCGTGATGACTTGGGTGTTGAAATCAAGACGGTAAACACCCGATGCGTACGTGCTTATCCACAACGCTTTGTCAGTTTCCAGGCTAATCTTGTTTATTGAAGCATTAACGAAGAGGTCGTTAGGGCCTTTTATGATTTTGGTTCTAACACCATCCCAACGCGCCACGCCGCCATCAGTAGCTATCCACACAAAGCCATCCTTATCAATAGCGATGTCGTTAACTACGTCTTGTGGAAGCCCATTTTTAGTGGATAGCGATTGGAATACGGGATTTGAAAGACGGGGGGGCTCAGCGTAGCTAACAGTGCTAACGAAACAGACAGCAAACAAAACTGAGATTAGGTACCAGCGCATGACAACTCGCATGAATGAATCGTTATTATTATTTTTTATAGTGTATCAGAATGTTTGAGTAAATTGCAGTCAGTACCATTAAGTTACTAAGACGCTCGTCCGTTTCACTTTATTAGTCTTGTTGTACAGGAACTCGCCCAGTATTAATAACTTGCCGTCGGATGCTCGGTTGAGGTGCTAAGCGATACAAGTCACCGTTTTGCCCCACATAGTGTTTTTTTACACCACATTCCTTGGCAATCATCGCGTGTGCTTTAAGGTGCTCCTCTTCGCCGTGCACAGGAATAGCAATTTGAGGTTTCACCCAGTGATACATGAGTTTGAGTTCTTCGGCACACGGATGCCCGCTTGCATGAATGGGCAATTGACTCTCTTCACTCATTATTACCTTAACGCCTCTAGCACTAAGCACACTGTTTACCCGCTTGATGCTATCCTCATTGCCCGGTATCGCAATAGCGGAATAAATCACGGTATCGCCTTTGTCTAATTGCAAATGAGGGTGACTGTCATTAGCCATTCGAGAAAGGGCCGTATTTTTCTCACCCTGACTGCCTGTTGCCACCGCGAGTACTTCATTTGGTGGTAAGTACCCTAAGTGAAACGCATCTGCCACAGGCAAATCTACAGGCCAAATGTCTTGCTGGCGGGCAATGCTGTACATATTGATGAGTGAGCGCCCGTATAACGCAATGTAGCGCCCAGTTTTTTGGGCAACCCTTGCAAGGGTAATTAGCCGCGCTATGTTACTACCAAAACACGTTACGACTACTCTGCCCTTCAGTGGTTTAATTGTACTTAACAAACCATCATAGCAATTGCGTTCAGAGATTGAGAAACCCGGTTTTGTTGCATTGGTAGAATCCCCCACCATGGCAAGAATATTTTCGTTCCCTAAGGCGCGGTAAGTATTACTGTCAAAAGGCTTACCGGTAATAGGCTGCGCGTCTATTTTCCAATCGGCAGTATGCAAAACCGTGCCCGCTGATGTGGCTATTTTTAATGCATAAGGCTCGGGCAACGAATGGGTTACCGATAACCAACTTACATTAAATGGCCCCAGTGTCAGCGTTTGCTCAGTGGCAATCTCTACTATAGGCACTTTATTGACTAATTTTGTTTGTGCCAGTTTGCGGCGTAACACTTCGGCAGTAAACGAGGTGGTGTAGATGGGGCACTGAAAACGCGCCCATAGATACGGCAATGCGCCAACGTGATCTTCATGAGCATGGGTAATTACAATCCCCGCGATGTTTTCTTTTTGCGCTGCAATAAAGGAGGGATCTGGTGCCACTACCCTATGATGAGTTTGCTTATTTGTGCCAGAATAGCGATAAGGAGGAATAAGAGGTTCGTCGAACGACACCCCGCAATCTACCATTAACCACTTGCCGTCATGCCCATACAGGTTCAGGTTCATGCCTATTTCGCCCGTTCCCCCTAAGGGCAAAAACCAAAGTTCCTCTTTTTTCGGCGTTATCAAACCTTAACCACTCCTTTAACTGCTTGCAGGTTAGAATATAAAACTTCCATGAGAGTTGTTACTATACTTTCATACGTAAATACTTAAAGACCGAATATCTGTCATGACCACGACTTTATCTGATATGGAAGCACGTGTTATTGGTGTATTGCTTGAAAAGTCAGTCACTACGCCAGAACAATACCCTTTGTCACTTAATGCGCTGACCAATGGGTGTAACCAAAAAAGTAACCGATTGCCCGTGACCCAGTTAACTGAAGACGAGGTAATCAAAATTCTTGATGGGTTGAAAGGCAAACGAATTGTTCAAGCTTCGTCTGGTTACGGTAGCCGTGTGGACAAGTACTCTCATCGTTTTTGCAATACCGAATTTGGCGATATAAAACTGAGTGATCATCAACAGGCCATTATTACTGAACTTTTGCTACGTGGTCCGCAAACACCCGGTGAACTGAGGGGGCGGTGCCAGCGATTAGCTCAGTTTGCCGATATCAGTGATGTAGAGGCAACCATCAGCAGCTTACTTGCTTACCAGCCCGATGCGCTTATTTACTCATTACCAAGAGAGTCAGGTAAAAGAGAGATACGCTATAACCACACATTTTGTCAGCTAGATGAGAACGAGAATAATAACAGTGGCAGTGAAAGCAAAAACGAAAACACTGATACTGTTGAAACACTAAAAGCGGCTCTACTGCAAGTAAAAGCCACCCTTGCCGATTTAGAATCGAGAATTAATGACTTAGCATCTGGCGACTAGTGCAAACGTACGTTAAGTTGGTCAATAACTTCAGCCCAATCAGCGTCGTCTTCGATAGCCGTTTTCAAGAAATCCGCTTGGCTTTCAGACCAAAACGGCGCTTCGAAAATATGTTGGCGCTTATTTAAGCCTTTGTGCGTTTCAATAAAACTTTCTATCGCTTCATCGCTACTAGCTAGCCCTAACTGTTCAAACAAACTGCTCATAGTCGGTTGTTCAGTAAACATGGTAGCTCCTCTTCAATCATGATAATCCGTTAATATTGAAACGCTAAAAGCAAATGATGGGATCATTAAATTTGCTGTGCAAATTCCTCTGGTTCCATCACTTCACCTTCTTCTCCTGGTACCGGACAAACCATAACCGTAAGATTGTCTTGCGTCATGCCGCCCACCCATTTGTTAAGAAAGTCTTTGGTAGAGATTTCCATCGCTTCACAGTCTGACCAATCTTCAGTTGCCCATAGCAAAGCAAGAGATGATTCTGGCCATACAGGAATGCCATCTTCATCGTCTGTCGTTAACATCACGCAACCATGCTCATCTTTAAGAATGAAAAGCTTGCCCGAGGTTTTAATTAATTCAACGCTGGCTTCTAAGCGTTCGAACGCGTTCATTTGTAATAATGGGTGTTGAGTTGTCATAATTTTCTCTTTGCTATTAGGCTGGGTGTATGGCCGATACACTGGTAATTAAGGCTTCAAGCCCCACACGCCTGACTTGTTTCATGGTGTGAAGATAAACTTTCATCGTTATACCTTCTAAAGGCTGTATTAGTGAAATTGCGATAGTTGGATCAAGTTGATTTACCGTTCCTTCAGGGAGTACAGCAACGCCACCTTCATATTGTAGGTTATTTAGGGCTAAGTTGAGTGAGTTCGTCCGCAGTTTAGCATCACGAAGCTGAGGGTATAACGTAAGCAATAGATCTCTGGCTTTGCTGCCCCAATCAATGGCCACAAACTCTGCCGCGTCTACCACATTACCGCCTTCGCCGATTCGGTATAACCCTAATTGTTTTTCCAGTAACACTTCACTTTTAACTTCTTCTGACTTTAGCGGCTCTGTTGAAAAAGCTAAGTCAGTCACCCGCTCGTGTAATTGACGAGATAAGCCATCGAGGGAGAGTACTTCTGCTTTAACTGACCAATCGGGAAAGGTATTGTGAAGGTGACTCAAGGTGGTTGGCAACATTAATTCACTGGCTAACTGCGTTGCACCGCACACTACATATTCAGAAGATTGAATTTGTAGCTCTTGCTTAGCTTCATTAAGCGTACTGCAAAGTTGGCGTGCATACGGCAACAGCTTTTCACCCGATTGGGTTAGCTGAATACTATTGCGCTGGCGTATGAATAGCGTGGTATGAAAATATTCTTCTAGCAACTTGATCCGCGCACTTACCGCAGATTGCGTTAGATAAAGATTTTCAGCTGCTTTGCCAAAATGTCGGGTTTTTGCAACTTCAATAAATGTGGTGAGAAAGCGTATATCCATGCTTCTTACAAAACCGATAAATAAGTGATTGTAAACTGTCACAGATAATACGGCATGTAAACACAAAAGCACAGCAGCGCAATGCTATAAAAGCAGTGCGCTGTATTTATTTTCAACTAAGAAGCGTATTAACTGCCTTCGTGCATCAAACGGCGCTGTTTCTCTCGACGTTGTAAGTCACGATTTTGTTTGTTCTTTACGCTTTGGTGGCGCTTAGCGCTCACCTTCTTGGTGTGAAAGTCTTCCTCTTCTACCGAGTCCAATTCTTCACTTTGGTAACGATAGTCTTTACTCATGTCTATCTCTAGGTTATTGCCACTTCGTCATTATTGTCTTGGCACCAAAAATAGAAAACGAATTTTTATCATCGTTGCGACAATAATTTTTTATAGTGGGTTTCGCTCACGTATTTCGCATTATCCCCTCAATTCACCTACGCCCAGGCACCTCTTCAATGCTGAATCAAAAAAACAGCAAAATTACATTATATTCATAACCTTATATAAAATTAAAAGAAAAAATCTTTACACACACACACTTTTTTACACCCCACAAACTCGTACATATTTACACTTTATATTTTCCAACAAAATTTTTTATTGATAAGGAAAAAATGTTTTGTTTTATGTTCTGATTCTTTTGTCTTAAAAGTTCGCTTGAAGACAACTCAATGCTGGGTACAACCATGAAAAATTTATCAATCCGCGTTTCTCAAAAACCTTTTATAGATAGACAAAAATTTCCTTATGGCTTTCGAAAATCTGGCGATTTCAGTATTGGTGAGGCAGATATACTAACCGGTTATGGAAAAACCCTGCTGGCACTGGAATGTGGAGAGTTAGCACCAGAGACGGATGATGAGCGCCATTTTCTAGACTTTATTAATGGTAAAGTGGAAGCTGACAATACTGTTGAGCGCACTTGGGGCAAGTATGTACGCTTGTCTCGAGGCAAGAAACATTTCTATACACTGCATAGCAGCGCCGCGAGTAACCAATCTGATTACGATGAAGATTACAGTGATGAAGCATTCGATGTAGCCTAATTACAACTCAACATCGCCTCAACCAGCTTGGTGCCAATCGGGCTGGTTGATTTTATTTGTGATATGCCCCGTTATTCCCCACTTTGTTGATCCATATCTAGATTGCGCTCGAACAAATCTTTGCATATTTGTAATGTTCAAACAGATGGTTCTATATTAATAACTTAGCATTGTGAAATTGCTATTTTACGCAAACCACGCTGTTGAAAAATAGTAGAACAATATCTAATGAATTACCCAAGCCACAAGGCAAAGGAGGCGCAGCGATGATTGTGTCATATAAACAGATTAAACATTTTTCAATTCATGCTACCGATAAGGACATAGGCGGCGTACGAGATATATTGTTTGACGATAAAGATTTCGTCGTGAGGTATGTGGTTGCCGATACGAATACATGGCTTCCCCTTAGCAGGAAAGTGGTGATATCACCTATTTCGGTCACACGCTTGGATCAAGAAGAAGAAACCGTGGATGTTTCCATGACTGCAGACACGCTTAAAAACAGCCCATCAATTGACGAACATAAACCTGTTTCAAGAGAATTTGAAGAAACATTATTTCGTTACTTTGGTTATGGTTATTACTGGATAGGCCCTGGCGCTTGGGGCGATTTCGCTCATCCCAATCAACTAGCCGATCCTGAGTTAACGGCCATGGGTAAAGAAGAACTAGAAAATAAACCTGAAAATCACTTACGGGCTTGCGGAGAAGTCAGTGGTTACGAAGTGGCAACCCAAGATGATAATGTAGGACATATTAGCGATTTCGTGTTTGATACTGAGGGGTGGCAGATTCAGTTGTTAGTGGTTGATACAAATAACTGGCTTCCTGGTGGTAAAAAGCTTGCAGTACTGCCCTCTGACATCAGGAAAATTGATTGGTCTTCTCACAATGTCTCTGTCGACCTAACCCACGAGGGATTGATGGCTAGACCGGAAGTTGACCTTGATAAATTGAGTGACGCTGCATATGTAGAGGCATTGGTGGCAAACGCTAAACTTGTCTAGCTGGACGAGTACAATTCGAACAAGAGCGATTAACTATCAGTTAAGTTAAGTCGTTCTGAGCGCAAAAGAACTTGTGGAGCAAGCCTATGGTTTGCTTCACCCTTTCATCGGCCAATCGATAATAAATGGTTTGTCCGTCTCGGCGTGTGGCCACCATTTTAGATTCTCTTAATAGTGCTAGATGCTGTGAAATTACTGGCTGTGAAACGTCTACATGGTCTAACATTTGAGTAACAGATAACTCTTTGTCCATTAAAGAACACAACACCATTAAACGGGTTTTATTTGCCAACTGCTTAAGATAAAGCTCAGCTTCCATTGTATATTGAGCCATTTCGCTCATATTCACAGATAAATCATCAACGGCTAAATTATCAGTCATAACAACTCACTTATAAAGTTACGTAAACAGGCTACCACCCTGCCACCTTATACTAAAGTATACTACTATAGCGGTGAACGCCAAAACTCAATGTCACTTTTTTATAAAAATATAATAAAAGCAGAAGGTAGAAAATATAGCGCATTCCTTATATAGTAAACTTATTATTATTCTTCAAGGTGCCTCAATGTTAATTGATATCAGTACTAGAATCGCCAATATCCCTTTCCCCATTCGTTGTATAACGGCTAAAGAAGCAATGCAGGAAATATCTTCTAATCATGGGTTATTACTAGATGTTCGTGAACCCGCAGAGGCAGCTTCTAGCCCTGTAGAAGCTGCGTTAAATATTCCTCGTGGCGTACTTGAGATGAAAGTTATCGAAAAATGTAAAGATGCCAAATTTCCAATCTATATTCATTGCGCCTCAGGCATTCGTGCTAAGTTAGCTGCCGAACAGCTAATGAACATGGGGTATGACAACGTGAGCGTGGTAACGTGTTCAATTAGCGATATTAAGCAAGCCACCGACGCATAAGCGCTGACAGCCTCTGGCCGCTTGTGGTATAACCGCGCTATACTGTGACAGAATAATCGATTAGAGCTCGCGGATGTTAAAATCTACGTTAGAACAGTGGCGCATGTTTAAGGCAGTGGTTGATGCGGGAGGCTTCAATCAAGCTGCCGCATTAGTGCACAAGAGCCAATCTAGTGTGCATCACGCAGTTCAAAAGTTAGAAAACGCCATTGGCGTTGTGCTGTTTGAAAACAGTGGGCGTAAAGTAAAACTCTCTCCTCAAGGCGAGTTAATGTATCGGCGAGCGGCGTTTGTATTAAATGAAGCTCAGAAGTTAGAAGCTGTAGCGGCTAGCTTACAAGCGGGAACCGAAACCCTTCTTCGCATCGCTGTTGATATCATTTTCCCATCAGACTTACTTTATAATGTATTGAGCAAAGTGTCTGAAGAATTTCCTCTTCTACGTATCGAGATTGAAGAAACCGTGTTAAGCGGCGCTAACTCCTTGCTTGATAGTGGCAATGTCGATATCGCGATTTCACCTTTCCCCTACCCCGGCGGATTCAGTGAAGATTTATGCGAGATAGACTTTGCCGCTGTAGCGCATGTCGATCATCCTTTGCACGCTCTCGACCGTGCGTTAACACTAGAAGATTTGAAGTCGCATCGTCAAATTGTAGTAAGGGATTCATCGGCTGAACGTAAAGTTGATGCAGGTTGGCTTGGCGCTGAGCAACGCTGGACGGTTAGCCACATTAGAACGTCAGTAGATATGATTTCTCAAGGACTTGGATTTGCTTGGTTACCTATCGCTATCATTAAAAAAGAATTAGAAGAAGGGCTATTGCTGCCACTACCTCTTGATAGCAGCAGCGGTTTACGCCGCGCTATGCTTTATCTCACATTCGAAGATGGCGATGGTCTAGGGCCCGCAGCGAGAAGCTTTATCGGTGAACTTCGATACCAATCGATGCAGCTTCCTTCTGCTGATGGCATGCTTGAACAATGCGTAGAGTCTTTACAGCGGTAGCTTAAGCAGTGGCAACCTGTTAGCGCCGAATTATACTTAATTTTTTGTTCTGTAATTGAAAGCTGAGTTCGCCTATCCAATACCTAGCGCTAATTGTTGGCCCCCATACAAAAAGCCAAATAGGGCAATGGACAATCCAAATAGTGCTACCGCACCGTCATCTGTTGCCATACCTATAGCCATAATCAATACTGCAAACGCCGGTATTAACCCCATGAACGGCACTAACTCTAATGGCACCATCATCAATCCACAAGCCGCGCAGCTCAGCGCAATGAGAGAACGAAACACAGGTTGACGCATAAAAAACCAGCGTGGCATTAAGAAACGATCAAACCTTACCGCCACGGGTTTCATTTTATTAACCAAAAATTCTATTCGCTCAGCATCCATTTCAATTTTCATAATGGTAGCGGGAAGCCACGGGTGACGTCGACCGAGTAAAATTTGCATTGCTATCAGTAAAATTGTCACACCGGTAATGGTGGGCACACCGGGGATGGCTCCTATGGGCGTTGCCGCAATAAACGCAGGCAAAGCTAACATGGGTCCAAACCCCCTTTTTTCCATGGCATTCCAAAACTCGGAAAACGCCATAACATCAGTTGTGTTTTTAGGCTGCATCTTTCCCAACAACTCATAAAGTGTCATTGATCTTGCACCGGTTTCCTTAAACATTTTCATTCCCTATATATGGCTAAGACAACTGCCTTATTTCCATCGAAACCTATGCGTCTTGGGTGATAGCGAAGCGCAATACGCTTTGGTTATTCCATCAATAAATAAACTTGTTGAGCAATATCACCGTACACACCGCTTATACTTAACGCTGACTACAGGTAAAAATCTGAGATAAATTTTTCAGAAATTTGGACATAAGCGCTGAGTTTTCGCATTCGGTTACAGAGCTACAATGCGAATGACAATGCGATAATTGTGCCATTGGAGTTGGTCGCTGTTTCAATCTGTGCTTTTTTGGTAGCAAACGGCACAATCTGTGCTTTATCAGGTAAAGATATGTCGGTGTGCGGATTATATTTAGCTAGCCATCGTTTAATTTAATGCGTGGAACGCATCGTAACGCTAGCTAAAAGATATTGCTGCATTGTTCAACCAAAGTTGAGTATGAATGCGACAAGGTCTACGTTTGAATGTAATAATGCACAAATAATTATAAAATCTGGTCAATTCACCTACCCAAGTCACTTAGTGTAGCTATCAGGAAGTGGTTGGTCATTACAGAAGGGATATTCAAGTGTTAACTGTTTTACTTGTAGATGATGATGCCGAGTTTACCGAGGTGGCCTGCACTATTATTGAGTTTCTCGGTCACGAAGTACTAACCGCAGCCACATTAGGCGAAGCGCGAGACTGGTTAAAGAAAGAAACTTTCGATCATGTATTACTTGATTTCATGTTGCCAGATGGCAGCGGCGCGCACTTGTTCGATGAACTTAACGCCCTTCCTAAACGCCCACGTATTACCCTTATTACCGGACACCCATCGGTAAAAGGTGTCATTAAAGGCTTATGTGGCCCCAATATTGATTACCTTGTTAAACCTATTCAACGTGAAGACATTGAAGCGGTATTAACGGGGAAACCTAAAGTTGCTGAAGATACCAGCGAAAAAATCGAAAAGCATTTCGACTTACTTATTGGCGAGTCTGCGCCAATGAAAGAACTCTACAAACTAATTGAAAGAGTGAGCAGAACGAGCGCTAACGTCATGCTGCTTGGCGAAAGTGGTGTAGGTAAAGAGGTAGTGGCAGCCGCCATTCACCGCGCCTCTCAAAGTGAAGGGCCTTATGTCGTCACTAACTGTGGTGCCTTTTCAAAAGAACTGATTGGTAGCGAATTATTTGGCCATGAAAAAGGCGCCTTTACTGGTGCAGTTGGCCGTAAAGAAGGAGTTTTTGAACAAGCTGAAGGCGGGTGTTTATTCTTAGATGAAATCACTGAAATGCCTATCGACATGCAGCCTAACTTACTACGCGTGTTGGAAAATAAAGTGGTTATTCGTGTTGGCGGTACTAAAACCATACCGGTTAATTGCCGCGTAGTGTCAGCCACCAACCGAACCATGGAAGAAATTGCACAAAGCAAAGTGCTACGTGAAGATATCTACTTCAGACTCGCGGTGTTTCCAATCACCATACCCACTTTGCGCGAACGCAAAGAAGACATTCCTCTATTAGCTAAAACCTTTATTGAAGAATTTAATAAAGACAATGGTTCTGAATTTAGTTGGCAAGAAAGTCAGCTAAACACCTTACAAGCCTATGATTGGCCGGGTAACGTGCGTGAATTAAGGCACTTTGTTCACCGTGCAGCCATTATGAGCGACTCGACAAAACAAGTGATAGAGCTTCCTAAAACCATAGAGTCGCCTTTTGCTAAAAAGCAAAGTACAGCGCCAGCACTTCAAGCTGGACGTACTATTGAGGATGTTGAAAAGGAACTTATTTACGCCACGCTTGAGAAAGTAAATGGAAATAAGACCATGGCCGCTGACATGCTCGGGATAAGTACTAAGACCCTATACAATCGACTTCACGCGTATGGCGATTTGGTCAAAGAAGACTAATAAGGCAGGAAAAAGTTATGACAGAAGATGAGTTTGCCCGATTGAGCACCTATGTACACGATGCACGCAAACCCCTGAATCGCATTTCTATGCAAGCTGAATTGGTAAAAATGGCGCTTAATGGCGAAGTTCCCGCCCAAAAAGCGATGGCAGCATTGGATAAAATAATTTCCAGTGCAAAAGATTGCAGTGACTCCCTTTCTGAAATGACTTCAGATTTTGGCGACACATTATTGGATTGATGTAATGCTTAACAAAGTTTTGTCTTCGCTATACAGCTGGGTGATCATGGTGGTATTCGTGATTGCTATTATTACTGCGAATTCATTTTATGTGGTTCAAACCCTTGATGACTTGTCAGCCCTTGAAGCGCGTTTGTTTACCACAAGCCGCGTGATAAGTGCGGTGAACAAGTTGCATGTGGCCGTGTTGCGCGCCGAATCTGGCACACGAGGTTTCCTTCTTACCGAAGACGAAGCCTACCTTGAGGAATACACCGAAACCTTAAACAATTTCACTGCGTTAGCAGACGAAGTTGAAGTAAGTGCGTTAGCATCCGACCTGCCGCAACAGTCGCAACGAATTGAAAAATTACTCGCCCTTACCCGCGTTAAAATAAATGGTATGGTCCGGATTGTAGAGCTGGTAAGAGTAGGTGATTTAAATCAAGCCTTCACCTTGCTTGAAAGTGATAGGGGCCTTGATTTATACAACGATTTTGAGAACATGTTCGAACGCATTGATTCGTCTGAAAGAGATATCCAAGGCACGCACCTAGCAAGCTTAATGAAGCTAAGGCGTGACTCGGTGAATACACTATTAATCTCTTCCGGTACCACTCTATTTCTTATTATCTCAATCTTCTTGTTGTTAAAAGCCAACATTCGAGAAAATGAAAAGCATAAAGATACCCTTGTTGACGTTAATGAAGACCTAGAACATAAAATTTCAGAACGAACTCAGGAACTACGAATTTACTCAGATGAATTAGCCCGCAGTAACCGAGAGCTTGAAGACTTTGCCTTTGTGGCGTCTCACGATCTTCAAGAGCCGCTTCGTAAAATTCGCGCATTCGGTAACCGATTAGACTCTGGCTACAAAGATGTAATGGATGAACGTGGACAAGACTTTCTTGCCCGTATGCTTAATGCGGCAGAGCGTATGTCTATGTTGATTTCTGACCTTTTGTCTTTTTCTCGGGTTTCTACACGAGGCAAAGATTTCGAGCAAGTGAATGTCGGTGAAGTTATCGATGGTGTACTAGGTGATTTAGAAATAGCCATCGAAGAAAAAGGTGCCAATGTTGTTGTGCAGGATATTCCAACTATTCGCGCAGACAAATCACAAATTGATCAGCTGTTTCTAAATTTGTTATCTAACGCTCTGAAATTTCAAACCGCTGACAAAGAGCCTCTTATTGAAATTACAGCTACAACGCCAAGTGAAGCTGACATGAAAGACATATTGTTAGCTGACGAGTATGACTGGATTAAAATTCAAATTTCAGACAACGGCATTGGCTTTGAACAAAGTTTTGCAGAAAAGATTTTTGCCCCATTTCAACGCTTACACGGAAGAAGCGAATACAAAGGAACGGGGATTGGCCTAGCGGTATGCCGACGCATTGTTGAACGTCACAATGGACAAATTTCGGCAAAAAGCTCGCCAGGAAAAGGGGCAACCTTTACTATCCTTCTGCCAACAAACAGTGAGCCTTTTGGCTCTCTAAATAATAATGGAGATACCACACATGACGCGTAAACAAACCCAACCAATTAATATTCTTATGGCAGATGACGATGAGGACGATCGTCTATTAACCGTTGACGCATTGAAAGAAAGCCGTGTGTTAAACAACTTATTTTGTGTTGAAGATGGCGTGGAGTTACTCGAATTTTTACGCCACGAAGGTAAATATACAGATGCGAGCAAAGCGCCCCGCCCCAGTTTAATTCTGTTAGACCTCAACATGCCACGTAAAGACGGCAGAGAAGCGTTACAAGAATTGAAAACCGATCCTAAATTACGTGGCATCCCAGTGGTCATTCTGACTACATCTAAAGAAGAAGAAGACATGCTTCGTGGATATGACTTGGGCTGTGCTTCCTATATCACTAAACCTGTGAACTTCGAAGGACTCGTCGAGCTAATGCGCGCACTAGGTCGCTACTGGATTGAATTTGTAGAATTGCCACACGATTAATTGAATCATATTTATTCGATTCAAGCTGTTATGAGTCAATATTTTGGGCTCAGTAAATTGTTACTCATGTTGTACGGCGCTAACCATTAGGGCCGCTATGTTTGAAAGCGCTAGCTATTCAGCGCTAAGTTACGACCAAATGTTTTATGGAGCGCACAGTGACCGAAGTTATCCGGGTTTTACTGATTGAAGATGACGAAGATGATTATTTCCTAACATCGGATTATTTACTTCAATACGAAGAACCCCGTTTTCAGCTTACCTGGGTGACCAACAGTGCCGACGCCATAGACGCGTTACAACGTCGTAATTTCGACTTGTGCCTGCTCGACTATCTGCTTGGCGCAGAAAACGCCGTAGATGTGTTGGAAGTGCTGAAATCGAATCAGTTTAACCTTCCGGTGGTTATTTTAACCGGTCAGTCAGACTCTCAGGTTGACGAATTGGTTATGCGAGCAGGTGCAGCCGATTACCTGCAAAAAACAGAAATTGAGTCACCGCGTTTCATGCGAACCATTCGCTATGCCATGGTGCGACGAGAGATAGAAAACGAGCGATTAGAAAGACACAAAGTAGAACAACAGAACAAAGCGAAAGATAAATTTTTGGCTCACTTAGGCCACGAACTTCGCACCCCGCTTACGTCTATTTTAGGTTACACAGAGCTGCTATTAGATGACAAAGGTAATGACCCTTTAGCGCAAGAGCTTTCTATTATTTACTCTAATGGAAAGCACTTACTTGGCCTGTTAAATGACCTTCTAGATATGTCTCGCATTATGGCTGACAAACTTGAACTTAATATCAAAGAGGTACATTTAGGCCCGTTCCTTACTGATATCCACTCGTTAATGCGATTAGCAGCGAAAGATAAAGATCTTGTTTTCGATGTAATCGCAGAAACCAAGATACCTGAAGTGATTGAAACTGACCCTACTCGTTTGCGTCAGGTATTAATCAACTTAGTCAGTAACGCTGTGAAATTTACCGATACAGGAGCCATTACCGTCACGGTAGAAGTTCGCCCTCCAGCGCCTGGTAAAATCAACGAACGGTTACACTTTATTGTTGAAGATACCGGCATTGGCATGCCACCAGATAAGCTAGAGAAAATCTTTCAGCCTTTTGAGCAAATCGAAGATATTATGCGTGCAAACCATGGCGGAGCTGGTTTAGGTTTAGCAATAAGCCGTGAACTCGTTGCTAAGCTAGGCGGAAGTATTAATGTAGATTCCGTTTTTGGCAAAGGCAGTCGCTTTTCGTTCTCCATCGATCCCGGTGACATTAGCAAACAAAGTCGTGCTCATCTTGCGCTTAAGCCACCTAGCAGGGCTGAAGCCAGTAATTTGGATTTACAAGTTACTGGCAAGGTGTTGATTGTTGATGATATTCGTGAGATTCGCCGCTTAACAGGGCACTTGGTTAGTCAATGTCATGCAACTGTAGCGTATGCTGAAAACGGGGTTAAAGCGTTGGAGGCTGTTTTACAAGCCGAGGAAGATAACGACCCCTTCCATTTAGTGTTAATGGATATCCACATGCCAGTAATGAATGGCATTGAAGCCCTTCATGCAATAAGACGGCATAAGAGCAACGTACCTGTTGTGGCAGTCACAGCCGCTAGCCGTAAAGGATTAAAACAATCTCTAATGGATGATGGGTTTGACAATGTTATTGGAAAACCTATTGAACGGGCTGCCCTTACTGAGGTGCTAGACCAATATTTAGTGCGGTCTCAAGGACCAGCCGTGTCGAAAATAGAAACCGTTAAAACAGTAACTCAAAGTACTCAAGCTCAACCCACCTCTAAAAAGGTATTAGTGATAGAAGACGATGAGGACGCAGCTGAGTTATTACAATTATTTTTGGTACATCAAGGCCATGATGTTATTACGGCAAATACGGGCGCAGATGCTATTGAGCGTATGAACGAAGTGGTATTTGACCATGTGTTAATGGATTTAACTCTTCCCGACTATCACGGGTATGACTTAGCGGCCGAGTTGAACCAAATTCAGCCCAAGGCGAAGTTGGTTATTGTCAGTGGAAACGAGCCGGATAAAGATACAATGAAGCACTTAGGTGTTAGCCAGTCGCTGCTAAAGCCGGTGAGCAAAGAAGATTTAATAAGTGTGGTGTCTTAAAAAGACGCCAAAAGATACTGTTAGCTGCCTTCTTGTAGCTAACTTGCCCTCACACGATTTGTAGAATTCTTATCGATTACGAAATTATTACACGGCCTACCTTGCAACTCTTACGTTGAATTAAAATTCAGCCTCCCCCTCAAAACACGAAATAGAATAAAATAGATTAAAAACAACAAGTTAAATATTATGTGTATCTTGGTACAAGCGTTGCAACTCTCTATATGCAATCTAGCAAAATTAAGGAGAGTACTATGGCAACACAAACTACTACGCCAAAAGCAGCGAAAGTGAATAGCGTAACCGAGCCTAGTCACCCAGTCACGGATCAGTTAAAAGAAACACTTCATTCGTCAGTTGATAAACTGGCTGATAGTGCAGCCGTAGCTGAGGACAATATTCGTAACACGGCAAGCCGCTCTGCGGACAATATGTCTGAACGAAAACGTTTAGCTGAGCAAAAATGGCAGTCATCTGGTGTACGCAAGTATGCTATCGAGAACCCGTTAGCAACTGCTGGTATGGCTTTCGCAGCAGGTATGTTAGTTACTTCATTATTTCGCAAGAAATAAAGCATGCAGCCTTTACCAGATTTTCGTAGTGCCACATACACGCTGAGCAGCGAAAATCCGTTTCGCCTGACTTCTCCGAGAAGTCAGGCGACATTTCGCATTCCCCGGCAAAGTTCACAAGGCGCGTCATCCGAGTCGTCTAACAACAATCCCCCAGACATTACCTTTGAAGAGGCGCTGGCTTCTTTTAAAGCGCTTTACGCACAGAAAAAATATCAAGGCTTTGCATTAATCGACCTGATTAACGCTGAACTTCAACTCATTACCAAGTCGATTTTTGTCAGCATTTTTGGCGCACTTACCGCATTTGCATTAGGTGGCTTTTGCTGGATTTTACTCAATTCGTGTATTGGGTTAGCGATGCACCATGCCGGCATGCCTGCATTACTTATTATGGTTATATTGTTACTGGTTAATAGCGTATTAAGTGTCGTTGCATTTATACATGCACAAAGTGCATTTCGTTTTATTAATCTAAAGCGGCTTACCACATTAATGCAGTCTTTAACCAAGTAGCAGCAAACTCGTTACGGGATTGCCGTCAATCAGCGTAAAACTAAGGAGCACTTATCATGAATATTTTTCTGAAAAAGAACTTAGAGGATATCAGGCAGTGCCAGCATAATTATTTAGCCCAAAAACATCATGCTGAAGAATCATTTGAAGAGGCTAAGCGAGATTGTCGTCTGCTTATGGGCAAACCTGAAGTATTATTGGGTATTGTTGCCGCTGGGGTTTACAAAGGTATAAATACTGACGCTCCAAAGAGCAAAAGAAATCAAGCTATTATGACTTTTGTGCGCACCACCGCACTTTCGTTCCTAAAATAATAGTCACTACAATTAATACTAGGAATTACCATGCGCTTACCAATAAAAATGAAAATAGCGGCTTTAGCATGCAGTTTATTTGTTACCGCTTGCACCACTACACCTGTTGCCTCGCCAACACCCTACAAATCTGCGGTCACTAAAGAAGGCTATGGGTATTCTAGCGTTCAACTAACCGACAATGAATACCGAGTATTATTTAAAGCAACAGATCGCACACCAGCAGATGTCATTCAGCAATACGCATTGCGCCGGGCCGCTGAACTCGCTAACAAACATAATTATGAATGGTTAACTATTGTCAAAACCGACGTTGATAAAAAACCTGTCATGGCCAGAGCAGTGACCCACAGTACAGATGAACCCCAACCATTTGCGACCAACCAGCAATGCACTATGTCTGGTTGTACCGAGGTGGCACAGCCTGCACCGGGTCAAGGGCAAAACACGGTAACGCAGACACAGATTAATGACGTTTACTTCTCCATTCTGGTCAGAATGAGCAATACCCAGGGCAGTTTAGGCAAAAACGCGATGTCTGTTACAGAAATTCTCTCTGACCAAGTAGATAACGTTAAGTAAGCGTGATTCAAACAGAAATAATTTTTGATGAAATGACCGCCAAATGGCGGTCGTTTTGTTTACAACGCACATTGCTTTATTTAACTTTGCTCAGAATCTAAATGCAATGTGTTGGCTCGCTCCACCCAATCAAGATCTTTGGTTTGTTCATCCAAGGTCCCCTTGGCATCTTCTAAGAAGACTTTACAAAAGTAATCTACTGACTGAAACCTCTCTCGGTATTGTTTCAATTGCACTTCCATTTCATACATAGCGTTTGAAAACTCTGAATTGGATTTTGACAACTCATAATCACATTTTAGATACGCACATAACACGTCAGCGGCTTTAGCAAGCCGTACATGAATATCATCTTTATCTTGTTCTATTAAAGGCTGGTAGCGCTTCTGTAAAGGCTCAGGTAAGGTTTGTATCAGCATAGCCTCAAACCTACGCTCCAGCTTTTTAATTGCCGCAGTAGTTTCAGGGTCGTGGTACTTCACAGGGCTTGGAATGTCACTCATGCCTGCAATCTCGCTGCCTTCATGGAAAATAGCCATAGCAGCGACTCGGTCGGGGTTAACATCCTCATTGAACACATCCGCTGCTATAGCGCCTAGCATGTGAGCGACCATAGAGGCTTCGTAGATGTGTGTAGATAACATTTCTTCTTGAAATTGTGCCATTAAAGGCCATCGTTTCACGTTTCTTGCCCGTTGCATTAAACCTATAAATGCGGAGTGAGTTTTTGCCATTTCGCGCCCTTTAGCATAACGATAGTAAAAATTGATAGTAGCATTTGCAGATCGGGAATGCTGCCTTGCTTACTATGCCCCCCGCCATGTAAAAAGTGCAAATGCTCTGTAAACCTTGTTTAGCCGACGAAGACATTACCAGCCAAAAGCAGTGAAATTCAATATCAAATACATATAAATCATGCACTTAACATTCAGGCACGGAGTTCGCATTAATAACTATGTCAGTAACGGAGCAAAAAGAGGATTTAGCTATGTTAGGTTGGGCAATTACTTTTTTCATTATCGCCATTATTGCAGCAGTTTTTGGTTTTGGCGGCATCGCAGGTGCAGCAACAGGTATCGCACAATTTTTATTCTTTGTGTTTATCGCCTTACTAGTGATTTCACTAGTCGCGAATGCCTTACGCGGTCGGTCACCACGAGCATAGATTTACCACACATTTAGATATTTTTAGATACTTTTAGGAAACAGGAGAATGGACATGATCTCACAGAAATCATTATTGAAACTTTTAGCAGCTGGTACATTTGCACTTACACTTGCGGCATGCGGTGATAACAATGCAGAAGATGCAGGCGAAGAGCTAGACGAGATTGTTACAGATGCAGGCAACGCGGTAGAAGATGCTTGTGAAGATGTTAAAGAAGGCGCAGACGCCGAAGATAAAGACTGTTAATACTCGCTTTATCACAGAAAAAGCTGATGGACGTTGTCCATCAGCTTTTTTTATACTTCTTCCCCGCCAAGCTCTCGCGCTAAGTCGTCTAAATCAGATAACGTACTATCAAATTCAGCTACCGCATACCGGTAAGATACCAACACGTGACGATCAGTGCGGCCAAACTTCACGACAAGCGAATCAACATCCATGTGTTTAACCGTGTTGATAAACCGATACGCCGTCATCTCGCTGGCAAAACCAAATTCAACTTGGCTTTTCATCTTAAGCAACTACCTCTGGATTGTTATCCAATACATTCACTACCCGTTCAAGTAAATGCGTTTCTTGGTCATCAACTTTCCCATGCGCAATCCAATCTTCTAACAACTGCGCAGGAGACAGGCTCTCGCCCTTCTCGAGTTTCGCTGTCATCATGGTTAGCTGCACATTGGTTCGCATGCTGCTATCGCTCTTAGGGCTAGGTATATCAGTAGCGGCTTCTAACGCCACGGTTAGCCAATGACGACTTTGTTGAACAGGTGTAGGCTTAGACAGTGCAGACTTCCATCGCTTTCCTAGCATGTCAGCGTCGTCATCACTGATGTTAGTAATATCGCCTGCCCGCAAGCTTTCACTTAACACCGAAATAACCGATTGAGCACGCTGTTGTACTTGACGCACATGACGCTGCTGCGCACGTGTTAGCTGTTGTTTTTGAATACCGGCTATTTTCTTATCAAGTTTTACACGCATAGCACCAGGCAAGTCTTTCGCACGCGATTCGATATCCTGTATTGAAGTAGCAATCGTCGATTCATCAGATTCCGAGTCAATAGCATTCAATTGAGTAAAAAGGGTATTAAAGGTTTCATCAAATGCTGATGACTGTGCCTTACGTTGTTCTTTTAGGCGACCGAACAATGCGTCATTTGCTAGGCGAAACTCACGCCACAATCGGCTTTCATCACGCTTACCGGCATGGCCTATGGCTTTCCAACTGTGTTGAAGCTGCTGCGCGGTTTCAGTGGCGCTAGCAATATCTTCCTCTGCTAACAGCGCTGATGCTTGCGCAACGAGTTGCTGCTTCGCTTTTTTATTCATCGCATGCCACTGGTTCACTTTGGTTTGCAGCGGGCTGATGGTTTTGTTCCACCGTTGCTTTAACGACTCGTATTCACGCTTTTCAACCTGACCACACTCATGCCACTGCTTAACGGTTCTATCGAACAGTTTAGCCAGCACCGCTTCGTCCTGTGACAAATCGATGGCAGCAACTTGTTCAATTAATGACTGACGAGCTTTAAGCGCTTTCTCACGCTCAGCATCCAATGCAGCGTAATGTTCGCGACAAGGCTGAAACGCAAGTTCTAAAGCGGCGTCGAAAGCACTTTGTAGTGTGTTATCGTCGCTGCCAGCGCCTAGCGAAAGCCACTGCTGACGTAGATAACGAATGGCTTCCCCGCGCTGTTTTATATCTTCGACGGGAGTTGAAGCTAATGTCTGCGCTTCCTCTACCAGTGCAGGTTTTCTAGGTGCCGCGATATAATCTTGCCAGCCTTCAAGGTGAGCGATATCTTCGGCAGTTTTCTCAAAACGCTTAGCCAATTGTTTCTTAACATTTTCAGGCATAGATTCGAAGGTTGCAGATAGCTTTTCAAACTTGGTAATAGCCCCGCGGTACTTACCTTGAGCAATTAAGTTATCCACTACACTGATTTGCTTTCTGCACTGGCGAAGCGCGTGATCTACTTCTGCTTTTTTAGCTTGTTTTTTCTGACTGAAAACACGCGAAGCTGCATGCCAGCGCTTATTAATGGCGCTTGGTACTGAAATAAGTTCATTGCGTAAGTCGTGATACTTTTCACTTAACGCTTTAAATTCGGCTTCGATTGATTCTGGGGCTTTATGGCTAACCTCATCATTTTGATGGGTGCCATTTTGAACAGCGTCTCCTTCAATAGATACACTTTCAGTTGTATCAGTGCTTGCAGCTTCGGGCAATTCAGCAGTTTGTTCTGTTAGCCCTTTCTCTTTATCGTCTTGTGCACTTTTTGTCGATTCAGAAGGCGTGCCTGCCGTCTGTTGTTGCCTAGATTCTTCTGCTAGTGATTCCACCTGAGACAAGCAAATCAGAAGCTTTTGACCGTACTGCTGTTGCATCGAAAAGGCTTCTAAACTCTTGTTTAACGAAGCTATTCCAGTACGAACTTCTTCAAGCAGTTTGGCGCTGCCCCCTATTGAAGCCATATGATCTGCGCTTACTTCTAATGCGCGTACCGATTCATTCACTACCGCTACATCAGCAAGGGTAGCCTCACATAAACGCTCACCATAAAGCCAATTAACTTGTGTGGTAGCATGCGATAAATGCTGCTTACAAAGGGCTTCAATCTCGGCTTTTTCTTTTGCTGCTTTTTGCGCTTCCCACTCAGGTCGAATACGCGATAAGTGACGAGATACCTTTTCGCTAATGCGCGCGAATTTAGCGTCTACCGCCGTCTTATCGTCTGAACTCAATATCGATGAATCTGTCATTAAGTCATTATATTCACTTAACAATTCAGCTTGGCGCTTGTCAATATCTTCAACATCTGATTTATCAACCAGCGCTTGATATTTAGACAAACACAGAGTAACGCGTCGCATTAATTCAATAGGCTTTTCGGCTTGCGCTTTCAATACTTGAAGCTTTGTAGCTATAGCGGCGTGAATAGCACTATCTCTGCATTTTTTCTCCAGCTTCTGTAGCACACTACTATCTTCAATTGTGCCCAAAATAGCTTGTTGCAATGCGTTATCTGCATGATGAAGAAAAATGGTTTGGGTAAAAGCTGGCTTATCGACTTTGTGAAGCAACGTCATCACAAGAATATTATCTGCCAATAAACTTGGGTCGTTAACCAATACAGTCTGAATTAATTCACCATTGGCACTTTCACGCAAAAATGACGCTTTTTCATTCGCGTTTATGGTTACATCACCCTGTCCCATCAAGGCTGCTTCTACCGTGCGTTCAGCAATTTTTTTCACCTTCGCATGATGGGCGCTTTGTGACATTTTAAGCCACAATACAAACGTATTTAACTTGCTAAGGGCTGCAAGGCTAACATCAGCATTGGCATCGTTAAACGCAAGTTCGTGTAAAATAGTTTTGTCTGTTGGCTTTTCGGGCGACAGGCTTTTAATGGCTTCCAGTCGTTTTTCGGGATTCTGACTGGTGTGAGAAGGAGCAAAGAACCGACTAAATATCATCCTGTTTAAACCGCGCTATAGTGTTGTTATCATCTTCTTGCTTGGAAAGTGCACGTTTAAAATCTGATTTACTTTTATGCACTATTTCGCCGCTTTCATTAACCGTCATATGTTCCGACGATTTCTCAATTTTTGCTTGATACAGCATAACTGCTTGTATACAGCTGGCTTTCTGATCTTCACTTAACGGCGTACCATCAAGCCATTTACCGGTTTCCACGGATTGACGCAGGCGTTCGTACACCTCTGGCGTCATACTATTTAGTAATACTTCTATATTCATGAACGGAATCGTTTAATAAGTACAATTCTTACGCGGTTGACAAGATACCACACGAAGCCTGCAATACTGGCTACAATAGCGAGATTATGTTGCAAGTCGCCAGGTCTTGTTCCGCCCCAATACATAAAACCGAATCCCGCCACAAATATGATCATGGCAATAAGCGATTGATTTTGAATGCTCTGTAACTTTTTGAATTTTTGTAGATTTTTCTTACGTTCAATATCTTCTGAGGAAGCATCGCCTATTTTGAAATCACAATGCGGGCATATTTTTGCTTTGTCAGACGTTTTTTTATTGCACGATGGGCAGTCAACGAGTGCCATAATTTGCTCCTGTAGGAATGATGCGGAAATAACCAGGTAGCATTGGTTTTAGAGGTGAGTATTTTACGTATTGAAATGCGTATTGCAAAGCCTATTCAAAGGCAGATGAGCATTAATATAATTTAATTGAATTTGTGGTGTGAAAGCCAAAGTTAAAAGGCTACCACGTTGGCTTACACACCACGTTCACGTTAGCGATTATTTTTTGTGTCTAGACCAATAATCGTTAACGGTTTCTTTCATTTCTTTACTGAGCAGCACAATACCAAATAGGTTAGGTAAAGTCATTACCACAATGGCCACTGCCGACAGTGCCCATACCAGGGTGGTATCAGAAAAAGCAGCCCATACAAAGCCAGCTACGTAAATAACGCGATATGGCATCACCGAGCGGGGACCAAGCAAGTACGTCATCGCCCTGTCACCATAATACGACCACGCAATAGCCGTTGAGAACGCAAACAGCATAAGCCCGATAGACACTATGTATTGCCCAAAGTTACCAAAATACCCGCGTGTAAAGGCAATGGTCGTTAGTGCTGCTGAGTGCACCAATGATTTACCGCTCACCTCTAGGTTGTCTCGTACGGGTTTACCATCTTCAATTTTTAATGTTCCGGTAAACAAGTCTTCGCTGCCAATGTTGTATTTAACATCCTCGGCAACTGAGCGTGAATTTAACAAGGTAAAGCCATCGCTAACCGCAGTGCCGTTCACCACAGTGATACTCCCTGTATACGCTTTTATCTCGTTACCTTCGACATCGTTTAGGTAACCGTAAAGCTTATCAACATCGGCTTGATCGCTATCGTCATATTGGCCTTGAACGAAGAACATGTCAGAACGATCGAATACGTTTTCATGTTTTTCTTTCCATACACCAGAAGACAAGATAACCAAACCAGTAACTGTACAGATAATGATGGTATCGATGAAAGGTTCAAGTAACGACACCATACCTTCTGATGCTGGCTCTTTTGTTTTCGCCGCAGCATGCGCAATTGGCGCAGAACCTTGACCCGCTTCGTTCGAGAACAAACCACGGTTCACACCACGGTTAAATGCATAAGCAAGTGACGCGCCTAAGAAGCCCCCAGCTGCTGCAGACCCTGTAAATGCATCTTTAATTACTGCGGTGAAAGAAGGAATAATATTCTCAACGTTCGCGAAGATTACCGCTAACGCACCAATAAGGTAAATAACCGCCATTACCGGCACTACCCGCGCAGTAAAGGCGGCAATGCGTTGAATACCACCAAGGATAACGAGCGCAAGCAAAATACCTAACACGCTACCTACTACCCATGGCTCAAAACCAAACGTAGCTTCAATACTTTGTGCAATGCCATTACTTTGCGGCAGGTTCCCGGTACCGAATGAACTCACCACAGTGGCAATGGCAAAAGCTACCGCTAACCACTTCATGTTTAAGCGTCTGTCCATGTAATACATGGGACCACCCGCCATGGTGCCATCTTCGGTTTTCACACGGTATTTGTGAGAAAGGGTAACTTCAACGAATTTCGTGGTCATACCTAAAAAGGCGGTGACCCACATCCAAAATAATGCTGCTGGGCCCCCTAAGAATATGGCGAATGCCACACCACTGATGTTACCGGTACCCACTGTACCTGATAACGCGGTGGTGAGTGCGCGGAAATGGGTGGTATCCCCTGGGTCGCTCTCTTTATCGAACTTGCCCGTTACCACTTGCCATGCATGTTTGAAAAAACGAATTTGAGGAAATTTAAGGTAGATAGTGAAGAACAGACCTACACCGAGCAATACGTAAGGAAACCACCCTGCGCCGCCTAAAAAACCATCCAGTATGACGAGAAAACTATATAACCCTTCCAAGGTATCACCCCTTTATTATCTTGTTGTTATGATTTCTATTATTGTATTTATTAATAAAGCCCCGTTGAAAAGGGGCTTTTTTTGTAATGCTAATTTAACGTATTAACCATTTAACTTCTTTACTACGGCATTTACGGCAATAAGTAAATCCTCGCCTAGCTGTCTGCTGCGCTGAACAGACCAGCCATAGATTTCATCTGGTACATCAGCATTGTCTTTGAACGGCATTTCAACAGTGTAAGACATACAGTTAAATTTCTCACCCACTGCGTTTGCTGCCACGGTTAGGTTCCCCTCACCTGGCGCATCTTTATCGTATCCAAACTCGTCCTGAAACTCTGGCGTTGCATTTAATAACGTATCTTTAAACGTATTTTCTAGCACTTTAATTTCATCAGAATAACTTGGATTACCTTCACAGCCTGCCACAAAATTGTACGGCAGTGCTTCATCACCGTGCAAATCGACAAACATATCTACGCCAATTTTTTCCATCGCATCCATGACATAAAGCACTTCTGGGCTTTTGTCAGCACTTGGGGTTGCCCACTCACGGTTTAAATTGGTGCCTACCGCATTGGTACGTAAATGACCGCGTGCGCTACCGTCAGGATTCATATTGGGTACTACATAGAACACAGCGTTATCCAGCAATTGTCGCGCCAGTCCGTCTTGCTCATCTAGCAAACGGTAGATGAGGCCTTCCGCACACCACTCGGCCATGCTCTCACCTGGGTGCTGCCTGGCAGTAACCCATACTTTCTTTTTATTAGGAGCTTCTTCGCCAATCACTAGCATGGACATATCGCGGCCATCTAGGGTTAAGCCTAAAAAGCGATGCTCACATAGCAAGGACATTTGCGCATCGTGCACTAGGTCAAGATGCCTTTCGTAGCTATAAGGAATGAAGTAAGCGAAATAAACGCTAGGCTGTTCGAGTGTTAGAGAGAATGTGAGGTTATCGCCATCAAACTCGCTGGGAATACGAAACCATGTTTGGCGATCGTATGATGCAAGCACATTGTAGCCTTTCCAGCCATCTGGATAGGCAGACTTTGCCAAGTCAGTAATGGTCATTGTATGAGTAACAAACGACTCGCCAACTAAGCGAAAGTGAAACCATTGAGCAAATTCAGATTGGTTATCTTTTGGAATGGCAAGACGGATGTCTTCAACCGATTCAGCGCTCAACACGTCAATGTTGCCGCTATCGAATTGACTAGAAATATGCATAAACTGTCGTTTCTCTTCTTAATTTTAGCGGTAATTTAGCATAGTCAGCAATAGAAATACTATGTGCCGATGCGCTATTTATGCCACTTGAAGGCACGGTTTTGTTTACACAAATAAAAAACCGACCCTAAGCGGTCGGTTTTTATTCAAATTGAATATTAAAGCGGCAATGTTGGGAAGCTCATCCCTGCCATATCGCGGATAACACGCATTACCTGACAGCTATAACCAAACTCATTATCGTACCAAACATAAAGAGTAAGGCGTTTGTCTGCCACAATAGTCGCTTGTGAATCTACTACTGACGCTGCACGTGAGCCTACTAAGTCAGTAGAGACAATCTCTTTGCTCGCCGTGTAATCGATTTGGTGCTGTAAGGTAGAAAAAAGTGCAGCATCCCGTAAAAATTCATTCACTGCTACTCTATCTGTGCCTTTCGCTAAGTTAAGGTTCAAAATAGCCAGTGAAACATTCGGCGTAGGCACGCGAATAGCGTTACCAGTTAGCTTGCCAGCAAGCTTAGGGTAAGCCTTTGATACCGCTTTTGCTGCGCCTGTTTCGGTAATAACCATATTAAGTGGCGCACTACGACCACGTCTGTCACCCTTATGATAGTTATCAATTAAGTTTTGGTCATTGGTGTATGAATGCACCGTTTCAACATGACCGTCTTCAATACCGTATTCTTCGTCGAGTGCTTTAAGCACGGGCGTTATCGCATTGGTAGTACAACTTGCGGCTGAAAGAATTGTGTCGTCTGGCGTGATCTCTTCATGGTTTACCCCATGAACGATGTTTTTAATATCACCTTTACCTGGTGCCGTTAGTACTGCTTTAGACGCACCTTTCGTTTTCAGGTGCAAACCTAAACCATCGCGGTCACGCCAAATACCCGTGTTATCAACAATAATAGCGTTATCGATACCATATTGCGTGTAATCAACTTCGTCAGGGCTATTGGCGTAAATCACTTGAATAAACGAGCCGTTTGCTTTTAATGCATTGCGCTCATGATCAATTGAGATACTGCCATTAAATGGCCCGTGCACTGAGTCACGGCGAAGCAAGCTAGCTCGCTTTTCTAAGTCGCCATCGCGCCCACCACGCACCACAATGGCGCGTAAACGTAACTTGTTATTTTTACCTTGGCGCTCTATTAACAAACGCGCTAATAAACGACCTATACGACCAAAGCCATAAAGTACAACGTCTTGAGGCTTCTGATCGTCCTCTTTATCAATAACGTCGCCTAACTTCTCACTTAAAAATGCATGTAAGTCGTCGTTGTCTACCGCCGAACCGTAATTAAAATCAAAAGCCAGCTTACCAATATCAATTTGAGCAGGGGCAATCTGCATTTCGCTCAGCGCAAGTAAAATTGGGAAACTCTCCCGAAGTCGCAATTTTACTCCCTCGTGCAAGCGCACTTTGCGATGCGCTTTAATCACATCAGTCGCACTGGCATTTAATAAAGAGCGGCCATAAACTGAAATTTCTACTGCGCTATTTCGGTATAGCTTACCGATAAGGGGCAACATCATTTCCGCGTATTCCTGACGCTCTTGCCAGCTGCTTTGTAATTCCTGCTCAAACTGTTGGTTCATGTTTTTGCCTTTATCGACGTAAATTAACGGTATGTGACACGTCAGTTTTTTAATATTTTAGGGTACACTAGGTGAAGATTTCGTCTGACGGTGACGAGCAGTATCTTAAAGAAACAAACAAGGATGACCAAATTGTTGATAAATTTCATGAAATCACAAAACCGGCCTGTTCGAGGCACTTTATTTAGTAATTTTCCAACAGGTTATAAAAATGTTATCGCTACGCTTTCTATGACCGTTATGTTGTCTGGGTGTAGCGATTGGTTCGAACCCACTATTAGTGAAATTTGCAAAACCAACAGTGAGATGTGTTTAGATTTAAGCCTAGATGCTCGGTGTCGCCACGAACGTGCCGATATCATAAGGTTAAGATACAACCACCAAGCAGATACCTCAGAAGCGTTCAAATACCCATTACTATTAGCGTTTGAAGATTACTTGGTCTGTGTGGAAGAAGTTCAGCATATTGAACACGTGAAACGTAAAGGCAAAGAAGCCACCCGCCTTAAGGGTGTGATTACAGCGCAACGTGAATTAAACCGTTTAGCGCGTGAGACTAAGCGCTCTCTCGACCCTTACCTTTCTTACTACCATTGGTCTCGCCATAACGATAAAGAAGCATTTCACCGGTTTGAACGCTATGCTGCTAGTAACAGAGTAAAAGATCCTGAGTTGCTAATTTCTTTGGCCTCGGCGCAAATTAAAACCGATCCTCAGCGCACTATTGATACCTTGTATAAAGCGCTAAGCCTATACACGGATGCTGATGACATAGACAGTGCACTTTATCTGTCGTTGGTGTCGTTAGGTATGGATAAAGAAAACTACAGAATGGCTTATGTATGGCTAGGTGTAAGCGAATACTTCGACGAAAAAATTCCCTCAGCTAGGCGGGAATCAATCGGCCAAAAGTTTAATCTACCGGTTGATATTTTAGACAGCGTAGTACGTGATATTGTCTCTGCCCTTGATAATAGCCAATTCGATGCGAACGCGCTTAAGCTAAATAGACTGTAATAATGAAAATGAATTACATTTTTTAGGTATTAAATAAGTGCTAAAAAAATAAAAAATCCGCCGAATATAGGCGGATTTTTTTATTTTTTACGTTAAGGCAGTCACAACTGTATGTTTTTTGTTCGACTGTTTACCTTGTGAAAGACACTCTACTCAAAGTAATAACTACAGCGCTCGAGCCTAGCCTTTTACCACAACATCACCGTTACCTTTGAACGTTAATGAAATTGAATTAACGCAATAGCGCTGGCCGCTGGGTTCAGGTCCATCTGGAAACACGTGACCGAGATGGGAATCACATTGTTTGCAAAATATTTCCACACGGTGCATACCGTGCGTATTGTCATCTCGGTAACCAACATTGTCGTTTTCAAGTTGTGCAAAGAAAGAGGGCCAGCCACAACCAGCATCAAACTTAGTGTGTGATGAAAACAATTCGGCGCCACAGCACTTACAAACATAGGTTCCTTCTCGGGCTTCATCTAACAATGCCCCGGTAAAAGGTCGCTCTGTCCCTGCATTGCGGCATACTCGGTATTCTGCTTCAGACAGCGTATCTTGCCATTTTTGCTCAGACATAGTTTCTCCTAACAATCAGCCCTCAAAAAAGAAAAAAGGTGCACCTGAAGAATCTGGCACACCTTTCAAATTAGTGTAAAGCCCGTATTAGCGTTTTATAGAAGTTTGCGGGCGTTGGGGATCACTCCATTCTAAGTGATACTTTTTACCCGCAGGCTTATCTACACGCTGGTAAGTATGGGCACCGAAAAAGTCTCGTTGGCCTTGTAGCAAGTTAGCCGGTAATACTGCGGTGCGATATGAATCATAGTAGCTTAATGATGACATCATAGCGGGACACGGCACACCAGCAATAGTCGCTTGCGCAATTGACTGACGCCAATCAGATTGGAATTGAGAAATTTGGTTTGCAAAGAAGGGGTCCATCAGCAAGTTCGACAACTCTTCGTTGTTTTCATAAGCCTTAGAAATAGACTGTAAGAATACGGCTCGGATAATACAGCCTGCGCGCCAAATTTTTGCTATTTCACCAAACTCTAATTGCCAACCGTGCTCTTTAGCAGCAATAGCCATTAGCTGGAAGCCTTGCGCATAAGCACAAATTTTAGAGCAGTATAAGGCTTGCTCTAATTTATTGATGATGTCTTCTTTTTGCTCATCAGAATGAACCACAGGTTCGGGGCCTGAAAGCACTTTACTTGCTGCCACACGCTCATCTTTCAAGCTAGAAATGCTGCGCGCAAATACGGCGGACGTAATGGTTTGCGCTGGGCTACCGACTTGTAATGCACTCACCGCAGTCCAAAGGCCAGTTCCTTTTTGCCCTGCTCTATCTAAAATCACGTCAACAAGAGGCTGCTTGGTGTCTGGGTCAAGTTGGTCGAGCACTTCGGCGCTGATTTCCATTAAGTAGCTGTTTAGCTTACCTTCATTCCAACGTTTAAATACCGCTGCAATGTCAGAAGGCGACATTTGCAATGCTTCACGCATCACGTGATAGGTTTCACAAATTAGCTGCATATCAGCGTATTCAATACCATTGTGCACCATTTTTACGTAATGGCCTGCGCCAACAGGGCCAATATAGGTAGCACATGGCTCACCTTCTAAAATAGGCTTTCCTGGCACGAAACTCTCCAGAGGTTTACCTGTTTCAGGATCTACCTTAGCGGCAATTGCTTTAAGTACAGGCTCAATACGGGTCCATGCATAAGGGTTGCCCGATGGCATTAACGATGGCCCGAAGCGTGCCCCTACTTCACCACCCGACACGGCGGTAGAAAAGAAAATAAACTTGCCTTTGTATTGCTCTTCGCGTGCAACTGAGTCCGTCCATAAGCTATTACCGGTATCAACGACGATATCGTCGGCATGAATACCCGCATCAATAAGATGATTACATACATGGTCGACAGGGTCGCCGGCAGGAACAGAAAGAATAATAAGATGAGGGGCTTTTAGTTTGCTGAGTAATTCGGTGTAAGAGCTACAACCTTCAACACGAGGTTCAGCGTTGGCATCACGCTCACTGGCGTCTTTTGCAAGAATAGCATCGACCTTTTGCTGATCTAAATCGAAACATGCTACTCGATAACCGTGGTCTACCAAGTTCATTGTAAGGTTATTACCCATTACGCCTAAACCGATAAAACCAATATCACACGCTGTTGTGGCGTGCTTATTTCCACCTTCATTTTGCATAGAAAAACCCTCACATTCAGATGGGAGAGCATAATACCACCTGTAACAATAAAGAACAGCATACCGTGCCGATATCCGTTCGGTATGCTATTTTTTTCGTCAGAGGTAAAGCTTACGAGGTAAATTCGTTAAAACTAAACAAGGTAAGGGACTTACCCGCTTGTAAAAATACCTTTTGAATACAAATTTTAGGTTGCTCGCTTAATGAAGCGTAACGAGTATCTAAATGCAAAGTCCACCCCCCGTTCGGTGATAAACTTGGTAAATTGAACCTCACGTCGTTGTCACTGGCATTGACACACAAAAACCAATGTTCTGGGGTTTGCTCACCCACCGCACACCCTCTAATTTCTACACCAAAGGCTTTATTGTGTGCCACGTTCCAATCTTCAGAGGCTTTATCGGTGCCGTCAGGTTTGAACCAATTAATTTGGCTGACATTTTTCGATAAGGAGTAAGGGTCGTCCTCTAGTTTTATCTCGCTTAACAAGGTTGAGCCTTGTTTAAGGCGAATAACATACTGACAAAAACTAAGAAAATCCTGTTGACGCTTGTTCATTTCCCATTGCGTCCAACTGATTGGATTATCTTGGCAATAGGCGTTGTTATTCCCGTTTTGAGTGCGACTTAGTTCGTCGCCTCCTAAAATATGCGGCGTGCCTTGAGAGAAAATAAGCGTGGCAAATAAATTGCGCTTTTGCCGTTCACGCAAGGCCAATATGTTTTTATCCTGAGTTTCACCTTCAGCGCCGTAATTAGCCGATAAGTTATGCCCGTGACCATCACGATTTTCTTCTAGGTTAGCTAGGTTATGGCGATCGGCATAACTCACTAAATCATGCAGGGTAAAACCATCGTGGTAAGTGATGTTATTCACCGATGTGGAAATATGACGATAGCCTTTGTGAAATAAGTCGCGAGACCCCATAAAGCGAGTAGCGAAATCGGCCGCTAAACCTTCGTCACCGCGCCAAAACGCCCGCGCCGTGTCTCGGTACTTATCGTTCACTTCTAGCCAAGGCGTGGGGAAGTTACCCACTTGATACCCACCAAGCCCGATGTCCCAGGGTTCGGCCAGCAAAACCGTTTGCTTTAATACCGGATCTTGTCCGATGGCGCGAATTAGCCCAGCATATTTATTGTACGCTTGAGGCTCGCGCCCTAGGGTTACCGCTAAGTCAAAACGAAAGCCATCTACGCCGATAGTGGTCGCCCAAAAACGCATGGCGTCTAAGATGAGCGTCATCATGTAAGGATGAGACGTGTGTACTGTATTACCGCAGCCAGAGTGATTCGAATAAACCAACTCTCCCCGCTTAGTTTGTTCTAACAGATACGCTTGATAAGGGCAGAAACCTTTATATGACAAAATAGGGCCGCCTTTACCGCCCTCTGCCGTGTGGTTGTATACCACATCTATAATCACCTCAAGCCCCGCTTTATGGTATTCATCAACCATATGCTTAATTTCAGACAACGCATCTTTGCTGGCATAGCGAGGTTCAGGCGCGAAAAAGTTAACAGGGTTATACCCCCAGTAGTTAGTTAATCCTTTTTCCGTAATGTAAGGCTCTGGCATAAATGAGCACATTGGCATGAACTGAACCGTGGTAATGCCTAGCGCTTTTAGGTGGGCAATAACCGCGGGGTGGCTCGCACCAAGGTACTTACCTCTGTGTTCTTTTGGCACATCGGGGTGTAACTTTGTTAACCCTTTCACGTGCGCTTCATAAACAATACGTTTATGTTTTGGAATATCGACCTTGCGGATTGCGCTTTGAGGGTAATCGGCATCTGCCACCACTACACACTTAGGCACCATAAATTGCGAGTCAAATTTATATTGCCTTGCATCCCAATGAATGGGTCTGCTTAGTTTTTTCGCATAAGGGTCGATAAGTAGTTTATCGGTGGGCACGCCGTGAAGCTGCCCTTCGCCGCGTTCTACTCTATAGCCATATAAATGGCCTGCTTTTACATTGGGAAAGAAACCATGCCAGACATCGCCGCTTTTTTCAGGCAGCAATATTTCGTCCATAGGCTCTTCGGTATCGTTGTGAAAGAGGCATAACGCCACCGCTTTCGCATCTGGCGCATAAACGGCGAAGTTACAGCCATCATCATAGGGCGTAGCACCTAATGGAAACGCTTCACCCAATAAAACATGGCTTGCCTTTGTGACGTTCTGTTTCGCGTCCAACGTAATTCCTATTTCGTGATGTAAAATACAGTAGATAAAGGGGGTAAATTAATACTAATCGAGTGATCTCGGTTATTCCATGCTACCGGCGTAGGCGTGACATGGCTGTCCACCGGATAATCGCTGCCCCAAAATACCTGACTATCAGTATTTAGTGCAAGCGACAGCTCACCCGCCCCATCAACACCTACGCGGTAATGTTCTCTGGGGATAGGCGTAAAGTTACAAATGACATATACCTTTTGCTTACCATCTAAAGACGTGCGAACAAAAGACACCACGCTTTGGTCGGCATTTTCATGGTCAATCCATGCAAAACCGGTGTGAGTATGATCTTGTTCGTACATCGCAGGGGTATGGGTATAAAACTGATTTAAGGCTTTATACAAACTTTGAATACCCTTGTGCTTTTTATGCTCCAAAAGGTGCCAATTGAGGCTTGTGTCATGGTTCCATTCTTTGCTTTGAGCAAATTCATTGCCCATGAAGCTTAATTTCTTACCTGGGTGACCGAACATAAAGCCAGTATAACAACGTAAATTAGCGGCCTGCTGCCATTCATCACCAGGCATTTTGTGTAATAAGCTGCCTTTACCGTGTACTACTTCATCGTGAGATATTGGCAAAACAAAGTTTTCATCAAAAGCGTAAACCATACTGAAGGTAATTTCGCCGTGATGATAATTACGGTAAGCAGGGTCTTTTGCGATATAGGTTAAAGAATCGTGCATCCACCCCATATTCCACTTAAAACCAAAACCTAACCCACCTTCAAACACTGGCCGTGATACTTTCGGAAAAGACGTGGATTCTTCGGCGATTGTCATTACGTCAGGATAGTGCTTATACACTTCTTCATTCATCCAACGCAGCAAGCTGATGGCTTCGTAATTCTCGTTTCCACCGTCAATATTCGGTATCCACTCGCCTTCATTGCGGGAGTAATCGAGATAAAGCATAGAAGCAACCGCATCGACTCGTAATCCATCCACATGAAACTTGTCTAACCAGAATAATGCATTGGCAACCAGAAACTGGCGAACGGTTTGTTTGCCAAAATCATAGATGCACGAATTCCAATCTGGATGCCAGCCTCGTCTTGGATCTTCATATTCATAAACATGGCTTCCATCGAAGCGCGCAAGACCATGGCCGTCTTCTGGGAAGTGTGCGGGTACCCAATCAATAATTACCCCTAAACCTGCTTGGTGGCACTTATCGACAAAGTATTTAAATGCATCAGGGTTACCAAAACGGCTCGTTGGCGCAAACATGCCCACTGGCTGATATCCCCACGACCCATCAAACGGAAATTCTGAAACTGGTAATAGCTCAAGGTGGGTATAGCCCATCTCCTTTGCGTAAGGAATTAGGTCGTCGGCCAATTCTTCGTAAGTTAAATAACGCTGCCCACTGTCTGCATCAGGACGCTTCCACGAGCCTAAGTGCACTTCGTAAATACTCATAGCATTCGCGTATTTATTTTGTTTACGGGATGCAAGCCACGCATCGTCGTGCCACTGGTACTTATCGTGGTTAAATATTTTTGACGCATGAGAAGGATACTGCTCAGCGCTAAAACCTAAAGGGTCTGTTTTATGCGGTAACTCATGCCCGTGGGCATCTTTTACTTGGTATTTGTAACGTTCGCCTTCGCCCAAGTCAGGGACAACTAACACCCAGTACCCCAATGAGGTTTTTTCCATTGGATGTAAGCGTCCGTCCCATTGATTAAAGTCACCAATTAATGAAACTGACGAAGCGTTTGGCGCGTAAACGCAAAAACGGGTGGCAGCCAGTGCCTCACCCTCTTCAGGCGTAACGGTAATGAGTTGAGCACCGGCTTGGTGATACAAATTCTCTGGTTTGCTGTCTATATAGTGCACAGCGTGGTAAGCATTATCAGCGAATTGATACGGGTCGCAATAGGTATAGCTACCAGCTTTATTGGTGATAGTCACCGAATAAATCTGTGTGCATTGTGCTTTTGTGATTTCGCCTTCAAATAAACCAGCTTCAATGAGCGGTTTTAGCATAACCTTTTGTAATGCGGTATCTGGCCAACTTATTTCGATAGATGAAGCGTCTGGACGCCATACTCGAATCTTAGTTTTACTTCCTATTTCAATTGGCCCAAGAACGGAAAACGGCTGAGAACATGTTGCATGTTCTAATTGCTGCGCTATCTGTTTTATCCGCGTTACCTGCATCTGCTACTCCTATTAAAAACCCGCAAGAAAACGCGGGTTTACTGCCCTTATATTAGGCAAAGGCGTGCATAATTGCACGCCAACATGTTCACGTTAGAAAATGAAAATTATAATTTAAGCACTGGCTTGTTTGCGTGCTTGCGTTAATTGTGCTGCCAACTCTGTTATATCATGAGTCTCGAAAATAGCCTCAACATTCCTGGTCAGCTTTCTACGCCAGTTAGGGTACTCATTAAACGTACCTGGAATATTCACGGGCTTGTCCATTTGTAACCAATCTTCTAACTGCAAACTTAGCAACGCACTAGAACCGCCAGCCATGTGCACTTGCATACCTTGGCTAAGTTCTGCTGTCATGCCTGTAGAGTTCACATCTCTACCTACATTATCCGCTACCGAGAGATGTCCATGTAGTGAGTCCAATATAGACTGCTTATTCGCGTGACGGTCAGTATAAAGGGTTTGCAGAATTTCATCTGTAGGATAAAGGCCAATGTCTTTACCTAGCGCCAAGTCTAAACAATGCCAGTAACCTATAAGCGTAGGCATGTCGTGTGTAGTAAGCGTAGACATAGACTGCACGGGGTAATGGCTTGGCGAGAAGAAACCGCCGTCCTCTGCTTGTTCAAAGAAAAATACACGGTATGAATACACACCATTGTCTGCCAACTTGCTACGAATTTCTTCTGGTACAGTACCTAAATCTTCGCCTATGACGAGGCTTTGGTTACGATGGCTTTCAAGGGCTAAGATGCCCAACAAATCATCAACAGGGTAATACACGTACCCCCCCTCTTTCGCGTCATCACCTTTGACAACCCACCACAATCGTAGCAATGCCATTACGTGATCAATACGGAGGGAGCCCGACGACGCCATATTGGCTGCAAATAAGTCAATGATTGGCTGGTAAGCCTGTTCGTAGAGCTTACGAGGATCCATCGGAGGAAGCCCCCAGTTCTGCCCCAAAGGCCCTAAGATATCAGGTGGAGCACCCACGCTGGCATCGGTGCAGTACAAATCTTTGTTACCCCAAATTTCAGCGCTACCTTCACTCACCCCAACCGCAAGGTCTCGATATAAACCAATTGTCATACCGCAGTCAGAGGCTTTGCTACTTGCCGCTTCTAACTGTTGCGCCGCTACCCATTGTAAGAACAAATAGAACTTTACTTCGCTGGCATTGGCTTTTTTGAATTTCGCAACAGCAGGGTTATGGTAGTCTTTGTATTCTTCAGGAAATACAGGCCATCCCCAACAGTCTTTTCCTTTCGCTTTTAAATGAGATTGAAGCGCATCGTATACCGCCAGCATGTCTAAGCTTTCGCCACCTTGTGCAATAAACGCCTTGAATGCTTTATTTTGCTTGGTATTTTTTCTGAGGTGGCGAGCATCGTAGACATCAAATACCGCTTTTAACGCCGCCAATTTAATATGTGCGACAGCTTCATAATCTACATGCTCAGTTGCACGAGCATGACTCAGCGTTTTTTGAAAATCTTCAGCATTCACCACGGCTTGAACACTGTCATCATCAAAACCTTCAACAGCAGAAGCATCAATATACAAGTAATTTAGCCAACGACGAGAGCTCGGCCCATAAGGAGAACACGCGTCAGGATTTGCTGGATAAAGTGCATGAATAGGGTTAAGGCCGATAAAATCAGCTCCTACCCCTGCGGCTTTTTCAATTAGTGTTGCAAGATCGGAGAAATCACCTATCCCCCAGTTCTTTTCACTACGTACACAATAAAGCTGCACACTTAATCCCCAAATCTTTTTACCGGCCGCTATAGGCTCAGGGGTGTAGCAGGCTTTAGGCGCAACAATGATGCGAGACTCGGCAAACTGATCGTCGTCAGCACTTAACGCTATAGTGTGATAACCAAGCGGTAAGGTAAGTGGCAACGACACCATGTATTCATGGAACTCCACCTCATCGATGTGTGCCATCGTCGTCATTTCTTGGTCTACCGGTGTAAACGTATGTTTTTCAATTTCTCCGTTTTCACACTGAACTGTAATGACATGTTCATCGTTTACAAGTTCTATAGGTAGGCGCACAACGACAACAATAGCTTCATCGTTACGAACCACTTGAACAGGGTTCAGAGGAGATAACCACACTGAGCTAATGTCGTCTATAATTTGCGACTGAATCTTTTCTTCACTGGCGGTGTCATAACCCAGCACGTTAAGTAATTTGGCTTTACTTGACTCTGCGATGGTTGCTGGTTTGCCCCATGCGTCGACATATTGAGTCTCTATTCCACGCATTTCAACCAGTTGTTGCAGAAGATCTTGTGTCATCGTAACTTGTTCCTGTATTCCTGTGAGAGGCACGCTTAATTTGCACAAAGCAAATTTGCTTATACGTACAAAATATTAACATTATTCTAGAAACAGTCGCGCTATGAAAACTGAATACGATTGCATAAGCTGTTGTTCGTAACTTTCCAACAGTTTAGCGTTTTTGTTTTGCCAATTATGGCATTTTGATCCATACTTTACGTAATTTATTTTCATATTCAAAAATAATCGAGGTACGTCATGACAATTCGCATCGGTATTAACGGTTTTGGTCGCATTGGTCGCTTAGTAATGCGCGCGGCTGCTGCCCGTGAAGACATCGAAGTAGTTGCTATTAACGACTTATTAGATACAGATTACATTGCCTACTTGTTAAAATACGATTCAACGCACGGTTTATTCGACGGTGAAGTTAAAGTAGACAACAACGCCTTAGTTGTAAACGGCAAAACCATTCGCATCACCTCTGAAAGAGATCCTTCAGACCTTAAATGGAATGAAGTAGATGTAGACGTGGTAGTTGAATCGACTGGTTTGTTCCTTACTAAAGAAACTGCTGCTAAGCACATCGAGGCAGGTGCTAAGAAAGTGGTTATGTCTGCACCTTCTAAAGACGACACGCCTATGTTCGTTATGGGTGTTAACGATGAAAGCTACGCGGGTGAAACTATTGTCTCAAACGCATCGTGCACCACTAACTGTCTAGCGCCTCTAGCAAAAGTACTTAACGATAAGTTCGGTATTGTAGATGGCCTAATGACCACAGTACACGCGACTACAGCTACACAGAAAACCGTTGACGGTCCTTCTATGAAAGACTGGCGTGGCGGTCGTGGTGCTGGCCAAAACATCATTCCTTCGTCTACTGGTGCCGCTAAAGCAGTAGGTAAAGTTATTCCTGCGCTTAACGGAAAACTAACAGGTATGGCTTTCCGCGTACCTACACCAAACGTTTCAGTGGTTGACCTTACTGTTAACCTAGCCACACCAACTAGCTACGACGCTATTTGTGCGGCAATGAAAGAAGCGTCTGAAGGCGAGCTTAAAGGTATCATGAGCTATACTGAAGACGCGGTAGTATCAAATGACTTTATCGGCAACGCCAATACGTCAATTTTTGATGCAACAGCAGGTATTGCACTTACTGACACATTCGTAAAAGTTATCTCTTGGTACGACAACGAATGGGGCTATTCAAACAAAGTTCTAGACTTGGTTGCTCACATTTCTAAGTAATCACGTTTATCAATAACGGCAACACTATTGGTCAGTTATTGAAGACATTGTTAATAGACTGAAAAAAGGTGCGAATAATATTCGCACCTTTTTTGTTTTCATTGCACAATGAGCCATTATTAAATGGTAATGCGGGACCTTGTGGAAATCTCGACAACGGTACAATCAACACGTTGCTTCATGGAGGATTTATGTCAACAGAATCATTGCAAGTAAGCGAATCAAACGGATTGACGTTTTTAGAGGTAGATAACCACCTCGCTTCAGCAAAAATCAGTTTATTTGGTGGACATGTTTTATCTTTTATTCCCAAAAAAGATGAACAAGAACGCTTATGGGTGAGCCCCCATGCCTACCTTAACGGTGAACGCCCCATTCGTGGCGGAATACCTGTCTGCTGGCCATGGTTTAGTGATGACCATGGTAAAGCGAAAGGTGAGCTACCTTCCCATGGTTTTTTGCGCACACAAGTGTGGCAATTAACATCATCTAGTGAAGATGAAACTGGCACGCATATTACGCTTACCCCTTCCTTCACAAGAGCAGAAGGGTTTGAACATGACTGTGCGGTTACCCTATCAATTACGATAGGTGATACCCTCACCGTGTCGTTAATAACGGAAAACACAGGCGTAGTGCCATTTACCTACAACTGTGCGTTACACAGTTACTTCCATGTTGATCATATTCAAGCGGTTCGCCTTTTAGGCTTAACCGGCGACTATAAAGATAAACTGGATGACTGGACGATAAAACCCACACCTGAGAACTATACCTTTACGGCAGAGACTGACCGTATTCATATGAGTGCGGTAGAGAAAGCGTCTATTGTGGTAAAAGATACACCATTTACCGATGTAGGTTCAAAAGGCCACGACTCATTGGTGGTTTGGAACCCATGGCAGGGCGCTGCGTCAATTTCTGATATGGATCCGTTTGGCTACAAACATATGCTTTGTGTAGAGTCGTCTATCACGCAGGGCAAGACACTACAGCCAAGTGAGTCTCACGCCATGGTGCAAACGATAACGCCTGTATAATGCTTTAGCGCGCCGTCTAACGGCATACTGCGTGCTTATTGGTAAATACAAATGTATACAAGTATGAACTCGCCAGCACAAGTGCTTCCCACTAATGCCGCATTTAGCCCGATTTATTCGTCATAACAGGTAAATCGTCTTTAATAAAAAAGCCCCGATAATAAGTGACATCATACCAGTCATTATTATCGGGGCTTTTATAAAGCATTTTTATTAGCTGATGTTGGCACCCGCAACGGCTTCTTTGGCAAGTTGCGTAATACGATCCCAATCACCAGACTCAATGGCATCGTCTGGCGCTAACCACGAGCCACCAACACAAACAACATTCTTAAGGGCAAGGTAATCATTGTAGTTACCTGGGCCAATGCCACCTGTTGGGCAGAACGTAAACTCGGGGAATGGGCCACTGATCGCTTTTATCGCTTTCACTCCACCAGACGCTTCAGCTGGGAAGAATTTCATATGGGTGTAACCCGCGTCTTTCCCTTTCATTAGTTCAGACGTTGATGAAATACCTGGGATAAGTGGAATTTCTGCTTCCATACCCGCTTTTAGCAAATCAGCTGTCATGCCAGGGCTAATTGCAAATTTAGCACCCGCTTCAATAACCGCTTTAAGCTGCTGTGCATTTGTTACTGTTCCAGCACCGATAAGCGAATCAGGCACTTCGTCAGCAATACGTTTAATTACGTCAATGGCAGCTGGCGTACGAAGGGTTACTTCCAATACTTTAATACCGCCGGCCATTAGCGCTTTTGCTAGCGGAACTGCTTTTTCCACATCGTTGATAACCAATACAGGTACAACAGGGCCAGCAGCAAAGATATCAGCTGGCGAATATTTCCATTTACTTGTCATAAATCAGCTCGCAGTATGTTGTTGAAGATAAGCAGCTGCACCTAATAAGCCGTGATCAGGCTCTGCTATCAAATAAGTAGGAATATCTTTCACATAGTGCTTCATTTGCCCTTTCGCTTCGAAACGAGCTCTAAAGTCACTATTTTGAATGAATTTAGGGAAACGGTTAGCTATACCACCGCCGATAAAAACGCCACCTGTTGTGGCCATATTTAACGCCAAATTACCGGCAAAGCTGCCCATAATTCTGCAGAACTGCGTTAACGTGGCAGCAGCAATATCACAGGTACCTGCTAATGCGGCTTCGGTAATTTGAGCAGGTTCAGCGAATGTAGCCTCTTTACCTGCATCTTGTGCTAGTGCGGTATAGATATTATGTAATCCCCTGCCTGACATTACTTCTTCGGCAGAAGCGCGGCCAAAACTCTTTTGCAGGTGACGCCACACCACAACATCGGTTTCATCAACGGGAGAGAAGTCAACATGACCACCCTCGCCGTCTAGGGTTTGCCACCCAGAAGAGGTCATAGTGATATGCTCTACACCCAAGCCAGTACCCGGGCCAAATACCGCAATATTGCCACCGGCTTTCGCCGTGCCATCACCAATTTGGACAACCTGTGACTCATTCAATACCGGTAATGAATGTGCTACTGCGGTAAAGTCGTTGATCACAAACAGTGAGTCTAATTTTAACTGTGAGCGTAGCGCATTTTGCGAAAACGCCCAGCTATGGTTAGTCATCACCACTTGGTCGCCCAAGACTGGGCAGGCAATACCAATGCACCCTTCGGTGAATTGGTATTCAGGCATATCGGTAAAATACTGTGAAATTGCCAAGTCGATACTGGCAAAATCATTACACATATATTTCTTTATATCGGCTACGCCTGTTTCGGTAACCCGAGCAACGCGAATGTTAGTGCCCCCTACATCGGCCACAAACTTCTGGCTCATAGCGCCTGCTCCTGGTTGTAGAACAACGAGCATGCACCTTCTTCAGCACCGGTAAGGATGGCACGCATGCCGCCGAACATTTCACGGCCCATACCAATATGGTGGTGACCAATATCGGCAGGTTTCGCTTCACGGGCTTCAAGGGTAGCTTCATCAACGTGCAACGTTAATGCGCCTGTTTCTGTATTAAGCTCAATCAAGTCACCCGCTTCTACTTTTGCAAGTAAGCCGCCTTTATAGGCTTCTGGGGTAACATGGATTGCGGCTGGAACTTTACCTGAGGCACCAGACATACGCCCGTCAGTAACCAAGGCCACTTTGAAGCCTTTGTCTTGTAACACGCCAAGAGGTGGTGTTAAGCGGTGCAGTTCTGGCATACCAATAGCCGAAGGCCCTTGGAAACGAACGACTACAATGCAATCTTTGTCTAAGTCGCCCGCTTTAAATGCTGCGTCTAAGTCAAACTGATCTTCAAACACAACTGCTGGCGCCTTGATAGTGCAATGTGGGGTGCGAAGCGCTGATGTTTTAATGACACCGCGACCAAGGTTACCCTCTAGTACACTTAATCCACCATCTGGTTTAAACGGCGTTTCTACCGTGGCAAGTACTTCTTTGTCTAAAGACTCAGTAGGACCATCACGCCATTCAAGCTCACCGTCTTTCAACATTGGCTCTTTGGTGTAGAAGTCTAGCCCTTCACCACAAATTGTATTAACGTCGTTATGTAACAACCCGGCATCTAGCAGTTGCTTGATAAGCAATGACATACCGCCAGCAGCAACAAAGTGGTTAATGTCAGCAGAGCCATTAGGGTAAATACGAGTAAGCAATGGCACAGCATTAGAAATGTCTGAGAAATCATCCCAGTTAATGATGTAACCCGCTGAACGTGCAACGGCGATTAAGTGCATGGTGTGGTTCGTTGAACCACCGGTTGCTAGCAAGCCTACTAAACCGTTAACAATGGCTTTTGCGTCAACGATATTTCCGATTGGGCGGTATGTATCGCCTAAATCAGTAATACGTGTCGCTTGGATAGAAGCCGCTTTCGTTAGGGCATCACGAAGCTCTGTACCTGGGTTTACAAACGAAGAACCTGGTAAGTGGAGGCCCATCATCTCTACCACTAACTGGTTAGAGTTTGCCGTACCATAGAAAGTACATGTACCCGCAGAATGATAAGACTGAGATTCAGCTTCAAGTAGCGCATCACGCCCTACTTTACCTTCTGCGTATTCTTGGCGAACACGCGCTTTTTCTTTATTCGGTAAGCCAGAAGGCATAGGACCCGCGGGCACAAAGACCGTTGGCAAGTGACCAAAGCTTAACGCACCCATTAATAATCCAGGTACGATTTTATCGCAAATACCTAGCATAAGGTTTGAGTCGAACATATTGTGCGAAAGCGCAATAGCAGCCCCTTGGGCAATGTTGTCACGGCTCATTAAGCTCAAATCCATACCGGTTTGACCTTGAGTCACACCATCACACATAGCGGGAACACCGCCAGCAAACTGAGCCACGCTACCTACGCTTTTTACTGCATCGCGAATTATCGCTGGATAAGTTTCGTATGGCTGGTGCGCCGAAAGCATGTCGTTGTAAGCAGATACAATCGCCACGTTCGCTTTGGTCATCGAGCGCAGATCAGATTTTTCTTCTGTTCCACAGGCTGCAAAACCGTGCGCTAGGTTACCGCAAGAAAGCACACCACGGTGAGGGCCTTGGCGGCGCGCGTGTTCAATTTTTTCTAAGTAGGCCTTACGGCTGTCTTTGCTACGCTCTATAATACGCTGCGTAACTTCTGCAATTCTTGAATCCATCATTGTCTCCTATGGCGCCCACATCAAGGTTACCGGGGCTCTGTTTACCACGGCCGTGATGGGCTTTTGCGCTTCGGTAGCATTATCCAGTGCATCAAGCAGTACGTGCTTTTTCTTATCACCGGTTAAATGCAGAAAAATATGTCGACTATTTAGCAACGCCGGCAACGTAAGTGAAATACGTTGATGGGGTGCAGTTGTAGGTTGTACAGCAATACACGTGCGACCGCTGTTCATGCTCAAGCCATCGTTGACTTGCTCAGAACAAGGGAATAGCGACGCAGTATGACCGTCTTCACCCATGCCTAAAATAAGCGCATCAAAAGGCTGGGACATACTAGCAATCGCGGTTTCAGCAGCATTTACGCCTTCACTGGCATCGTCGACATCACTTTTTAATTCAACGAAATGTGCTGCACTTGCTTTATTTTGAATAAGGTTCGCTTTTACTAAGCTGGTATTACTGGCTTCATGGCCTTCTTCCACCCAACGTTCGTCGGCAAGGGTAATGTCTACCTTGTCCCACTCTATGTCGGTTTCGCTCAATTGCTTGAACAAAGCAAGCGGCGTTCTGCCACCGCTCACCACGAGTGATGCACGTCCGCGGGTTTTAATGCCCGTGTTAAGAATACTCACTAGGTCTTCAGCAAATGCTGAGGTAAGTGCATCGGGTGTTTCGAATGAAAGGGTTGTTAATGCCATATTATTTCTTCTTCCTTGCCGTTTTACTCTCGTACCAACTGCGATTGGCTCGAGCCAATAGGCCAATTGAATCTACCGGTCCCCACGTGCCCGCTTGATAAGGCTCTGGTGGTTCATTAGACGATTTCCATGCTTCTAGAATTGAATCAACCCATGTCCAGGCTTGTTCTATTTCATCGCGGCGAACAAACAGCGCCTGATTACCTAACATCACTTCAAGAAGTAGCTTTTCGTAAGCATCAGGGATGCGATCGTCGGCAAAGGCTTCAGAGAAGCTCAAGTTCAATTTAGATTTTTGTAAATCCATAGAACCAGAACTGGTTAAGCCAGGCACTTTGTTCATTACCGTAATTTCAACGCCTTCATCTGGCTGAAGACGAATAACCAATTTATTCGGCGGTAAGTTCTTGAAGCTATCGCCAAACAGGTTGTGAGGCTGACGCTTGAAGTAAATAACGACTTCACTGACTTTCGACGGCATACGCTTACCGGTGCGAAGGTAGAAAGGAACCCCTGCCCAGCGCCAGTTGTCTATTTCAGCCTTAATCGCAATAAAGGTTTCCGTTCTACTTTGGGTGTTTGCACCCTCTTCTTCCAAGTAGCCTGGTACTTCTTCACCTTTGACGAAACCTGCGGTGTACTGACCACGAACCGTGCTTTCGCTAATATTGCTTGAGTTGATCGGACGTAATGCTTTAAGTACTTTAAGCTTTTCATCACGAATGCTATCTGCATCAAGCGTGGTAGGCGGTTCCATGGCCACTAGGCTTAAAATTTGAAGTAAGTGGTTTTGCACCATATCGCGCATTTGACCAGCATCATCAAAATATCCCCAACGCCCTTCAATACCGACCGATTCTGCTACTGATATCTGGACATGATCAATACAGTTATGATCCCAATTAGTCGCGAAAATAGAGTTAGCGAAACGAAGTGCAACGAGGTTAAGTACCGTTTCTTTACCTAAGTAATGGTCGATACGGTAAATTTGTTTCTCGTCGAAGTATTCGGCAACTTGTTCGTTGATTACCTTTGAAGATTCAAGGTCGTGACCAATCGGCTTTTCAAGCACCACACGCACACTTGAATCAATAATTTTGCAGCCGTGCAAACCACGACAGATATCGCCATAGATAGAAGGTGGTGTTGCTAAGTAACACACCATAGTACGAGTCGGATCAACATGGTCTTCTAAAACGCAGTAGCTAGCGATATCTTTCATATCGACACACGCATAATGAAGACGCGCTTTCATACGCTCCCACGTTTCTTCACAAAGCGCTTTATCACCAAACTTCACTAAGTTGGCATGCACTTCGGCGATATAGTCTTCTAACTCCATTGCATGGCGGGCTACACCTACAATCGTAGTGTCTGGGTGGATGAGCTCTGCTTTCTCAAGCTGATATAATGACGGCAGTAATTTGCGTCGTGAAAGATCACCCAATGTGCCAAATAGCACGAAATCACAGGGTTCGTAGGAATTTTCCAATACCATTTTCGTCGACCTTTTAAATGTATGTGTGAAACTAACGTGAGGTAGACGTACCTTCTAACGCCATCCACGTGTTATTAGCATATAGTTAACACTAAATGTAGTAAAATTACAACTTTTGGGAGCTATTGAATCTCATTTCTGTATATTAAAGGGTTAGTCCCCTATCTTGACCCCTTTTGTTACCTGTCAGCGATAAAAAATGTCAAAAAATTACATTTTTCTTGTCACTTCCGTCACATTGGGTACTATGAGTCGGGTAACCTACATCAATTTTCCCTTACTAATTGCTATTTCTGTATGAATATTTTAGAAAAAATTACACAAAATAAAGCGTCATTCAGCAAATCAGAACGAAAAGTGGCTGATGTGATCCTTGCGAATCCGCAGACAGCTATTCACTCGAGTATAGCAACCTTGGCTAAAATGTCGGATGTAAGTGAGCCGACTGTTAATCGCTTTTGTCGACGGTTAGATACCAAAGGCTTCCCAGACTTTAAACTTCACTTAGCACAAAGTCTCGCAAATGGAACGCCGTACGTAAACCGTCATGTTGATGAAAACGATGGGCCAGAGGATTATACCAACAAAATCTTCGAATCGACCATGGCTTCTCTTGAAGTTGCGCGACAGTCTGTAGACGTGCAAGTGGTTAATCGCGTTGTAGATTTGTTAACCCAAGCACAGAAAATTTCGTTTTTCGGACTTGGCGCATCTGCCTCTGTGGCACACGATGCACTAAACAAATTTTTCCGCTTCAACGTGCCTGTTGTCTACTTTGAGGATATTTTGATGCAGCGTATGAGTTGCATGAACTGTTCTACGGGTGATGTTGTGGTGCTTATCTCACATACCGGCCGTACAAAAAGCTTGGTAGAAATTGCACAGATTGCCCGCATGAACGATGCAACAGTAGTAGGTATAACATCAGCCGACAGCCCATTGTCACATGAGTGTACGTACGTTTTGTCGCTTGAAGTACCAGAAGACACCGATATGTATATGCCTATGGCGTCTCGAATTGCACAACTTACGCTTATTGACGTGCTGGCCACCGGGTTCACACTACGCCGCGGAAACAAATTCAGAGAGAATTTAAAGCGGGTGAAAGACACCTTACGCGGTTCACGCTACGAAAAGCGCAACGAATAGATACTTCTTGTTATTGCATTCGAGTTAGCGCCTGCACATTCTGCGCAGCCTAACTCGGATGGCTACATTTGTCGTGATTTGTTAAACGACTAGCGCCCTACCCTATACGGTAATTAACCACATTTTCTCACCATACCTGCTACCCTAGTTAAGTGAAACAAGCTTAACTATTGATTATTTAAAATACAGAAAAGGCAGTGAATGGCATTAGTACTCTTTATTGAGATGAATGACGTAACTGGTCGGCTCAGTTCTCATTTCTTCATCTTTCATTCACATTTATGTCAGATTCATCTACTATTCTGTAATAAAATTACGTAAAGCGATTACAGGTCAACCTTTGTACAATATGCATAGGCTAGCCATATATCTATTTGTGCTTCATCACTTAAAAATTGCGACGGACTCCTAATGACCAGAAGAACGAAAATTCTTGCTACGCTTGGCCCTGCCACTGATTCACTCGAAAAAATTCAAGAACTGATTGCCGCCGGTGCAAACACGGTTCGCATGAACTTTTCACACGGACAAGCAGAAGATCATATCGAGCGTGCGAAGCGCGTAAGAGAAGCAGCTAAAAACTTAGGTAAGTACGTTGCCATTTTAGGCGATTTGCAAGGGCCAAAAATTCGTGTTGCACGTTTTGCTGAAGGCGCGGTTCAGTTGTCTATTGGCGATAGTTTCACTCTTGATGCTGAATTAGATCGCGATGCCGGTGATGCTAAGCAAGTTGGTATCGACTATAAAGCACTACCTGATGATGTAAGTGCTGGCGACATTTTGTTACTCGATGATGGTCGTATTCAACTTAAAGTAACCGGCGTAGAAGGCCGCAAAGTGTTAACAGAAGTGACTGTTGGCGGTAAATTATCAAACAATAAAGGCATCAACCGTCAAGGCGGTGGTTTGTCTGCTGAAGCCCTTACAGAAAAAGATAAGAAAGATATTATTACTGCTGCTGAGATTGGTGTTGATTACCTTGCGGTTTCATTCCCTCGCAGTGGTGAAGATCTTAATTACGCAAGAAAGCTGGCCGAAGAAGCGGGTTGTTTTGCGAAAATCTGCGCCAAAGTTGAGCGTGCAGAAACCGTAGCCACTGATGAAGCCATTACTGACATTATCAGTGCGTCAGATGCTGTAATGGTTGCGCGTGGTGATTTAGGTGTAGAGATTGGTGATGCCGAGCTAGTGGGCGTTCAGAAGAAGCTTATTGCCCGTTCACGCCAACTTAATAAAATCGTTATTACTGCAACGCAAATGATGGAATCGATGATTGATAGCCCTATGCCTACGCGCGCAGAGGTTATGGACGTTGCTAACGCAGTACTAGATGGTACTGACGCGGTTATGCTTTCAGCTGAAACAGCGGCGGGTAGCTTTCCAATTGAAACTGTACAAGCAATGGCGCGGGTTTGTGAAGGTGCTGAGACGCACCCTAGCGTTAAAATTTCTAAGCATCGTATGGATGAGCTTTTCTCATCTACCAGCGAATCAATTGCTTTATCAGCAGTATACGCAGCAAACCACTTACCTAGCGTAAAAGCTATCGTAGGATTAACCGAAAGCGGCAATACGCCTAAGTTAATGTCGCGTATTACTACTTCTTTGCCTATTATCGCGATGTCTCGTCATGAAGGCACATTAAATACTATGGCATTGTTCCGAGGTGTTAAGCCGGTTTATTTCGATTCATCGAAAAGCGAGCCTGGTCAGTTGAAATATGACGTAGTTGCAGCACTAAAAGCCAAAGGTTTAGTGCAAAGCGGCGACAACATCATTTTAACTTATGGTGATGAAATGGAAAAAATTGGTGCAACCAATACGCTTAAGATTGTTGAAGTAGAATAAGCGTTATTCCTACTTAGCACTTTTTAAAAGGCAGCCAGGGGCTGCCTTTTTTATGCGCATCCTACACTCTGCATTCCCCCTCACTTACTGTCTATTCACATTGTAATTCACATAACGAACTGGTAGAAATGAAAGGCGCTTTTACTCGCAGTTTACTTACTCTTCTTACTTTAAACGGAATAACAATGAAAATAACCGCTCCACTTTTTTCCGCGTTTTTTGCGCTACTTTGCTTTAACAGCATGGCTGAATCTTCCATGAAGAGCGTAACCGTAACCTCTTCTGAAACCCCATTAGCGCCAATCATGATTCAAGGCCCAATGCCTATTGAAGCAGAATATTTCGCATCATTATTAACCGACGTACGAGTTGAACATTCAGGTAACGCCACATTCTATTTAGGGACGCTAAACGGTCACCCTATCGTAGTGGCTAAAACAGGAAAAGGTTTAGAGAACACTGCTGCGGCAACGGCCATAGGCATAAGTCGTTATCAGCCCAGAATTATTATTAACCAGGGCACATCGGGCGGACACGATCCTAAGCTTAAAGTCGGTGATATCGTATTGGGCGAAAAAAGCGTAAACGCGAGTAATTTCAAGACCCCTAAGCTAGAAGCGGGCGAAGGTTCGCGCCCTCTTACGTGGATCCCAATGGATTTAATGGCTTCAGAAGGCAGTGCAGGCGAAGGTGACAGTGCATCAGATGCTGAAAAGATTCGTTTTTATGCAGGTGATGAAATCTTACTTGAGCTCGCGATGTCCTTAAGCAAGGAACACAAAAGTGGAAACGTTGTGAAAGGCACCATCGGCAGCGGTAATTTTTGGAATAACGAAATTGACCGCATTGCATGGCTTCACAAAAATCTAGGTACCAGCGTAGAAGAAATGGAATCTGCGTCGGCAGCGCAAATTGCTCATGCTTATGGCGTACCTTTTCTTGGTATTCGTATTCTGTCGAACAACATTACCAATCATGGCGAGTATAACCCTAACACGGCAGAGGCTTGCCAAGTGTTCGTCAAAACCGTTGTTGAAGCATATATCGCGTCGTTGCAAAAGCCTTTATAAAAACCTTAGCGAGCGCATTTGAAAGATTAACCCCATTATTTGCCGCCACGTTATTTTACTTTTACGACGAATAACGTGGCACTCCCCCCTTAAGACAGATTGGCATTTATTTTATGAAATTAACCATGCTTCGTAAGCTTATACTCGTGCTCACCCTCGTTACACCATCGCTGATAGCAAAGGCTGTAAACACCAACGTCTCATCAAGTGACTTAACGGTTGTAAACCGTTTTGCGCAACTCGCTTTAGCCTGCGTTCATAAAGAGTACCCAAACATTATTAAACACATGATGACAGGGACAGAACATGTTAAGCCGCCTAAACAGCTGTACCCTGCGTTTTACGGCTGCTTTGATTGGCACTCTTCTGTACATGGCCATTGGTTATTAACCCGAATCGCCAGCCAATATCCAGAAACGCCACACTACCAAGACATTGTAAAACACCTCGATATCAGTTTTACCAAAGAAAACATTACTGGGGAAGTCGCCTACTTTAGCCGTGAGGGTACAGGCACAAGTTTTGAGCGTCCTTATGGGCTTGCATGGTTTTTACAACTAACTAGTGAACTACGTGAGTGGAATTCGCCCGAAGCTAAACAATGGTTAACCACCCTACTGCCACTTGAGCAAAAAATCGTGGCCAATGTAACAGATTGGCTCCCTAAACTTTCGTTTCCTATTCGTGTGGGCGAACATAGCCAAACTGCGTTTGCATTCGGCCTTATGTTAGATTGGAGCCGCACTGCTGGCGACGTTGCATTTGAAAATTTGCTCACCAAAACCATCACGCGATTATACGCAAATGATGTGAATTGCCCTTTGACTTATGAACCTTCAGGACAAGATTTCTTATCTCCGTGTATTGCAGAAGCTGACTTGATGCGCCGAGTGTATTCAACTGAAAATTACGCCAAGTGGCTATCTGCTTTTTTACCCAGCATTCCCATTGATGGCGAAGCTTCATGGATAAACGTAGCCACTGTAGTGGATAAAAGTGACGGTAAACTTGCGCACCTCGATGGCTTAAATTTAAGTCGTGCATGGATGCTTGAAGGTATCGCTTCTGCGCTACCTTCGGGTGATAAGCGTGTAGCAGCAATAAATAGTGCGGCACAAGCACATAAAGTTGCAGGAGTAGATGCGGTGATAAACGATATGCATTATATGGGAAGTCACTGGCTTGGTAGCTTTGCCACCTACTTAGAAACCCAACGTGGACTTTGAAAACTAATGTATGCCAACAGCATTGGATGAAGCCATTAGCGTGGGGGTGAACACCGTTAGCGCTTAATGAAGGCCTCAAGACTCCGACCTTATGGGTAACTTTTGCCTATTAAATAATAGTAGTGAGGATAGGGTTTAGAATAAGGATAAAATTAAGGGCACAAACCTTGAACCGTTAAAAAATAGAAAAATGAACGGCACAGAGTTGGCGAGCTTAGATGCTCGCAAACTCACTAGTCGCGACAGCATACTGTGTTTGATGGTGAACTAAAATATTCTTTGCGCGGCCAATTAAGTCATCACGCTTAAATGTCCAATTTCGTAGGTCTGCCTGCTTCGCCTCTGCAAGATAAAACTCGATACGAGTTTTACGTAATAAATCACGCTTTTGAGATACATCGAACTCGGTTTGAGCAAGTATGCGCTCTATTTTTACAATAGAGGCGTGATGGGATTTGTTTGAATCATCAGCGTTAGCTTTACCTACATAAGCCATGTTATTCGTTAACACACCTGCAAGCACAACCAGCAGAGAAATTAAGACACCTGAAACTAACCAATTTAATACTTTCATCATTCACTTCCTTTTACATCTAACTTGCGATTATCCATGTAAGAACGCGATGGTTCTAAATGACTACTGCACGTTGTAATTTAAAAAAATCAATTACAAGTTGTATTGCACATTGTGTTCCAAATTTCTTACTGCCACCTAATTACGGCGAGGAGTATACGCAGCAACGGATAGGAAGAAAACCCGACAAAGGTTGTAAGACAAAAGTTGTAAAGTAGATGGGAAAATACTACATATTGCCGCGAAAAAACGGGATATTCAAAAAAGACGTTAAATTCACTTCTTCACTCAATACAGAGTGTTATTGTAAAAATATAGCATTTACTAGACGTAAAAAAGGGGCCAATTGGCCCCTTTCACTTTACCGATAACGGCTTAGTTTTTCATTGCTGTTTCAGTAATGACCTGCAAATTATCTTCAACATTTTTCACATCTGACGCGTTTTTCGCTATTTCGACAGCTAGCTGACGCTCGGCATCTGAATCTACGTTACCTGTTAGCGTAACGTTGCCAGCTTCAACATCTACATCGATATCAAAACCAGAGATGTCGCTATCCATCAGCAGACGGGTTTTAATTACGGTAGCAATTTTGGCATCAGTAAGTGTACCTGTTTGCCCATCGTATTCTGACTCAGCGTCATCTGACATGTTGCTTGCCATTTCGTCCATGTCTTTCTCTTCAATAACAGAAAGCTGGTTATCTACTGACATAACACCGTCGATATTTGATACTAGCTCTTCCGCTAATTTCTTATCAACTGAATGATCTACTTTACCTGTTAGAACAACGTTTCCGTTGTTTACATCTGTATTGATATCGAATGAATCAAGGTTGCCGTTGAATAGTAACGTTGCTTCGGCTTTGCCGTCTATCCACGCATCCTTAGCGCCTTTTTCCCATTTGTTATCTGTCTCCATGTCACCAGCAAATGCTGCAGTTGTCATCGAGGTCGCTACAAGTATAGAAAGTAATGTACGTTTCATAACAGTTCTCCTTTGTTGAAACTCGTAGTAGGTAATGCGAAACCCGAGCCAACATAGCAAGCAACTGATTAATATAGATTTATATGAATTTTGTTCGAAAAACACTTATCAACATTCCTGCAAACTTTTCGGTCTATGAGCATTTTTTACCTACATCTTGCCTAACCGGAACGAAAATTGAATATTCATTAACCAATATACATATTATTAATCGAGCAATAGCTATGCTTGTCTTGTTTTAAGGGTTTGTGGGCAAGTCAATAACGCGAAAAACAAATTAGTCAGGAACGACAATGAATATTTTACTGAACACCATGGCGATATTTCTTATTGCTGTCACTTTAGCGCCATCACTACCATCGAAACATTGGCTCGTGAGGGTATGGGAATTTCCACGGCTTCAATTGCTAGGCTTGATGGTGATGGTAATAATTGCTCGAGGCGTTATGTATCCATCTGAGCTTTCTGGATTTAACACACTTATTACCGCCGTGCTTTATATCGGATTAATAGCCTGCGCTATTTACCAGGCTATTTGGATCTTGCCTTATACGCTCTTTTACAAAAAGGAAGTGGTTAAAGCATCTTCTCAAGATGCCGGTGAGAGTATCAGTATTTTGTCGAGCAATGTCTTTATGCCTAATGAAGATTACGACAAGCTACTGAAGCATGTACGTGACACCAATCCAGACTTTGTCGTTACCCTTGAATCTAATAAACGCTGGGAAATCGCTTTGTCTGCGTTAAACGAAACTCACCCTCACCAGCAGCATTGCCCGTTGGAAAACTTATATGGCATGCACCTTTACAGTAAATACCCACTGAAAACCGCCAAGCTGAACTACTTAGTTGAAGATGATGTGCCCTCCATGCTTGTCACCATCGATATGAAGGGACAAGATGTGATACTTTACTTTTTACATCCGAAGCCACCTAGCCCCACAGAAAACAAATCGGCTAAGCCCAGAGACGTAGAACTCACTATGGTAGGCGATGAAATAGCTAAAAAGCACGGGCCTATTATTGTTGCTGGAGACTTGAACGATGTGGCATGGTCGCCTACTACCCGAAAATTCAAAAAAATAAGCGGTATGCTGGACCCAAGAATTGGTCGCGCATTTTTCAATACGTTTCACGCCCATTACCCGCTGATTAAATGGCCACTGGATCACGTGTTTCATTCAAGTCACTTTATGCTGGAAGATATTAGAAAGCTGCCTGATATTGGCTCAGATCACTACCCGCTACTAACGCGATTGAAATTGAAGCCAAAAGCCTGATCACAGAAAGTAAAAAGCCGCTATAAAGCGGCTTAATATTGAAAAGCACTAGGCAAATACACGACTAGGTGGGCACATGATGTGCGGGAGCTGACCTCACCGCTTTCGTATTATGATTGACACACCACATTACGCTTTCACACGCCTCTTCACGACGTTTAAAGTGAGCGAGCCCAATAAGCTTATCTTCCCGCGGCCACACCGCTTGTTTCAAAATAGCGGTGTCAGTTTCGCTAAGTGCGCTGGTATCTAAACTCATTTCAACCGCTTTTTTATTGGGTTTGATCAGCGACGGTTGCGCATCGGTGATAATGCTTTTTTTGACGCACACATATTCACGCAGCACGGGATCTCTAACCACACCAATATATTCATCATCACAAATAATGGCCGGCCACCCTTCAGAGATTCGGCTTTGCCAGAACATAACCACAGTGAAGGCAACTAAAACAAACAAGGTTAAACCAATAAACTGACTGTCTAAATCCGGCGCAACAGACACAATTATTCCTACTAATGCAGCAAACAATATCCATCCACCAAATACCCTTCGCATGGCATTGGGCGAAATACCAGAAATAACACTAACCTGTTTTAACTGGCTTTTGTCATAGTTGCGAAGTTCAACTACCGATTCAGAGTTCACAACTCTCTCCACTTGATTTTTACTCACTTTATAAATATCTAATTACGCTCACAAGTGAACCATAGTTTATTATACTAATTACGATTTACGCTGACTTAGGAAGTTCCGTCGACAATTGACATATTTCAAAGTGCATTGAGTCTGCAAGGTTATCTTGCTGACGACGTAATTTTGCTAAGATTACAGCCGGCTCTGGCTCCCCAAAAAAGAACCATTCCGCAAAGCGCTTTCCAAGTCCCCCACTCCGTAGCTGATAAACATGCACTACATAGCGGTAGCCATTTACATAAGCATCTTGGTAAGCACGGCTTTCATCTACTGATGTCAAACCGCCTCTTGGGTGAATGGCAAAGCTTTTCACCCCCGCTCCTCGTTTCGTTAAAAACGATATTCCTGCTTCAGTCACGCGCTTGACCGCAGCCTGCTTAAGGGTCTCTAGCGAAATATGCAAATAAGGCACATCAATTTTACCAAACAGCCGACATGCATTTGGACACCCAGGCGCTAACCCCACAGAAAAAGCGGTGTGGTTACGTCCTTCCCAAGGGCGGATCCATACGTAAGGGCTAACGTGAACATAAAGTTCAATGCCATCACATTGGATGCTAAATACATCGGGAACCTCTGAATTTCTGGCGTTTACTAGCTCGTTAAGGCGCTCGTCACTGTATTGCATACACGGCCTCCAATAAGATGCTTTAAGCTAATGCGCGGTGAAAAAACGGATAAAAAAGCGCACTGTAAATACTAAGCTTAATAATTGAGGAGTATGACATATTTGGTATTTTTTTGTTAGAGCGTTCTGTAATAATAAAGCAAAAACTGGCGGTGTATATTCACACTGCCAGCTTACATTTTTAGACGGGTATAAAAATAATAGAGTGAGGAATTAACGCTGTTCGCGATGGTTTTCAGGAACCGCTACTAATTGATCCTCAATTAATTCGCAGGTACCTTCCACACTCTCACCACGACGGGTTTCAAAAGAGATTTTATCTCCCTCAGATTTATCTTCACATGCTTCAATAGCTTCGGGTGGTGGACCATTTGGACGCCCCTGTTGGGCGAATGCACTTAAACTTCCTGTGATAAGCGTGGCAACGAATACAAGCTTTAACAATTTCATGAATTTCCTAAGAAGATTAATTAACTCACATTCAGCATACGCGTCAAATGTGCAGATTCTGTGTAAGAAGCATGTAGAAGTAACGGAATTAAAGCAGAAACAATTGCTAGCAAGGCATTAGCATAGATATACTCAACATAATGAAACTATCCCATAAACTGCTTGTTATTCTTGTTGGCTTTACCTGTGTATCTTTGTCGCTTTCGCTAGCACTCGCACGTTGGAGCTTCGAGCAAGGCTTTAATGAATTTATTCAAAATCAGGAGCGAGAGCGTCTGAGGAGTTTGAGTCGCGTACTTATTGCAGAATACAGCAGCAATAATAACAGTTGGGATAACATTCAAATAGAGAGTGTAGCGCCTACTGGCATGCCCCATCGACGCCCTGGAATGCGACCTCGACCTGGTGGCTTCCCTCCCCCTAGACATCAAATTGAAGATGTATCTGTCGGTCCGCCCACACTACTTATTGATGCTTATGGAAACATTATATCAGGGCAAAGTTCGTATGCAGACGAAAACGAACGAAATGAAGTGAACGTAAAACTTGAATTGAACGGCGAGCTCATCGGTCAGCTCACCAGTTACCCGCCTAAGACACCTGATTCTGATGTGGCTCGCGCTTTTTCTGAACAACAGCTGCAAGCCATTATCCTTATAGGCCTACTGTCGCTTATTGCCTCGCTTATACTGGCATTAGGCGTTACGCCGCGCATGCTAAGCCCTTTTAAGGCAATATTACAAAGCGTTAAAGGCCTAACCGCCCATCAGTATAAAACCAACTTGCCAGAAAACCGTCCTGATGAATTTGGCGAGCTGATGCGGCACATAAATACATTGGGAAATACCCTTGAAGCGCACAAAAATACTAAAAGCCAATGGCTAGCTGATATCTCTCACGAACTCCGTACGCCTCTCACCATTTTATCGGGCGAAATTGAATTGATAAAAGCAGGAATTCGACCACTTGATCAGAAACAACTGGCCTCGTTTGACCAAGAGGTCACACGCTTGTCTTTATTGGTTGAAGATTTATACCAATTATCACTGTCTGATATTGGCGGGCTTTCTTATCATTTCTCGTCAGTGGATTTGAGCCAAGTAATCGTGCAACAAAGCGAAAGCCTTGCGCATATTTTTGATACAAAAGGACTTACCTTCACTTGTTCCTGCCCACCCAACATCACCATTAATGCCGACCACCAGCGCTTGAAACAGCTTATGCTCAACTTGTTAGTTAACGCATGTGAGTATACCGATGCACCAGGTACCGTGGAGGTAGTGGTTTCAGAACAACCTTCCTTTATCGTAATTATTGTCCAAGATTCAGCGCCAAGCATCGCGAAAGAAAATGCGGCGGCATTATTTGAACCTTTGTTTAGAGAAGATGCCTCACGTAGACGTCGAACACAAGGTGCTGGCCTTGGTCTATCAATTAGTAAACAAATTATTGAGGCCCATGGTGGCAAAATTAGCGCGTCAGTTTCGTCACTCGGCGGCGTTAAAATTACGGCAGAACTGCCCAAACATTTCACTACGGATAATAACTAATGACACCGCACAAACATGTACTCATTGTTGAAGATGAAGATAAAATTGCGCAAATTTTAGTTGAATTTCTTGCTTTGGAAGGATTCACATCTACCGTATTGAATGAAGGCACACATGTGGTTGATACGGTAAAAAAGGAAGTACCGGCAGCCATTATTTTAGATAGAATGTTGCCCGGAGTGGACGGACTCACCATTTGCAAATCGTTACGTAGTTTTTCTATGGTGCCCATTATCATGTTGACCGCCCGAGTCGATGAAATAGACCGACTTATTGGTTTAGAAGCAGGTGCTGACGACTATGTTTGCAAACCTTTTTCAGCCCGTGAAGTCGTAGCACGGATACAAGCGGTATTGCGGCGAGCCACGCAACAAAACCAAACCGAGTCGTCATCAGAAAAGCTCACTTTTCGCCATATCGAGTTGGATATGTCTCGATTTGAATGTGCCGTGGATGGCAACATTATTGAGCTTACACCGGTAGAATTTCGATTATTGAAAACCATGATGACAAAACCTGGCGTGGTCTACTCTCGAGACCAGCTAATGGAGCTAGGCTACGACGACGGCAGAGTGGTGAGTAACCGCACCATCGACAGCCATATGAAAAACCTTCGTCACAAGTTAGCGACGGCTGAACACACCAGCCCTATTCATGCGGTATACGGCATAGGCTACAAAGTACAGTAGCCTCTGATACATCTTCACTAAAGCCTCTTTAAACCTGCACAGAAACTGCACATTTTAGCGATAGCCTTTGATTTGGTATTTCGATAAGCATTCGAACATAAAACACAATTCTGAGGCTATATATGAAGACGTCATTCTACGCACTGCTCATGCTCGTGCTGCTGGGCGCATCAGCATGCTCTGATAGCGATAACTCCGACAACACTTCCACGACACAGGATAGTGATACGTCTACTGACTCAGATAGCGATAGCGACTCAAGCAATAGTATTGTTGGCGCAAACCCTGACTACTTTCTAGCTGCGGGTTTGGCCGAAACTATTACGACTACGTCTTGTACACTTACCGATGGAACCTCTACCGATTGCTACAAGGTTGTTATCAACGGCGCACCAGCAAATGCAGACATAGGGCCGTTCTGCCCGTCTACTATTACTGACGATGCAACCCAAGGCGGAATATGGTTCGATGGAAATGGCGAAGTGTACAACCTAGAGGGACAATTCTTTGTTGATGTAAAGACACTTTATGGCGATGACTGGGAATTATACGATGAAGATACTGGCGAAATTTTCGTTACAGATACTCAGGTAGCCTGTGAAGCTGCAGCCCGTCCCAACGTAGCCGAAGAATATCAAAATCACTGTGTAGAGTGTTCAATTAGCTATTATGACGGTGGAATGCAACAAACCATTTTAATTCCAGTCACGCCAGTACCTTTAACAAACCCCGAATCTTTAGGAGCTGACTTGGGCGTTTCTTTAAATGGGGTAGTGATAGCTGGCCCCGCCCCCGTCACTCAGATATTGGCTGCTAATACCATTGCCGCCTTTGATGATTGTGGTGGCCATGTGAACCCCGCCGAGGGGTATCATTATCATGCTTCACTTGGGTGCAGCGAAGTGGTAACCAGTATTGATGAGCATGCCAACCTCATGGGATATGCCCTTGATGGCTTCGGAATTTACGGTATGTTGAACGCCAATGGAGAAGAAGATTATGATCTTGATGAGTGCAGAGGCCATGAAGATGACACAAGAGGCTACCATTACCATGCAGCGAGTGCAGCCGAAAATATGTTCATCGGCTGCTATCAAGGCGCCCAAGGCAGTATAGAGGTAAATTAATGACGTCTATACGTGTAAAATTACCCAAGACATTACCCGAATCATTACCTTTACTAATATTGATAGCTTTACAAACAATGGCATGCTCGACGACAGTTTTGGCTCATAGCGGTCATATTCACAACGAGGCGTCCCAAGCCTGTATAGCAAAAACAAAAGGCGATAAATGCAGCTATCTTGTGGCCAATGCGCAGCGTTACACAGGCACTTGCCAAGTTTTTAACACAAAATCGGTATGTGTTCGAAATAAGCCCATTGAGTATTTGCAAGCAATACCAAATGAAGAGGTAGAATTTAGAACGTCTAGGGTAAGTATAGAACCCACTCAAACTTCTAAAGCCAATGTGATAAATTCAGCCACCACCCTTTCTAAGTGAATAACTCCCCCTTTCCCAAATGTGCCGCCAGGCCCCTTTTTGTCACTATGAAATAGATTCACACTGAGTGAATTCTTTGCAGGCGTGAGCATTGGCCACTTCCATGAAAAGAAATAATCTCTAAACTATTCAATATATTAGACTAAGGTCTAATAATTGCTAGCTTACATACAAAATAAGCATAACAGCTAAGACAGTTAGTGCGGCGTTTGGTAACAGCCACTGAAGTTAAGTTATCAAATAATCACCAAAAGGAAATTAGGAGGTTCACATGCATTCACCAGTCAGTGTTGTCACGATAGTAAAAAGTCGTACAGAAAAACTCTGCAGACTCATTGAACAGCTTGAGTCGTGTAACCCACTACCCGATGAACTTGTCATTGTTTGGATGTGTTCTCCTTCAACGCTTTCATTAGCGAAAAGTGAGAAGTTTAATATCGTACATAAGTTTGTGGCTAACGGGGCGTTACCCATTGCTAGAGCACGCAATCGTGGCTTACAAGAAGCTAAAAGTAATCTTTTAGCTTACATAAATGTCGATGCCGTGGTGGATAAAAACTTCATTGCGAAGGGAATGAATGCATGGTGCCCAGGCTCAGTGGTATATACCAAAGTAACATTCGTTCCAGAGTCGCAATGGACCTTTCCCCACGACACATTATGCCACATTAAAAGCCAAGCATTACCAGACGAAGACAATAACGAAATTCCGTCAAGACAACAGGAAGATGATCATGGAAAGTTTAGTGACGATAGCATTTGTTCTACAGTGTTTTTTATTAGCAAGACAGATTTTAAGAAAACCGGCTGTTTCGATGAAGGTTACGACGGCTTCGGACTAAATGACGAAGACTTTTTTACCAATTGCCGTTCATTGGGCTTTTCTTTAAATCAAATCGAAATGCAGACTTTTGCGCCAGAGCGACCCAATTACCGTTGCCCGATTAACCACCTTCTAGATTTTGTCAGAAACGCTGAGCGTTACCACGCCAAGTGGGGTGTTAACCCATGTATCGATGTGCTAAATGCTTACGCAGAAGCCGGTTATATCAATAAAGATTTTGAAACTGCCGGTATTCATGTACTGCAATTGCCGAAGCGCGAAAAGCCGTCACCTGAAAAAGAAGTTTCATCGCAAGCGCATGATATCCCGCTGATAAAGCAAACTGCTTAAAAATCGTGGTAAGACTGTTCAAGGAGTGACTATGTCTATATTAAAACCTGACCTAGCGCAAAAAGTATCAGCTTTCATCAATCAAGCTGATTATCCCTGTGTAGGAGCCAAAACCGCTCTAAACAAGGGTAAGATTACTGTAAAGCAGTACGATAATTTTCGATGCGACATGAGTGACACCGACATCTTGACGGACATCTACGACTTCATTCATCGCTTTGAGCTAGAAAAAGACATGTATTCTTCTTTGGTACTCACGTTTGAACAACCAGAGATTTTAAGCGAGGTTGCTTTTGATAAATTGATGTGGCGCAAGCTTCAGCAACTTCATGACATCGATACCTGCATGCACGACTGGGATAACCAAGTAGACGAAAATCCGCATAGCCCTAATTTTAGTTTTAGTCTGGGCGGTAAAGCGTTTTTTATCATTGGCCTCCACCCAGGTGCGAAGCGAAAAAGCAGACGCTTTGAGCGCCCCGCGCTAGTGTTTAATCTGCATGAGCAATTCGAGCTACTTCGCGAGCAAGGAAAATTTGAAGATTTAAGGGACCACATTCGTCAGCAAGACGAAGCCTTCTGTGGCTCAAAAAATACCTTATTGCAAAATCATGGTGAGCAATCAGAAGCATATCAGTACAGTGGAAAGCAGCAACCTAAACGTTGGCAATGTCCTTTCCACGCGAGTCAAAACTAATCTAATCTACATTGATTCAAATAAAGAAAATAAAGGGGCAGCAATGCGACAAACCATTCAACCAAGAAGCGGCACGGCATTCACCATAAATAAAGGGGAACGACTTAAGGTTATTGATCCTGAAGGCGAACAAGTTGCCGATTTATATGCTTTTAATGCCCACGATAAATATGAGTTCATGTCGTCAGGCCGTTCGCTAGACTATAATGAAAGCACTCACTTTAAATCAGGATGTAAGCTTTATTCCAATGAAAGTCAGGTGATGTTTGACATTATTGAAGATACGGTGGAAGAACACGATTTTCTTTTAACCCCTTGCAGTGTGGATACCTTCAAACACTTTTATCCCAGTGAAACACCGGTACCTGGATGCCATGGGAACTTAGTGGCCGCATTCGCTGAGTTCGACATTCCTGCACATCATATTGGCACTACATTCAATACCTTTATGAACGTGGATGTAAGCCCCGAGGGGAAAATTGCCGTGCTACCGCCTACGAGTAAAGCCGGTGACTACACTATTTTTGAAGCAAAAATGGACATGATTGTAGGTCTTACTGCATGCTCTGCGGGCGAATCGAATAACTTTCGCTATAAACCTATTCAATTTGAAATTTTACCCGCTTTATAGGTAAGAATAAAAATGTCATTTCATGTGGGTCATGCCACAGTTTAGGAAGACTATACTAAAATGGACACCGCATAACGTACAAATTGCTGGCGATTGTAAAATCACCAGCAATTTCGAATTACATCACCTGTAGACCATGATTTAAGGCGCGAACCTTTTGACGCAGTAAAGTTTCAAAACTAGCCTTGGGGTTTTCATCCCCTTCTCTTGCCGGCCAGTACGCCATTATTTCATACTCGAACGTGGTAGTGGGTTTAAAAGTGATCAAATGATCGAACTCACCTTTAGCTACACCACTAACCTCATGTAGTTGATAAAACACAGCGAGGCCAAGCAAGTCATTGTCACTTAACACACTCTGCTCGCCCCATGTAGCAATAACGCCCCATTCGCCCTCTTCAAATGCGATCTTCGTCATACCGTCATGTGCTACTAATCCTGTAACTATATTTGATGTGGGAGATGACGTATTAACCGTTATACGGGTTGATGCATCCCCAGTATTAATCTTATAACGGGTTACCACATCAACCCCGTCCTCTGAGTCTTCACGTGTACGCCAATTACTGTAGCTAACATCGAAAGCCGCCGTTAAATGGGTGTTCTCAGTTAATACCCAATGGGTATCATCTACATGTTGAAAGTGCATAACCCCCTGTTCAACTTTTCTTCCTAATGCACCCAGCCCTAATGACTTCCCTACTTTCAACGCATCGCCGCCCCAATCTGCAAGTTTATGGTAAGCGTCATAACCGTCATTACCTACATGCGGCAATACCACTTCATCCTTCGTTTTTGCAAAAACGTCGATAGCATTTCGCCAGTCTAGGTAAAGCCGATAGCCTATCTGGTCGTTCTCCCAACCGGGCCCTTCATACTTTAAAAAATATGAGTGATCGGTTAGCTGTGAAGGTGCAGTAAAGGATTCTACAGGCTGAAATGCAAAACCATCTGCAGTATACACCGCGCCTTCCCATTGCCCCCCTGAGCGCACTGATAGCTCAGCGTGGGCGGAATCGGTTACCGCCTCTTTGGTTTGAACCAAAGAGAATGCTTTTTCCTCACCGGGGTTCATCTCGATGTACGCGTACAATGTAGCCTCACCATTGGCGTTCTCACGCCATTCCGATGCCACCTCTTTTAATAACCAACCACGGTACTTTTCTTCCAATGGTATTGAAACCTCTTGAGTGACGCCCCCTCCTTCTGCTGGGTTTTTAACCATCACACTCGGTATATTACTGTTTTTGTCTTTAGAACACGCCGTTAATATTATTGGTAAAATTAATGCTAAACCCATAATAAATCTCATAATTCCATCTCCTATGGCTGGTTAACAATACAATATTTCTTAAACAATATATTGACAAATGCCACCGGTGGCAATTATTTTATAAATTGTTAACTTAATGTGTCAATTTGGTTAGAGTATAAAATCAGATTTTCTGAGAATGAGAGGTAATGAATATGGTGAACTTTAGTTTAGAAGGGAAGACTGCCCTCGTTACCGGAGCGAGTCGAGGAATTGGTCGGGCACTGGCCTTATCGCTAGCTGGCGCTGGCGCCCACGTTATATGCTCAAGTTCGAAAGAAGGTGGATGTGAAAACACCCTTCACGAAATAGATGCAATAGGTGGTAGTGCACAGGCAATCAGTGCTGATTTAAGCGACCTCGACGCAGTAACCAATTTAGCGACGTCAGCCATCGAACATGGTAAACGAGTCGATATATTGGTCAATAACGGCGGAACCATATTTCGAGCTCCAGCGACAGAGTTTCCTTTAGACGCGTGGCAGAAAGTGATGAAAGTGAACCTTGACGCTTCATTTTTACTGAGCCAAGTCATTGGAAAGCATATGATTTCTCATGGCGGTGGCAAAATCATCAATATTGCTTCTATGCTGAGCTTTAGTGGTGGTGTAACAGTTCCGGCCTACACCGCTAGTAAACACGCTATCGCGGGTTTAACCAAAGCGCTTGCCAATGAATGGGGTACTTCAAATATTCAAGTTAACGCTATTGCACCAGGTTATATCAAAACCGATAACACCCAAGTCCTCCAAGACGACGCTAAACGCAGCGCAGAAATTCTCTCACGAATTCCCGCAGGGAGATGGGGCGAAGTTGACGATTTAGCTGGGGCTGTTGTTTTTCTAGCTAGCTCAGCAAGCAATTACGTAAGCGGCCACACCCTCGCAGTGGATGGCGGTTTTCTCGCAAGATAAATGAAGGAAAAGATGATGAATCCAGAAATTGATGTTCGCTATGCTATAGGAAAAAAAGAAGCAAACGCTTATAACACCGAAGAATTACGAGATGCTTTTTTAGCCTCTTCACTCATGTCGAAGGGAGAAGTGGTTTGGATTTACACCCATTATGAACGATTCATGCTGGGGAGCGCAGTACCAACCACCGATGCACTTACCCTTGATACTATTGAAGACCAGTTAAAAATGCCTTATTTCACTGCCCGCCGTGAAGTTGGCATTATCAACATTGGCGGTGCAGGCACGGTCACAGTCAATGGTACTGAGTACCACCTTGCTCCCGAAGAAGCCTTGTATATTGGTAAAGGAAATGAGCAGATTTCTTTTGCGTCTGACGATGCAAATAACCCCGCTAAATATTACATGAATTCAGCGCCTGCTCACCATGCCTACCCATGTAAAAAAGTAGGTAAGGACGATGCCAACGTGCTGCATTTGGGCAGCCAAGAAACTTCTAATGAGCGAGATATAAAGCAATTACTGATTAATACCGTTGTAGACACGTGTCAATTACAAATGGGCCTTACACGCCTTCACAATGGCAGTGTTTGGAACACAATGCCGGCACATCAGCATGATAGAAGGAATGAAGTATATTTCTATTTTGATATGAGCGAAGAAAATCGTGTATGTCATTTTATGGGTGAACCCCATGAAACACGCCATTTGTTCGTTGCAAATGAAGAAGCCATTATATCGCCACCCTGGTCAATTCACTGCGGCGTAGGTACAGGAAGCTATGCGTTCATATGGGGTATGGCGGGTGAAAATCTCGACTACGATGACATGGATAAGTTTCCTCCCTCAGCCTTACGTTAATAAATGGCATGGATAGTATTATGCAGTGTTTTAGCAAGTTTATGATCTTAGTGATGAGCGTATTTGCGCTATTTTCATGCTCTCAGCACGAAAATAGCGGCGAAATCACCGTACTGCGTTTAGGTCATACCCTAGACACTCAGCACTCGGTGCATAAAGCCATGGAGTTTTTGGGTGAACGCCTTGAATACTATTCAGACGGTAAGATGACAGTCATCATTTACCCCGGCAGCCAATTAGGTACTGAAAGGGAAATGATAGAGCTATTACAAATTGGTTCTTTGTCGATGACCAAGGTTTCGGCGAGCCCCCTTGAAGGCTTTTCACCTGACATGAAAATCTTCAGCATTCCGTATATTTTCAAAAACAATGACCATTTTTGGCGAGTGCTAAACAGTGAACTTGGTAGTGATCTATTAAGTGGCGTTGAAGATTTTCGTTTAAAAGGGTTGGGATATTACGATGCAGGAAGCCGAAGTTTTTATACCAACGATCGTCCTATTCGAACACCTAGCGATTTAAAAGGGATGAAAATTAGAGTACTCAATAGCCCTACCGCTGTGGCGACAGTAAGAGCTCTGGGCGGCGCAGCAACACCCGTTTCTTGGGGAGAGCTTTATACTGCACTTCAACAAGGCGTAGTAGATGGTGCAGAGAATAACCCGCCTAGTTATCACCTCTCGAGGCATTACGAAATCGCCAGATACTACAGCTTGGATGAACATACCAGCGTTCCCGACGTTATGCTGTGTTCACTCCACGTTTGGGAAGGCTTAAGCACACAACAACAAGAATGGTTAACCAAAGCAATGCAAGACTCAGTTCAGTTTCAGCGCCAGCTTTGGACAACCTCAACCACTGAGTCACTCGCACAAGTTGAAGCAGAAGGTGTAACCGTTATTCGCCCAGATAAGAAGCCATTCGTAGACGCAGTCGAACCCTTTCACGATAGTTTCACCGGCACCCACATTGGTAAGCTCATTACGCAAATAAAAGCGATGTAAGTTAATGATTATTAAAACGCTAGATAAGTTACTGGCTGGAACCTTAATTGTTGCGATGACAAGTATATTACTCACCGTAATTTGGCAGGTGATATCGCGATATATTTTACAAGATCCGGCGTCAGTGACAGAGGAACTCTCACGTTTCTTTCTCATATGGATAGGCATACTAGGTGCAGCTTATGCCTACCGCCAGCATGCTCACCTTGGGTTTAATTTACTCGTAGAGCGTCAATCCCCCCTAGTAAAGCGCGTTCTGTTAACCCTAGTTGAAGTATGCGTTATCACATTCTGTACGTTGGTAATGGGCTACGGTGGAACTGAATTAGTGATGTTAACACTAGAACTAGATCAAATTTCTGCTGCGTTAGGCATAAAGATGGGGTTGATTTATCTGGTACTGCCCCTTTCAGGCGGACTCATTGTTATTTACAGCATAGTGAATATTTTTGCGCTATGGCATTCACCTGAAAAGGAGCTTAACGAATGGAATTAACAGGCATAGTACTTTTGGTAGCCTTCTTTGTACTCTTACTATTGAATGTCCCCATCTCTATTAGTATAGGCCTAGCTACGCTCATCGCGATGCTGATGAGTATGGATTTGGCGCCAGCAACCATTACTATTGCACAGCGAATGGCTGGAGGGTTAAATAGCTTTGCTCTTTTGGCTATCCCTTTCTTCGTATTATCAGGCCTAATTATGGGACGAGGTGGCATTGCGAAGCGGCTAATCGAATGCGCTATGGCCCTTATTGGCGCCTTACCAGGCGGGTTGGCATTGGTTAACGTGGTGTCTTGTATGCTATTTGGCGCTATATCAGGCTCTGCGGTTGCAGCCACATCTGCTATTGGCAGCTTTATGCTGCCTGAAATGAAAAAAGCAGGTTACGAACCAAACTTCAGTGCTGCGGTAACCGCAGCCGCTTCAACTACAGGGATGCTGATCCCTCCTAGCAATATCCTTATTGTTTATGCTATTGCCAGTGGTGGTGTGTCGATTGCCGCTTTATTCATGGCAGGCTATGTACCGGGAATTATGGTGGGCCTAGCATTAATGATGGTGTGTTTTGGCTACGCCAAAGCCAAAGGTTATCCATTGTCTGCACGACTACCTTTATCAATTGTATTACAAAAAGTGGGAGCTGCCCTGCCCTCTTTGTTTCTCATTGTTTTAGTCATAGGTGGAATTGTGGGCGGTATCTTTACTGCCACAGAGGCAGGTGCGATTGCTGTGGTCTATGCCCTGTTACTTGCGGTCGTTTTTTATCGCGAAGTCGAGGTAAAAGCACTGCCTAGTATTTTATTGAAATCCGCAGAAACCACAGCGATTGTTATGTTATTGATTGCGGCATCTACCGCAATGAGTTGGTTACTGTCGTATGAAAATATTCCGCAAACCTTGAGCAATGCATTGCTGGCAATTAGCGACAACCCCATTCTAATTTTACTATTAATCAACTTATTGCTTATTGTCGTGGGTGCCTTTTTGGATATGACCCCAGCCGTGCTTATTTTTACCCCCATATTTTTACCCGTTGCCGTTCAACTGGGTATGTCTGAGCTACAGTTCGGTATAATGCTGGTGTTGAACTTGTCTATTGGGCTGTGTTCTCCGCCAGTAGGCGCTGTGCTTTTTATCACCTGTGCGATTGCGAAAACAAAATTAGAAAATATTATCAAGCCGTTACTGCCCCTCTACTTTGCCATGTTCGTTGTATTGATGTTAGTCACCTACGTTCCTTGGTTTAGTGAAGCCTTACCTAGGGCACTTGGCTTTTAAAATATGACAACGAACTGGTGTCAAATGGAATGACTTTATTTTATGGTACTATTCATTCAATAATGTTCAGTAAATTCAATACTCAAACTGCGGAAACATACCGATAATGAACAAACGCCCCACTATTAATGATGTAGCCCGCCTTGCTGGCGTATCGAAAAGAACGGTATCTCGGGTCATTAACGGCGCATCTAATGTGGGCAAAGCAACGCGCGAGAGAATTGATGCAGTAATAAAAGAAACTGGCTTTTCACCTGACAAGCAAGCCCGAGGGCTTGCGGCTAGTAGATCATTCCTTATTGGGCTTATTTACGATAACCCCGATGCACTGTATATCGATCAAGTTCAGCGCGGGGTACTAAGCGTTTGTTCAGAAAAAGGGTATGAGCTGGTCGTTCATCCTTGCAACTACAACACTGACGACTTTATCAGTAACTGTATTCAATTCGTTAGTCGCTCTCGAATAGATGGTGTCATTATACTGCCACCGGTATCTGAAGCTAAAGAGTTAGCTGAAACACTCAGAGAAAAGCAGATAAATTACGTTCGGATGGCCTCGGTGGACTTAGATGATCACAGTAACATTGTTGTCTCTGATGATCGGGCAGCCCTTCGAGACTTAGCCCGCTACATGGTGTCTTTAGGACATAGAGACATCGGTATTATTAGCGGTCCACAGCGCTATTACTCATCTAAAGAGCGACTTGAAGGCTTTTTAGAAACATTGAATGACCTGCACGTTGAAGTTCCCATCGACCGCATTATCGAAGGTAAAAACAGTTACGAAAGTGGTATTGAGTGCGCCAGAACCCTACTCATTCAATCTCCCCGTGTGAAAGCTATTTTCGCTAACAACGATGAAATGGCCGCTGGTGTACTCAAGGTCGCACATGAAATGGGCATTACTGTTCCTGATGAATTGTCGGTTGCTGGCTTTGATGACAACTTGCTGGCAGCACGAGTAATTCCTGCATTAACTACAGTACAAAGGCCTGTAGGCGATATGGCCGCGCTTGCAGCTCGAAAGATAATCGCTCAAATTGAAGGCACTGAAGTGAGCGAAACTGAGACCTACTTAGTAAAACCCCACCTTATTATTCGTGACTCTATAAAAAGAGTGTGATTTTTAGCCGCTTAAATTAATAAATAGTTGGTTTTGCTTTACTATGCCACCGGTGGCACGTATATTACAAAGTGTTAAAATCAACCAATCTGTTAAGTCCGTCCGTTAGCCCAAGTTTTTGGTGCTAGTAACGCAAAATCTGAGGGTACGCGATGAGTTTACAAACCTTATTAGTGAAAGTTCATGCCAGTGATAATGTTGCCGTGGCAACACAGGATATAGCCGCACGTACCTTCATTGAAAGTCATCAACTTTTCATCACCGAGCACATCCCTGCTGGCCACAAAGTGGCACTTCACAATATTGCGGTGAATACCCCAGTTGTTAAGTATGGATTTCAAATTGGCGCTGCCACGCAAAGTATTAAATTGGGAGGGCACGTTCATAGCCACAATCTAAAGACAAAACTTGATGGCAGTGAAGTATACGAATACACACCGACACGAGCAGCATTAGCGAAACCTGCCCATATCCCCACTTTTATGGGGTATCGCAGAGAGAACGGTAAAGTAGGTATCCGCAACGAAGTTTGGATCATTAATACGGTGGGCTGTGTCAATCGAACTGCCGAACGCATTGCGCAAGAATGTGAGCGTCGTTACTTTGGTGAATGTGATGGCTTTAGAGCATTCACCCACCCTTTCGGCTGTTCTCAGTTAGGCGACGATTTAGATGATACAAGAACGATACTCGCCTCGCTCGCCTCGCATCCCAATGCCGGAGCGGTTCTGGTTATTGGACTGGGGTGTGAAAACAATCAGCTTAAATCAATGTTACCTGAAATTGATAAGCCCGACTCGAGGCTACGTTTCTACAATGCACAGGAAGTGGAAGACGAGATTGAAGCTGGCGTAGATGCTGTTTATTCCCTATTGAAAACCCTTAACGAGGATAGACGAGAGCCTATTGGTGCAAATGAGTTAGTGCTAGGCATGAAGTGTGGCGGTAGCGATGCATTTAGCGGTATTACTGCAAACCCGACGGTGGGCCGAGTCACTGATTTAACCTGTCAATTAGGGGGCTCGGTTATTCTTACTGAGACACCAGAAATGTTTGGCGCCGAGCAACTCCTGATGAACCGCGCCAAAAACAAGGCTGTTTTTGATGATATAGAAACCTTAATTAACGAATTTAAACAGTATTTTATTGCACACAATCAACCTATTTACGAAAACCCATCGCCAGGTAATAAAGCTGGGGGCCTAACCACGTTAGAAGAGAAATCGTTAGGCGCGGTGCAAAAAGGTGGACAATCAACGGTACAGTCCGTGCTCAATTACGGTCAACCGAGAACAGTTAACGGTTTAAATTTACTACAAGCGCCAGGCAATGATGCAGTCAGTGCAACTGCATTGGCCGCATCTGGCGCACATATAGTTTTATTCACCACAGGTCGAGGTACTCCCCTCGGCTTCCCTGTACCCACAATAAAGATATCCTCAAATTCAGATATCGCTAATAAGAAGCCACATTGGATAGATTTTAACGCCGGTCAGGTGTTGGAAGGCATGTCTATCGATAAGTGTGCCAACGCGCTGCTCCAACAATGTCTTGCAGTAGCATCGGGTCAATTAACCTGCAACGAGAAAAATGGCAGCCATGAAATTGCTATTTGGAAACGTGGCGTCACGCTTTAAGAAGAGATTGTTATGGAATCAATTTTATTACATGAAGACAGACTATTCCCATCTGACTCAGCCACTAAAAAAGTAGCCCGTGCGCTTTACCAAGAAATACGAGATTTGCCAATTATCAGCCCCCATGGGCACACAGATCCGCGGTGGTTTGCACAAAATAAAAATTTTACTAACGCCACTGAGCTATTCATCACCCCTGACCATTATGTTTTCAGGATGTTGTATAGTCAGGGAATCTCACTAGAATCATTAGGCGTTCCTCGGTGGGATGGCGGCGCAACTGAGTCTGACCCGCGAAAAATTTGGCAAATCCTTGCAGACAATTATTATTTGTTTGCTGCTACCCCATCAAGAATGTGGCTAGATACCGTTTTTCATGACGTGTTTGGGCTTACCGACATGTTGTGCAGCAATAACGCCAGCGAATATTACGAGCATATTACCACCAAACTTCAAGACGTCAGTTTCAAACCACGCGCCTTAATGGACAGGTTCAACATAGAACTCATCGCAACCACCGAAGGGGCGCTTGATCAGCTTCCTCATCACGGAGCACTAAAAGGTACGGGGTGGGATAAGCGGGTTATTACCACATTTAGACCCGATGATGTGGTTGATGCTTCACGGGAAGACATCGTCGCCAATATCGAAAAATTAGGAGTGATGACCAACGAAGACACGCAAACTTGGCACGGTTACTTAAACGCTATTCGAGCCCGACGCGCTGTATTTAGAGACCACGGCGCCACAGCCACCGATCATGGTCACCCAACTGCTAATACCGCAGATTTAAGCACTAACGAGTGTATTGCTCTGTTCGATAAGGTTCGCACCGGACAAAGTAATAGCCAGGAACAAGAGCTATTTAGAGCTCAAATGCTAACGGAATTAGCAGGCATGAGCGTTGAAGATGGCATGGTTATGCAAATTCATCCAGGATCGTTTAGAAATCACAATGCTACACTGTTTAACCAGTTTGGTCGTGACAAAGGTCACGATATTCCCATGCAAACGGATTTCGTTCGCGCGCTTCGCCCTTTGCTCTCAAAGTATGGAAATGAGCCTAGCTTAAATATTATTTTATTTACCTTAGACGAAACCACTTATAGCCGTGAGTTAGCGCCGCTGGCCGGCCATTATCCGTGTTTAAAACTAGGGCCTGCTTGGTGGTTTCACGACAGCCCAGAAGGTATGTTACGTTTTCGTCACCAAGTTACTGAAACAGCTGGTTTTTTTAACACCGTAGGTTTCAACGATGATACTCGTGCATTCTTGTCTATTCCTGCCCGCCATGACGTTGCCCGCCGTATAGATTGTCGGTTCTTAGCAGAGTTAGTTGTTCAGCACCGCATCAGCGAAACGGAAGCCGCTAGTATCGCTAAAAAGGTCACATACGATTTCGCGAAACAAGCGTATAAGTTAGGATAAGCATGGAAAAGCAACTTAGTATTAAAACACTCGACCAGCTCAACAGTAATGTTGCCGTTCCAGAGTACGATTTGCTTAATTCACAATGCGGTATTGTACATATTGGCCCCGGCGCCTTTCACCGTGCACATCAAGCCTACTATACTGATTTAGCATTGGCCTATGGTGGAAATTGGCGCATTCACGGTGTATCGATGCGAAGCGATACGCTAAAAAAAGCGCTGGCCCCCCAAGATAACCTTTATTCCCTCGCTGTTGTCGATGATACGCCATCTTTACGAGTGATAGGTGCAATAAAGACCCTCTCAACGCTAAGTGAAGATAGAGATGTCATTACCGCGGCCTTATGTTCGCCAGCCACTAAGATAATCTCTTTAACCGTGACCGAAAAAGGGTATTGCTTAAATAACACCGGCTGTCTCGATGTTGAGAACCCTGATATCCAACACGATCTTGCCAACCCAGACTTGCCTATTAGTGCTGTAGGCCTTATTGCTCAAGCCTTAACAGCGCGGAAATATTCGGGCAATGCCGACGTTACCATCATAAGCTGTGATAACGTAACCGATAATGGCAAGAAACTAGCAAAAGCGGTCATTGATTTTACCTATCACCTTTCACCAGCGTTGGCTCAGTGGATTCAAGACAGCATCGCTTTCCCTTGTACTATGGTAGATAGCATTACCCCAGCGACTGATGATGAAGTAAAAGCTAACGTCAGTGCCAATCTAGGGATTCAAGATGATTGGCCTATACAGCGTGAAATGTTCACTCAATGGGTTATCGAAGACAATTTTTCAGGGCCTCGGCCACCTTGGGGGGAAGTAGGTGTTACCTTTACCAAAGACGTTTTGTTCTTTGAAAAAGCAAAATTGCGGATACTCAATGGTACCCATTCTGCACTGGCTTATGTAGGCCTGCTATTTGGCAAGGAAACTGTCTATGACGCCATTTCCACCCCTGCAATACAGGCGCTAATTAGCGCGCTCTTAGAGAGAGAAATAATACCGTCGATTGAAACCGATAACATTGAAACCCTAAATCAATATGCTGATGACATCGTCGCTCGCTATCACAACAAGCATATTCGTCACATGCTTTCCCAGATTGCGTGGGATGGCTCACAAAAGCTGCCTTTTCGGGTTTTAGACACCATTCGTGACAATCTACATGCCAACCGAGATATTAACTTGCTGTGCGTTCCTATTGCAGCATGGTGTTTGTTTGTTACTCGCAAGGCTAAATCGGGTGACGCCATTACCGACCCAAAAGCGCCCGCACTAATCGACATGGCCTCTCAACATGCCTTCGATCCCGTTGCAGTGACTAATACTTTACTCAATGAAGCCGCAATTTTTGCTGAACTCAGTACAAATTCGGTATTTCGCAGCCATGTATTAGCGCATGTAAAAACACTAAGTGAGTGCTCTTCACTAGGTGTTGATGAAACGTTAAACCCGATTTTGGGAGACCTGTAATGAAACATTCTACTGATAGCATTTGTGAGCTTTATGAGGCTTTAGTATGAAAAGACTAATTATATTTGGCGAGTGCATGGTTGAACTTCGCACTCAACACGGCGATACCATGGCGAAAAGTTTCGCCGGTGATACCTATAATACAGCGGTGTATTTCAAGCGTTGTTTACCCGTGTCATCGATAAGTTACTTAACCGCCATCGGTGCCGATTTTTTAAGTAACGAATTACTACTAAAGATGGGCGAGCACGAGATTAACACCGACCTTGTATTTCGCTCTACTGAGCGCAATTTGGGTTTGTATATGATTCGCAATGATAATCAGGGGGAACGCACTTTTGCGTATTGGCGCGCTCAGTCTGCCGCAACACAAACCATAAACCTCATGCCCGATGATAATATCAATGCCGACTGGTTCTATTTTAGTGGGATCTCTATCGCAATCTTAGACAATGCGCAGCGTGAAAATCTATTTAGTTTAATCAAAAAACTAAAATCACAAGGCTGTAAAATAGCCTTTGATCCCAACTATCGCCCTCGCCTGTGGGAAGATGAAAAAACCGCTCAATATTGGACTACTCAAGCGTACCAAGAAGCCGATTTAGCATTTCCTGGGGCAGATGACCATTTGATGTTGTTCCGCCACACGTGTGCCGATGATATTTTCGCCTATCTTGAGGATAAGAATATTACCGAGGTTGTTATGAAAAACGGCGCGATTGGTGTTCACATTCTTGCACAAAAAGAGCAGTGTATTGTGCCCGTTGAACACGTTAGCGCCGTGGTAGATACGACAGCTGCAGGAGATGCTTTTAATGCAGGCTTTATGGCAGCTCGTTTGTCAGGCAAGCCCGCCGTTGAAAGTGCAAGCTTTGGGGCAAAAGTCGCCGCAACGGTGATTACCTACCCTGGCGCGATTATTCCTTCAGGTATATTTTCAAGTCATATACCGCCACTTAAGTAATAGCCTTTGCCGAATAATCTGATTCCCCACCGCTGCGCTCAATTGAGCGCTTTAAAGGCTATCTCTATAAAAGTAGTTGCTTAGAGGGTGCGCTAACGCTTCCAATTCTCTTACAAAAAACTGGGCGACTTTGGCTGCGCCCACTACATTCAAATGTGTATTATCAACCTTGCCCTGTGGGTATCGCCCATACAAATCGGGCGGAACCTGAATGAAGTATTGTTGGCTTTCAGCCTCGCCTATATTTGCAAAAAAATGACAGGTACGGTGATTCATGGGCACAAATAAAACCTCTTTTTCACGCGCGATACGCTGTGCAGCCGCGGCATAGTCGGTTAACGTTCTTTTAAGCACACCGGCATCCGTGTAATGACGCCGGCAAATAGAACTGGCAATGATGGCGTTGGCGCCTTTGCTTTCCACATCATCAATAAACTGACTTAAGTAGTTGGCATAATCTGTATCAGCACTGGCAAAGCGTGCAGGGTCTTCGCGTTTCTGATCATTGTGCCCAAATTGAATAAGTACATAATCGTTCGCAGATAATGAAGAGAGCACACTATTCCACCTACCCTCATCAACAAAACGTTTTGTGCTGCGGCCATTCGCTGCGTGGTTCTTAATCCTAAGCTGAGGCAACCCAAATTCAGGTAAAATTTGCCCCCAACCTCGTTCGGGATAAGCTACGTTAGGTTTATCCGACATGGTAGAGTCGCCCACCAGATGAAGACTAATTGATGACAGCTGTGTTTCAGCCGTTGCACTGGCCATTCCAATTAACAGCAAAAACGCAATCGTTCGTTTTCGTCTCATGATTTTTACTCTATTTTGTTAGCGTTGCCTTTATTAAAAAAAAGGCCATCAAAATGATGGCCAGGACACAACCGCAGTTAGCGGTTTACACACACTAGGCTAAAGGGAGTAACGCGCCCCTAAGAAAAACTGTCTACCCGTATGGTTGTACTCGCGTACAAGATTCAGTGAGCCATCACCTGTGGTGAACAATCGCTCATATTCATCAGTAAGATTAATCACTTCAAAGGTGAAAGTTAACGCTTCATTGAGGTTATAGAACGATGAGAAGTCTACTTGGGTAGGACCAGTCGTGCCATGAGCGACGTTTCCATTACTTCCTGTAAAATCAGTTAGATAGTCATCTCGCTTATTGACCGACACACGAGCACCGTAAACATCTGTTTCATAATAAAGCGTGAAGTTGTAAGACGTCTCACTCATTCCTTCAATATCATCGGCATTCACATGGGTATAGTTAGACACCACCCCCATATTTTCAAACATGCCAGGTAAGAAGCTTAAGGGTTGCTGATAAATAAGTTCGTAACCACTGATACTGCGCTCTTCTGCATTATTAGGGCTGCTGTGCTCATACGCCACCTCACGAGGATCTAACGCTATTTGCGGGTCGTACTGAGCATCATTATCGATAAAGTCGAAGTAAGCAGGGTCGACAAACCGCTCTTCCGATGCACGCACTATCCAGTTGTCAATGTCTTTATAGAAAACCGTAGCGGCTAATAACGCCTCATCGTCAAAGTACCACTCAACACCGAAATCCACGTTGTTTGATGTAAATGGGTCTAAGAAAGGGTTACCTACCGATACTGAGCCATTTATATAGTCGAAACTCGGATTACCTGGGTTCAACGAGTTTAGGCTAGGACGCGTCATCGACTGGGTTACTGCAAGTCGAACCACTACATCATCGGTGGCTTCTAGCGCTAAATTTACAGCAGGAAGGAAATTGCTGTAGTCATTCTCAATTTGAACGGTTTCTCCCTGAATAAACCCTTCAGACGTTGTAGTCGTTTTTACGTATCGCACACCGTAATTGGCACGTAGTAACATATCTGAAATGTCGTAGCTTGTGTCCATTTCCAAATACAAAGCGCTAGTTTCTTCTCCTACTTGCCAACTTTGAGCTGAGCGAGGTGTCCAAACCACATCCAACAAATTGGCATTTATTGCATCAAAATCCGCAACAAGGAAAGGCTCAAGTGGACCATCAAAACCACTTCCAAAATCATCAACCGGCATCATTTCGGCGTAACCTACGGCTGAGTCTTGATCAGGGAAACCGTTGATTTGTTCTTCAGCATAGGTCACCACTCTATCGTTATACGCAAAACCCGTTTTAATGGTTACTTCATCACCAAGGTAGGAAACGTCAACTTTAAATGTGTCATTTTCGCGTTCAACATCAGTAGCCCGTAAGCGTCCATCACTGAGGTTATAGTTACTGGCATCGTTAACATCGTAACCATAAGTAATCTCTGGCGCATTAGCATTGTTAGTAAAATCGAAGCCATATGATGTGCTTTCTAACAATGTCATGTTGTACCGGTACTGCTCGGAGCGAGCATCTGACTCAGCGGTGCCAAACATCGCTTCTACGCGAAGATTATCAAGAGCAAACCACTCACCTGACAAAACAAACTGGCTAAAATCAGTCGTCGATTCTTGTAATCTACTTTCAATTCTTGATTTTATGCCCTCATAAGAACCTGCAAGTACTTGCTTGCCATTCGGGTGTACCGTAATTGCTGTAGGAGTGATTTCATCGAACGTACTTCTAAACATGTGGAAAAAGTTATACATCGTCCGCGTGTTTTCTAGCGATGACACCAAACCATCAAGCGTAAATGTTAAATCTTCACTTGGCGCCCATTGAATAGAGCCAGTAAATCCTACTCGCTCTTGTTCGTTGCCAAAGTAATCAGGACGAGGTAATCGTGGTGTCCATAAACAATTAAGTGGATCTACCGCTTCATCGTTATCTGTACAACTTCCTACATCGGGTGTACCTGAAACAACCGTATCAGACGTATCTGCATATAAACCGCCCCCGTCTCGAACTGGAGTAGTCCAACGAACAGTACCGAAGCCTTCTTGGCGAACAGTACGTTCAGACAGTGCAGCAGAAAAAAGCACACCAATTTTGTCGTCAGCGAATCGGTTTGAAACCATAAATGCTGCGCGAGGATCGGTTTCTTCGGTAATGCTGTTGTATCCACCTTGTACCGAAGTGACTAGTTTAAATCCTTCATAATCGAAAGGCTTGGCAGAATATAAATCGACAGTACCGGCAATCCCCCCCTCTTCCATTGAAGCTGTTGGAGATTTCTGAATATCGACTCGGTTAAATAGTTCAGAAGCAAATACGTTAAAATCGAACCCGCGACCACCATTAACACCGCCACCAGAATCGGTGCCATCTGTACTCGCGGGCACTTCCATCCCGTTTAATGTGGTGCGGGTAAATGAAGGGCTAAGGCCACGCAACGTTATTTGTCTTCCTTCTCCACCCTCTCTAGAAATAGCCACACCTGGAACGCGTTGAATAGACTCAGCGATATTCAAATCGGGAAACTTACCTATGTCTTCAGCAACGATAGATTCTTTATTATTAACTGAAGTACGCTTCTCCATAAGCGACTTATTCAGCGAGCCGCGAAATCCTGAAACTTCAATAATCTCTAGGTTTTCGTCCTGTAGTTTGGCGCCTTCGTTAGCGACTTGTTGAGCATTCACGTGAGCACCTGACAACGCTAACGCAACAAGTACAGCAAGCTGTTTTCTTCTAAGTACCATGGTTGTTTCTCCGGTTTTTATATTTTATTGAGGTGCAGGAATTACAACGTCATGCCGTGTGGCTCTTTCAAAAAATAGACACTGCCAGCCTTTTGCCACCGTGAAACATTTCATTTACAAACTGAGTAAATATACGGTAGCACAGACGACTTATCAATTATCTTCAAAGCCTTTAATCATTCCTGTTAACTTCACACCAATTAACTTCTAGTTTTAAACTTCCAGCATTCCTAACCCGATAAATTTTAGGGCCTGTAGGGCAATACAGTATGTATTTCTTAAATACACATACCTTCTCGGGGAAACATAAATCATGTATAAATAGCAACATGATTTACATTTGATTTACATCCTATATTCAAATGCTACCGGTGGCAACAATTTTTACTAAATTATCATTTCACTGTTAACATTTCAGCTACAGCCCTTTAAAAATGGGCGACGACTGCAATAGCGCCTGAAAGTAACCAAAATAACTATTATTCATTTTTTTCAATTAGTTAACTCATTTAAAACAGCAACAGCACTGCGTAAACAATCTGTTAAAAATGGGGTATTTTTTTCGTTGACAGAGTAATAAATGCGCCTCATTATGCTACCGGTAGCATTTATCGTTTCAACATTGTTTTAAGGTCATATTATGATTAAACGTATTGCCAAAGTGGTTTCGATGGCCACTGTATTACTTGTCTCTCCTCTTATTGTTGCGCAGCCTTCAGCCTTGGATAACACCAAACCATGGTCGCAACGGATGATTGAATCTGAAATGGTGCGTTTTCCAGAAGCGTGGCAAATAGATTGGGATGAATCAGCGCAGTGGGATTATGTTCATGGCCTGAACCTTCTAGCAGTCTCTAAGGTGTACCAGCATACGAAAGACCAACGCTATTTAGACTACATACTTGGCTACTACGACATGCTAGTGAATGACGATGGGAGTATTAATACTTACGATATAGAGAAATACAATATTGATATGGTCAATCCAGGAAAGGTATTGTTTTTCCTATACGAAGAAACTGGTCAACCTAAATATAAAAAAGCAGCTGATTTATTAAGAAAACAACTTGTTAGCCATCCAAGAACCAACGAAGGCGGTTTTTGGCACAAAAAGCGTTACCCAGAGCAAATGTGGTTAGATGGGCTTTATATGGGCGCTCCATTTTATGCTGAATATATCGTTCGATATGGCGACATGGCAGAACTTGACGATGTTTTTCTTCAATTCGAACTTATAGAAGCGAACTTATACGACGAAAAAACTGGATTACCTCGTCATGGGTGGGACTCATCAAGAGCCCAAAAGTGGGCGGATGAAACTACCGGTTTGTCGGCGCATCATTGGTCACGGGCGTTAGGGTGGTATGCCATGGCAATGGTTGATGTTTTAGAAATTGTGCCAGCAAAGCACCCTAAATCGGCATGGCTGAGATCAAAGTTCCACACCTTTATTGATGCAACTTTAGCCTATCAAGATACAACGGGCGCGTGGTATCAAGTTACCGATCTTGCAGAGCGAGAAGGGAATTATCTAGAAGCCTCTGGGACGTCGATGATCACCTACGCTATCGCAAAGGGTGTTGCGTTAAAACTGTTACCAGAACATTACCGAGACCACGCAGAAAAAGGATTTGCAGGACTTATTGATCAGATGATTTCCGTAAACCCATCGAATAATATCATCAGCTTAAACCAAGTTTGCGCTGTTGCAGGACTTGGCGGTAAACCTTATCGAGATGGCTCTTTTGATTACTATCTTAGCGAGCCTATTCGCGCTAATGACGCAAAAGGCGTAGGTCCATTTATTCTTGCTGCATTATACCTAGGCAAGTAATTCTGATCATTATGTTGTGTTGCCCCACGGAGTTTTTATGACATTAAATAAACACCGCCGTCATCTTTTGAGAGCTGGGTTGGCCGCTACGTTAGCCCCTGTTATCCCATTTTCAGCAGGCTGTTCTGTATCCGCCCCAAGTACGACAAGAAGCCAAGCACAATGGGATAAAGAGGCCCTGTTAATTAGAGACCGTATAGCCCGGCCCACCTTTGCAAATAATACCGTGCTTATTGAGCAGTTTGGCGCCTTACCCAATGCACTAAGTAGCGACAGCCTACCCGCTCTTAATGCGGCTATAGAGCATCTCGTATCAATAGGGGGTGGTATGGTTGTGGTGCCAAAAGGGGAATACTTTTGCAAAGGGCCTATTCACTTAAAATCCAATATTAATCTGCATATCGAAAAAGGAGCCACACTTCACTTTTCTACCGATAGTCAAGACTACAAGCCCTATGTACACACCCGTTGGGAAGGCATGGAATTAATGGGCTACTCCCCTTTAATTTACGCTTTCAAGCAGAAGAATATTGCCATTACTGGTGAAGGCACATTAGATGGAGGCGCTTCTGCCGATAATTGGTGGCCTTGGAAAGGAAAGTGGAAAACCTCTGAATGGGGCGATCATGCCGTTGAGAATCAAAAATACACCAGAGATATACTCCAAGCTATGGTTGAAGATGGCATTCCTGTTTCTGAACGAGTATTTGATGAGAACTATCTTCGCCCTCCTTTTATTCAACCTTACTTATGTGAAAACGTGCTCATCGAGGGAGTCACGATACTTCGCTCTCCCTTTTGGTTGGTTAACCCTGTGTTATGTAAAAATGTGACGGTAAGCAATATTTACTGCCAAAGTTTTGGCCCAAATTCAGACGGGTGTGATCCAGAAAGCTGTACTGATGTTCTCATACAATCTTGTGTCTTTGACACTGGTGATGATTGCATTGCCATCAAATCGGGACGAAATGCAGACGGCCGACGGCTAAATCAACCGAGTGAGAACATCATCATAGAAGATTGCGAAATGAAAGCCGGTCATGGCGGGATAGTCATTGGGAGTGAAATCTCCGGCGGGGTTCGCAACCTTTATGCACAGCACTGCGTGATGAGTAGCCCTAACTTAGACAGAGGTATACGAATTAAAACCAACAGTATACGAGGCGGCCATCTTAAAAATTTAAATTATCGGCATATCTCGATTGGCGATGTAAAAGACGCGATAGTAGTGAACTTCTTTTATGAAGAAGGGGATGCTGGGAATTTCCCACCGAAACTAGAGGGGATTACGGTAGAACATTTGACGGTAAAACGAGCAGACAGAGCTTTTATGTTAAGAGGTTATGACCATACTCCAATTACGGGGTTGTCCCTGCACGATATCTCTATTGCCTCTGTTGAACAGCCATCTATTATTGAGAACGTGAAGGCAATAGACACCTCTAATATTGTCATCGCAGGAAAGAAAGTGGGTTTACGTGATGCTTAAAAGGCTATGCGTTTTAATCGAAAGTGAATGGCAGGAGCGGATGTACATAGCATTCTTTATGGCTAGCTTTTTTTCACAAAGGCGGTTGGCCCTGCTTTGTTTATGCTTTATAAGTTGCGCTCAAGCAACGCAACAGCCCGACGCGAATGCGCTCGTTAGCCAAGTTACACTTAATTCCCACCTTCCCCAATACACACGTGTGACTGATGCACTTAACGCTATTCCTACTCAGCATTCTGGGACGTGGGTCATTGAAGTTCAGCCTGGCATTTATCAGGAATCGATAGTTATTCAAACACCCGACATCCACGTAAGAGGCGTAGACAGAAAAACGACTAAAATTGTCTTTTCGCGGTACGCTGGTCAAGCAATACACCCAGATACCGATGAAGTTTTTGGCACTCGAAGAACAGCCACCGTCGAGATAACCGCATCAAACGTTCATCTTTCGAACCTAAGCATACTGAATAGCTTTGACTATCCCGCCAATGAACTTCGCTCACAAGATGATCCTAATCGAGTATCAGGTACCCAAGCGGTCGCGTTAAAAACAGCAGTAACTGCAGATAAAACCTTTTTAGATAATATTGCGCTTTGGGGCTATCAAGATACGCTTTATCTCAAAGGAAACAGAGCCTACATAAAAGGAGGCTTAGTGGCGGGCCATATCGATTTTATCTTCGGCGGTGGCACCGCTTTTTTCGATGGCGTAGATGTTGTCTCGCGAAAACGACATACAGGGAATGGCATTACAGGCTATATCACGGCGCCAAGTACACTTAACACTCGACCATTTGGCTTTGTGTTCTTTAATTGCACCTTAGCTCGCGAAGCCGGCGTACCCAACCATTCCGTTGCCCTTGGGCGCCCTTGGCATCCTACTACCACCTTTTCCGATGGAAAGTATGCGTCGCCTTACGCTATTGGACACTCACTTTATATCAACACCTATATGGATACCCACATTGCAACAAACGGTTGGAGTAGCATGTCGGGTAAGACAAAAGAAGGTGATAAAAAATTCTTTAATCCGCTTACCGATGCTAGGTTTGCTGAATTTAAAAGCCATGGCCCTGGCGCAATTGAAAACGAAGCTCGCCCTACCCTTACTAACGTAGAAATTCTTTTTTATAGTAAAGCAGCCATTTTACAAGACTGGCACCCCATGTAAGCACAACATCTACTACTTGTGGCTAATTCAGAAGATCTTAAATTGCGTAAATGCTTGGTATCAATTATCTTTTAGATACTCTAAGAAAAACGTTATTTTTATGTCCATTCGCATACGGTACACGCTAGCGCTGCTTCTCATTGCCTGTCTTGTTACGGCATCTGTATTCACAATGCGAACACTGCTGATCGGTCAGCGTCTTGATGCTGAAATTATCAATATTGCGGGGCAGCAGCGAATGCTCTCTCAACGCATTGCCCTACTCGTACAAAAAATAAATGCCTGTGGTGAAGACAGCGCATCGTCTACCGACATATTTGAAACGGCCATTAATACCTTTTCAAGTAATCATCAAAAACTAATCTCTTTGCCCTCTTTACCAGACTCTATCTCCAATATGTATTTCGGTACTAGCCAGCTTGATGCAAAGGTTAATCAATATATTGCACAAGCAAGGGCACTTGTGAATTCACCCCAATGTTCTTCTTCAATTGTTATTACTATAGAACAAGCCACCAGGCTGCTAAAGCAACTTAATAGTGTGGTTTATATGTTCGAACAAGAGGCGAAAAATCATGTTGATAAGGTCTCGTCTCTTGAATTCTATTTGTGGCTTGCCACTATATTCTTACTAGGGGTTGAAGCTTTTTTCATTTTCGCGCCCATGGATAGAAAAATAAAAAATACAATACAGCATCTATATGAAGCCTCTGAAAAAGCAGAAACAGAAGCGCAAAAGGCACAGGAAGCCAATAGAGCTAAATCCGAGTTTCTATCGAGTATGAGTCACGAATTACGAACACCAATGAATGGGTTGTTTGGCATGATTGAACTTGCGATGGATAACCCAAGCAAGAGTGAAAATTACTTAAGAAAGGCCAAAACCGCTGGACGGCAACTGCTTACCCTTATTAACGACATTCTCGATTTATCAAAAATCGAAGCGGGAAAAATTGTCGTTGAAAAAGGCCCTGTCGACTTGCTCCAACTGCTTGATGAGGTGGTATCTATACAGCGTATTTATTGCCAGAACAAAGGCTTAGATTTTTATTATAATAAACAGCAAACGCTAGCGCCCATTATTCAAGGTGACATCACCCGTATTGCACAAATCTTACATAACCTATTAAGTAACGCCATTAAGTTCACCGAGTCAGGTAGCGTAACCTTATCGGTTAGCCAGGCTGCCACGGCGAGTGGCAATACCTTGCTATTTTCGGTTAAAGATACCGGTATTGGTATTGATTCCGATAAATTGTCGTCCATCTTTCAAAAATTTGAGCAAGCGGATCAATCTACCACCCGCCATTATGGAGGCACTGGGCTAGGGCTAAGTATTGCCAAAGAATTAGCACAATTAATGGACGGTAATATTTTAGCCACCTCAACCTTAGGCGCGGGTAGTGAATTTACGCTAACCCTTCCAGTGATTGAAGAGTCTCTGCCTTCCATCAAGGTTAAAACTGATGCCACATTGCGCTGCGCTATTGTGGACGACTTGCTTACAAGCCGAGAATATCTAGAACACGTGGTTGCCGCAATGTCGCTTATTCCAACGTCGTATTCAAGCGCAAAGGACTTTCTGGAAGATACGCCCAACAATTACGATGTTATTATTCTCGATTTAGCGATGCCAGAGATGAGCGGCGTTGATTTGTTACGAGAATTAGTAAAATCAGATATCTCGCCATTTCCAAAAATCATTTTGATTTCAGCAGAGCTTGAACGATTAGATTGTGAAGAGGCCGTGAAAGACCTTATTTGGCGCTCACATGCAAAGCCGATCATCCGCAAAGATTTAGAGCTCGATTTACAAAACCTAGTGTCCCAAGCGAGCAAGCCAATCGGCTTCCCCAATAAAGCAGCGCCTAGGTTGCGCATTCTTATTGCAGAAGATAATGATATTAACGCCGAAATTGTAAAGGCAATGCTTGAAGGCGAAGGTTTTAAAATTGTGCATGTGAAAGATGGAGAGCAAGCCGTTGCAGCCTGCGCCAAAAACTTGTTCGACTTCATATTGATGGACTGCAACATGCCTGTAATGGACGGCATTATGGCCGCTAACATCATTCGAAACGAATTAAAGGTACACACCCCTATCGCCGCTCTTACTGCCAACGCCTTCCCTGAAGATAAAGAAGAATGTTTAAATGCAGGCATGAATGATTTTCTTACCAAGCCATTAGATAAAGAGCTTCTGCTTTCTAGTATTAAGCAATTTACGCAAAAGTGGTAACGCACGTATAAGCGACCGACATACCTGCCGTTAGAGAAAACCCTTTTACTGGTAGCGTTTTTCCTCGCCACTATACCCAGGCGCAATGGCAAGGTTATCGGTGTTTTCCAGTGTTTCTTGATTGCGTAACCATAGCTGGTACTCACCCGTTCGCAGGCTAGCATGTTTAGTACAATCTACATTCCACCGGCGCAGTAAATAGCCTGCCATAGCAGCGCGCACTTCAAGGTGAAGTACCCCCTCCTCCATACCATAATCGAGCTCAATGGCAGTCGGATGGTTTATGTTCTTCGGATGCGGTACGACTTCCAAAGCTATTTTTCGCTGCCATGCTTCATCAGCAAGGCTCTGTTCGCTGAGTGCAGGATCGGCCTTTAACGTAACTTTACTAATACGGGTTAGCACGAAGTCTCTGAAGCTTCCCGTCTTTCTATCAAACGCGCGTACGTGCCAACGTTGACCATTATCCACAATACTGTGAGGCACCAGTTCTCGTGCTCCCGAACCACTTGAAAGCGATGTATAAATAACACTGACAGCTTTATTGTTAACAATGGCTTGCACTAATTTTGCTACCACATAAATGTCGGGTACATTCAATGAAGACGCACTTTCAACTGGAAAGTGAATGTCGCCGATAGCATCGAAGCCATCAGAAATATCGTTTGCCAACTTCACCAAGGTTCTTCGAGGGTCGTGCTCGAACAAAGGTACGAAAGTATCGGTTTGGAAATAACGCTTGTCTCGCGCGTCGTAGGTAAGATTTTTGGGTGCCAGCACTTTATACAGGCTGAAATCTCGAGATCCCGCAGACAAGCCCACTTCGAAGCGACCTATAAGATCTTGGCGATAAATCGCCCCTTTAAACAACAAACAAAAATCGATATAAGCCAACCGCTGGCGCTGAGCAAAGCTGATAGTATCAAGACTTACGTTTTCTGAAGGTGAAGCATCGCTAAGGCCGAAATCTCGCCCTTCATTACCTAGCATTTGGGTGGCAGACATAACATTTCCATTTAACTGTATTTTTAGCCAGTGTGGTTCATTTTAAGCACACTGTAAATAAAAATTTTTGTCGTATTCTTTGTGGGTGTTTTCTATGAGAAGTCTTAAATGCTTTAGCGAGTGTAAAATATAAAAAACCCAGCAGATGCTGGGTTTTTATTAACATGCTTAGTAATAAGCGTGTTGGGTTACATTGCTACGATATCTCGATTAGCGACGCGACTTAACCCGTGATACCGCCATACCGAAGCAAGCAAGTAATGCCAAAACTCCAGTACTTGGCGCTGGGACTGAGGTCGCTTCAACCGAAAAACTCGCAGATTGTGTTGTTACACTAGGAATTTCATCGCCGAAAAAATCGGTTAGCATTGCAATGGGAGAATTGCTAACAACATCTAAAATTCCGCTTCCTACATTGGTCGCCGTGAACTGTAAAGAGAACAGCATGAACTCTCCAAAATCAGGTTGTAATGTGGCTAAATCAGCGAAGATGTCAGCAGCTTGAGATACGTTAGCGACGCCAGCGAAAGCAAGTACAGGAAAAGAAAAAGCCACAACCCCTAACCCAGTTCCGTACGACTCAGAACCACTAATGAATGACAATAGCGAATCGTCGAATGTGAAGTTCAAGTCATATCCACTGACCAGTGTTTCTCCAAAACCAATTGCCGAGTCTGGTAATTCATCGACGTTAAGCATTACAGTAGCTAGTATTGTATCACCAACATTATAAGTTGCCTGATCGGTACTAACATTAATTATTGCAGCGTTTACATTAGCTGTAAAAGCCATGATTAAGATTAAAGCTAACTTTTTCATTATTAAAATTCCTATTAATTTACTGCACAACCAGCGCGGCTGCATAACGTCATAAGGGCACGTATATCGTAAGCACTCACCACGCCATCATTATTAAAATCATACTGTAAGTCACTAGCACCACCTGATAAGAACAAGCCGTAGAACGCCATAATGTCGTCATAATCTACGTCGTTGTCACCATCAAAATCGCCAGGTTGAACCGCATCTGGGAAGTTAAGCACTACCAATACTGGGTCGTGATCTGAAGAGCGGTATGCATCAGCGCCGTAATAATCCGTGATTTGCGCGTCAGTTTTATACTCTTCGTTGTAATCAAACACACGAGGCTCATCTGAGTTAATGTGCCAAACCGTCGCATCAACCACATATTCAGTTAGACTTGGGCTTGATAATGCGTGATCTAGGTAACCTAGTTCGCCGCCAAAGGTGTATGAGTATGCCGAGTCGCCACCAAAGGTGTTAACCAGGTTGGTATAGCCAGCACTTTCAAGGGCCAAAATAGGCTCTTCTGCTGCATACGCGTTTAAGTCACCCATAATTAATAAGCGGTCAGATAAGGTATCGCTATTGTTTTCTACAATAGCAACCAAACCGTTTGCTGCATCGGTACGCAATGCGTTCCAACAACCTTGGCCATCACCTGAATCGGCATTATCACCGGTAGCACTGGAACAACTTCCTTTCGATTTAAAGTGGTTTACGGCAAGGGTGAATGCTTCACCGTTGGCGTTCACTGTAAATGATTGAAGAAGCGGCTGACGGTTACCATAGTCAAACGGTGACTCAGACGATGTAACAGCGTTACCAAATGGTGTTACTACTGCAGGCTTGTAAATCATGCCTACTGCAATTTCGTCGGTTCCTAATGCTTCACTGATTGACACATAGCTATAAACATCGCCGCCCATTTCAGCATTAACCGCTGCGGTTAACGTTGCAATGGCAGAATCTTCACCATGACCATCATTTTCAACTTCTACAAGACCCACAACATCTGCATCCATTGCTGCTAGTGCTGCAACGATTTTCGCTTCTTGGCGAACCAATTCGAATTCATTGGTAGCGCCGCGAGAGGTTGGGAAGTCTGGTCCATCGAAATAGTTAAGTACGTTAAAGCTAGCCACTTTCACATCGCCAGTTAACCCAATTAACGGGTAAGCCGTACGTGCATTAGTGCGAACTAATTCTAAGTCCATTACCGGTAGCAATTGATACTCGCTAAACGAGTAATGCATTACACCTGTGAGGTTTTCAACTGTATCGCCTAAACGAAGAGGATTAGCATGCGTTAGTCCGCCCACAGGGAATGGAATACCATCTAGATTTTGACTGTTTGAAGCATCATCTACCAACAATGTATTGAGGGCATTTTGTTCTGCTAAAGCTATCGCTTCGACTGTGCCCGCAGGATATTGGTTAGTCGGGATCATCACGCGCTCAGAGCCCACGTTAAACTGACCGTAACGACCTAAGTTATATACGTCATTAACCAGTAACGATTGGGTAAAGGTAATTTGCATACCTTCATAGGCTTCAAGGTTGGTATCTATGTTAAATGGCATACTAAGTTCGGTATATAGAATACTTCCACCTGCGCCTAACAATTCAACGTCGCCTGATAGTACAAACTCGGTTAAGTCGTTGTATTCAACCACATCACCTTGCATGCGAACCAAGTCGCCAACCATTGGGAAAGTCTCGAGGGAAGTAGCATATACAAACACACCTTCAGAGGTTGCGTCGTTGCCATCTGAATCAGCCGCTTCTTCTTGAACAAAGAAACCAGATAAGTCTTCAGCTACTTTAGTCACTACTGCTTCAATAATCACGGTAGTGTCAGCTAATGGTGATGCATCACCTTCGCCCTGCAGTTCACTGATAAGTACCAGTTCTACCGTTGGGTCGACTGGGTCAACTGGGTCTGTCGGATCAGTTGGGTCGGTTGGATCTGTAGGGTCGACCACACTGCCATTATGCGAACCAAAATAATCGTAAGTGTTTTGGCTGTAGCTATCCCACTCACTGTCTGGGTCAAAAGCAGCGTTACGTGTTGCATTACCTTCAGTAATTGAAGCTTTACGCACTAGGGTTACATCTTTACCCCAGTTGGTTTTTACGCCAAACGTACCAACAGCATCAATGGTGACATCACCGTAACTTAGCTCGATGTAATCGTCACCGTTGAAGTTCATTACAAAGCTACTCAACGTCGAGCCTGTAGTCAGCGCATCATCAGCGCTAGCATGACTAAAGGTAGCCACGGCACCAGAGGCTAACGTGCCGCTAAGCTCTAATACTTTCTCATCACCTACGCTGGTATCGCCATTTGAAAGTAGTTTAAGCTTATAGTTACTTAAATCTACTGCTTCAGTTGAGCCATTGTAAATTTCTACCGCTTTGTTATAGCTGCTGCCTTCAATGTATTCAGAAATGAAAACCGCGTGGCCTGAACCTGCACTTCCGTCGGTAGCATCATCACCTGAATCACCAGAATCTTCTCCCGTATCACCGCCATCTGAATCGCCAGCGTCTGTACCATCACAACTTGCATTGAATATTAGTGAAGCAAGCTCAGGCTTGTCGATAAATGGGTTACGGTTACCTTGGAATTCGAAAACTTTGCTGTTTCTTTCGAGTTCGAATTCATCAACAGGGTCGCTCTCATGCCATTGTAAAAGAACACACAATTTGCCATGGGCAGCTTCGTCAGTGCTGGTTAAACGGTCAACCAATACCAAGTCTTCTTCCGACTCGCTGCTATCACTGCCATCGTAACGTACGTCCATGTAGAACATAGCACGCGCTACATCGCCTTTTACGGCATCACGCGGTTCAAACGAGTCGCTGTCGATACGGTTAGCTGACGCTTCAGACAAAGCACCATCACTGAAATCAAAATCTAGATTTCCGCGAGAACCGTTTACTGAAATATCGGTTGGGCGAAGGTGATGAATATCTGAATATGCCGTTAGGCTATTGCTAGAGAAACCATGACTGTTAGCCCAAACGTGCTCTCTATTCCAATTGTCTTGGTTAGTGCTTTGCGTGCCACTACCGTTACTGAATTTAGCTAACGATGTTCCCATGTAGAACAACACGACATTGTCTGGGTTGGCAGGGTCTTGATCGGTGTCAGTTAGGGCTGTCCATGCTTCTGAATAAGAAAGCTGATGGTGGTCGAGTGAGATGATATTTTGAGCCAGCGCTTTAAGTGTTTCAGCACTTTCATTGTTAGTTATTGCAGTATCAAGCTGCGCATAATAATCCGCTTCAACATAGTCGCTAGGTAATTTAACTGCGGTTAAATCAGGGCAGTTAAAGCAGGTTTCGGTTAGGGTACGAAGTGTGTCTTCAGATGCTTCGCCATCATCGCCGCCCTCACCCTCCCCTTCTGAGCCAGTCGAACCTGATAATACAACACTGTCAACGCGATGATATTCGCTGCCAGAATTATTTATCATGGCTAATTTTATTTGAACCGTACTTCCCTCTGGGATAGAGGCATTAATCACGCCGCTAGTATAATCATCTACAAGAGTATGGCTGTCTGTACCTAAATCGTTGGTGACTAGAACGAACTCTCCACCATCAACGGAATACATCACGTCAAAGTAATCAGCAGCTTCTTGCGTACCACTTTCAGAAACGGTTACGTCGAGCTGCAAGTCGCTTAAGCCATTAACAATAATAACTTCTGACAACCATACTGCTTCGCCATCAACATCGCGGGCACTGAGTTGCTCATTCACAACTTTAAACCAATCCGATGTTGCAGTTAATTCCGCTGCAGAAACATCAATATTCCAACGCGAAACGCCTTCCATATCAATTGCGACGCTGTCGCCTCCGGTAGCTCCCTTACCGTCTAATGCAGCCTCATCGAAGTTCTCTTCCCAAATTACATCGGAAAAAGCATTAAAAGAAAGTGGCAGCGTTAACACACTACCCAATATTAATTTCACGCACAAAGCTGACTTACTCAACTTCGCTCGCCCTTGCCTACCCAGTTTCGCCATGTTGTTGTCGTCCACTTTTTTTAGGAACGTATAAATTTATATACTTGCGTATACACAGCAAGAACTTGTGCAAAATAATAACAGTTTTTTATTTAGCCATAAAAAACAAAGCTTTATTTCTTTTAAATAAGTTTATTTTTTGTTTAACTCAAGTGTACTTTGGTACAGGTAAAACTAAGTGTGTAAATTTCGTGCAAAAACTAGGGTCGTAACAAAATTGAAGCTTACCGCCCTCTTTTATGACATTTTGGAGTAGAAAATAAAAAAGAGGCTACCGAATGGCAGCCTCTTGCGTTGAGTGACAGTAATGCTGTTGATTTATAAAGACATTAATTAAATCTTATATTCACTTACCGTATTTGGCTAAGAATTTATTAAAGTCTTCTTGGTATGTCGCTTTTAAACGCAAACACTGGTTCGATTCATCCAACATAATGTCGAAACTACGCGCCATTCCTTCATGCTCATCTTTGATTGGCTCGTAGAATGTTTTAGCCATGTCTAAGTTTTCAGCACTACAGGTAGTAGATACAAATTCAGGCATACGAGATACATGGTAATCAGGCATCTTGGCAATCAATGCATCTAAATTTTTGTTTAACCATTTATACAATACGGTTTTAAGCTCAAGATTACGCGATACTCTTACCAACATATAAAGCGTGTTGGCAGGCGTAATATCATCGGTTAATGCTAAATCTAGCATCTTATTTACCGTAGCTTCATCGGTGTAGCGCATTGAATAAAGCAAAGTGCGTTTAACATTTGGTAGTTGCGCTTCTTTGAATGCGGCCACTAACGTATCGTAAAGATCATCTTCAGTATACTTCGTGGTGATACCTATCGCGGTGCCAGCAATACCCGCAGGAACTGCACTGCTATCTTCGATGTATTGCTTGGCTATCAATTCACTCTTTTTTATCAGTGTTTCGTTGTTTGCTCTGTTTCCAAGCAAACTATAAAGCTGATTTCGAAGACTGATTATACTTTCTGATTCACCGCTTTTTGGCGTTAGTGTAAGTTCGTTTAGCAAAGGTAAGTACTCTTGATTCAACAAGGCAGCATAATTTGCTTTATTATCGTCGTTAATTAAGTAGTCAAACTCACCCAAAACGCCTACCGCGGCACGTTTAACAACAGGGTCCTTGTCTTTTGCCAATGCCGTTAATACTGGCATTATGCTATCAATACTCACCTTGCCCGCGTTAAGTAATGCTTGCATGTTATACAACACATTTTTCTTTTCGCGGTTATTAAGTACATTGAGGTCGTTTAGAAGTTTGCCCATCTGCTTTGCTGAAATGGCCCAACGAAAATAGCCTGTGGCGTTATCGTTAGGAAATACCCATTCTGCTTCGGCAAGTTGTGGCAATGTGGTTTTGGCTTTATCGATAAATACCACTTCCTGCTTCACTTTTCCGTTTACTTTATAAGTAAGTTTGAGTGGAACAGCCCATGTTTGAGCTTCTACGCTAGCGCCCGCATAATGAAAGCGCTCTTGGGTGATAGTGCCGTTATCGTTAATACTAATAAGTGGGTAAGCAGGTTGTTCTAAGTAGGCTTTCATCATGGCACTTAGATTAATATCTGAAACACCATCAAGGGCAGCCCATAAATCGTCAGCAACCGTATTGCCCCACGCATGGGTGTTCATATAGTTACGTACACCTTCACGGAACTTTTCAGTACCAATTAGCGACTCTATCATTTGCAAAATAGACTCGCCTTTTGAGTAATTAAGTCCCAAGCCATCCATTACATCTGGCTGAGTACGAACCACTTTCTTAACCGGTTTAACGGTAGGGCTTGCGTCGGCACCGAACGCAGATTCTTGCACGATACGATCGGCAAAATTAAGCTCTGGGTACAGCTCCATCATGGTATAGCTGGCAGCCCACGAGGCAAACGCTTCGTTTAGCCACAAATCGTCCCACCACGCCATGGTAACTAAGTTACCAAACCATTGGTGTGCCAATTCATGTGCAATAACGTTAAGCGGGCCTTTGCGTTCCGTTAAACCCGGCTCGTCTTCTAATAACAATAAGCTGTCGCGATAAGTAATTAGCCCTACGTTTTCCATCGCACCGTGCGTGAAGTTAGGCACTGCAACAAAATCGAGTTTTTTGTAAGGGTATTTAATAGCAAAGAAATCTTCTAGCGTGGCTAAAATTTCAGGGGTATGTTTCACCACAAATTTTGTTTTATCTGCATAGCCTTTAGGCACGTAGATTTTACCAGGTACCGACAAGCCTTTTAATTCTGCGCTATCGAACGGCCCTACGGTGTAAGCAATTAAGTAGGTTGGCATAGGTTTGGTTTTTTCAAACTTAACCGTTTGCATGCCTTCGCTAACTTCTCGAGTTTCCACGGGCGTATTCGACACAACAACTTGTTTTTCAGGGGCTGTAATTGTCATTTGATACGCTATTTTAAATGCAGGTTCGTCGAAGCTAGGAAAGGCTTTACGTGCATGCATATCTTCAAACTGCGTAAATAGGTAGTTTGTCTCTTCAAAACGAGATAAATACATCCCATCAGATGAAGTATTTACCTTACCTTCGAAGTTGATGACAAGCGTGTATTTACCTGGTGCAATGTTAGCATCAGCCATACCCCAATTCATGTTGTACTCGCCTTCTTCAACATTAAGTGCTATTACGCGCTCGTTTTGAATAAGCTCGGCATGAGTGACGACAAGATCTTGCTGATAAAAGCCTACTTTTTTAGTGGCTGAATTAACCGTAAGGTTTATGCGAGTAGAACCAGAGTAATCTGGTGCATCGGGATCAAGGTGTAAATGAATATCTTGAAAGGTTGGCGTAACGGAAGAGGGTAAACGGTATTCCACATCTTTTGCTATCGCTTGTGTTGTTAGCAGCGCCAAAACACAACTGAACAACGTTATGATTCGTCTCATATCTTATAATTCCATGTAGAGAGGGAACTGAGTCCCTGAAGCCGGAGCATTGCCCCAAGTATAATCGCGAGGGAGCATAATTAGGTTTGTCACGGTACGCAACGTAGGCGGTCGCAAATCAAACTTGAAATTGTTACGAAAAATGTCCGTTACAACAGAGAGTTCCTCCATCTTACTACCAACTTTCCCCGCCTTCCTTTCACCTCAAACACGCAGTGATGACATTCGCAGCACAAATCCTATCTTCAACAAAATACATAAACTGTATTCACGGTTTTACCGATTATTTAGCCACCCAAGCACTGCTAGTCTTTTAATGGAAAGTTAAACACATCTATAGAATGACTTAACAATTAAGCAATCAGAGGAAACTATCATGGCGTATAACGGCTATACCACTTTTACCGCAAAGCAAGACGGTGCAATACTTACCGTCACTTTCGATTTCGGCCCCGTTAATGTTCAGGGCCAAGAAATGCTAGAAGACCTAATGGGTCTTGCTATGCGACTTGAGTGCGATCGCACCGTCAAGGTTGTGGTGTTCCAATCAGCTAATCCGGAAATTTGGGTTTGTCACTATGACACTAACCTTCTAAAAGATATGTCTACCGAAGCGGTAGCTCGCAGCGATGTGAAATTGCTCGACCTTCAAGTGGTATTAGAACGTATCAGCAAATTGCCACAGGCCACAATCGCGAAACTTGAAGGGTTTGCCCGAGGTGGTGGTCATGAATTTGCCTTAGCTTGCGATATGCGTTTCGCCGCTCGCGGCAAATACAAGTTCATGCAAATGGAAGTAGGCATGGGAATATTACCTTGTGGTGGTGGCGCATCTCGGATGGCTCGTCAAACAGGCCTTGGCCGTGCTCTAGAAATAATTTTAAGTGCCCGTGATTTTAGCGCCGATGAAGCCGAAGCTTACGGCACCATTAATAAAGCGCTGGAGCCCGATGAAATAGGCCCATATGTAGACGCCCTTGCTAAACGCATTGCGCTGTTTCCCGCAGAATCGATTAATGCCTGTAAACAAGCCGTTTATGAGTCTATCGATAAACCTATAGATGAAGCGTTACGTGCAGAAGCTTACTGGCTCTATCAAGCAACCAGTAAAACCCCTGCCGTTAAACGATTTAACGAAGCCGACATTAAAGGCATGGAATACGACATGGAAAATCAACGTAATTGGAATGATCTCGTTGTAGCCGTACAAGATATTAACTAACACTACTTGAAACATTTTAGTGAACAAAAATTTTAGGAGCATATTATGTTAGGTGAAAACCACTCGTTACAATCTGACTTTCCAGAATACAAAGCCGTTATTGAAAAACTTGTAGAAAGCGACAGTACGTTTGCCAGCGAGACCAAACAATACAACGCGTTAGATGAAGAAATCCGCAAGCTTGAGCTAAAAGGCGGTCCAACCAGCGACGAAACACTGCATCAAATGAAGCATGACCGCGCAGTACTCAAAGATACGCTGTACAACAAGTTACAAGCAGCAACGTAAATAATAAGCAGATTTAATAGGTAATTTCTTACGCCCTCTGTTGCACGTATTACTTAGTACAACAGGGGGTATGAATGTTCATTTTACACTAAGCGCTCTTACCGTAAGCTCGCGTGAAGGTATCGACAATTAACGTGATCCACTGCTCTTTTTGTGCTTTTGTAGGCATATCATCTGGGTGAGTTAAATAATAGAGTTGTAACTCACTTCTCACTGAACCAATAAATATTCTCGCCGCACCTTCACTCGTTAATGACCCGAGCTCTAGATCACCTGCTTCATTCGCTGAAACAATAATATTTGCGACAACCTTAATGCTCGCCCGCGGGCCAGATTCATAGAAAATTTTACCTAAATTCGGAAAGCGCTCTACCTCTGCAATGACCATACGCGCTAATGCTGCCCCTGATTTAGATAGAACAACATTCAAGTACACGTTAGCGACCTCGCGTAACACGTCGCGTAACTGTCCGGGTTTATATCGAATGGTACGCATACTAGTCGAGGTGGAAAAGCATTCGGTCTGTACAACCGCACTGAAAAGGGTTTCTTTGTTGGCAAAATGCGCATAAACCGTAGACTTAGATACTCCCGCTTCTCGCTGAATCATGTCAGTTGTAGCATTAGAAAATCCATGGGCTAAAAATACCTTTCTTGCCGCCTGTAAAACCGTGATGGCCTTTGCCCCTAGTGTCTTACCAAGCGCTTGCGCTACGTTTTCTTGTTCATTTGCTATCGTCATTGTGCACTACCCAACCCTAAGCGTTATTGACAATTCTTCAATTCAACCTTATAGTACCGAACTTAGCGGTACAGTTCAATATTATTCTCTTCCCAAAAATTTTTCTGAGAATTAATAACACTAAGTCTAAAAGACCACGAATTCCCTGAAAATCGATTCACTATTAAATAGTGAGTTGATTTTCTTTCGACTTTAAACTGTACCGATAAGTTCGGTTCGATTTTATGATTTGTAATAACCAACACCAAGAGATTCTATTGCTATGCGCACCCACTACTTCAAAACAGCCCTTAGGCTTAAAAGTCTGACTCTTTCTGTAGGCATTGCGCTTCTTGCTGGTTGCACAGTAGGTCCAACCTTTACTATTCCTAAAGAAGCTTATTCAATAACGGATATAGAGAATAATAGAGACTACGTTCAGCAATATAATGTCTCTAATACCATGATTTCCGCTTCATGGTGGTCGCAATTTAATGACCCTATCCTGACTGAACTTGCCGCGCGAGCTGAACATGCCAATCTGGATTTACAACTTACCGCGAGTCGCATTGAGCAAAGCCGAGCACGCTTAGGAATAACCAAAGCCAATAAACTCCCCCAAGTATCTTTTTTTGGTGACTACACCCGTGAAGATATTAGTGACAAGAGTAAATTTGCAGCGCTTGGCGCTAAAGACAGTGGAAACAACTACTGGCAAACAGGCTTCGATGCAAGCTGGGAAATCGACTTGTGGGGTCATATCAAGCGTACCGAAGAAGGTGCTATGGCTGAGTTAAAGGCAACGCTTCTAGACCGAGAAGCCTTTAAGGTTAGCTTGATGGCCGAAGTTGCCCACCAATATCTACAACTTAGAGGTACGCAAAGCCAATTACAGATTGTGCAACACAATAAAGCTATTGCAGCGCATAAACTAAAACTGGTTAGTAACCAAGCTAACAATGGTTTTGCTACGCGCTATGATATGTCGATGGCAGAGGCTCAGCTAGCCACGGTGGAAGCGCAAATCCCCAGAATTATTGCAAAAAGAAATGCGCAAATGAACAGTATTGCTATCTTGCTTGGTGAATCGCCGCACGCACTCGATGCACTGCTTATTGATGCCATGCCCCAACCTTCGCTACCTAATACCATTCCCATTGGCATACCCAGTGAGTTAGCGCAACAACGCCCTGATGTGCTCTCTGCCCAAGCTAGGCTTCATAAAGCCACTGCTGATATTGGGGTGGCACAAGCTAACTTCTATCCGCGCATTACCTTAGTTGGCCGCACGGGGTTCGAGTCATTTGAAAGTGGCGACTTAGCCACATGGGATGCCAGTTTTTTTAGTATGGGCCCAGCTATTTACTTACCTATTTTCCAAGGTGGGAAGCTCGAAAAACGCTTAGAGCTAACCGAAGAAGCTCAAAAAAGTGCGGCTATCACTTACCGAAAAACCGTACTAAATGCGTGGCACGAAGTAGACAATGCCCTCGATGGACTTGCGTCTATGCGAAGCCATCATGATGCCCTTGAAAAAGCCTACCATGGCTATCAACAGGCGCTTCACTTTGCAGAACGCCGTTTTGAACAAGGAGCGGGAAACTATCTTGATGTATTAACCGCACAGCGCAATTTACTCGATAGCCAACTTGCACTGAGCGAAAGTGTGACCAGTACAAGCTTAAGCTTGGTGTCTTTATATAAATCGTTGGGCGGCGGCTGGAACGCAATAGAGGTGAGCGATGAGTAAACCTGCTTTACCACCCACCAAAATTCTAGCAGCGTTACTTGGTATATTTATCAGTGCGATGATGGCAGGTCTTAACAACAGAGTTGGCACCTTGGGATTAGTGGACGTGCGTGGCGCGCTTGGCTTTGGGGTAGATGGTGGCTCATGGATAACCACCAGCTATTTAGCAGGGGAAATACTCATTACCCCCTTTGCGACATGGTTTGCCATTACCTTTTCGGTTCGTCGTTTTCACACCTACATGGTGATAATTATCGCATTGATTGCGCTTACCTTGCCCTTCGTCAATGACTTATCACTGGTTATCGCGCTCAGGTTCGTTCAAGGCGTAGCCAGTGGGGCTCTTGTTCCACTATTGATGATGATGGCGTTAAAAGCATTGCCGCTGCATATACGTTTGCATGGGCTAGCGCTATACGCCATGACAGCGACATTTTCGCCTAATATTGCTATTTGGTTAACCGGACAATGGACTGATGAGGTAAACAATTGGCGCCTTATATATTGGCAAGTTATCCCGCTGTGTTTTGTGGCTATTGCGTTGGTACGTTGGGGGGCACCGAAGGAAGCCACCAAGTATGCGCGATTTAAAGAAGGGAATTGGCTAGGCATGGGCTTAGGCGTAATTGGCATGGCGCTGCTAACTATCGCTCTTACACAAGGGGAACGTTTAGACTGGTTCAATTCCACCTTAATCACCCTAGCATCAATAAATGGGGGCGCTTTGCTCGCTCTTTATCTTATTACTGAGTGGTACCACCCTACTCCCTTTATAAGTTTGCGACTACTCGGACGCAGAAATTTAGGGTTAGGATCGCTCATCTTTACTCTAATACTAATTGTGTTCATGTCAGCGACGGTGCTACCCATGAACTTTTTAACTGCAGTACAAGATTATCGAGTACTCCAATCGTCTCAACTTGCACTGATCATCGCCCTGCCTCAGCTAGTGTTGGGTTCTGTGGTAGCCATACTGCTATATAAAAAGTGGGTTGATGCACGTGTTGTGTTCGCCATAGGTTTATTAACTATTGGTATCGCGTGTTTCATAAGTGCCGGTATTACCAGCAGCTGGAACCGTGATCAATTTTTAGTAACGCAAGTTTTGCAAGCCATTGGGCAACCTATGGCGGTGGTGTCTATGCTGTTTCTGATGACAAGCGTGGTTCAACCACACGAAGGCCCTTACTTCTCAGGTATTATCAATACGTTGCGGGTATTAGGAACATTGTTAGGCGGCGCATTAGTAGGCCACCTTTTGACGCAGCGCGGCAGTTTGCATACAGATACGCTTATCGGGCACGCGTCAACATCAAGTTCATATTTACCCATACTGAACCCTGCAGAGTTGTCACACGTTTTCGCTCAGCAATCGCTTACGCTATCAATAGCCGATATTTACCGTCTATTTGGTGTGCTTGCATGCCTGCTGATCCCCATCGTGCTCAGTATGACTCACGTGCCAGCGCCCAGCTCACCTGTAACCAATTAATCATTTTTAGCAAGGATAACAAATTATGGCATTACCCCGCCCTATCAAATTGACTATCGCTAGCGTACTTGTCGTCTTAGCAGTGGGCACTGTAGTTTATTTAAATGAACCAGAATCTAACAGCGCCTTCCAAACCACAAACGACGCTTACATAGAAGCCGACTTCAGTTCGGTGGGAGCAAAGTTATCAGGTACGGTTAAAGCCGTTTTAGTCGAGGAACACCAGCAGGTCAAACAAGGTGACCTAATGGTTTTAATTGAAGATGATGACGTTAAGCTTGCCGTTGCCGCTAGCAAAGCGAAAGCCCATAGTGCTAATGCGAACCTCGCGAGTATTAAAGCGAAATTATCTCAACAACACACAAAGATTGAACAAGCAGAGGCAACGTATAAAGCGAGTAAAGCCGCGCTCGCCTTAGCAAAAGCGAATCAAACTCGTTTCAGCAACCTCGCCCAAGATGGTTCAGGTAGTAAGCAAGCACTACAACAAGCGGATGCTCAACTTACTATTGCTCAGGCTAACGTAGCGAAAAGTAAAGCAGAACTAACCTTTACACTGCAGCAAACCCAGGTACTTAAAGCAAGTTTGGATGCAGCCAGAGCTGCGCTTGAACTTGCCGAAGCAAACCTTGACACTCAAACGCTTAAACTGTCCTACACAAAGTTTTATGCCCCTATAGACGGTATCATTGGGAAGAAACTAGCGCGGGTTGGTGAGTACATAAATACAGGGGAACCTTTGATGGTAGTCGTCCCTAGTAATACTTTATATATCACGGCAAACTACCGAGAAACGCAATTGGCACATATTAAAGCGGGCCAAACCGTAAACGTTGAAGTCGATGCCTTACCGGGTATCACCCTGAAGGGTAAGGTAGCCAGCTTAGGACCAGCAAGTAATGTCAGTTATTCTGCAGTTGCCCCACACAATGCGACAGGAAATTTCACAAAGATTGTTCAGCGCCTCCCCATACGCATTGGTTTAGACGGGACACAAGAACATATTGAAGATTTACGGGTGGGCATGTCGGTAGTTACAACCATAGAAACTAGCGTTGGCAAATAACGCGAGTTTTACTATTTCATAGTCACTTTGCCGCCAATTATTTTATAAGCAGGAGCGCCCCGCACGAGAGCTTCTCGAGCAAAAGACTGCTCGCAGCCCGGGCATTGGCAAGGTGTGGTGGTATAGTTTTCAACAATACGCTCCTTAAAACACTTTACTAATGCTCCTTTACCACCTTTACGGTATTTAAAAATGGGGGTTTTACATTTCGCGCAGGCTATTTGCACTGTTCGAACTGGCCCCTTTTTGTTTGGTTTTGCCATATCTGCCCACTTTATGAATCAACTCGTTCCTGGCGATGCTAAATTTAAACATCTGTGGCAACAACAAGCATCCTTTCCACATACGCTAATTATTGATAATACACCAATCCATAAACCTATTGGGCACACGCTTAGCTTGTCATTAATGGAAGTTCCCGAAAACTTCACCTATTATGGTGTTAAGGCTCATATCTCCATAATAACACTCAGGTAATTATGTGAGGTATTCGGTTTTAGGTATTTATTCTGGGTATGTCGTAGTGGAAGTCTGCATCTTTGTTTATTTTTTAAAGGTAAAAGTAGGCACATTAACGTTCAGTATGGAGGATTTAACATTTTGCATAAGCTTTCACTGCTAATATACTGAACTTATACTATTCTAAGTTCGAAGAATTAATACGTAATTATCGCGCCTAGCAGGATACATGCTGGATTCGACGACACAGACGCAACGGCGCTATCGACTAACGCCTTACGATAGAGCAATCGCCCCCTGCAATAGCAGTATCTTTAGATTTAGTATTTTAAGGAATAATGAAAATGAAAGCGAAAGCGGTCCTATTACTTAGTTTAATGTGTGCACTTCCTGTAAGTGCAGCAAACGTAATTATCGTTAGTGCAAAAAATAGTTCGGGTATTGATGCCGAATCCGTCAAAAGAATCTATCTTGGCAAAATGAAAGCATTTCCTGACGGAAGCAAAGCACTTCCTTTAACATTTGAACAAGGTAATGACGTTCGTGGTGCCTTTAATACTGGCGTGCTAGGTAAATCAGAGAGCCAATACTCTGCGTTTTGGTCTAAATTAGTTTTTACTGGCCAAGGAACGCCCCCGGAAGAGGTATCTACACAAGAAGAAATGCTGCAACTTGTTGCTGATAATCCAAACACTATTGGCTTTGTGGATGAGAGTTTAGCGAATGACTCTGTCACCGTAGTCGGTAGCTTCTAACTAGATAAAATTTTGCAACAAGAGCGCTTTTAATCATATTGAAAGCGCTTTTTTCATTTGCCATTAAGTATCAAGTAAACCCTACGCCCCACAGCAAAATTCACCTATTCCTCTCGCGTTTACTACCCCCCTTTTCTCTTCGGGCTAGCGCAAGAGTCTCTTTGCGTTACTGAGCAGGAAATCATAATTTTTTGTGAATGCTTGTCTTTATCTTCTATCAATTCAAGAAGCAGTTGTGCAGCTTCTTTTCCTATAATGTAAGGCTCTTGCTTTACTACCGTAACAGGTACTTTAAAAAACGCTGTCATGGGAATATCATCAAAACCTCACAAAGAAACCTCGTCAGGAACACTACCCCTTCTTGGTTTTAAGTGCGCTAAAAGTTCGGTAGTAAGGGCAATATGACGGTGCTCGGTTTCGGTCGGAAAAGGAAAAAACAAGTTTCTGAATACGCCTAAAACGTTCTCGATAGGCTTTATCGAATCAATTGAGTATGAAAAAGTGTCAAAAGAAGTGGCTAATATATTGAACTGAGAGAGAGTGAGTAAATGAGCAAGAAATGGTTTAACACCATCTATAGCACATTCCGACGTTGTGCATAAGTATCGGGAGGCAGCTCAAGGTATTAATACAAGCGCTGGAATTAATCTACCTCACCGGAAAAGTGAGCTATTATAAATACATATCCCAAGGCCTTTAGTCACTAGAAAGAGCTCACAATTTCTAACTCTGCGTTAACCATAGATAAAGACGCTTTTAATCAAATACGTCGCCGTAGACTCATGCAAATTTGTGGAGTGTCTGCCCTCGGGCTAGTGGCTTCTCTTTCTGTGGCTCGAAACATTACCTTTTTCATTATTGCCGCCGGCCTTACCTGCCTAATTGCTGCGTTTGTATTCGCTTATAAACATAAAGTACTTGCCTCGGCTTCTACCCTGCTGGTGTCATTGTCTTCCATGTTGTTCGCGCTAGCGGCAACCGGTGCAGGGTTATTCGACCTAGCTATTTTGGGTTACCCCACCCTGATAATTTTCGCTGCTATTTTAGGCGGTGTAGGCTTGTTTTTAACGCTACTTTCTTTCGTTATTTTGCAATGTGTTCTGATTGTCGGGTTATCACTTCAAGGCGTTATTAGCCCCAATATCCCGTCGCTTAGCTGGGAGCATTTAATTTTTACATTAGTAATATTTATCGTCACGGGTTTTAGTGTTTACATTTTAGTTCGTGATATCAAAAATCTGATGACATCTCTGCAGCGAGAAAATATAAAAGTGGCCCAAAGTCGCATGCAAATTCAGCATTTAGCGCACCACGATAGCCTAACAAACTTACCTAACCGGCTTTATGGTGAAACCCTATTTAACTTATCGCTAAGCGAGTGTGAAGAAAATGGGCTGTCATTAGCAATTCTGTTTATTGATTTAGATAATTTCAAGCCTATTAACGATGCCTTAGGCCATGCAGCTGGCGATCAATTGCTTAAACTACTTACCCAACAGCTAACTGCAATCTTGTCGCCAAAACAATATCTCATCCGCTTCGGCGGTGACGAATTTCTGGTTATTGCCCCAATCACCCCTCAAACTAATGAATTGACGTCCCTCGCTAATTCTCTGATTGAGCAGTGCGCATCTGTTTTCGATATATTTCAAACCCAGGTAACGGTTTCAGCCTCTTTAGGTACAGCTAGCGCACCTAGAGATGGCACTGATTTTAAGCAGTTGTGCCGTAAAGCCGATATCGCCATGTACAAAGCGAAACAAGATGGCCGCAATACCTATCACCATTACAATGAGAGCTTAGACAAAGCCAGCGAAAACAAGTTTAAAATGCTACAGCTCTTGCGCCCCGCGCTGAGTGAACAGCAATTCGAACTGCACTACCAGCCCATTGTAGATTTAAAAAGTGGCAAAGTTGACACCTTAGAAGCACTATTACGCTGGCCTCAACCTGATGGCAGTATGATCCCACCGGACCTATTCATCCCCTTGGCAGAAGGTAGCGGCTTAATTAATGAACTAGGTAGCTGGGTAATACGTCAAGCCACCCTATTTTGTGCCAAATTGCGCCAGCAAGGTCATCATGACATACGCATGGCGGTGAATTTATCGGTGATGCAGTTTAAAGACGGCCAGCTTCAACGCACTATAGAAAGTGCATTGTATGAAGCAAGTTTACCTCCTGAAGCCTTAGAACTAGAGCTTACCGAATCCTTATTGATTGACGAAACCGAGCAAATACAAAAGCAGCTCGCGTCACTGAGTGAGCTTGGCATTACCATTGCCATTGATGACTTTGGAACTGGTTATTCTAACTTGGGTTATCTTCGAAATTTTAACGCATCCAAGCTTAAAGTAGATAGATCTTTTATTATCCCGTTATGTTTCTCTGAGCACGATGAGTCTCTGGTAGGCGCGATTATCAATATGGCAGCCAGTTTAGGCTTGAAGACGGTTGCGGAAGGGATTGAAGATGAAGAAACCTTGCAAAAGCTCCTGTCACTTGGCTGCGACATTGGGCAAGGTTATTTCTGGTCTACACCATTGCCTGAAAACGCGTTAATAGAATTTTTGTTAAACCGTAACACTTAACATGGCGGCTTTTTCCTGCACTGTGTTTTCAGCCTTTGTCTGAAAAACAACTTTCATTAATTAAGTAGCTGCTTGATCCAGTTAACTGATAAAGTCAGCACTTCTTCTTTTTTGCTCGTATCAGGCTCATAAACGTTGAATATATGATCGGCGCCACCTAGGTAATAGGCATCTTCACGAACCGCATTACTCGCCTCAAAAATGACTTTTTCATGGGCAGGTAAATAGTCGTTCGAGCCTCTTATCGCTAATAACTCCCCTTCAAAATCACCTAAGTTTCGAATAGGGTTGTAACCTAACATTCCCACTACGTGCTTGCGGGTCAGGGTCAAATCAACCCAGCTTTTTAACGTGCTCTGCCCCTCTTCTAACGCTTGTCGAACTTCTTTATAGTTCTGCGCATTCGTGACTATTTCATTTGGGTTTAGCGCTGTGGACCATAACACCATACCATCGAAAACTTTAGGGTGCGTACTGACCAACTCCATAGCTGTCGCGCCCCCTAAACTAAACCCTACCACTACCAGTCGTGTACTAGGGTATTGCGCTTGCAAGTAATCTAGCCCAGCCTGAGCATCTTCTACGCGGCTTTTAAAGGTACTCGACAACGTATAGTTACTTGCTTCACGCTCAGCTTCACCTCGAACATCAAATCTAACAGAGGCTATGCAATGCGTACTTAACTGATGAGCCAAATCTTTATATAAGTCGCCTACTTCGTCTTTTTGCCCTGCCCAACCGTGAATTAACAGCACTGCGCCTTTTACATTAACATTTGAATCGTTTTTAACGGTGCAGCCAGGCTTTTCCAGTACCCCATTGGCACCCGAGCTCAAGGTTACGTTTTGGCTTAAGGTTACGTTTTGGCTTAAGGTTGCAATATTGCTTTCGCCTTGGCTACTTATATCGACATCAGCGTATACAGCGGTCGCTGTACTTAATAGTAATAGGCTTAATAACCATTCACTCAATCGCACCGAATTAGTTAGCACTGTATTTAATGCCCCAGCTCCAAGGCGCAAACTTACATTAAGCCTTCTTCTTACATGGTGTGATTTAACGCTTTTATGTCGAACCATTATTATCCTTATTGCTGTGACTTATTCTATGGCTTGGCTTTGGTGTCTAGTTCTGGTGCTTACCGCTATTGTTCAACTTTTTTACTTAGCCGATTTGCCTAGCGCTATTGATTATTCTCAAAGCCTGTTAATACAAATTTTTGTACTCGTCGGCCTGTACTGACTTCCGAGGTGTACAGATTACCCTTGCTGTCAGCTACCACACTATGTAACCAAGTAAACTGACCAGGGTAGCGGCCAGGACGACCAAAACTTCCCAACACTTGATAGTTTTCGTGTAATAAAATCCAAATGCGACCATTCATCATATCGGCCACGTACATGTATTTATTGTCTGGCGAAAATGCGATGTCAGAAGCTGTACCTAAGCCGCCGGTTTCGCCAGCCACTATCACGTCTTGCACGAAATTAACCGTGCCACTCTCATCAGCTTTGAATACTTGAATCCGATTATTCCGTCTATCGCACACATATATTCTGCCGTCAGTTGCTAGGGTTACACAATGCACAATGTCGCCAAAATTTTGCGCTTGTGTGCTGGTAGCACCGGCATTGGCGGTAGCTTGAGAAACATCGAACGCGCCTTCTCGCGTACCGCCGCCGGGTGCAGTGCCGTACGCACCCCATAGTTGGTCAAACTCGTTGGCATCTGTGTTAAACGCCGCCACGCGTTTATTAATATACCCGTCGGCAATAAAAACTTTGTTAGTCAGGGTGTTATGAAAAATGTCGGCAGGATTACCTAACATTGATTTACTTAAGTTGCCGTCGGTTTTCCCGCGAGTGCCAAACTGGCGTATAAATTCCCCATTTTCAGTGAAGTTAAGCACCACATGATCGCCATCGCCATTGCCGCCTAACCACACCGTGCTTTCTTCATCCACATAAAGTCCATGGACTGTTGCTGGCCACTGGTTTTCGCCGTTTATTGAAGGTGATATTTCAGGCCCGCCCCACGCTTTCAGTAAGTCGCCTTGCGCAGAGAATTGTAAGACGTGAGGGGCAGCTTCACAGCACAGTCCCATCTTGTTGGAAAGCCCTACATCAAGCTTACTCAGTGAATTTGGTCGATGTAGTATCCACACGTTATCGTTTTTATCTACAGACAACCCCGGCACCTGACCAATAATCAATGTTTTCGGCATTGTAGGCCAACTTGCATCTGCACTAAATTGAGGGACTGGTTGGGTAACATCTGCTTCAGGGTAGCGTTCAACGTCAACCAAACTGGGGGATAGTGGTTCCTGACGAACTTCACCATCAGTGGAAGCCTGACCGTTGGCATTAGCGGCACTCACCGAGAAAGAGAAGACAACGCAGCAAATGCACAAGCCAGCTATCTGCATATAAGATTTAGCGGATGATAAAGAGGTACAAAGCATTGCATTAACCCTTAAATGTATTGAACAAGCAATATTGAATTCGGTGAAATTGATGCGCTTTGGCAAAAAGCGATTTGTTTACGCGCTTAAATAATAAGCCAGCTGATGATTAAACACACTAACAAGAAAGTAATGTTCGTTGAAATGTCGTTAATTTCCGGCCAGTAATAGCAATTTTTTTGCGGCATTCCACTGTGCTGGCGTATTCACATTGGTTAACCGCGAATTTTTTTTAGGTGTTACTTCAATTGCACCAAAATTTGTACACATTGTATTGACCGAACGCTGCGGCACTTTTCCTTTAACAACATCTTCCAGGTACTGACGAATCTCTATGGTTAATGGCAAAAATAAGGGTAGATAATGATGGGAATAATAGACGGGACGTTTTGCGCTAGTTCCTCTGTTGATAAGCGCTTCTAAATCTTCTTTTCGTAACAGTGGCAAATCAACGGGCGTGATAATCAATGCGTCAGCGTTGCTCTGAATAGCGACAGAGTATATCCCCCCCAGAGGCCCAATATCTGCCACAACATCATTGACCACTTTATAGTTCTGAGCGCAGTCATCAGCCTCATTAGTCAGATAATTAGCAGTGATCGCTTCATTGCGGCTAATCAATAAATACTCAATAGGTAATGAGGAAACTAAGTCTGCCGTGTAAGTAAGCATATCGCGCTCGTCACGTTTCAAAAGTGCTTTATCCTCCCCCATTCGGCTTGACATCCCACCTGCTAGCACTACACCATCGATGACCATACCAACTTCCTTTCCTAATACTACCCTTAACAAAATCTCAACTCACTTTACCACGCTATTAGCATGGAGATAGTCATAAATTTCAGTCAACTGATGATAATTGAGGCAGTATTTAGTTAGCGGTTTACGCCAGTTAATATGGTTATCTATTAAGCACATTTACATTGATTAAGCGCAATGACAGCGCCTAATTGCTTGCAGTATTTCAACCAGTGCTATTTTTGATTGGCTATGGCTTCAAACCGCGCATCTATTTGGCGGCGCTCGCCGGACTGTTCAATAAACGCTAATGCTGCATTAAATTTATCGATGTGCGCTTGCGCATTTTCAAGCTCTTTAGAGACAATGTAATAAAGCGGAATAGTGGCTACAGGAATATCGATAATATTCACACTATCTAACACTTCAAATAGCGCTGAATTGTAATCGCCTTGCAGATAACCGTTAGTAAAGCCTACTTCGCCCCAGCCTTTCGATACTTGAACAATACACCCTCCTGCATCGGCCGCTCGTTGAACAGAAAGTTTATAAGCTTTGATAAACGCCGACTGTTCGCTACTTAAGCTATGACCATAGGGCAAACACAGGCGAGCCCCTGTAACGTCAGCTAATGTATTCACTTTCATTTCTTTCGAGGTGTAAATACGTACGGGAATTGAATTAATTTTTTTAGAGTAAATAAACGACTTAGCCCGCTCGTCGGTATAAACATAGGGAAATGTACCTTGGTACTTGCCTTCAAGCGCCCATTTGTAACCGCGCTGCCACGGTAAATAATCGATATAAATGGGGGTATTCATACGCTTGAAAATAGCTTTCACTAAGGAAACAGACCAGCCACCGTCTTGCGCCTTCTTATCAACATAAGGGAAATAGCTCGAACCTGTGGTTAACAGTGTATCGCCATCTTTCGGCATAGGTAGCTGGCTTTTTTCAGCCACACTAACGTAAGATGAAAATCCCAGACACAGCAAGATAAGCTTAACCACAACGTACTTCTTCATGTACAACTTCCAGCCGTTTTGATAATTTCATCGCTATTAAATGTTAAACAACGTTTATGTGTCTTTTAAAATTAACTATAAAGAAAAAATAGCGAGATAAAAATACAAATCGGATAATGCCACACAAAGCAGACCTGTGTTTTAGTCCACTGCAGCGGCACTCAATAATGATCACCGCACGAAACCAATTAAGACTCACCTGTTGATTTATCACCCCAAATCTCTTCTAAGCGCTGATCGCGGCCGCAGTTCCAGCGATATAATTTGTAGCGCACTGGGCTTTTTTTATAAAAATCCTGATGACCTATCTCGTCACCTTTAATGGGATAAAACGTCGATGAATCTAAAATAGGCGTAACCACTGTTTGATTTGGAAATTGCGCCTTTACCGCATTTTTAGTGTCTTGTGCGATGGCACGTTCTTCTTCACTAGCCACAAACACGGCACTTAAATAACTAGGGCCTTTATCACAAAATTGCCCTCTTGCATCGAAGGGGTCGATATTCACCCAGTAATGGTCGAGTATCTCTCGATAAGACACCTTGCTTTCATCATAGGTTATCTTCACCGCTTCATAATGCCCCTTATGGCTGCCGTTATAGGTAGGATTGGGCGCGGTTCCTCCGGTAAAACCCGAGACCACATCGGTTACCCCCTCTAATTTTTCAAAATCAGATTCCATGCACCAGAAACACCCACCAGCCAGAACAGTCTCGTCAGCATTGGCAATTGGGGCAGCGATAAACGTGCTTAATAATAATGCGGGCAAAATAGATTTCATTATTAACCTTAAAATTAACTATCGAAGACAAAATATACGGCTCACTAATACAGAACGGATTAAGCCTTAGAAACTTTCATTTTCAGTGACATTATAATTGCACGTAAAATTTTCATGTATCCCTGTAACCATAACGTGATGACACCACATTTAACTTACGACACTCGTGGCGTTTACTATCAGCATTATAACGCTATCGCCTGCATGGCTTAGGTTTGCAGAAAATTAGTGACAACGGCAGAGCACTTGCATCGTTACGTTTTTAAAATTCAAACTGTATAACCAGTTTGGTCAAAAACGTAAGGAAATAGCAAATGAGCATAGTTAAATCAGGCAGTGCGGCATACAAACCTTTAGGCAAACAAGGCAAAGGCAGTATTTCGACCGAAACAGGCACATTATCTAATCAACCCTACGGATTTAATACACGATTTGAAGATGGCAAAGGCACCAACCCCGAAGAACTCATAGGGGCGGCACATGCTAGCTGCTTCACCATGGCCTTATCTTTTGCATTATCAAGCGCAGGCTATGATGACGGAGAACTAAACACTACGGCTAAAATTAGTTTAGACAAGACAGACGATGGTTATGAGATTAGTCAGTCAGCGTTGAGCCTAGAAGCGAGCGTTGAGGGTATTACCGAAGACGAATTTGCTAAAATTGCTCAGGAAGCAAAAGATAACTGCCCAGTTTCGCAGCTTTTAGATACGAAAATCACCCTTGAGTACACGCTTAACCAGTAACAGTTTTCGTCATGTTATTAATTAATAGCTACTGAGTTTAACTCTTGGCTTAGGTCTTTTGACCAGGTTCTTGAATTAGCGACTAGGTTAGGTTATTGAACTAAGGTTTAAGGCTAGCTCTTGAACAAGGCGATTGTAAAAAATTAGTGGATAAGTCAGCAGGCTAACAGAGGCCTGCTGCTTCTTTTATTCAATACCATCTTATCAACTACTTCTTTATCCGCTGCTTCACTCGGCCGCTAACGCCAGCATCTGTAAATCTTGGGTTAAACTGGTTTCCGCACGTTCTACTACTCGCCCTATTTCTTCACCATCGCGCATTAATATGAAGGTAGGCGTATAGTTAAGCCCGTGCTTTTCTGCCACTCCCTCTGGGTCGCTCTTTTTTCTATCAACGGCGAATAAAGTAAATTGAGGTACATCTAACCCGCTAGCATCTAGTGTTTTTAATAGTCGGGGCACTTCCCTTTCACTGTCATGGCACCATGCGCCAAATAGTATGATTAGCGTATCGTCTTCTAAAGCAGATACTGCTTTAATCTCAGCGTCGCTAGGTTGGTACGACTTATATTCGTCCATAAAGGCTGGATACTGTGCTAGCAATGCTTCACCGCTAATTTCACCCACAACATCTGAAATGTCATCTGCACTCGTAGCATTGGTTGAGACTATTACTATTAATACAGTTAACATTGACTTTAGCACAGTAGACACAAACTTATCTGTAAACACCTTACATCTCCTTAAAAAGCGTATTACCGTATTCAATAGTGCATTGAGGTAAAACGCAAGTTCGCTATTCCCCCTTTTTCAGGTTTGAACGGCTTTGATAGTTGTGAGGAACTTAAACACAAAAAAAGCGGCATTCCTGCCGCTTTGGTTACTAATATTGCTCTTAGAGGCTATCTATTTACCGATTACGCCGCAAGCCACTCGCTCGCCGCCACCGCCAAGTTTGGCTGGGGAATCAGAGTAGTTATCGCCACCGGCATGAATCATAATGGCGCGCCCTTCGATGTCTTCAAGCTCCAATTCTGGTGCGAACACAGGTTGAGTCGCATTACCACTTTCATCAACGTACAAGGTTGGCAAATCACCTTCATGACCTTCTTCAGACCAAGGTACACTGTGACTACCCGTATTTTCAGGGTCGAAATGCCCGCCTGCAGCACCACCTAGCACCTTTTTGCCATCTTTCATCGCCGCAGAGCAGTCGCCATTTTCATGTATATGAAAGCCGTGAATACCTCGGGTTAGCCCTGATAATTTTGGCGTAAATACCACACCGTCATCGTCGTAACTACTTACCATCACGCTGCCGATAGCTTCGCCTGTTTTCAGATTATTCATCATAATCTTTTTCCCTTCATCCTCATGATGGCCTGCGAAACTATTTGCGCTTAAGGCTAGTGAGATTGCACCCACCATAGCGGTTAACGTAAGCTTTTTCATCGCGTTCTCCTTCTCTGCTTAAAATTCGTATTAATGAAACCCGTACCCGTACCCGTGCAATTGTTAGGCGAGCTTGCATTACAACTTACTTTTAAGAGCAGCATAATTTGCACCATAAGTGGTTAATTCGCTATAACCACATGAAAAGCAAACATTAATAGGATCTCGATAATTTAAGCGTTACCGTTGCCTTTGAATAGGTGTAACGATTTAACTGGTGATGTGTAATCTTTACGCAGACAAGCGCTTATTCAATGAAGTCTATATTAATACTGCTGCCGCCTGTTTCTCGTTGCAACACGAATAACAACGCTTTATTCTCAAAGTACAAAAGAGATTTAGTGCATCAGTATGCATTGGGTTAATACTAACGATTAACGTGGTACGCTACTTTGTTAACTAGAGTTTTTAATCTGTTTCGCACTTTATCAGTGTTGCCATTATTTTTCTGCATCCCTGCTTTAGCTAGCACTAGCTGGCATACGCTTCATCAGCCTACGTTTTACACGCCTCTAGCCGAGACTTCACTCATTGACGGCCCTATCCTTTCGGTATTGGAAACTAAAGACGGGTTTATTTGGTTTGTTGATTCCAAAGGGTTATGGCGATGGGATTCCCAGTCGTTGAAAGCGGTAACATTTGAAAATAAGCAAAGCGATACACCATCGCCTCAAATTCAAGCCACCTTTGCTACAAACAATGGCGAAGTATGGGTAGGTACTCAACAAGGTCTCTACCGTTTACACCAAGGAAAACTTCAACTCATTGCTTATGAACAAAGTTTACTTTCGGATGTATCGATACTCCACCTTAACGTCACCTCGGTTGCCAATAATAATATTTTCACTTTTACATCAGATAGAGCCTTGTTCATTTTTAATGATGCAACGAAAAAACTATTGAGATTTGAACTACCTAATAAAGCGAGGATCCATGCTCTTCATGTAGATAACAAGCACCAGTTGTGGGTTGGCTCTCAACATGGGCTATTTCATTTTCCGCTTGTTGATATCGCAAGTAGCGGCATAAAACATGCTCCGCAACTAGTAGAAGTTGGTAGTGATAAACAACCCCGTATCAGTAGTATTCTTTCGACCGCTTCAGGCTCACTCGTCGTAGGCACCGCCGACAAAGGCTTGTTCGTCAAAAATGTGGATGCACCGTTTCGCCAATTAGCGATTGGTAGCACGACATTGCCTTGGCTTTTCACAATGAGCGAAATAAAACCTGATTTGCTGCTGCTTGGCACTTTTGGGCAAGGGTTGATAGAAGTGAATATTAAGACTCACGAAACCCGCCAGTTTTCGCACAATCCACTTCAACCAGCCTCGCTTGCTGACGACAATATCTGGTTTACCTTTACCGATAGCAAGGGGCTAGTGTGGATTGGCGCTGGGCACACACTGAATATTTTCGATGCGAATAACCATTCAATAATCAATATATTTGGTGGTGCAAATATTGATAAAAGCTTGAGTTACCGAAAAGTACATTCGGTACAGTCTCATCATGGCGAACTGTTCGTCGGTTCTGGTAATGCTGGTATTGAAATACTGTCACCAGTAAACGGCAAAACAGAACCGCTTTGGGAAACTTCAGAAAACCCCGTTGAAACCTTGCATGTCTCTAAAAATGGTGATGTATATGCGTCAAGCAACTTTGCAACAGTGAAAGTTGACCGTGTCACTAAACAAGGCCGACCGTTGGCGGTTTCAGCACGTAGCCCTACAACATTTACCACTGCCTTTTTATCGACAGGGACGAGTTTGTGGCTAGGCGGCACAGACGGCTTATGGGTGCAGCACAACGCTACAGAAAAACAAATTGAATTTGCTGACAGTATTACCGAGAGACGTATCGCCTCATTGGCCATTGATGAGAATCGCTTATGGATTGGTACGTGGCAAGGATTGGTCGAAGGCGATATTCGAATGGATCGAACTATCAACTTGGCTACAACTCACGTTGCTCATCCCATTCTAAAACAACAATATATATCTAGCTTATTCGTTGACGATAAAGGTTACCTTTGGGTTGGTACAGGCTCTGCAGGTTTATTTGTTAACCCTAACAAAGCCGACTGGATTCAAATAGAGAGCTCTAGTGGCTTACCAGGCGATAATATTGCTGCTATCGCGGGAGAAAGCGAAGATCATATTTGGGTAAGTACTACACAGGGCATTGCGGCAATAAATCGCCATACTTTTGTTGTCAGTCACGCAGTCGCTGCACCAAGCGTGGTGAATGCGCCTTATGCACATTCAGCAGCTGCAACGACAGATGAGAACGACATTGTTTTTGGAGGCATCAACGGCTTAACCATTATTGACAGTGCTAACTTTACGTTTTCGAAGTCGTCTGTGCCGATTTTGCTCACTGATGTTACTGTGGTTCACCATGACGATAGCATCGAATCGCTAGGGCTAATCGCGACTGATTTGACAGTTCCTCCGCTGATAAAACGAATAACCTTCGAATTTGCGGCGCTTGATTACCTTACCCCTGAACATACTCACTATCGCTATCGCGTATTGGGATTAGATGGAAACTGGGTTCAAGCAAATGCTGAGCAACGTTTAGCCGTCATTACTATGCCACAACCTGGCGACTATACTTTGCAAATTGAGTACTCTTACGATGGGATCACGTGGGAAAAAAACGCATTGCATCGACAGTTAGTTGTTTTGCCAGCGTGGTATCAAACCCCGCTAGCAAAATTTGCCGCTATTTTATTTTTATGTGTCGCTGTGTACATAGGCCATTTACTAGGGGTAAAACACCACAGACACCGTCAAGCATTTTTAGAAAAACTCGTGAACGCAAGAACCGCTGAGTTATTGACAGCCAATAAGCAACTCAGTGAACAAGCCGCCGCGCTCAAAGAGGCCAGCTTGACTGACCCGCTGACTGGGTTGCACAACAGGCGCTATCTAACACAACATATTGAGCGCGATATTGCCCTAGTGCAGCGTTATTACGATAACTGCGATCAAACGTACACTGTTCCCAATAACGACTACGATATATTATTCTTCGTTGTCGATTTAGACCACTTTAAAAACATTAACGATACTTATGGTCATCAGGCTGGTGACAAGGTTCTAATTGAAACACAAAAACGCTTAAAGCATATATTTCGTGAGACTGATTACCTTATTCGCTGGGGTGGTGAAGAGTTTTTAGTCGTCGTCCATAACACGCCTAGAGAAGAAGCTTGCGTGTTGGCAGAGCGAGCGGTGGATATTGTGGGTTCGACTACTTTCCAAATTACAGAAGAAACACGCAAACACGTCACCTGTTCAATTGGCTATGCTGCATACCCGCTTTCTCAGCAGCACTACAATATTTTTGATTGGCAAACCACAATAGGGTTTGCAGATACCGCGCTTTATGGCGCGAAAAATAATCGCCGCAACACATGGATGGGAGTAACGTCTATTCCATCAAGCACAGACCGAAAGGCACTAGAAAAGGTTGCCAAAGCGCCTTCATCTATTTTTACCTACGCGCAAGTTCAACAACCTAGTAACTCGCAATAATAAAGAACACCAAGGCGAGTTTTGCTGAACATAAAACAGTAATAGTCAACAAAATAGCCCCCGCTCGTTGGACTTTCCAACTGCGGGGGCTTTTATTAAAAACAAAGTCTATAATACGACTAACTGTTTCTTTCTCTCTTGTCACCACGGTCGCCGCGCTCACCACGCTTGCCACGCTTTTCTTTCATCGACTCGAACTTTTCTAGCTGTTCGTCAGTTAGAATTTCACTTACCTTGACACGTACATCGGCCATTTTAAGGAAACGTGCTTTCGCTTTTTCGGCTTTTAGGTTTGCAAGTTCATTTAGGTCTTGCTCGTAATTAGCGTCTGACGGATCGAGTGCCTTAAATTGCGCTCTGAACGAGTCTTCACTACCTTTCTCTGGGCGGTTTGCTTTACGCTCCGCTTTAAGTTCAGCTTTTAATGCTTTTAGTGCATCTTGTTGCTCGTCAGTTAAATCTAGCACTTTCGTCATTTTGTGTATGGGGAAGAAGTCGGGACCTTTACGATCATCAGAATGTTTACCACCTGCATAAGCAGTAGTGGCGATACATGCACTCAATAAAACACCGGCAATTAATTTTTTCATCTTAATATTCCTACTTGTTTTGGTCATGATGCTGCATGACATGGTGGAAACGTTTTGTTTCATCAACGAAGCTAAGTATGCATAAACGATTCGATAAGTAGGGTTAAGCTAGTGTAAAGTTCGGTAAAGTTGAAAAGCCCTCAAAATAAAACGGTTAAGCTCTATTTTATGGAAAATGAAAAATACAAAATCTTACTGGTAGATGACGACGCAGAACTCTGCGCGCTACTCAGTGAATTCCTGCAGACCGACGGCTTTGCAGTTGAAACCTTAAATAGTGGCGATGCCGCCGTTACCCGCCTATTGCAAAGCGATGAGTTCGATACGGTAGTATTAGATATTATGATGCCCGGCATGTCAGGCCTTGATGTACTGCGTAATGTTCGCGCAAAAAAGCAAACGCCTATTCTCATGCTTACGGGCCGTGGTGATGACATAGATAGAATTCTTGGCTTAGAAATGGGGGCGGATGATTACCTAGCGAAGCCTTGTAACCCACGGGAACTCGGCGCGCGTATTCGCGCCATTATTCGCCGGACCCAAAATGGCAATGCGCCAACCCAAGCGGTTGTGCATGCTCAACTTCACGGTATTGTACTTGATAGCGGCGCTAGAACGGCGTTAGTAGACAACACCCCTCTGCCTTTAACTGGCGCAGAGTTCAATGCGCTAAGCTTGTTAATGGAACGCGTTGGACAAACCATTACTAAACAAGAAATGACAGAAGAAGTGCTTAATCGGCCACTTGAAGCCTACGACCGCGCGATGGATGTACACGTAAGCCGAATACGCCAGAAGCTGACTGCGGTAGGTATAAACGACGTGATTAAGTCGGTTCGTGGCGTGGGTTATCAAATGCTTACCCCACCAACACAACAGTAAGGTATAGCATGAAGCGTTCAGAGGTTTGGCATTCAATAAAACAAACGTTTGGGTTCAAACGCCTGTTTTGGCGAATATTCCTTACGTTCTGGTTAGCTAGCCTACTCGTGATGACTGCCACAGGATATGTACTGATTAGTAAATACACTTCTGATGAATACAACCAACGTTATTTTAATGGTGTACTTAGCCAAGCCGAACGCATTGTGTGGCGTTACGAGCAAGACCTTGCAAACGGTAATGTCCCTAAAGGGAAAATAAAAGATTGGATAAGCCATAATGTCAGACATCGTGGCGATCTCATTGCTATGCAGATATCGGATAACACGGGTAGAACCATCTATCACTATCGTATGAACAAAGTGCCTCAACGGGATCGCACAGTAAAATTAGTTTATGGCCTATCTGCACTGCCCTACCGGGTAGAAACCCGATTGCCAGAAGCGCCTCGCATCTATAAACAAGTACTTTACCGGTTTCAATCTCTGCAGTTCGTTTTTATCTTTATTGCCTCAGCCATTGTCAGTGCGCTATTAAGTTGGGGCATCGTACGCCCTATTAACTACCTAGGTGCGTTTAGTCGACGTTATGCCAACCAACAAGAAGTTGCCACGCTGCCTAGAGCCATTCTGACTCGTGGTGATGAACTAGGCGACTTAGCCGCTGATATTAGCTTTATGGTCAATAAAACGCATCAAGCTGCCACGAATCAGCAACAACTGTTGCATGATGTCTCCCATGAACTTCGCGCGCCGCTGGCTCGTTTGCAAGCATCAGCAGCCATTATAGAGCAGCACACGCCTGATAGTCGCCATGTGAAGCAAATTCATAATGATTGCGTTCGTATGGATGCACTTATTCAACAAATATTGGATTATTCAAAGTTAGAAAAAGGTAAGCCAACCCCAGAAGCTTGCGATATTAATGCCCTGTGCGAACGTATAGCCGACGATATGGCAGTGCACTACCCGGGCATTCCTCTAACCCTTAACTGCGAGCCAAATGTAACAATTTCAGGTTATGCAGAAGCCCTTCATCAAGCACTGGAAAATATTATCGGCAATGCCTGCAAATATTCATCTCGCGGTGAATTGGTTGAGGTGAGCACGGAAAAGCAGAATAACATGGCTGTAATTACCGTGCGCGACCATGGCCCTGGCGTTGATAGTGATGAAATAGAAAAGTTGCTTCAACCTTTCTACCGTGCAGGCAACCAAATGCATACATCAGGGTTCGGACTAGGGCTGAGCATTGCGAAAAAAGCCATTGAAAAACATGGTGGAAGATTACAAATGACTCGCCCTGCCGATGGTGGCTTAAGCGTTGCAATTGCGTTGCCGATAAATCAGTAATCCACCGCGTATAATCCGCCAACTATTCGATATAGAACGTTGAACCAGATTCAATCCTGATATAAACCAGTACTGTCTAACCTGCCCCCTACAGCCGAGTAAAAAACCAGTGCAATGCAGCTTGAAAATAAGGCATATAACCTGCTTATTTATGATGACTAGCTAACTTATTCCCCGTGTTTGCCAATGTGAATAGCCTGCGTTACGTGCTTGAAGTATAGGCTCGACAACACCGTGGAGATAATATATTTCTAATAAATAGCGTGCTTTATTACGGGCAGGATAATGATGACAAAAACAAGGATTGCGTTAATTGGTGGCGGCCCCAGCGCCCTTTCTATTCTAAAAAAAGTATTGCGCTTTTTTGACAAGCAGCTTGATGATGCCGAGAGCGTAAATGGCAGAGCACCTCCTCGTTTAACCTTCGATATCTTTGAGCGAAATACCGCCCTTGGCAAAGGCATGCCTTATAGTAAAGATGGGGCGTCGTGGGAACATATTACCAACATTTCATCTGATGAGCTGGCTCCGTTTGATGAAACACTACTTGAATGGCTGCGCCAACAAAGCTCCGAGCACCTCGCGGAATATCAAATTGTAAAAACTAAACTACATGAAAAACACGTGGTACCCCGATTGCTCTTTGGGGAATATTTACAGGCCCAATTTTGTGAACTAATTGGCAAATGCCGTTCAGCAGGGATACACGTGAACGTGCATCTTCAGTGCAACATTTTGGACATTAAACCCAGCACTGCAGATGAAAGTAGCCTTGAGCGTAATAATAGCCCTGAGCGTGTAGGCAGCCTTGAGCGTAATAACAGCCATGAGCGTCAAAACAGCCCTGAGCTTACAAACACCGACAGTCATACTGGCACTAACATATTAACTGACAGTGGATGGGTAACAGGATTCGATAACGTGGTGATCTGCACTGGCCATATTTGGCCCAAGACCCACGAAGGTAAAGTAAAAGGGTATTTTGATTCTCCCTACCCGCCCACTAAGTTGCAGCAAAAATATAACCATACAATAGCGCTTAAAGGCAGTTCCCTTACCGCTATTGATGCAATTCGTACATTAAGCGAAGCTAATGGTGAGTTTTATCAATCTGATAACCAACTAAAATATCGTTTATTCGACGACGTACCAGATTTCAAGATGATCATGCACTCTTTAGCGGGCTTACTGCCGAATATTCGCTTTCACTTAGACGACCCACTAGTGTCTGATGAAGGCATGCTAAGCGAGCAAGAAATTGCTCAACATAGGGCTGATAACGATGGTTTCTTAAGTTTAGACTTTATTTTTGAGCGAAACTTCAAAGCGACATTAAAAAAACGCGCCCCTCACTTTCATCAGCAAATCGAAGACATGAATGTAGAAGCGTTTTGCCAATGGATGCTTGAGTCTCGTAAAGCGTATGAGCCCTTCACCTTATTTAAAATTGAGTACCTGCAAGCTGAGCAGTCGATTAAACAAACGCACACCTTAGAATGGAAAGAAGCCCTCGCATTGTTAAGCTTCACGATGAACCACCCCGCTAAGTATTTTAGCGCAGAAGATACCCTACGACTACGCAATCACCTTTTACCACTCATTGGCCTTATGATTGCGAACATTCCGCAATCATCCGCTTCTCAATTACTTGCCCTGCACGATAGTGGCGTACTCGATATTGTTGCTGTAGATAGCAGTAGTCACCTTGAAATTGAAGGCGATGGCGATTTTCAATTTCATTTTAAGGACGAGGATAACAAGCCTGCTGAAAACACATATAAAACTTTTATCGATTGCACTGGGCAGAAGTCGCTGCCAATAGACGAATTTCCCTTTAAATCTATGTTTGCAGATGCCGAGCCATTGGTCGCTAAAGTACGGTTTAAAGACAAGCACCAAGGTAAAAAGCATTTAGCAGACAACCCTAATAGCGTATGCAAAGGTTCCGACAATGAATACTATTTAGAAACAGGTGGTTTTGCTATTAATGATGATTTTCAGCCCCTTCTAGCGAACGGCAGCGTGGATGAACGTTATTTTATTATGGCAGTACCCTATATTAGTGGGTTTAATCCAGACTATTCCGGTTTCGACTTTTGCGATCAAGTCGCCGAGTTAGTTGTGAATAAGCTTAAGTGAGCCAATAAAACTATGCACCATCTATGCTAGAGTGCCTGTGTCATTTGGGGATAAAAATCGATTTTTAAGTGATTACCGTATTAGGGGTAGACGCACTATTAGAACGTGCTTTAAAAGGATAGAAAAATGAAAAAGATAATTGCCGTGATGGTCGCAGCAGCCAGCTTAGCCGCGTGCAGTGATAACGAAGTGGGAGATGTGTCGTTAGGCGTATTCACCACTAAAGATATTAAATTAGATGCCATGCAAGACCCTATCGTTACGGGCGTAACTTGCCACATCTCTAGCATTGAAGCGAATTTAGATGTGTCTGATCCTTCCGATAGCTCTATCGCTTGCCGTCAAACCGGTGAAATTACCGCGCAAATGCTCAGAGATATCGATAAGTCAGATTCAGGCGATATTATTTTCAGAAAGTCGAAAAGTATTTTCTTTAAGAATATGAAAGTGAGACGCATTTTTGACGCCAAGTCACAAACCTTGATGTATCTTTCGTATTCTACAAAAGAAACATCAGGAAGTTATAAACATAGCTTATCAACCGTGCCTTTATGGGGAACGGCGGCCTACGGTGTGATTACTAACGAAGATTAACCGCCGATTACTTACCAACAATTGCTACCCGTCAATTGCTAGCCGTCAAAGATTAGCTAGAGACGTAATTTAAGTTTAATTTAGAACTAAAAACCGTGGTACGTGACGAACTCTTCATTGTCGGCACGTACCGACCTTACCTCGTTAGCAGCAAAGTTTTCATCAGGGTAACCTAGCGCAATACAAATCATAATGGCCTCAGAGTCTGGTATTTGCGCATGTTTGTGCACTACATCAGACTGCATTATGCCTTGACCGTTAATTACGCAACCAAGCCCTAAATCCCACGCGGCTAATACAATACCGTAAGCTAGAGAGCCTAAACCAAATTGCGTGATACCTGCAGGCTCTAGAGCTTTATCGTAAGTTAATACGAGCGATACAGGCGCATCGAACTGGCGAAAGCCACGCATCATCCAGTCCATACGTTTTTCTTTGTCTTCTCTGGCTATACCCATTACATCAAATAACTGCATGGCAACTTCACGCTGGCGCTGTTTATGAACGCCGTCATAATCCTCCTTGTACGGGAAGTCTCTCACGTAAGGCGTACCGGCTAATGTTCTCTCTGTATTACCTTCACGAATTTTATCAAGCACGTCACCCGATACCGCATGTATTTTCCACGTTTGGGTGTTGTAAGACGAAGGGGCCCATTTTGCTGCGTTAATTATGGCATCAACGGTTTCTTTAGTAACAGCTTGTTTCGTAAAACCACGTACGCTCTTACGTGATGCAGCAAATTCAGCAAAGTTCATACTTACTTCCTATTTTAGTCATTACGCTCAATTGTTAAAATAGAGTAAACACAGCAAGATAGGTATGCAATAAGCGCTAACCAGATATTGGATTGTTTGTTTTTATAGATATGTATTCGAGGGGAAAGCCAGGGTGCGTTACCAATGATTTTTAACAACCCCCCCAGCGTACTTTTATTGGTATGGATTAACCATCAGACGTGATAGTGTCAATTATCTCGTCTAGAACGGCTTCCGCTCTACTGCTTTCTACTTGGCACGTACCGGCGTTCAAATGACCACCACCTCCATACTTAAGGCATAGTTCACCTACGTTCGTGTTTGAAGTGCGGTTCGTGATTGATTTACCAATAGCGAAAACCACATTTTGCTTCTTAATACCCCACATTTTATGAATAGAGATATTACAGTCGGAGTACATGGCATAAATAACAAAGCGATTTGTAGCGTAAATGGTTTCTTCTTCTGTTAAATCAAGCACAACAAGGTTCTTGTGAACAGTTGCACATTTAGCCAATTGCACTTTCGCTAGCTCATTGTGCTCGTGATACAAAGCAACACGCTCGGCAACATCTTCTATTTCCAGAATGTCTTCAATGCTCTTGTCTTTACAAGCATCAATCAATTTCATCATTAGCTGATAATTCGAAATTTTGAAATCACGGAAACGACCTAAACCAGTACGCGCATCCATAATGAAGTTCATCAATACCCAATCGGTTGGCTCTAATATTTCTTCCTCGGAAAACTGCGCGGCATCACCTTTGTCTACGGCCTCCATCATTTCAAGGGAGATATTAGGAAACTTTTCTGCGCCGCCATAATAGTCGTATACCACTCGCGCAGCAGAAGGCGCATCAGGGTCGATAACATGATTTTTAATATCACTCGCGTTTCGCACTGTTTCACTGAGATGATGGTCGAACGCGATGTGACAGCCTGCCACATAAGGCAGATTAGTGGTTATATCACTTTCGGTAATATCTATTTTACCGTCTTGCATATCTTTTGGATGCACAAATAAAATATCATCGATGAGACCTAAGTCTTTCAAAAGAACGGCACAAACTAATCCGTCAAAGTCGCTTCGAGTAACTAGTCTAAATTTATTGTCAGGCATGTGGTTTCCATCTCTCCATTAGGCTGCTGCTTTTAATGTAACAGCTAAAATGAAGTTTAGCGTAATACCACAACAGTACAATCCTCCCTTCGTAGAAGGGCTTTAAATCGAACCTAAAATGCATTAGCATTACAATCCTATATTGCGTTAATCGTTAATAGTCTTTGTTTATTAGCAAAGACTTGTAAAACAAACGCTCCCTGGATCAGCAGACAGGGCATAACTGAGCTGGCATCTTTAATTTTATTATTTTATGGAGCCAAGTTATGTCTGAATTGTCGTCCTTATTTAAGCCTCAAGATAAGCCTCAAGATAAGCCTCAAGTTAAACCTTCATCTAAATCTAAATCACTTTGGATTAAAAACCCGCAAGCCGTTTTCACCGGCAACGAGCTCGATGCTGTAGGCGGCATTGTGGTGCAAGACAATAAAATTGTTGAGCTTGTAGGGGCGGGAAAAACACCAGTAACGCCTATCGATGCAACAGAAGATGCCTCTCAATTGGTTATGCTTCCGGGGCTTATTAATACTCACCACCACTTTTACCAAACCCTCACCCGCGCATGGGCGCCTGTGGTCAATCAGCCGCTATTTCCATGGCTTAAAACCTTATACCCAGTTTGGGCAAAGCTTACCCCCGATGCGTTGTCGCTAGCCTGCGATGTGGCGTTAGCTGAATTGTTGCTGTCTGGATGTACTACCACGACCGATCATCACTATTTGTTCCCAACCGGTATGGAAGATGCCATAGATGTGCAAGTAGACTCGGTAAAGCGTATGGGCATGCGCGCCCTTCTTACTCGAGGCTCCATGAGCTTGGGTGAAGATGAAGGTGGACTGCCCCCTAGGCACACGGTGCAAAGTGGTGATGCAATACTAAAAGACAGCCAACGGCTAATAGACACCTACCATGAACGTGGTGACGGCGCGTGGATGCAAATAGCTCTAGCGCCCTGCTCTCCGTTTTCGGTTACTAGGGAAATTATGGCCGACAGCGCGCAAATGGCAATAGACGAAGATGTACGTTTGCATACTCATCTCGCTGAAACCTTAGATGAAGAAGACTTCTGTTTGAAGATGTTTGGCATGCGCACCGTCGATTACTTAGAAAGTGTGGGCTGGTTAAGCGATAGAACATGGTTGGCTCATGGTATTCATTTTAACAAAGATGAAATTCGCCGCTTGGGCGCAGCGGGCACAGGCATAACGCATTGTCCGGTTTCAAACATGCGCTTAGCCTCCGGCATGTGCCCTACCCTTGAACTGATTGAAGCGGGTGCCCCCATTGGCTTGGGTGTAGATGGTTCAGCCTCTAACGATGCATCGAATATGATGTACGAAGCCCGCCAAGCACTTTACTTACAGCGCTTAAAGTATGGTGCAGCGAAAATCACCCCAGAGTTAATTCTAGGCTGGGCGACTAAGGGTTCTGCATCGCTTATAGGCCGCTGTGACATAGGCGAAATTGCCGTGGGCAAACAAGCCGACCTTGCCTTTTTCAAACTCGATGAGCTGCGTTTTAGTGGCAGTCACGACCCTATATCTGCACTATTGTTATGCGGAGCAGATAAAGCCGAACAGGTAATGATTGGCGGAAAATGGCGGGTAAAAGCAGGGCAAATTATTGGGTTAGATACCCAAACGCTAATGGCGCGCCACCGTGCAGTGGCGGCGAAACTTGTCAGTTAATTTAGTAACTTAGCAACCCGTTAGTCAAAAGCCGCTTGGCTAAGTATATCTTTATACTTGGCCAAATAGGCATCTACATCCACATCTGAACAAACCGATTGCGCAGGATAATTGGCCCACTCGTCGATAGGGAAACGCTTTGCTACCGTTTTTTGCATAGTATGACCTATGGCAGGCCCTTCTGTGATCACACGAATTGGCCCCTCTACCGTTTCAAACAATTGTGGCGCAATCACCTGCATAATCGCTGATGAATCGTGCACGTATATGCCATCAACTTGGTCTGTTTCTTGATGGAAATTGGCATAAAAGCGAGTGATATCATAAATGAAAGACCCATATTTAGGCGAACACTCAGCAAGGCTTGCTAAGTAGTCGTTACTCATTATCACCTTTTTAGTGACATCAAGCCCCACTGCGGTTACCGACCAGTCAGCGGTAAGGACTTCGTCGGCGGCATGAGGGTCGCCAATAATATTGGCTTCAGCAAAGGGGCTCACGTTTCCTGTATTACCATGGTAACCAAATGCACCGCCCATGATCACCACACGCTTCACTAAATTAATAATCTCAGGACATTTTCGAAGTGCCAGCGCTAAGTTAGTCATACGGCCAACGGCTACTAACGTGATTTCACCGGGGTTTGCTTTCACCTTCTCGATAATATAATCGTGAGCGGCAAGTGACACTTCACTTGGTAAGTCGGTTTCATCAATATCGACGCTGCCCAAGCCGTTATCGCCATGTACAAAATCGGCAGGCTCGTCTACCGGAATGACTAATGGTTCTTTTGCACCACGGGCCACATCTGCGCTTAAATTAAAGCGCTTTTTAAGGTACAAGGCATTACGCGTGGCGGTGTCGATATTCGCATTACCGAAGCCTGTAGTAATGGCCACCAAATCAATATCGGCGCTTGCCTGTGCAAACAAAATCGCCATAGCGTCATCAATACCTGGATCGGTATCAAAAATAATCTTTTCCATTTTTAATTCCTTACGCGTGGGCACGCAGCTCACGTTTTTCCAAAAATAAACAAAAACCAAACACAAGCGCCACAAAGGTGTAGCCAACCCATGTCATAATAATCGCGCTTTGTACGCCAAATAGCTGCACCACCCAACCAGATAACATGGGTGCAATTGTACTGCCTACGTTGCCACTGAATAATAAAAAGGTGACGAGCACAGCGGGCGCTGAAGTTAGCTGCTGAGAACCAACAGATATCGCAATTTTATATATGCAGGTAGTGGTTAACCCAAATAGGTAACTGGTTAAGAGAAACCACTCCGCAGAGGAAGCTAACATAAATGTGAAAGTGATCAGGCTTGCTAACACGGTTACCAACATCAATAACGAGCGCTGCGGAATTTTATTCACAAAAATAGCTGCGGTAATTAATCCGAAAATAGACATACCCCAATAATTCCCAACGGCCTGCGCCGATATTTTTTCGCTTACCCCGAACGTGTGTTGTAAGTAATTTGGAGACCAAGTAAGAAAAGTAGTTTGGGCCATTAAATAAGTACAAACGCCCACGGCAATTAAACACACCCTAGGGGTTAATACCCGTTTAAATTGTGACAATGCCGATGCCGCGTTAGTATCGTCTGCCTCAGTGGCAGGAAAGCGAACAAAAAATAAGGTTGCCCAAAGTACTAGTGCCAACGCCCCCACAACCCCAAAGCTATAAACCCAATCTACTTGCGCGGCAATGATTACGGCAGCTAAAGAAGGAAAGATAAACCCCGCAGCACTGAACGCGCAGTCGGTGGCTAAAAATGCCGAAGCTCTTTTTGCTTCATGATAAATCTTGGATAAAATGACTGCCCCACCAGCAAGCCCACAACCACAGCCTACACCAAGCCCCCAAAGCACTATTGCAAGCGGCCAATAGGAAGTAGGCGCCACGACGACCAATACCAGCATGATCGCCAAAAATAGCGTGTAATTAGCTATAAGTACTTGCTTTAGCGAATGGCGAGCGTACAAGAATAGTGATGCGAATGTACCGCACAGTGCGCCACCAGTTAGCCATGAAAACACGCCGACGGTTGCCGCTGGCGTGGCATTTAGCGAAGACGATACCGCATTCAAAATAACGCCAATTTGGGTGAGTAAACCCGACATTATCATGTAGCTAATGAACCCTATTGCGGTAAGTAAAAGTCGATTCAATTCTTAGACCTAGGTGCTAGTAATACTCTTTTATACCGAGTTAGAACTGAAACAACAATGCTCTCCATAAAAATATTGACCATTTAGTCAAAAAATCATTTTATAACGCTAGCACTTGCCCTTGTTTCGCTAATATAAAGTTAAAGCCTAGTGCATTAGCACTTTCTAATTCCTGTGCAATAACTGCTCGCGGATCTGTGCCTCGCTTTAAGCTGTATTTTATGTGGCTGATGATAACCTTCATATTGCTAAGTTGTTCTTTGTCTTCTACCAATGCATGAAACGTTGTGAGTTCTTGCATCAACCATTTAGGCGTAAGGTGGCCAAATAACAGATTATCAGGCCGTGTGTTGTCGAACGAGACTTCAATGGAAATACCGCGAAGGGTTTTATGCTGCATTTGCTTTGCGAGATAACGCCACACTGCATCTAGCTTTCCTTGCTTTTCTACTTCATCAGGCCCGGTATCACCAAAATACACAAACATATCGTTATTATGCTCAATCACAAATGCGGTGGACTCTAATGGATGGCTTAAACTAAACGCCGTAACGCTAAGTGCTGTGTCTTTAATTTCTACCGTTTTCTGAGGCGTTAAGTCGATAACCTCGTACTTATTTAACATTGGCGCGATACCACGGTTGGTGAAATTGGCCCATGCCTGCCAGTTAAAATAAGTATCGCTCATGGTTTGATTTACCGACGAAAGCGCATAAATAGGCTTACTGCTGTCATCAGGGGATGCAATTAAAAGTCCAACGACGTGATCGAGGTGACCATGGCTAAGTAAGTAAGCTTTAACATGATGATGCAGAATATTACCGTTTGGGTTTAACGAAGGGTCTGGTGTGGTAGTTAAGCTATCAAAAGCTTTGTTTTCAAGCGCCACGTTAATGCCGTTCACTAAAGAGCCTGCGTCTAAGCTAATAAAGTTCTCATCTTCTACGCTGCGCAATAAAAACGAACTTAGGTTTCCATCTTCAATACCGCCCGTGTCACCTAAGGTAATAAGTTCAAAAGCCGGTGAAATAGTATTTATTGATGATTGAATGTCTTGCTGAGCTTGCTTTTGTTTTTGACTGTGTTCTTGCGCGTTTTGATGAGCCTGACAGCCACTTACTATCAAAATAAGCAGTAAAGTACTTATGAATTTCACGTATTTTCCAAATTTAGATGTTTAATTTTAGCGAGTCATTTTAAACAGCATATTTCTGTTTATCTTCTCGATATCAATTCTCTATATCAAGTCTCGCATACGCGCTTGCTAACGGTTATTGTTAAGTAATAGAAGAGAAGAAAGCTTGGCTTTCGCTGATGATCCTTGCCGTCTCGATAGGATCGGGTTCGGTAGTCCAATCGTTCAGTTTAAAGGTTCCGCCTAATATCATATAGTCGTTTCTAGAGAACATATACAAAACGTCAGAACCGCCACCTACCGTAAGGTAATCGACGGCGGGGTCTGGCGGTAACAACACCAACTGTCCTTTAGCTGGCATAATACCTTCATCGTTAAACAACGCTCTTGAGCCTAAACCTGTGCAGTTGAATACAATTGGCTCAGCTAATGAGTGTATATCGTCTTGGCTGGTAAATTCACGTATCACAAACTCACCACCCGATAATCGAATATCAGTTACTAAGCGCCTTAAAAAGGTGGTGGTTTCCACCAGCATAGTGGCAGATGAAATGCAGTAATCGGTTGGAAATGGGTGCTGCTCAGGCCCATACACTTGTGTATAAGGGTAGTATCGCCGAAAAAGCCCTTCACTATCAGGCTTTGTGTTTCCGGCGGTATATAACTCTTTCCATTGAATGCCGTAGTCCTTCCCCACCATCTTCGCAAAGGTGCTGTGTGCTATTTTTGCTGCTTGCTGCAATTGGGTTTTAAACGTGCTGCTAGATATTAATGGGTCGTGCACACTATATGGCCCCCATTCTCCACCTGCTACTTGTGAAGTAGTAAAGCGCGGCATAGATTTAGTGTACAAAGTCACCTTCCAACCCGCTTCTTGCAGCAAACGGGCTGTGGTTAACCCCATCACCCCGCTACCGATAATAGCTGCTTCTTTAGTTTCAAAATTAGCAACTTCATTCACTGCCAGTGCCGAAGAGCCCCATGATAGGGAAATCCCCCCACCACCATGCCCGTAATTGTGCACCAATGTTTTATTCCCGAATGCTTCGCTTTTTACCACAAAGCCTTCAGGTCTATAAGGACGATGCCCCACTATTTCGGTAACGATATTATTGGCAGAAATTTTAGGCGCCACCATGGGCCTACGAGAAAATGGGCGCTGAAACACGTGGTTTGTTGAGGTTTTAGTTGCTGATGTAGCGCACGCTGCAAGTGATGCTGCTAACGTTCCTGCGCCAATACCTTGTATAAACTCTCGGCGTTTGAGTTTGTTGTTCACCATGCCCATTCCTCAATGTGTTTTTGGTTATATCCGACTTTACTGCAAGACACTCGGTTTATATTGCAAATTAAAACGAAAGAAAGCAAAACACTTGCCAAGGGCATTGATTTAAAATGGAAAAAAATGAAGTAGAAAAGGCTAATGTGAAACCGCTGAAAAACACGGGTTATCTTGATAACGATAACCCGTGCTCAAGCTCGGGTAGATGCTTAGTGATTAATATTGGTTTGTTCTTCTTCAAGATGCGTATTAAGAAACTCAATGAGTGCATTGTAATACAACCCCGCATCATCAGGATTTATAAAGCCGTGGCCCACGTCATCCATCACCATCCAATCGTGTTTTATACCATGGTCTTTTAACGCAAAATGTAATCGATAAGAATGCTCAATATCAACCGTATTGTCGTCTGTACCATGGGCAATAAAAACGGGCTTTGTTATATCTTTGAATTGATACAATGGTGAATATTTAAATAGCTCATCTTGCTGAGTTTTGGGATCACCCATTATTTCTGTAAGTGCCCGCATCATGTCATCGCTTTTGGCATCACTTCGTTGGAATCGCAAAGCGAGATCAGTAACCCCTGCGAAAGACGCTGCACACTTATAAAGCTGCGGGGAACGAATAACACTGTACAAGGCTGAGTAGCCGCCATAGCTGCCCCCTACAATACAGACCTGGTTTGGGTTTACCTCGTAATTTTCTTTGGTGTAAGCGAGAGCTTGCTCAATATCATCTTCAATAAGGCGCCCCCATTGCTGAAGCCCCTGTTGCTTAAAGGCCTTTCCATACCCTGAAGAGCCTCTGTAGTTAACCTGAAGTGTAGCAAAGCCTGCATCAACCAACACTTGTATGTTACCTGAATAATGACGCGAGTCACTCACGCCTATGGGGCCACCATGGGGAATAACCACCAATGGAGGGTTTTCGCTATTTGGAAGGGTTAGGAATGCTTCTAGCGATACTCCGTCTTCAGCTTCTAAGCGCAATAGCTTTGTTTTACTGAGGGACTTTTTGGCAAGCCAAGGGTACAAATCAATAAGGTGGCTAAAACTGTCAGTGGTGCGGTTGTAGTAATAGGTTTGCCCAGGATTTGCGCTGTCGTCAGCCACGAAAATAATATTGTTCCCCGACTTATCCATATCTACCGCATAAACCCCCTCCGTTTGACTTGATTTACTAAGCCGAGATGTTAGCGCGTTGTAGCCATCAGAAAAATAGACCTGCTTCGCCATGCCTTTTTCAATAAAAGATACACCGATGATATCTTTCGTCTCAGGGTGCCTAATGGCAGCAGTTAAATCGTAAGAGGGGTGCTCAAAAACAACCTCAGTAAACTGTTGAGATTCAATATCGAAGGCACGTAAATTGATTTTATCGCTGTTGTGATTGGTGAGTAAAAGCAATTTGTCTGCATTACCGCCAACGACTTTTAAAACATCGCCTTCATTGCTCTTCCACACTGCTTTGTAACGGTATTTCTTGGGTTTGCTTCCCGTTCTTGCAAACAGTTCAGTGACTTCATCAACGGTTCTGGTTCCAGCCAATCGCCAACCTTTGCTGTCGAACACCCAGTTGTGCAGTTTTGGCCCCGTTTTATTGAGTCGTAGCTTTCTACGAAAATTAGACTCAGAAATCTTTTTAGTGAGGTCTAGCTTAAATAAGTTGATGTAATAATCGTAATCATCAGAGTATTCATAACGGGCGAAAATAGCCTTGTGTGCCTGATTAGGTAATGTATCTACCCAATAACCTTCCTGCGAAATATAAGAAAGTCTAAAAGCCGGATTAGGCTGCTGACTTCTATCTGCGAACTCAACGAGCACATAACGGTGAAAACGGCCGTTAGAATGTTGCTTAAGTGAAAGAAAGCTATCTGAGAGCCACTTTAATTCATGAATTTTATTATAATGAGTTTCCCAACTCATTATCTTGTTTTGGTGCTGTACTTGAAGTTGCTGGCGCTCGAACGTTATTGGGTCGTCCATAGTGCCCCGTTTCAAATCATAAATAATAAGGTCGTAAGTGGCTGCTTTAGGCTCGATAAATGCCACGGCGGTGCCTGAAGGGTTTATGGAAAATAACTTGTACTTAGATGCTTTGAAAAAGTCGCTTATATCTTCACCATTGGCTTCCTTATCTACAGCCTGAACAGGAGCACAAATAAACACTAAGCTTGAAAACATTACCAAAAGTATAATTTTAAGATGTGACATATATTACTCCCCCTCTTTTAATGCATGAGTGAGATAAAAGTCGATATAGTGATCGTTTGGATAAAGACCGTTTACTACATCGAAACTCCCTATGTAACCAGGGTGATCTTGCTCTAGAATTTTGAGGATAATTGACGCTCTATTTAGCTGTCGTACCTGAAGTCGGCTACCCAACTTTTCAATCATCAATAAGCCTGTGTAGTTCAACACGCCAGGCTTAACGGAAAAGGTCAAATTATCGTCAGATAAATCGTAATAAACTTTTAGTAAGTTACCTTTTTTTCTGGAACCCGTACGTTCGTATACTTCGGTCCACGAATACGTACCGGCTGGCATTTTTATGACTTCGATATGTTGGGAGTAATTTAACGGCCCAAAAGTAAGTTTGTTCCCGAAGCCGCTGCCTTTTAAAACAATGCTTTCTGAATAGCCCTTAGAATACAGTGCAATGGCAACGTATCCTTCATCAGGTCCAAGGGGTTCTATTTCTGAAAATACCTCAGCCGAAAATAAGGCAAATATTGCTATTAATACAGCTTTCACGCAGTTCATTCCTTTGATTTTTTTGTAATTATTTTGCCAGACACTTTACTCAACCAGAGAAGGATTATCAACGGCGTTTTGTGGAAAATTAAATTTCAGCCCCGCGCATGTTTAGGCACTATACTTTCGTCTACACGACTATCAAGCACGACGTTTAACGTTAATTCACTCGTATCTGTATAACCCAATTTCAATTGCACATCATTACCTTAACGAATAGTTTAATCGGCCTTTCAAGCTTATTAACTCGCAGTAAAATGTTTGGAAATTGTTCGCGATCACACTCTTGGCTTTGCGACAGGCCACAAGCTTGGCGACAGGCAATTTCCTTTTCCCTGTTCACCGCCCCAACAGCATATTGTTAAATCAGAGAAAGTTTGCTACGTTTTAAATTGAACAAAATTCGAACAAACATTTAACCTTTATTCTATTCACAACAAATTGAAAAAAACATATTTGACGAGAGAATATTAATGAAAATTAGGATGATGTTAATAATCCCCCTTGTTTTACTTTCACACGTAGCCTCGGCTAAAAACACACAAACAAGCAGCCAAGAAGACATGGAAGTTATTCAAATTATAGGTCAATTTTCTGCAGCAAAGTGGGGCCAAATAGCTGAACAGGCTAAAGTTGATTTCTACGACTTATTTAATCAACTTAATACAATTGAAAAATTTAGAATGGTTTGCAGAGCAGAAAAACCAATTGGTTCGAACATCAAGCGAAATGTATGTGAACCCATGTTCTTCAAGCACGCAATGTTCAATCGAACGCAAAACGATATCAATAATGGCAGTACGAATAATGGCTCAATCAGATTGAGCAGCGCGCCAAATTCTGACGATATACTTTTTTTAACTACCAACACTAAAGAAGCCGCAAATGCTCACATGGAGCAACTAATCATGGAGCATCCCGAGCTAAGAGAAAAATTCAGCTTTTACGCCAAGGCCAAAAAGTCGGCAGAAATAAGAGAACAAATGGATGACTAGATTGCACGTATAACCCAAAGCCGTAATCGAGGTGTTAACACGACAACGACACTAACCCATTACTGTCAATTTACCACTAACTCACGTGGGCTTCATATGGAAATAGTCAATCGGAGCAGTATTGAGAACGAGATCCCCGATCTTTTTTCAGACACATCGGTTTGGAGCCTAGTGCCTCATAAGGTTTCTGAACACAGTGCTGAAATTTGGACGGGCACTTTATTCCCTTATTTAAGAAAACCGGCGCTTAGCCGTATAATTGTATATATAAATAATACCGAAATAAGCCGAGTAGATATTACCCTAGACCAATGGCAACGCCCTTTTCGCCGTGTCAGCAAGCGATTTTATACGCTTTTAACGCTGGATAACTTGCAGTCAAATCAAGAATATAAAATAGTTCTTTTTCAACAATTAGAAGACGATGCACTGGATTACGCAGGCGATTGGCTTCTGTTAAAAACGGCTTATTTCAGTACCTTACCTTTAGCACTTCCCACCAGCGAGACAAACGCTTTTACGGTTTCTTTAAGCAGCTGCTTCTATGAACACAAAGACTATGGTCAAACTGCCCAAGCTTTCAAAACACTGTACGCAAACAATGACAAGGTGTTTAAACCCGACATAAAGTTCATGGTAGGCGACCAAGTTTACTTAGATATTGGCGCTGACTCTCTTTCCCCGCTAACCAACGAAGTAAGACTTAGAATTGCCGATGACTACGCCAAGCATTGGCAAGCACTAGGAAGCATGCTTTCTCGTGGCGGCACTTGGATGCTACCGGACGACCACGAATATTGGAATGATTACCCGTTTTATGATGGCATAGTACCTACCCTATACATGTTGAGAATTCCTAAAATTCGCGCTGCGTGGAAAGGCGCATCTGAAGATGGTGTTAAGCGCATTCAGCAAACGAAAGCGCTGGTTGAAACCTTCACCATTGGTAACGATTTGTCTTTTTGCATCGCCGATTTACGCTCTTCACGGTCAAAAACCCAGTTTATCAACAAAGCGGGATTTGCTGAGCTCATTGAATGGATAACCACGCTTACAATGCCTGGGGTATTGGTCATTCCACAGGTTTTAGTCACCCAAGAAAATAAACTAGAACGAAATTTACTAAGCTTTAAAAAACAATACACCGCGCTTTTAAATGCCCTTGCTACTGCCAGCCATGACATTGTTGTACTGGCGGGCGATGTGCACTTTGGCCGTATATGCTCGGTAGATATTGGTACACAGGGCATTAAACTCATTGAAGTCGTTGCATCGCCAACATCGAACCTTACTGGGGTAAACTCTGTTGCCTCATCTAAGCCAAGCTATTGCCCCGAGAAATTTCCCGACCCGAAAGCCAAGCTAGATGTAAATTGGCCAGAAAGTGACGTTGACTATTATGATAAGCCATACAAACTCACCACAACGAAAGGCCGATGGTTTTCTTCTTACTGGCGGGAGAAAACGAATGAACACATGATGACAATTGGTTTTAACAAAATAGACGGCAAAGTGAACATGACTGTTCAAGCATGGTTAATTAGGAAAACGGATGCAGACGGGAAGCCAAAACCCCAATTTAAAGCGCCTTTTACGATTGCCTTAAACTGAACAAAAAACGTTATTACTACTGGCTATTGCTTGCCGCAATAGTGTAACTTTTCACTACGCTCCTAATTACCTTTATAAGGCACCAGCAATGAAGTACGTTGCATTTGCATTAATACTGACGGCACTTTCAGTAAACAGCTACGCTTTTGACCCCAAGCAAGCACGACAATCACACAAGGTTGTCGTGGAATGTAAAGATATCGCTTGGTCGGACGTTCAAACTCTTGTACAGCCCTATTTATCTGACGATATAAATGCAGCCCTGGTTATGCAGGGGCAAAGTGCCAATTACAAAGTGTCGTTAGCTGCCGAGCAAGTTATCGGTGAACCACTTCCAGATATTATTAATACCATACTGACATCTATTGTAGAGGCAGATTGTTAACCTTATAGAGCCGTCAATGAACAAAGAGTAAGTAAACTTCCCCACCCGCTTCTGATTTTATTCTTTCACCTGCGTAATCATTTCTAAACTCTTTCACGCATTGTGCCGTAGCAATAATAAGCCCACGGTCGAGCGACCATGATTGCAACGGAAACTGGCTTTATTCAAAGCCCTGAAGGATATTTACAATGGCTAAAAAACCCCAACTAACAACGTCAGCTGGTGCGCCAGTTGCGAGTAATGAAACAACTAAAACGGCAGGAGCACGCGGCCCCGCTCTTCTTCAAGATTATCAATTGCTAGAAAAACTAGCTCACCAAAACCGAGAGCGTATTCCAGAGCGCGTTGTTCACGCTAAAGGCTGGGGAGCTCAAGGTACTTTCACGGTTACCCATGATATTACTGACTATTCTTGCGCTGATATTTTTTCACATGTAGGCAAGCAAACTGAAGTGCTAAGCAGGTGGTCAACCGTAGCAGGCGAATCTGGCGCGGCTGACACCGAGCGCGATGTGCGTGGTTTCAGCCTGAAGTTTTATACCGAACAAGGCAACTGGGACATGGTAGGTAACAATACCCCGGTGTTCTTCGTTCGTGATGGCTACAAATTCCCTGATTTTATTCGCACCCAAAAACGCCACCCGAAAACCAACCTTCGCTCTCCAGAAGCGATGTTTGACTTCTGGGCAGGCCAGCCAGAAAGTGTACACCAAGTGACTATTCTGATGTCTGATAGAGGTATACCCGTATCGCCTATGCATATGAATGGTTATGGAAGCCATACTTTCAGCATGTGGAACAAAGACGGCAAACGCCATTGGGTGAAATTCCATTTCAAAACACAGCAAGGCATTAAGAATTACACCAATGAAACCTCTGAGCAAATTATTGGTAGTACCCGTGAGAAATATCAAGAAGAACTGTATAGCGCCATAGATGAAGGGAACTTCCCTAAATGGACCATGTACATTCAGGCTATGCCTGAAGAAGATGCGGGTAAGCAAGCTTTTAGCCCTTTCGACTTAACGAAAGTGTGGCCGCATGATGATTACCCGCTTATTCAAGTAGGCGAGCTGGAAATGAATCAAAACCCTGAAAACTATTTCCAAATGATTGAAAATGCGGCATTCAGCCCATCCAACGTTGTACCTGGCATTGGTTTCAGCCCTGACAAAATGTTGCAAGCTCGTATCTTTTCGTATGCTGATGCACACAGATACCGTTTAGGTACGCATTATGAAGCGTTACCCGCTAACGCGCCTAAAAACAGCAAGGTGAACCACTATCATAAAGACGGTGCAATGCGCTTCTTTACCAATGATTTTGGCAATCCAGATGCGTATTACGAACCAAATCAACACGAAGGCCCTGTGGCAGATTTCTCAGTCAAAGAGCCACCACTTCGTATTGACGGTGATGCAGATAGATATCATCAAGAAGATGCGGATGTTGATTACGTTCAACCTCGTAAACTTTATGAGATGTTCGATGACGCACAAAAAGAGCGTATGTATAAAAACTACGCGGCGGCGATGGGCCCATGCTCAGATAGCGTAAAAGAGCGCTGGTATGCCGTGTTAGAAAAAGTACATCCAGATTATGCTGCGGGTGTGAAGCACGCGGTAGAAACCTTGGATACCGACGTTAATACTGTGCCTATCACCGAAAATACGCCGATTGAAGATAACTAATTTCAATCGGTAACGTTTGAATTAACGTTATTTTAAATAGCTACACAAAAGCCCCAAACACGAAGTGTTTGGGGCTTTTTATTGATATTCAAATTAGATAAGAACGAAACTTAAAGATGCGTGGGAGTTGAACTACACAATGCCTAATATTTTATAGCTATGACACCCACTTTTATCGCTAGGTTTTAAACGGGCTATTTCTTATCAGAACGTTCCGCTCTTTTCTTTTTCTTTCGCTCGTTCTTGTCGGTTACAATTTTAATCGCTTCTTCTTGCGTTAAGTTAGGGTGTTTAGCCACTATTTCTTTAACTCTGTCATCAAATTTTGTCATTTATAAATCTCATGTTTTGTATGTTCAATATTACAGCGGTTCTAGCTTTCAACGTGAATAGATGTGTAGCGGTTCAACTTCCGGCACCGTTCAAAAAAGATGGAAAGATCAGAAATAAGCGCACCCTTTATACTTAGATATACTCAGATGCCTTCGCACAAATAAGCTAGAACAACACCTCATGTGTGATAACCGTATTTTACACCAAACTCGCAAATAAAGATGTGGAAATCGAGTTAAAATTTGAGAGGGGATTTGTGGACACCCACAATAATTTTACGGACATCTAACTTTATGGACACCCACAGCGAGCTACAATCAAATTGGAGATTTTGTGGATACCCACCGCCAGTATTTGATGAGAGGGAAAGCGTGAAGGAGGAAAACGGTAAAGGGATAAGAGGATCAGAGTACTTTGAAATGGTGAATTAACTCTGACCCTTTTGGTTTTTTGTTAAACCGGCTGAACGTGTAGAACGCCTACTTCCACTTTCACCACTTCTGCCGTTGCGCCCTTTTTTATGGCCGATGAAGATTTAACTGTCCATACCACGCCAGAAAATCGCGCGGTACCGGGCGCCCCAGGAGCCACGTCACTTTCTAAATCGAACTGTGTTCCTATCCAGTCTGACTTTACCTCTTTAGGAGCGCGATCTTTTTGAAGTAGCTTCAATGGACGCCAGAGCACTAATGTAAGGATTGCATCAATAATCGCAATGGCAATAAACGCATCTAACAACGCCTCATCAAGTATTCTAATATACATAAGACCTGACACCAGCATCATTGCGATGCCCAACGTCAACAGAAGTATTGTGGTGAAACCCATTAATACTTCGATAATTAGCAACAATAAGCCTATGCCAATTAAAAAATGCGGTAAGTTGGTAAACATATTGTCCATGGCTACGCCTTCTTACCTATTGTGTTCGCAATCGTCATTGCTTGCGCCACAACATTACCTATTTCTGTTCCACTTTCAGGCAGCAACACAATGGAAGACTCTTTTGCAATTTTCTCTTTCGCCTGAATAGCGCCTTTCGCCAGCTCAAGCTGCACCGCTTTTTGACCCTCTTGGGTTGCGGCCGCTTTACCCACGGTTTCAATGGCTTCTGCATCTGCTTGAGCAACACGAATAATCGCTTGCGCTTCACCGTCAGCTTTTAGTATTTGCTCTTCTCTATCGGCTTCAGCGGCAAGAACGATGGCTTGCTTATCACCTTCGGCGCGGTTAATCGCTGCTTGACGATCACCTTCAGATTCTAAAATCTGGGCGCGTTTTAATCGTTCCGCCTTCATTTGCTGTTCCATCGCATCTAGCACTGAATTCGGTGGGTTAATATCTTTTAGCTCGTAACGCAATACCTGAACGCCCCATGGCGCAGCGGCTTCGTTAAGCGCAGACACAATATTAGTATTCAATAAGTCTCGCTCTTCGAAGGTTTTGTCCAATTCCATTTTTCCAAGTTCAGAGCGCATGGTGGTTTGCGCCAACTGCGTTACCGCAAACGTATAATCTTCCACACCGTAAGTGGCTTTGTAAGGGTCTACCACTTTGAAATACAACACACCATCAACACTTAGAGTGATGTTGTCTTTAGTGATGGCAGATTGCTCTGGAACGTCGCCCGCCTGCTCTTTTAAAGAGCGGTTTGCAGCAACCTTATCAATAAACGGAACAATAAAGTTAAGGCCGGCTTCCAAGGTGGTGTTGTATTTACCAAAGCGCTCAATGATGTACGCACGGTTTTGAGGTACAAATTTTATTGACGATTTAAGGGTAATAACAATTAGCACAAGTAAGATGATTTGATACGAAAAAACGTATCCTAGTAAGGTGTCTAATTCCATTTACGTACTCCTGAACGATTAATACAATGGCTTCAATTAGTGTTTATATCACAATAATTAAACACTAAAAGCAGTTAAATTGTGAGGGAACGTTTCAATTGACTAGTGAGCGCGGCAATCATTGGACACCCACCGCTAGCGGGTAATCAAATACATACTTACTTAACACAGCTATTTTCTCCTGCGTTTTAACAGCTTAGCTCCCGCTCAAAAAACAACCATTGCCATACATAGAAGTATTATGTAAGTTATACCTAACACTCCTATGCAAAGAGACGCTATGGCTTCAATAATTGCAAAAGACTTAGTCGCGGCTTCGGCAACGCCGTTAATACTCTCTATTTTGAAGAATGGTGACAGTTATGGTTACGAAATTATTCAGCAGGTAAAAGAGCATTCAAACGGTTTGCTTGAATGGGCAGATGGAATGCTATATCCCATTTTACATCGCATGGAGAAAAACGACTTCATTGAATCCTATTGGGGTAAGGCCGACACGGGTAGAAAGCGAAAGTATTACACCTTGCAGGATGAAGGCCGCAAAGAATTAATTAAGATGCAAGAGCAGTGGCATCAGCTATACACTTTACTTATGTCTTTTAAAGGAGAATAACGCATGTTTGATCTCGATAACGCTGTTGAGAATTGGTGTAATAAGGTTGTCTCTCACAACATTTGGGATGCAGATAAAGTTGATGAATTGAAAGACCACTTATATTGCATTATCGAACAAGATGTAAATTCAGGTACCAATGAACAGCTCGCTTTCGAAAAAGCGACCAGTGAATTGGGCTACCCCGAAGCAGAGATGGGGGCGTCTTCTGGCCGAGCCAAAATTATTCAAAGAATATGTCGAGTAATAAATAAAATTGAAGGCAATTCCTCGTCAGATTCACCATTAGTGCTCGGTCATGCGATAATATGGGCCAGCGTAATGCTTGCTATGGCTTTAGTTGTTGATGATAAAGACACGAATGGAGCTGTACTGATGATTTTAACACTAGGTTGGTTTGCCAGCTTCATGACTCTTGATGGTACTAAGGCTTCAGCAAAAAAAGAATGGGCTTGTTTAAAGCGCTTCGTTGAACGAAAAATGTCTTAATTCTTTAGGACAATTGGTTCTGGCGTGGACTTAACGTGATTTTGGTGTACTTGAATAAATAGATATGATTTGGTCATGTATACTGCGGGGAGCAGAGAAGTTGGTCGGTGTGAGAGGATTTGAACCTCCGACCCCTGACACCCCATGACAGTGCGCTACCAAGCTGCGCCACACACCGACCGAAAGAGCCGATAAGTCTACTTATTTTTAGTCACAATGCAACGACAATTACACAAATCCTTGGTTAAGCGCTTAATTGCTAATCAGTTTGTAATATAAAACTGCAAATTCCGGTGCACAACGCCGTTTTTATAACGTTAAATAACACACACCTGTTACCACTAAGGCAACAATTACGTTAAGCACTATGCCCTCTCGTGCCATGGTTTTTATATCAAACTTCTCGGTGGAATAAGCAATTGCGTTTGGCGCGGTAGCTACTGGCAGCATAAACGCACAACTAGCGCTAATAGCGGCGGGTATCATTAGTAGTTTAGGATCTACACCTACCGCAAAGCCTGCTGCCGCTAATATTGGCATAAGTAGTGTGGCTGTGGCGGTATTCGATGTAATTTCGGTCAAGAAGGTTACAAATAAACAGATACCCAGAATAAGGAAAATTACCGGTAGGGTTGAAAGCCCGGTAAGCCACTCCCCCATTAGCACGCTCAAGCCCGATGATCTAAACGCTTTAGCAATACAAATACCACCAGCGAACAATAACAACATGCCCCAAGGAATATTATTGGCGGTTTTCCAGTCGAGTAATTTGTCGTGTTGGCCTTTGCGCGTTTCAGTGGCAGGCGTTGTTTCACCGTTATTGGTCATAAACATGGCCACAACACCGGCTACCGCAATGGTGCTATCGCTAATAGTGGTAATACCTAACCACGCACTCCAGAACGGCCTGAATACCCATGCCATGGCGACGGTGCCGAATATCGCCAAAACGCGCTTTTCGGCCACTGTCCATTTGCCTGGTTGAGGTAAAGCAATGTTACCCACTTGCGTCAATCCCCGTGCTAGCCACAACGCCATTAGCGGAATAGAGACCAGTACAATGGGCACCCCAGTTTTCATCCACTCAATAAAGCTGTATTCATGCCCTTGCGTTTCTTCATAAACGCTCATAAAAATAATATTGGGCGGCGTGCCAATGGGCGTGCCCACGCCGCCTAGACTTGCGGCATAAGCAATACCTAAAATAAGGGCTACACCAAATCGTGGGTTTTCCATAGCATTAATAATGGCCATGGCCATAGGTAGCATCATTAAAATGGTGGCGGTATTACTTATCCACATACTTAAAATAGCGGTGGTCAGCATAAAACTTAATATTAGCTTTAGCGGGCTTCCCGCCCCGGTGACTCGTAGCATATAAATAGCGAACCGTTGATGCAGGTTAGCTTTCTCTAACCCTTTCGATAGCATGAACGCCGCCATTAGCAAGATAATAACGTGGCTACCTAGCGATGAAGCCGCTTCGGTATGGGTCAATACACCGGCAAGAGGAAATAGTGCAAACGGGATAAGTGAAGTGGCTGGTATGGGCAGTGCTTCCGTCACCCATAATATAGCCACAAACAAGGTAATGCCTGCGGTAAGGGCAATATCAGCGCTTATATTTGAAAAATAAATACCTGAGCCAAGCGCTAGTGAAGTAATAAGGGCAACAAGAATAATAAACGAGCTTTTGTCGAACGGCTTATCGGCACTCATTGCGCATCCTTATTTATACTTTATTTCATGTTTTGTTACATGCTTTGCTTTATAGAATTTATTCGCTGTAGAATTCAGGCGCTGTTTTTATCGTCTGACGATATACGGCTGGCCACGGCACCGTCTTGCCCTTTGTATTTTGCATCTACGCGGGCATTGTATGGCTTTTCGGCGGGGTTCGATAACACTTCAAAGCTTAACGCACCAATTTTCATTTTTGGGCGAAGGGCTAAAGGCAGTTTTCCGCTGTTATAGAATTCCAGCACAATATTACCCGACCAACCTGGATCGATTCTGTGCGCGGTTACATGTACCATCAGGCCTAATCTTGCTAGCGATGAGCGCCCATCTAACCAGCCTACAATATAATCTGGCAACGTCACAGATTCATGAGTGATTGCCAGTGCAAGCTCGCCTGGGTGCAAGAAAAATGCTTTACCTTCAGGTAATTCAATTTCGTCACTCATTACATGGTCTAGCGCTTCTTGTACCTGCGCTTTAGGGCCACTTAAATCGATGTAAGGTGCTTGATGATCTTCAAATACGCGAAATTTATTACCTAGGCGAATATCTACCGTCACCCCACTAATTTCTTCGTAGTCGGGGGTTGGGTCTATTTTTATTTTCCCAGCTTTTAAATGTTTGTATATATCGCGATCGCAAAGGCGCATAAGCGGTAAGTCCTTACTATAAAGTGTGCGGTATTATGCGTATGTAGCACTCGCCAATCAACTGGCTATAAGCTCTATTTACTTTAAATACCAAAATTAATAACTGAGACGGTTAAAAGTGACTAATTTCTGTTTAAATTTATCATTTACAGCTTACTGTTAACGCCAATGGGGTCGCCTTTAATATGCTTGCTTTGCTGCGTTCTGGGCACAACGGTTAACGCTAATTGCATCGACAACGCTCTAGCGGCTTCGCGGTAGCTTTCACTTAATGGGCTCTCAGGTGCACTTACCAACAGTGGCGTACCCGCATCGGCGTGTTCGCGCACGGTGATATCGAGTGGTAATTGGCCTAGTAGTGGCAAGCCATGTCGCTCAGCTAAGATTTCGCCGCCATCTTTTGAAAACACATAGTCTTTGGTGCCACAGGCGCGACATTGGTAATAACTCATGTTTTCAACTAGCCCCAATACTGGCACACTCACTTTTTCGAACATGCTAATGCCTTTTTGGGCATCGGCTAAAGCTAAGTCTTGGGGTGTGGTTACTACTACCGCAGCAGTTAGCGGCACTTGTTGTGCCATAGTAAGCTGAATGTCGCCAGTACCCGGTGGCATGTCTACAATTAAGTAGTCGAGCACTGGCCACAAGGTTTCGTCAATAAGCTGTTTTAATGCCCTACTCGCCATTGGGCCGCGCCATACTGCTGCGTCTTCTTGTGGCACTAGGTAGCCGATAGAGTTTGCCACCAATCCATGGGCGCTTAACGGCTGCATGTGTTTGTTATCACTACTATGAGGGTGTGCATCCGTATTGCCCAACATAATAGGCACAGATGGGCCGTAAATGTCAGCATCTAAAATGCCTACACTTGCCCCTTCTTGCATAAGTGCAAAGGCCAAATTAATACTTGTGGTCGACTTCCCTACCCCGCCTTTGCCTGATGCCACGGCAATAATATTTTTAATATTATTTACGGCAGTGTTTTTAGTTTCGCCCGACGCTATGTTTTGGCTAACGATGAGTTGCTGCTCGGAAAGCTCGCCTTTTAGTGCTTCTAGCACGTAAGCTTTAATTGTTGCTTGCTGAGTTTTATAACAAAACGGTAAGTTGATGGTGAATGTGTTGGAAGGAGTTTCGTGATCAGCTTTCTTGTTGTCAGCTTTTTCGCTACCAGCTTTTTTGTCACCAATGGCTTGATCTGAACCTAACTTATCTGCACACCATTGTGCGGTAATGTCGGCTTCAATACTGAAATAGCTGGCTAAAATAGCCGCAACTCTGTCTATGAGTGGCTTAGCTTTACGGGAAAAGAACATAAATTATCCTGTCTACGGGGTATTTTGTGAATTTCGTAATGCAAAAAACGCGGATTTCCGCTAGTATTTGCAGCCATTTTGAAACGCGAAGAATCTATACGTTATTATGTCTGAAAATCGCCGCATTCTGGTAACCAGTGCGTTGCCCTACGCCAATGGCTCTATTCACTTAGGCCACTTGCTTGAACACATTCAAACCGATATCTGGACACGGTTTCAGCGTCTGCGTGGAAACGAATGTTACAGTGTTTGTGCCGATGATGCACACGGTACACCTGTTATGCTTAAAGCGCAGGAACTGGGTATTACACCAGAAGAAATGGTGGCCAGAACTCGTGCAGAGCATCACCAAGACCTGCTCGATTTTCACGTAGAGTACGACAACTACTATGTAACCCATTCGCCTGAAAACAAGGCGTTGTGTGAAGAAATTTACACTCGTTTAGATAACGCCGGTTACATTAGCAAGCGTACGATTAATCAATTATACGATCCGCAAAAAGAAATGTTTTTGCCAGACCGCTTCGTTAAGGGTACCTGCCCTAGCTGTGGTGCTGAAGATCAAAACGGCGATAGCTGTGATGTGTGCGGCGCAACCTACAGCCCTACTGAGGTTAAAAACCCTCGCAGTGTGGTATCTGGCGCTACGCCAGTATTGAAAGAATCTGAACATTTCTTTTTCGACCTTCCTAAGTTTGAAGACATGCTTAAAGGCTGGATCCGCTCGGGTGCCCTGCAAGAAGAAATGGCCAACAAGCTTCAAGAGTGGTTTACCGAAGGTTTGCAGCAGTGGGATATTAGCCGCGACGCCCCTTATTTTGGGTTTGAAATTCCAGGTGCCCCGAATAAGTTTTTCTATGTATGGGTAGATGCCCCCGTTGGCTACATGGCCAGCTTTAAAAACTTCTGCGACCAAAATAACTTGGAATTCGACGATTTCTGGAAAGCCGATTCAGACGCCGAGCTTTACCACTTTATTGGTAAAGACATTACCTACTTCCACTGCCTTTTTTGGCCTGCGATGCTAGAAGGTGCGGGTTACCGTAAGCCTACTGGTGTAAATATTCACGGTTTTGTTACGGTGAATGGGGCGAAAATGTCTAAGTCTCGCGGCACCTTTATTAAAGGGCGCACTTATCTTGACCACTTAAACCCAGAGTACTTACGTTATTACTTTGCGTCTAAGCTTGGCGATAGCGTGACAGATATCGACTTAAACTTTACCGATTTCGCTCAAAAAGTGAATTCAGACTTAGTAGGTAAGGTAGTAAACATTGCTAGCCGGTGTGCCAGCTTTATTACTAAGCGTTTTGACGGCAAATTGTCTGACAACGTGTTAGAGCCAGAGCTTATTGCCGAGTTCCAAAATGCAGCCGACACTATTGCCGATTTATTCGAGCGCCGTCGTTACCATCAAGCGATACGTGAAATCATGACATTGGCCGATAAAGCCAACCAGTTCATTGATACCAACGCCCCTTGGGTAACTATTAAAGACGAAACCAAACAGCAATTCACTCACGATGTATGCTCGTTGGGTATTAATATGTTCCGCCTGTTGGTCATTTACTTAAAACCTGTGCTTCCAGTATTGGCAGAAAAAGCGGAAGGCTTCTTGAACGATGAGTTTACGTGGTCGTCTCTTGAAACCGTGCTAACGGGCCACGCTATCAACAAGTTTAAGCCAATGATGCAACGTGTAGAAATGGAGAAAGTAGACGCCATGGTTGATGATTCAAAAGAAAACCTAGAACCAACAAAGCCAGCGGTTAGCCCAGACAGCCCGTTAGGTAAAGATCCTATCAGCGAGACAATCTCGTTCGATGACTTCGCTAAAGTAGATTTACGTATTGCACGTATCGCCAACGCTGAGCATGTTGAAAAGGCCGATAAACTTTTACGTTTAGAACTAGATTTGGGCGGCGAAACAAAGCAGGTATTTGCCGGTATTAAGTCTGCCTACTCACCTGAAGCGTTAATTGGAAAGCATACCGTAATGGTGGCTAACCTAGCACCGCGTAAGATGCGCTTTGGTATGTCTGAAGGCATGGTTTTAGCTGCCGGCCCGGGGGGTGATGAGCTTTATATCTTAGAGCCACACGAAGGTGCATTGCCTGGTATGCGCGTTAAGTAATATTGGGTTGCTGACTTTTTAGGTAAACGAACCGCTAGAAAATTTGAAAGCCGTGTTGATAGTCTCAACGCGGCTTTTTTGTTTGTGGGGAAAATGATGTAGATTTTCTTGTTTCTCTGCCTAGTTTAAAAGTGGACATCCATGTTTTAACGCCCACTAAAAACATGGACACCCACTTTTAAAACCCCAGTTCTATTGCGGACACTCACTTTTATATTGCCAAGGCGAATTGTGGGTGTCTTGTTTTTGGCTCTCGTCAAATCGGTGATAAAGGTGGGCATCCATGTTTTAACCCCAATCAAAAAATGGACATCCACTGATTAATATTCCAAATTAACGTGGGTGTCCACGTTTAAGCACCCAGAAATATCGTGGGTGTCCATGTTTCGGCTTAGACTAAAACTGTGGGTGTCTCAGCTTTTGGCTTTATTATAGGAAGAGGTTCTGGCGCTCGCGGCACCAACAGGAGAGAACTGACGTTTTAGTTGAAGTTTCGGGCGAATAGCCGTCATAGGCATTACCCGCTTTCTGGCCAATATTACGTAAACGGCACTACACCATGGGAAATAAGTGGAAAGGTATTGCTGAATGTTATTCGCGTAACCCCATCGCTGTTCAAAAAACAATGTAGAAAACATAATTTGGCGCTGTTCTACAATTTCAAAGCCCAACAGCTGCAACCAATCTTTAATGCGATATGAGGTAAAAAAACGAGCGTCATGCAGTTTATTGTCGCGCTTGACCGGTAAGTACTTGGCGATGCCGGCTAAACTCAGCGGGTTGAACCCGCTAATAATAACGTAACCACTTTGAGTAATAACTCTGTCTACTTCCCGTAAAATTTCGTGAGGGTCTTGCGCAAAGTCCAATTCATTGGCTAGTAAAAAGCCATCTATGCTGTTTTCAGAAAATGGCAGCTGATGTGACTGTCCTACTATTTTGGGGCTTGCTGAACTATCAACGCTTTCTATCCGCCCATCACTATTACTCGCACTTTCACTTATCTCATCACGCTCTAAATGCATCGCACTAAATGGCACTTGGCTAACAATGTTACGTATTGGGCTTTTCACCAAAGGAATTTGAGCACTTAAACTGCCGAGTTTCACGAAGTGATACCCAAAAATGCGTTGGGTGTAGTCGTCGCACACTTGCGTGATGGCTTGCTTAATTTGCTCTCCTGCTGGAAAGTCGGTCCAGTCTTCAGGATAACGGGGTGCTTGGGAGCGAAATGCTGATCTCATAGATGCTAAGCGTGCCTTAAGGTTGCTCTGTGTACAACAAGTTCTTATAGTATCGCATAATTATACCTACACAAGCAGGTGCACCATGACGACTGACGTTCTTCCTCACGGCATTTCAATTTTTCCAATAGAAGCATTTAGCGACAATTACATCTGGTGTATTCACAATAACGACCAAGCGATCGTTGTCGACCCAGGCGATGCGGAGCCCGTACTCTCGTTTTTAAACAGTGAAAACCTACATTTAGCGGCCGTGTTAATTACGCATCATCATCATGACCACACGGGTGGCATTGCCAAATTAATGTCGGCAAACCCAGGCCTTCCCGTTATCGGCCCAAGAGGGGGACATATTCGTGGCATCACTAAATCCGTTTCGCAAGGCGATACCTTACAGCTTCCTGTATTAGATTTAGAATTCCAAGTAATGGAAGTGCCCGGTCATACACTCGATCATATTGCGTTTTTTGGCCACAACGTTTTGTTTTGTGGTGATACATTATTTTCAGCAGGTTGTGGCCGGTTATTCGAAGGTTCGCCTGAACAAATGTTGCACTCGTTGAACAAGCTGAAGCGCTTGCCCGACAACACGCTGGTTTACTGTACCCACGAATATACTCAATCGAACGTACGCTTCGCATTAGAAGTAGAACCAGAAAATCAAAACCTACAAAACTATTCATCGTGGGTAGATAAAAAGCGAGAAATGGGTATGCCAACCCTGCCCTCATATTTGGCAGAGCAAAAACAAATTAACCCTTTCTTACGTTCTCATGAACTTTCTGTACAAACTGCTGCCGAAGCTTATTGCGAAAAAAACATGGGCGACGATGTAGCGGTATTTGCTGCAGTTCGGCGCTGGAAAGATGAGTTTTAATGCAAAACTAACGCACTGAAGGTAGAATGTGCGGTTTGCAGGTATTCGAGAGGTCCCTTCTACATGCAGTTGAAGTTGTTTGTTTTGTCACCCGTTTTATTAGCGTTAGGGCTAAGTGGGTGCCAAATCACCGAAGAACAAATACAAGAAGACGTGGCGAATGTACAAAATGTTGAAGGCGCTACTGAACCCTGCAACACATTATACGACACGCCAGAAGCAATTGAAGACTGTGAAATAGCGCGCGAAGGCGTTATTGATGTAGTGCACCCTAAAGATAATCTGCTGTCGGAAGCAGAAGAGCTTATTGACGATCCTTCAGTAGAAACCGAAGCCATTATTACCAACGTGTGGCAGCGAGTAAGCGATGGGCTTGATTTATACATTCCCGATGATCGCCGCGTTGATGTGCAAAAAAACTGGTATTTAAAGCATCCAGAGTACATGAAACGTGTGGTTACTCGTGCCAAGCCGTTTCTTTACTACATTGTTGATGAAATAGAAAAGCGTGATATGCCAATGGAATTGGTGTTATTGCCCATTGTTGAAAGTGCTTTCGACCCTTTTGCCTACTCTCATGGCCGAGCCGCTGGTATGTGGCAATTTATTCCCGGCACGGGCAAGCGTTTCGGAATGGAGCAAACCTGGTGGTACGATGGGCGTCGTGACGTTATAGCGTCCACAAAAGGTGCTTTAGATTACCTAACCTATTTATCGAACATGTTCGATGGCGATTGGCTACATGCTCTAGCGGCGTATAACAGTGGCGAAGGCAGAGTTTCAAAAGCCATTCGCGCAAATAAAAAAGCCGGTAAGCCTACCGATTTTTGGTCGTTAAACTTACCTCGTGAAACGCGTGCGTATGTACCGAAATTATTAGCATTGGCAGACATTTTAAAACATCGTGATGAATATGCTTTTGCATGGCCTGAAGTTGAAAACGTCGCCGTTATCGAAGTGGTTGATATTGGTTCACAGGTAGATTTGGCCTTTGCTGCCGACCTTGCGGGCATGACGCTTAAAGAGTTACATGCATTGAACCCTGGCTTTAACCGCTGGGCTACTGCTCCAGAGGGCCCGCATAGATTAGTGTTACCGTTAACCGAAGCCGCTGATTTTAGTGATGCGCTTGCTAAAATTGATCGTACCGACCGATTGAATTGGGTACGTCATACGGTGAAGCCTGGCGATAGCTTAGGGAAACTTGCGAATAAATATCACACCACTGTAAAAGTGATTAAGCAAGTTAATGAGCTTAACTCTAACGTTATTCGTATTGGCCAACCCATTATGGTACCTGTGGCCTTGAAAGCGCTAGATAATTACGACCTATCACAAGGCCAGCGTTTAGCCAGTGTGCAAAACAAAAAGCACGGTGCATATAAAGTTACCCATACTATTCGCTCAGGTGATACGTTATGGGATATTGCACGTAAATATGGCGTTACTACTAAAAAACTAGCGAGTTGGAACAATATGGCGCCTGGCGACATGCTCCATCTTGGGAAAAAATTAGTGGTTTGGCAGAATAACAATAGCAACTCAAAAAACGCTGATGCTATAACCAAACGCGTAACCTATACGGTTAGAAACGGTGATTCCCTGTCGCGCATTGCGAATAAATTCAATGTCAGCATCAGCAATATTGGCAAATGGAATAACATTAATACATCGCGTTACTTACAGCCGGGCCAGAAGCTAAAGCTGTTTGTAGACGTCACTAGATTAAATAGCACAGGCTAAATAGCAAAGGATAGAGCAATGCTAAGGATTAACCGGGACAATTTACGTAACAGTCATGAAACGCCCTGGTTGATCTTAGATTTAGTCATGCTGGGTATTTTATTTTTAAACCTAGCATGGCTAATTTTCGATGCCTTGTACGCTACCGATTTTATCTATTCTCAAATAGATGCCTTCTTCCCCGCTTTAATTAACGCTTACGACCCCATTCATCACAACTTCTTGTTGGTTGATTTAGTCTTCATTGGCATTTTTCTCACTGAGTTTTGTTTTAGGTGGATTGTTGCCATCGTGCGCAAAGAGCACCTGCGTTGGTATTTTTTCCCTTTTCTGCATTGGTACGATTTAGTTGGACTAATTCCTCTTGGGGCTACGCGGCTGTTCCGCTTCCTACGCATATTTTCAATTTTGCATCGGCTGCACAAATATCAAATTATTGATTTAAACCGCACCGCAATTTTTCGGTTCTTCGCCTTCTATTACGATGTATTTGTTGAAGAGCTTAGCGACAGAATTGTGGTGAAAGTATTAAGCGATGCGCAAAAAGACATTGCCGCAGGCTCACCATTGGTAGATGAGATTACCGAGCAAGTCCTTGCACCACGCCGCCCTGTTATTACCCAATGGATGGCGGGTGTTATTAATCACTTAGGGCAATCGATAAGTAACGACGAACATGGTGAAGTGATACGTGAACATGTTCGCAAAAGTGTAGGCAAAGCGGTACGTGGAAACTCCCAGGTGTCTACGCTTAATTACTTACCCATAATTGGTAAAACAATTGAAAACACACTGGAGGAATCGGTAACCGATATTGTCACCATGTCGCTGGTAAATTTGTTGTCTGATTTAGATGCTGATCGCATCGACCATTTCATCTCAGTGGGTATGCATGATTACACCCCTACAGCCGATGCATTAGATAAAGAAGTATTACAGGTGGTGAATGAATGCTTAGAATTGATGAAAGGACACATTGCACAACAGCGCTGGAAATCAGAGCTCGCTAAAAAAGAATCTACGATGCCAGTAACAGCGCCTTCAGAGGATACAACAATAAAAAGGAACTTGTAGATACACCTTTGCAAAATTAAAACCTAATGATAACCATTATCATTTCAATACTCATATGGTAGACTTCTGACCAATACCATTGGTTGTTAGTCTTACATTTTGAGGAAATAAAGAATGTCGAACGGTCGTAAAGGTTGGTTTTACCCTTCCTTAACCGCATTAGCGATAGCGGTAGCTACATCACCAGTTGCACAAGAACAAGACGATGAAAGCCTTGAGCACATTGAAGTTAACCCTATGCAGTCGTACAGAAGTACGGCGACTAAGTCTTCTTTGCGCCCTATCGATTCGCCTGTCAGTATTAGTGTTATCGATCAAGAACTTTTGCAATTGCGCCAAGCACAATCTGTGTCAGAAGCCTTGCGCTATAGCTCCGGTGTAACGACTGAAAGTCGCCCAACCATCACTATTTTTGACCAATTTACCATTCGTGGATTCGATACCTACCAAACTTTTTACGATGGCCTACCCCTTTTAAGTAACAACAGTTGGAATTTGTACCCGCAAGTAGACTCGTTCGCCACTGAATCATTAGAAATTCTAAAAGGCCCTGCATCGTCACTTTATGGACTAGTTCCTCCAGGTGGAATGGTGAATCAGGTGGCCAAATATCCAAAAGACGAAGACGAAACTTTGGTTCGTGCAGCGGTAGGTTCAGATAACTTATTTGAGCTTGGTGTAGATACTACCGGCCAACTTACCGACAACGCGCGCTTTCGTATTGTGGCACTTGGTAGAAAACAAGATGGATTTCAGGACACTACTGAGAATGAGCGCTACACCATTGCGCCTTCTGTAACCGTAGATATTAGCAAGGCAACGGAGCTTACCCTTTCTGCGTACTATCAAGACGACCCTGAAATGGTGCCCTCTACCCCACTTCCAGGCGTTGGTACCCTTTACGAAGCACCTTATGGCAAGCTTGACGCTAGTGTTTACGCCGGTGATAAAAACTGGAACAGTTATTCTCGGGAAGTGCTTATGCTTGGCTATAAACTGAACCATGAATTTAGTGAAAACTGGTCAGTATTACAAAAATTTCGCTACACCGATGCGGATGCCCTGCAGCAAAACTCGTATCATTCTGGTGAACCAACGGATGGAATTTTCCTTACCCGTTCAGCGTACCTTACCGATGAAGAAATTGATGGTGTGACCGTTGATACGCAGGTCGCAGGTTTTGTGAAAACTGGCGATGTATCACACAACCTGTTATTCGGTGTGGATTATCAAAATTCCGACTCAACCGTAGCGTATCGCGATACATTAACCACAGATACGCCAGTGCTTGATTTAAGCAATATTGATAACGACCTTTTCGATGTAAGTTCGCTGCCACTGGATTTCTATCAAGAAGATCACGTTATCGACATTGAGCAAATTGGCTTTTATCTTCAAGACGAAATTCGTATCGATAATTTCACGTTCTTACTTAATGGTCGATATGATCAATTTGAAAGTACCGATGTAGCTGAAAATGAGTACGCTGGCTTCCCTTACGGCAGCACCACAGAAATTGACCAGAATGAGTTTTCAGGCCGTGTAGCAGCTATGTACACGTTTGACTCAGGGTGGCGCATGTATGCGAACTACTCTGAATCTTTCGAACCTGTTTCAGGCACCGACTCAGTTACTGGCGAAGCTTTCAAACCTACTACAGCTGACCAAGTTGAAGTGGGTACTAAATATATTAGCGGTGATGGCGCAACCACGTTTACGGGGGCGTACTTCGTACTGACGAAACAAAATGTAGTGGTCAATACGTCAGACTTTGCGCAATATACACAAAATGGTGAAGTTGAATCTAAAGGGATTGAGCTAGAACTTAATACCCGCGTGACCAACGCACTATCGGTTCAAGCAAATGCGACTTTCCTTGATATGGAAGTGACCGAAGATACATTAGACCCAGACGTAGTAGGTAAAACACCGGTATGGGTTGCTGAAGAAAGTGCCTCTGTTTGGGCAAACTACTTTTTCGACGATGCTCTAGACGGGTTAATGTTAGGTGCAGGTGTACGTTACGTGGGTGAAACCCAAGTAGATAAGTACAACACCGACACTGTGCCTTCTTACACCTTGGTTGATGCGGTATTGTCTTACGACATGCCAGAGTATGATTTAAAACTGACGGGAAGCGTAAGTAACTTGACCGACAAAGAGTATGTTGGTGCTTGCTACGACACGAATAACTGTTGGTATGGTGCACAGCGTAGATTTGAAATTGGTATTGAAAAGCGTTTTTAAGCGAATGTTTTTTGATAATCAGGGCTTAGCCGATGATGTCAGCTAAGCCCTTTTTTGTTTTGAGCACCTACCCTCTGCGCCAAGTCGTACCTGCAGGCCCATCTTCTAACACTATATTCTTAGCGTTAAGTGCATCTCTCGCAGCATCTGCTGCAGCCCAATCTTTAGCTGCACGAGCATCGTTCCGCTGTTTTATCAACGCTTCTATTTCAGCGGCTTCATCATCGTTTTCGCTACCGCCTTTCAGGTAAGCATCTGGGTCGCTTTGCAGCATTCCCAAAATAGCACCTAAACCTTTAAGCACCGCAGCTAATTTACTCGCTTCTTCGGTATTATCTTTATTTCGGTTTATTTCACGCGCCACATCAAACAATACTGAAAATGCTTCAGGTACGTTTAAATCGTCATTCATGGCGGTTTCAAAGCGCGCTAAATAACCACCGTAGCTAAGGTCGGTAGATTCATCTACTGATACACCACGAAGCGCAGTGTATAAACGCTCTAATGCCGCTTTTGCTTGGGTAATGTTATCTTGCGAGTAACTTAACTGGCTACGGTAATGTGCCGACATTAAGAAGAAGCGCAAGGTTTCAGCATCGTGCTCTTGTAGTACGTCACGAAGGGTAAAAAAGTTACCTAACGACTTAGACATTTTCTCATCGTCTACTTGCACCATGCCTGCGTGCATCCACACGTTTACGTACGGTGTATCAAATGCGCAGCAAGACTGCGCCACTTCATTTTCATGGTGCGGGAACGTAAGGTCAGAACCTCCACCGTGAATATCAAAATGTGCACCCAAATGCTTTTTGTTCATAGCAGAACATTCAATGTGCCAACCGGGGCGGCCTTCACCCCACGGCGATTGCCATGCAGGCTCACCGGCTTTAGCGGGTTTCCACAACACAAAATCTAGCGGGTCATCTTTGTCCGATGTTACTTCAACACGGGATCCAGATTGAAGTTGATCTAAGTCCTGCTTGCTCAACTTGCCATATTCAGGGAATTTGCTTACATCAAATAATACATCGCCATTTGAGGCCTGATATGCAAAGCCTTTATCCATCAATATCTTAATAATATCGATGATCTCAACCATATGTCCGCTAACGGTTGGCTCTACGTCTGGCTCAAGTAAATTGATAGCCGCAAAGTCTTCATGCATCATGCCAATGGTGCGCTTAGTTAACGCTTGAAAGGTTTCACCGTTTTCATTAGCACGGGCAATAATTTTGTCGTCAATATCTGTGATATTACGAACGTACTTCACATCAAAACCCAAATGACGCAGGTATCGAACAAGTATGTCGAAACTAAGGTAAGTGCGAGCATGCCCCATATGGCTTAGGTCGTACACGGTAATACCACACACATACAAGCCCACCTTCCCTTCTTGAAGCGGCACGAATTTCGCCTTGTCACGGGTACGGGTATTGTAAAGGTGTAGCATAAAGTGAATTCCTAAGTATCAAAATGGCCGCAAAGTTTAGCACTGTATGTGGCCAAATGGTAAGATTTTGCGATGCATTTTAGCATCGCTACTTCCCCGCATGGCTGGTTATGCGGTAATATTACTGGGTATTTACTTATTTAAAGGCAGGACACGAAGAAATGGTTACTCTCAAAACAAACTTTGGTGACATCACCCTAGAATTATTTGAAGACAAAGCCCCTAAAACTGTAGAGAACTTTCTAGCTTATGTTAAAGAAGGTTTTTACGATGACACTATTTTTCACCGTGTGATTGACGGTTTCATGATTCAAGGTGGTGGTTTCACTGCAGATATGGATCAGAAAGACACCAAAGATACTATTGAAAATGAAGCAAACAACGGCGTTGCTAACGAAATTGGTACTATTGCGATGGCACGTACTAATGATCCGCATTCAGCAACTGCGCAGTTCTTCATTAACGTGGGTAATAACAGCTTCCTTAACCACACTAGCGAATCAGTGAATGGCTGGGGCTACTGCGCATTCGGTAAAGTTACCGACGGCATGGACGTAGTTGAGAAAATCAAAAACGTTAAAACCGGTTCAAGCGGTTATCATCAAGATGTACCTGTTGAGCCAGTTGTTATTGAAAAAGCGGTTGTAGCTTAGTGCTGTTAAGTGAGCATTTAAAACCTTAAATGCTCACTATCGCTACATCTTATTAAGCAAAGGCCGTACTCATTCAAAGCGGCCTCTTTTTTCGAAACGCCTTTCAAAGTTGTCCATTTCTATGTCATTTACCTACTTCATCGCTGATTTACACCTAAGTGCAGACCGCCCTGACATCACCGCGTGCCTAATGCAATTTTTAGAAAGCGATGCAAAGGAAGCCGATGCCTTATATGTGTTGGGCGATTTATTTGAAGTATGGATTGGCGATGATGACGTTACCCCATTTAATACCGCTATTGCAGAGGCATTCAAGACTTTAAGCCAACATGTGCCTATTTACTTTATGCATGGCAATCGCGATTTTGCGATACGCGAAGGCTGGACATACAAGGCGGGAATGACACTTATCAACGAACCCACCGTTATTGACCTATACGGGACACCCACACTTATCACCCACGGCGACGAGCTTTGCACTAACGATGTGGCCTATCAAAAATTCAGAAAGAAATCTCGCGGTTGGTGGTGGCCTAGGCTAATGCTAGCCTTGCCTTTATGGTACAGACGCCGCGTTGCAAGAAATGGTCGAGCGGAAAGTAAAGAGAACCAAAAGCACCTCAAGCCAGACATTATGGATGTGACACCCACAGAAGTGATTAAGGTTATGGAGCAGCACAATGTTCAACGCTTAATTCATGGACACACACACCGCCCTAACATTCATTCTCTTACCGCCAATGGCAAACCTGCAACCAGAATCGTGTTAGGTGACTGGTATGATCAAGGCAGCACATTGTGTGTATCACACTCCAATGTTATGTTACAACATCACACTTTTAAGTAGCGATATCTGATACTTAGCTTCCTGTCATACTAAAAATTTCATAAATTTAATTTTATTATTTGTCTTCAAAATACGCTTTTCCAACACTCTAATTTGTAAAGATAATTTACAAATAGTCTTGCCCTCCTTCTCTTAAATTTTGTACTTAGTAGTTGCTTTGTTAAAGCCCGTTCAAAAATCTGTCAAATAAACGTCACTTTCCCGATATATCGTTGAAAATAGCGCATTTAAATGATAACGAGAATCAATTTCATTTGGCGATTTGCGTACTAATTAACAATAAAACTGACCATCACAATTTAAATTCAATGTAGGGAACGACGATGAATCGTACTTGGAAAACGAAGCTTAGTGCTCTTGCACTGGTTGCTTCATCTGGTTTGCAAGCAGCTGTTTTACCCGAACACCAAACAGATAACGAATGGTATTCAGATGCGCAAAGCAAACTTACTGAAAAACTAGTGACAAACAACCAGTTCAAAGCCAAAAACGTGATTTTGTTTGTAGGCGACGGAATGGGGGTTTCTACACTTACTTCTGCGCGCATCCACAAAGGGCAGCTAGAAGGCGAGTTGGGCGAAGAAGGTTACTTGGCATTTGAAAGCTTTCCTCACACAGCCTTAGTCAAAACCTACAATGTTGATGCACAAACTCCTGATTCTGCGGGCACTATGACAGCGATGATGTCAGGCCTAAAAACAGATGTGGGTGTTATTGGCGTTGATGAAGATATTGAACGCGGAGAATGCGCTACCGTTTCTGGCAATGAAGTTATTACTGCACTTGAACTTGCTGAAATTAAAGGTTTAGCGACCGGTATTATTTCTACTGCACGTATTACACACGCTACGCCTGCGGCCACTTACGCTAAATCGGCTGATCGTAACTGGGAAGATATTTCAGATATGCCAGAAGAGGCTGCTGCGGCCGGCTGTATTGATATTGCAGACCAACTAGTCAATTTTGAAACCTTCCTAGAAGACAGATATACAGGTGTTGATGTTGACGGTATTGAAGTGGTTATGGGCGGTGGCCGTCGTCACTTCTTACCTAATGATGCGGCTTTTAATAGTGCTGATGCAGTTAGCGAAGTAGAAGGCGATCGTACAGACAACCGTGACCTTACCGCAGAGTGGCAAGAGATATATGAAAATGGTGTCTATGTTGTTGACCAAGCAGGCTTCGACACTTTAGACACTGAATCGACTGAACGGGTTTTTGCTTTGTTCAACGAGTCGCACATGCAATACGAAGCAGACCGCGCTAATGACGTAGCGGGCGAGCCATCTATTGCTGAAATGACCGAAGCTGCGGTAAACATCTTAGATAACAACGACACTGGTTTCTTCTTAATGGTTGAGTCAGGCCGAATTGACCATGCCCACCACGCTGGTAATGCAGCCGGTGCACTTACAGACACTTTGGCGTTTGAAGCCGCTGTAATGGCCGCCTATGAAAACACAGATCCATCTGAAACACTTATCTTAGTAACGGCTGATCACGGCCATGTATTTACTATTGCAGGCTACCCAAAACGCGGTAATCCCATTTTAGGTAAAGTGGTTAATGTTGGAGCAGAAGAACCCGCAACAGCGTCCGATGGCACGCCATATACCACGTTAGGTTACACCAATGGCTTAGGTTTTCGTGACCTAGGAACAGAAACCGATTCTGATGAAGGTTACAACTACGACAATGCGGCAGGTCGTATGGACTTGACCGATGTAGATACCACTACCGCCGGTTATCACCAAGAAGCACTTATTCCACTTGGATCTGAAACACACTCTGGTGAAGATATAGCATTACACGCAACTGGACCAGGAAGTCAATTAGCACAAGGTGTGATAGAACAAAATGTTGTTTTCCACCTAATCAACCAAGCCCTTGGCCTGATAAACGAATAAGTGGAGAAGAACAATGAAACTTTTTAAATTGAGTATTGTTGCATTAGCAGTTGCCGGCCTAACCGCCTGCTCTCTTGAAGGCGATGACGGAAACGATGGCGCAGCAGGTGTTGATGGTTCAAATGGCCTTAATAGCTTAACCGTGCAAACTGCGTTAGCAGTAGGCGATGCAAACTGCCCGAATAGCGGTGTACAGTTTGATTCTGGCCTAGATACCAATGCAGATGGCACGTTAGGTGACGACGAAATCACCGATACAAGTTACGTTTGTGCACCCGGCAGTTCTGAAGTTGCAACCGGTGAGCTGCTTACTACTTTGAACAACGACTGGTTTATAGCCGCCAGTGCAAAAGTGGAAAACAACAAGCAAGTGTGGATGGATGCGACAGGCACCTCAGCAAGTATCTCGAGCGCTAACATCGAAGTTACTCAAGTAGCCAACGATGAAGAGTTACAGGCTATGGTAGCCGACCTTCGCGGTAAAGCGAAGAACGTTATTCTGTTCGTTGGTGACGGCATGGGCATTTCAACCATTACAGCCGCACGAATTCTAGATGGCCAGTTAAAAGGGCTTGATGGCGAAGAAAACCAGCTTAGCTTTGGTAAATTCCCATTCTCTGGATTGTCTAAAACGTATAACGTTGATGCGCAAACTCCAGACTCTGCTGGCACCATGACAGCCATGGTTAGTGGTGTAAAAACCGATGTGGGTGTTATTGGCGTTGATGAAGATATTGAGCGCGGCGAATGCAGTACGGTTGCTGGCAACGAACTCGTGACCGCATTAGAACTTGCAGAAATAGCGGGTAAATCTACCGGTATTATCTCTACTGCTCGCATTACTCATGCTACACCAGCAGCTACCTACGCCAAGTCGGCCGACCGCAACTGGGAAGATGTATCTGATATGCCTGAAGATGCGGTTACTGCTGGCTGCCCTGATATAGCCGATCAGCTAGTAAACTTCGAAGCTAACTTAGAAGCTAACTATGAAGGCTTAGACGTGGATGGCTTGGAAGTAGTAATGGGCGGCGGCCGCCGCCACTTTCTTCCCAACGATGCTGCGTTTAATAGTGTAGATGCTGCAAGCGAAGTTGAAGGTGATAGAACGGATGGTCGAGACCTTACAGCGGAATGGCAGAATATGTATGAAAATGGTGTTTATATCGTCGACCAATCTGGTTTTGACGGCTTAGACACCGAAACGACCGAACGCGTATTTGGTTTGTTTAATGAATCGCATATGCAGTATGAAGCTGATCGCAGCAACGATATTGCTGGTGAGCCTTCGGTTGCAGAAATGACTGAAGCGGCTATCAATATTCTTGATAATAACGATGAAGGCTTCTTCCTTATGGTTGAATCGGGTCGTATTGACCATGCTCACCATGCTGGAAATGCTTATGGCGCTTTATACGATACCTTAGCCTTTGCTGACGCTGTTGCCATGGCTGACGAACTGACTAACGATGAAGATACACTCATTATTGTTACTGCTGACCATGGCCATGTATTTACCATTGCCGGCTACCCTAAACGTGGTAATCCCATATTAGGTAAAGTGGTAAATGTTGGCGCTGACGAAGCCGCTACAGCGTCTGATGGTACACCCTATACCACGTTGGGTTACACCAATGGTCTTGGCTTCAGAAACCTTGGAGACGAAACCAATTCAGATGCGGGTTACGCTACAGCGTACGATACTGGTCGCAAAGACCTTACTGATATCGACACTACTACCCCGGGTTATCACCAAGAAGCGTTAGTTCCTATGGGCTCAGAAACTCACTCAGGAGAAGACGTGAGTATTCATGCTAAGGGCCCTGGCGCTTTCTTAGTAAATGGCACAAACGAACAAAGCGTAATCTTCCATATCATGGACTTCGCGGGTGACTTCGTTACCCAAGCAGACGCCGTAGTGGAATAAAAAATTACGTTTATCGTCAGTTCGTAAGGGAGCGTTTGCGCTCCCTTATTTCGGAGTTTTATATACATGAAGTACCTAGTTTTACCCTCGTTAGCTTTAGCCACGTATGTTATTTCAGCCCTGCTAACTATCGCGCCTAGCCACGCGACGTCTGTTAGCACAGATTTGGACACCCACTCCAGTAACTTGGACACCCACTCCAGTAACTTGGACACCCACATAAAATGCGAACTTGAAGCAGGCAACCTGAAAGCTGACTATACCGTCACTACCCGCCGCGGATTCACTCCCGGCAATAGCACGGAAATTTCGCTTTTGCGCTATAACAATACGGTTGCTCATCAGTACCCCCAGGTTGGCATTACTGAAACTTGGACAATGGTGCGAAACAAGCTAATCAAGCCTGTTCGTTATTTTGATAAGCACGAACGCGCTATCGAATATCAGCCAGGCGAAAGTATTCACGGCCGAGTAGAAAAAGACTTTTCATTTCGTTATCAATTAATTAGCAATACTTTGCTAAACAAAATGACTTTAGAGCGTTCTGAAGGCAAAGGTTGTATGAGAATTGAGTATTTAACTTATCAAAATAGCAAAGTAGATATGACGCTCGCTTGGCTACCTGAGTTAAAACTAATCCAACATTTTCGTGTGAATGAAAAGAATACTACCCGAGAATGGTCATTAGTTTCAGTTGACGACAATGTAAACTTAGAAGCATTTTTTGAAAGCCGTGATAAATACAAAGCTACCGATTATGCTGACATTGGCGATGATCATACCGACCCCTTTTTAACTAACATGGTAAATCAGGGTTTTATAGAAGCAGGCGCTAGCGGATTTTATGACCAAAATGGGAATGCGATAGGTGAAGGTCACCGTCATTAAACTTTAGGTTTATCATATAAAACTGTCCCTAGTTTGGTCGTTTTTGACTGGATATATAAACAGAATGTGATATAAAAAGGTTAATAAAGACATCATCAGGGACGGTGTAAATGTTAGATATTTTGCTGAGCGATGCGAATTTTTGGTTTAGTATCGCGTTAGCCACGGTAGCCATTCTATTCATTATAGAAATTGTGGGGCTTGTTTTTGGCATAAGCATGGTTGGTTTGCTTGACGACATGCCTAGCTCAAATATTGATGTAGAAAGTAGCTCTATTCTTAGTTTTGGGAGCTGGCTCAATTTAGATAGAGTCCCGCTGCTAATATGGCTGGTGGTGCTTTTAAGCATTTTCGGTTTACTTGGGTTTGTGACTAATTACGCCACCAAATCTATTGCTAATACCACCCTACCCGTTTGGGTAACGCTCCCTTTTTCCGCGATTGTCGGTACCTTACTCACATCGAAAGTAAGTGTGATAATTGCGGCTGTAATTCCAAAATTTCAAACTTCTGCTATTCAAAACGACGACTTCATAGGTGCGGTAGCACATATAACTATTGGGATTGCATCGAAGGGGAATCCGGCAGAAGCTAAATTCACCGATGATTATGCACAGCCCCACTATGTTTTAGTCGAACCTTTTGAAGACAATGAACTCTTCAAGCAAGGTGAGCGCGTAATCCTTGTTAAGAAAACCACCCACAGCTGGTTAGCCACCCGTTATCAATAATAAATAAGAGACTGAGTATGGAAACCCTTCAAACGTCAAACTTACCTTCATTGCTATTTATTGCAGGTATTATTGTAGTAGCCCTTATCACTATTGGGCTTATTTTTGCCAAACTGTACACTCGAGCGACCAAAGAAACCGCCTTTGTTCGAACCGGACTTGGTGGTGAAAAAGTTATTAAAGACGGGGGTGCAATTGTACTTCCTGTTGTACATGAAATTATTCCAGTCAATATGAACACACTGCGGATAGAGGTGGAAAAAACGCAGAAAGATGCGCTTATAACGAAAGACAGAATGCGCGTTGATGTTAAAGCTGACTTCTATCTTCGTGTAGCGCCTAATTCAGCCGGAATTTCTATGGCAGCGCAAACATTAGGTACACGCACAACCCGAGCTGAAGAAGTTAAAAAGCTAATGGAGTCTAAGTTTGTTGACGTGCTTCGCGCCGTGGCAGCCGAGATGACCATGACGGAAATGCACGAACAACGTGCCGATTTCGTACAGAAAGTACAACAGAGCGTGGCTAACGATTTAGAAAAGAACGGTTTGGAGTTGGAATCAGTCAGTTTAACTGGTTTCGATCAAACCGACCTTGAATTTTTCAATGAAAACAACGCATTCGATGCTGAAGGTCGTGCTCGTCTTGCTAAAATTATTGAAGAAAAGCGCAAAGAAACCAACGATATTCAACAAGAGAACCGTATTCTTATTGAACAACGTAACTTGGCTGCAGAGAAACAGTCTTTAGAAGTAAAGCGCGATGAAGAAGAAGCCCGTTTGATGCAGGAGCAAACCCTTGCGTTTAAACGCCAAGAACAAAAAGCGGAAATCTCGAAGCAGCGAGAAATGAAAGAGCGTGAAGAGCGCGAAGCAGAGATTGCTAAAAATCGCGCAATTGAAGCTGCCGAAATTGAAAAGTCTCGTGAGATAGAAACTCAAGAAATCGCTAAAAGTCAGGCTCTTGAACAAGCGCGTATTCGTCAACAGCAAGAAGTAGAAGTTGCTGAGCAAGTAAAACAAATTGCGGTTGCAAATAAGTCTGAAGAAGAATCGGCGGCGCGCGCGAAAGCCGCAGAAGCAGAGAAAACCAAAGTAGAAAAAGAAGAAGCTGTTATCACCGCTAAATTGGTAGCCGATGCTGAACGTAAGAAGCAAATTGAAGTCATTGATGCGCAAAAAGAAGCGGAACGTGATGCGGTGAATATTACTGTTGAAGCAGCTGCAAAGAAAGAGGCTGCTGAAAATACTGCTGAAGCCATTTTAACGGAAGCAAAAGCCAGCGCTGATGCGAAAATGCTACAAGCTGAAGCAGACGAGAAAGTGCTTGCCGTAGAAGCCGCAGGTAAACAGGCACTTTATGAAGCAGAAAATACACTTAAAGATGAACAGATCGAACTTCAAAAGTCGCTAGCTATGATGGAAGTTTTACCTGAGCTTATCGCGCAAGCAGTTAAGCCTCTTGAGAACATCGAAGGTATTAAAATTCTTCAAGGCTACGGTCAAGGGAGCGGTCAATCTGGTAGTGGCCAAACCGTTGCGACAGGTAGCGGTTTAGCAGACCAGGTCACACAAGCGGCTTTAAGTTACCGAGCAAATGCGCCTGTAGTTGACGCAATGCTTCGGGAAGTCGGCTTGGTAAACAGTGAAAGTGGTACCCTCGATGACTTACTTACTGGCAAAAGTGAAATACTAACAGGTACAGCTGCTAACGCACCTGTCATAAAAGCCCCCAAACCTCCTGAACCCGATGCATTGGCGGAATAGTATTGCGTAGCCGATAAACTCATAAAGAAGCCCCCTTTCAGGGGCTTCTTTATTTCATATCGATAGGTTATTTTCACTTTCTCTAAGCAAAACTTGGACACCCACCGAACTTCATTTTCGATGCCTCGCTTAAACTAGCAACTTAAGCTTGGACAGCCACACAAACCCGCCCCAAGTTCAGTATATTAATATTCATGTAAACGGCACTATTGTGACACTTATAAAGATTACTGAGTTTACGCTATGCCTCGCCCTCGAAAATCGCTCATCTGCTTACAAGATACCCCTTACTACCATTGTATTTCGCGGTGCGTGCGCAGAGCGTTCTTGTGTGGTGAAGACCATTACAGCGGAAAGAGCTACGAGCATCGCCGTCAGTGGGTTGAAGCTAGGCTAATTAAACTAGCCAGTATATTCGCTATTAACGTTTGTGCCTATGCAGTGATGAGCAACCACACACACGTCGTTTTGCATGTCGACAGAGATGAAGCCTTATCGTGGACTACTCACGAAGTATTGAAACGTTGGCATACGCTCCACAAAGGCACAAACTTAACCCGTCAGTATATGCAAGCTGAACAGCGTAGCTTACTTTCAGACGCCCAAATAGAATCCGTAATAGCAACAGCAAATATATATCGTCAAAGGTTGCACGATATCAGTTGGTTTATGCGGCTTTTAAATGAGTTTATTGCGCGTCTAGCAAACAAAGAAGACGAATGTACCGGACGTTTTTGGGAGGGTAGGTTTAAATCTCAATCATTACTTGATGAAGCTGCCTTGGCCGCCTGCATGGCATATGTCGATTTGAATCCGTTGCGCGTAGGTTTATCAGAAACCCCAGAAAAATCTGATTTCACAAGTATCAAAAAAAGAGTTGCTGCAGCTAGGATTGGAAAGCAACCTCGGCATTTACAACCTTTTGCAGGTAACGGGAATACAATTAAAGGGCTCCCTTTTCTACTCGATGATTACCTAGAGCTCGTCGATAAATTGGGAAGAAAAATCCGTTCGGATCAAAATGGCTATATTTCCAATATTCTCTCACCTATTCTTGTTCGCACTGGACTACAAAATATTGACTGGGAAGGCATGTGCCAAGGGATTGAAAAACAGTTTTCATCGTCAATTAGTCTTTCAATAGCTATACGGAGACAGAAGATACTGGAAACCGCTTAACTAACTGTATAAACCTAAACGGCACCCTCAGCGCAACTCTTCTAATAGTAACTAAGCGTTCGTTCCATTTTATAAAAAATGCTAGATTTCAAGCAATAGTTACAAGCGATATACGTATTGTTCCAACCTCACTGACAAGTCACTTCCAGCAACGAGAAGGGAAATGATTTACTCCTAAAAGCAGATATTCTATACATTCCCTAAAGGTGGCTGTCTTAATTTGCTCCTGTTTTATAGCCCGAGAAATGTGATTATATTGCATTAGCAGTTTGAACTTGAGTGAGTGTCTCAAGGTTGAAGGTTTAAGCGAATTACTAAAACTTCAGATAGATAAGTACCCTATATCGTTGCAGAAGTATGGGTGTCTAAATATTGGAGCTTTTAGATATTGGAGCTCTATCGAGATACTCGATTTTTAGATTGAAGTAAAAATAAAATCTGTATGAAATTTAACCAACCCATAAAAACTGTTACACTCCGCAAGTCTCTTGGAATTTGAAGTAGGGGGCATTAACTCACTTCAATATTATCAGGAGATAATGAATGAAAATTATACTTTTAATCCTTACGTTAATTGGCGTTTGTACAAACCTACAAGCCAAAGATCGCCTTGATATCTATGAAGATTTTGATATTGGTACCGAGCTTGTCTCAATGACCATGGTTAAAGTCGCCCCCAATATGGAAGACATGTATTTAGCCGGGTTACAGCAATCATGGGCTAAAGCAGTCCAAATTCAAAAAGATATGGGTTACATCAAGGACTGGAAAATATACGCAAGTGAACTCCCATTAACTGGTGACTTCAATATGCTATTAGTCGTTACCTATGAGAAGCTCTCTGATTTGGAGCCCAGTAAGAAAAAATATGAAGCTTTTATGAAAAAATGGGGGGAAGACAATCAAACTATGTCTGAAGAACTCAGCGCCGGGTACCCCAAAATCCGTACCTTGACCGGGGAATATATGTTACGAGAAATAATTTTAAAATAATCTATGTGATTTATATCGAACCTCTCGACGTGTGACTCATCGCGTCCTTGCGAATTATGAGTCACACATAATTTTATCTTTCCAAAATTGAAGATAATAGTTACTACTCTTTCGGTTAAAGCCTATTGGTTCGCCATATATCCTTAACGAACCTCATGCCTAACCTCCACGCTTATTTTGCAGTCCTTCCATCACCTTATCCATTGTGATCGGAAATTCTCGAATTCGCACGCCCGTTGCATCTGCAATCGCATTGGCAATAGCAGCTCCTGCGCCTGTAATACCAAGTTCGCCAATGCCTTTGGCGCCAATAGGAGATGCTTCATAATCTGGCGTTTCTAGGAAATCTAAGGTGACATCAGCAATATCGCGGTTAACTGCAATATGATACTCGCCGAAGTCGGGGTTGATAAAACTGGCCGAATCGGTGTGATGATGAATGGCTTCGGTAAGTGCATACCCTGCCCCCCACACCATACCGCCTTTAATTTGCGAAGACGCCGTTTTAACATTGAGGATTTTACCCGCTGAAAAAATGCCATATTGTCTTTTCAGTCGCACTTCACCTGTGTGGGTGTCCACTTCCACTTCTACGAAATGAGCGCCACAAGAATACTGTTCGTCTTCACTTGTATCATCTTCTCCCACTTCACCTATTTCAGTTAGTGGAAAATTATCCTTATCGATAAGCTCACTTAAAAGAAAACGCTGCGGCTCACTACTATTAGTGTGTGTGTCCACATCTGTTCTCTTAATGTGTGTGTCCAGATTTGTTGTAGTGTAGGTGTCCACATCGGTTTCCACATCGGTTTCGTAAACCACCAGCATGTTGCCTTCTAACACCAACTCACATTCCGACGTAAGGTTTGGCAACTTTTGTTTGAGTGTTTTCTTCAACGATTGCTTCAACAACTCGCAGGCCTTCATTAATGCTGAGCCTGTACTTGCCGCGCCGAAAGAGCCCCCAGAACCACAGGATGGTGGCAAGCTGCTATCACCAAGTTGTACATCTACACTATCAAGCTGTGAATGGAATGCGCCTGCCGCTATCTGCGCCAAAATGGTGTAAGATCCCGTTCCGATATCTGTCATATCCGAACGCACAGTAAGCTTTCCATTGCTGTCGAGGCTTATGCTGGCTGCACTGGGTACCAGAACGTTCATACGCATAGCACTTGCCACGCCATGGCCTATTAATTTCCCAGGCTTGGGCGCTGGTTTATGTTGCCACCCAAATTTCTGTGCCCCTTCTTGTAAGCAATCTCCCAACCTATGGGTAGTAAAGCGCTTACCACTAACAGGGTGAACTTCAGGTAGGTTTTTAATTCGAAAGGTAAGCGGATCTATCCCCGCTTTTAGGGCTAATTCATCTATGGCCGATTCAAACGCCAGCGAGCCAATGGCATCGCCAGGCGAACGTGTAGAGTCGATAAGCGGGGTGTCTGCATCCTTTATTCTATGGGTACTGTTTATAAATTCTGCAGCATACGTTACACGTGCTCCCGCTCCAGTAGCCTCGGCAAACTCGTAACCTTTTGCTTTCGGCATAGCACTATGATGTTCAATATCACCTATCAAACCATCACTGTCGCAACTCAAATGCATCTGCTGAAAACTATGTCCTCTATGAGGCGCATTGTAAAATACCTGGCGTCTGCTTAGAACAACCTTCACCGGTCGCTTCAAATATCGCGCCCCTAAACAGGCCAATACGGCATCGTAATGCAAACCTAGTTTAGAACCAAAACCTCCCCCAATAAAGGGGCTTTTCATCTCAATGTTCTCTTCATCTAATTCGAAAGTAACCGCTAACGCTTCCACTGCTGATGCAATAATTTGCACACTGGTATACACGCTTAGCTTTTCGCCATCAAAGTTTGCAATGGTTGCATGTGGCTCCATGGCCGCGGATATTTGAGAGGGGGTGGTATAGTCAGCCTCTATCTCCACTGCCTTTTTATCATGGCTGCTATTTCCACTTTCGACATCAGCTTCAAATCCGCCATCAAGGGAATCAGGCACGGTAGTGGCCTGCTCTGAAGATAGAAGCAAATCTGGACTTTGAGCATCAATCGTATACTCAACCAAACTCGCAGCATAACGGGCTTGCTCCAATGTATCAGCAATGACTAAAGCAACTGGCGCACCAAAATGACGAATATGAGGCTCGTTTAGTACAGCCCTACTCTGCGTAAAACGGCTTTCGCTTGCGGGCTTACTGAATGGCTTAAGCGGTCCAGCATTTTTATAGGTTAGTACAGCATGCACGCCCTCTGCCTTTTCAGCTTTCTCTGTCGATAAATGAGTAATTTCTCCTACGGCAGTGTCGGAAGCTACCAGCCACCCCACTAACGCTTTTTCATCGAACTGCTGCTCGGCTGCATAACGTGCGTGTCCAGTTACTTTTAAAACACCATCTACACGATTTATCGGCTTTCCTAATACGTTTTTCGAAGTATCAATTTTCATAAAGCGCTCCTTCGTAATCATCATTTTCACACTGATGTTCATAAAGTGAATTCAGTACGCTTTTGAATGTATTACGGAGTAAATCAGGTTTGAAATTGTTACTGCCATATACCTTCGCATCGGCCAACTCAGCATCAATAGCGAGGTCTAAAACTTCATCAGAAAACTCAGCGCCTATAAGCATTTTAATAGCGCTCGCAGGGAACCAAGGTTTAGTTCCTACCCCGCCAAAGCCTAATGTAACCTTTTCAATTCTATTGCCTTTTACCACAAGCCCAGCAGCTACCGATACCAAAGCAAAGGCATAAGAAGAACGGTCACGCACCTTACGGTAATATTGGCTGCCATGACGTTGTTTTGGAATAATGACGGCAGTAATAACCTCTTCATTCTCGAGAATATTTTCTATATGAGGTGTACTACCGGGCTCGCAGTAAAATTCACGTACTGGTACCCCCCTTTCCTCACCTGATTTTGCGGTTAGCAGCACTTTTGCATCTAGGGCTATCATAGCTACAGCCATGTCTGATGGATGAGTGGCAATGCAATCATCACTAGTACCTAAAATGGCATGAATACGGTTCATGCTTGTTAATGCCGCACACCCTGAGCCAGGTTGGCGCTTATTGCAGGCATTAGTGGTATCGTAAAAATAGTAGCACCGCGTTCGTTGTAGTAGATTGCCTCCGGTGGTCGCTCTATTTCGAAGTTGTACCGTGGCGCCGCTTAATAATGCTTGAGATAGCAAGGAGAGTGATGGCTTGTGATAGGCATAGTTGGCGAGTGCCGTATTCGTAACCATGGCACCAACACGATAATGATCGTCGTGTTCAGTAATACTCTGCTCATCTTCCCATTGGCTTAAATTAATCAACTGTGAAGGGGTTTCAACCTGAAGTTTCATCAAGTCGATAAGATTAGTACCTCCAGCAATATACTTAGCGCGGTCTTCGGTTGATAAACCGGTAATATCTTGAGTATGCTTTATATGCTGTACGCTAAAGGGGTTCATTATTGTGGCTCCAAAGCAATAACATCTTGTATTGCATCAACAATATTGGGATAAGCGCCACAGCGGCACAAATTGCCGCTCATTCTTTCCCTGATATCTTCTTTAGATGAGTAATCAGGACCACAGGTTACCGCACTGGGGTTCTTTGCTGCTCGCTCACCAAGCAATGCCACACTTGAGCAAATTTGCCCCGAAGTACAATAGCCGCACTGAAAAGCATCCCGCTCTACAAAGGCCTTTTGTAGGGGGTGTAACTCATCATTCTTGGCTATTCCTTCAATAGTGGTAACCGATTTTCCTTCAAGCTGAAAGGTGAAAACCAAACACGCATTTATTCGCTCTCCGTCAACTAATACGGTACAGGCACCGCATTGACCGTGGTCGCAGCCTTTTTTGGCGCCAAACATAGAGAGATGTTGATGTAAAAAATCGAGTAGCGTGGTTCTTGGATCTTCAGGGAGGGGGTAAGCTTCTTCATTTATAAAAAGTGTAGACATGGCGTTTTCCTATACCGTACAGCTATCAATCCGTTACTGCTCAGGAGTTAGCTGAATATTTGTCGTTCACCTTTTCACTACGCCCCCTTTTTATGTTTGGTTCAGCATTTGATGTTGCGATTTAAAAAAGAAAAACCGCACGCTCTTTAGATTGCCGATAACATCTGAATGCTAACGACGACTATTGGAGTTGGTGCGGCTTTAGTTACACTGCGCATTTCATTACGAAAAGCATTGCTATTTAAAAACAGCGTTCACTTACACTTTTCCTTGAACCTGTCATTACGATGCTTTGATTTTATGCCGTAATTTCTATAGCGACCAAATTACTGGTAAAAGTAAGGGCCCGTCCAGCTATACTTTTTACCGTCTACTTTCACACTATGTTTCGCGTTTTGCGACGCATCTTCATTGGAGATAATAAACACTTGCTCCGTGCCTTTAACGTCGGTAATTTTAATACCTGTATAGGCTTCGCTATCAATCATCACGCTCAAATCAGTAATACTACTTTTTGAATTCTGTGATGATTCACTTACTGGGCTATATGACCCATGAGGCTCTACTACCGATACGAACAGGGTATCCTGTGTATCACTTCTGCGAAGCATGATGGCAGGATCGCGTCGTAAGTTAAACTCAGGGTCGTTAGCGCCTATACGGGTAAAAAACACTTCATCTTCACTGTTAGTGATAGATGTGATGGTGTAATACTTACCATTACTCAACCACGAAAACTGAGTGTTGTGGTCAGCCGCATCGCCTTTTCCTTCAACGTATAAATGTTGATAGCCATTATCATCACCTAACGGATTCAGGCTCGTTGGCGTATCGTATTTGAAGTTCATATCTATTACTTGGCCAAAATAGTAGAACGGAAAGTCATACTGATTTTTCTTATCTGACTCAACACGCATAATGTCTAACACGAACGGCTTTTCGAAGTTGTCGTTAGCGACCATAACCATAGTGCGGTGCATCAAAGTACCAGGGTACGCATTTTCTTCTGTAGCACTCACCACTTTGATATCTTCACGCTCAGCATCAAAAGTAAATAACTCAGAATGATGCTGACTTGCAATATCGTAATCGCCGTTAAAATGTTTCTTCTGATTTATTGACAACGTGTTGTGCGCAATGGTGGTTTTCGCCCACGTTTTGTTTTCTTCTAAGTAGTTACCGCCACCTTTTTGCTCAATATTTACAAAACGAGCTAAACCGTAATCTTGTAATACTTCCTCGCCTTTTTCATACATTGAAAAAGAAAGTTTGTCGTAATGGCCATGACTTAAGCCTTGGCCCGCATACTTAAACACCAAGGTCATATCTTCATCACCTTGGCGCAACACACCTATGCCACCTTGCTTGCCATTCACGCCGTCACTTAAGTTCACTGATTGCTTGATAAAAGGTTCAACCTTACCATCGCGAACGTCAATTGCCGCTTGTAGCCCTGATTCTTGCAATAACACTTCGCCTTGTTTTTCAACAACACTAAGCAGTTGTGGATTCTTATCACCGTAGAAATAAGCTAAATCCACCGCACTCACCAAGGAGCTCTTGTAATAAGACATCCCTTTTTGGGCATCGTTAATTGGGAAGAATTCACCATCAGCATCAGACAAATTAAGAAGCGCGTTTACGCCTTTCAATAACACATTGTCTTTGTGCTGAAGTACTTTTAAGTCTGGACGGCTGTTGTCCATTGCTAAAGCAAAAATAAGGAAAGGATACATTGCATAGCGTTGGTAATATGGTCCTTCGGTATAATAGCCATCGGGCGAGAAAGGTTCTTCTAAGTTAGCAAAGAAGCCTTTGCGCTGACCTTCTACCTTAATGGTGCCACCGTCGTTATCTTTACCGCCTACTTCTAAACCATCATCTTCAATACCATACAAGGCACGCTGAATAAGTTCTTCGTCGTTCATTACTAGGCCAATCATACCGACCGCCGCGATGCCCCACGTGCTATGGTTGTGAACGCGATTGAAAAACTGCGGGTTCTCTAGTGAGATAAAATCAGCGAACGGACGGAACAAATTCGTTTCTAGCGTTTCCCGTTCTTCAGCAGAAAGATAATCGTAAATGGCATCATAAGCTTGGCTCATGTAAACCAACCAGTTACTGTCGTTTAAGCACTGCCAAAACAATTTACCACGTGAATACGAGCGTTCTTGAGGGTGAAGCGGTAAATCTTTGTACATGGCTTCATACTGAAACAACATATCGCGAATGTATTTTGCGTATTTTTCGTCGTTCAATACCTGATACAACACACCGGCTTTTTGAGCTACAAAGAAGTTTTGCTTGTGGCGTTGATGGGTATAACCGCCTGAAAAGTCTTTAGGAATAGGCGTATCAATTCCCATAGCAATTTCTGCATCTACTTCCTGCTTAACACTTGATAATGTTGTGTCAAACAGGGGAACTTGGCCTAAATTGTCTCTCATTCTTTCCACACCAGGTTTGGTAAGAATAAGATTAGGGTGTTCTGTTGCTTGCAGGGTAAAAGGCGACATAGTTATGCCCACCGTTAATAACGTAAGGGTAAATTTTTTTATATTCATATTATAAGTTCCGTTTTTAACACTTCGCCTTTTTAGAATTTATTAACAATGGGTGTAGGGTAAAAATTGTTAATAAGAAGATAGCGAATTGAGGATTAGTACAATAACAGAACCTCTAGGGTATAAAAGCTGACCACTGGGAGAAAACGCAAAAACAATCAATCATTTGTTCAAAATGCAATCAGCTGTAGTATTTTTACTAAAAAATCTTGTATAGGCAGGTACTAAATAAAAACGTGAATAGGATGATAAACGTGACGTACCACTTAGTACGCCACGTTGAATACGTTATGTTTCGCTAGTCAAAATTGCATTTAGCTAGTTTTATCACATCAAACTCGATATACGATCCCCCAACAAACAAGTTAGAAACCTTCTAAAACGATTTTTCCAATTGCTGTGCCTGCTTCTAGGGTCTTATGCGCTTCAATTAAGTTCGCCGCATTAATCTTACCCAAATGCTTACCTACTGTCGTTTTTACTTGGCCTGCATCAATTAACGCGGCAACATCGGATAGCAACTCACCTTGGGCGCTCATATCTTCTGTTTGGAACATTGAACGGGTAAACATAAACTCCCAATGCAACGATATACTTTTAGGCTTGAGCTTTGAAATATCTAATGCTTCAGGGTCGTCAATAAGCGCAATTTTACCCATAGGCTTCATGATTTCTACGTAGGCATCGAGATATGCATCAGTGGCGTTCAAGCTTGCCACATGTGTAACTGGCCCAATATTTAGCGCAGTAATTTGTTCAGCTAATGGTTGGCGGTGGTTAACGACATAATCAGCACCCAAGCTCTTAACCCACTGTATAGAACTTTCACGAGAAGCAGTGGCAATAACCGTAGCACCGGTTAAGGCTTTTAGCAGTTGAAGCATGATTGAACCAACCCCGCCAGCCGCGCCTACTACCAACACGGTTTCGTCAGTTTTCTTGGTATTACCCGCTTGTTGTTTTTCAAGCGCCAAATGTTGGAACAATAATTCCCATGCAGTTATCGCGGTAAGCGGTAATGCCGCCGCTTCGCTATCAGACAAGCTTTTCGGAGCACGGCCAACAATGCGTTCGTCTACTAACTGGAATTCAGCATTAGTGCCTTGGCGCGTTAAATCGCCCGCGTAATATACTCTATCACCTACTTCCAAGGTTTCTACATCATCACCAGCTTCAACCACTTCACCTACCGCATCCCACCCCAAAATTTTAGGTTCACCATTTTCAGGCGATACACGTTGGCGAATTTTAAAATCTACTGGGTTAACGGCAATAGAATTGATTTTCACCAACACATCCCGTCCCGACGCGGCAGGCTTGGCAAGCTCTACATCCGTTAGTGCGTTTTCATCTGTTATAGGTAAAGATGTAGTGTATCCAATTGCTTTCATCGAGAAATCCCCTTCTGCTTAAGTAAAATACTGAACGAATGTGCATATTCATATGCAATGAGAATATAATACGCCTTGACTGTTTCAAATTAAACAGCACAATATTTGAAACATTTTCAATAGAAAATAGATAATCTATGTTACTTGAAGATCTCATTGTTATTTTAAAGGTCGCTGAGTTTCGCAGTATTACTGCCGCAGCATCTAGCTTAGACATGCGCACAGCAACTGCTAGTGCTGCAGTTAAACGAGTTGAAAGTACGCTAGGTTCCGACCTTTTTATTCGAACAACTCGTTCGCTTCGCCTTTCTGCTGCGGGTGAGCGTTATTTACCTGTTTGCGAGCAAGCCATCACCATGCTTGAACACGCAAAGCAAAACTTGCAAGAAGATACGGGAAATATTGAGGGCGAATTACGCATAGGCTTATCGTCAGATTTAGGCCGCAATGTTATTGCCCCTAGGCTTAATAGCTTTATGGATGAGCACACTGGTATCACCATGAAGCTGCATTTAAGTGACAGCAATATCGATTTTTATCGCGACCCTGTTGATATCGCCCTTCGTTACGGCTCGCCAAACGATGCCAGTTTATACGGCTTTAAAATATGTGAGGTCCCTAGGTTGTTGGTCGCCTCCCCCGCTTATTTAAAGAAGCACGGCACACCAAAAACCTTAGAAGACTTACCTAAACACAACGGCCTTTTTTATCAGCTACACGATATTATTTATAACGAGTGGGAACTTACCCGCAACAATCAACCCGTGAAAATTAAAATGCAGGGTAACCGTGCTACTAATGACGGCGACATGGTGCGAAGATGGTGTGTGAATGGTCATGGCCTTGCGGTAAAGTCTAGTTTAGACATGTGCGACGACCTACTTAATAACCGCGCAGTGGCGTTAATGCCTGACTATATTGTTAAACCTACCCAATTATGGCTAATTTGCCCTAGTAGGCAATCCATAACGCCCGCCGTAAGGTTGCTAAGAGATACCCTTAGGACTCAATGCCAATACCAATTACAACAGTTGGTGGCGGCAGGTATTTTTGCCGAGGAGCGAATCTAAACCGTGATAAGTCCGCTGGGAGTACCGCGCTCAGGCCCGTGTTGCTGAACATGTTCAATTAGGGCAGGAAAAAAGCCTAGAAATAGGCTATTCAAGGGCGTGAAGTTTGCTTCTATATCTTGCACGCATTGAGCAAAATCATTTTTAAATCGTATGCGCTTCGCTACCGCCTGTATAGCGAAACCTATCCCTTCAAACTCCGCGTAGTCTGCAAACCAGTTGTGCGTAATCATATGAGAAACACTACGCTGCATAGATGTGGGCATAACAGGCAGCTTCTTTTCCAATAACGAAAAGCTGTGCTCACAAAATGATTCAAAGGGAATGTTAGAGAACCGCGCCCAATGCGTAATTAATAGATGATCGAACAGCATATCTATCGCCACGGGTGCAAAACGCCTGTGCTCAGGTTTAAACAGCGCTTTTGCTTGTTTCACACTAGCATGACTGTCAGTAAACTTATCTACCGTATAGTGGTTTTCTAGGCCTTTACTAACGCCATTACTGAGCGTGGCGAGTGCTACACCTTTGCGAAAATCGCCAAGTAAATTGCCGTAGTGAGAATCAGCATTGGGTTGGGCTAAAAAAAGATGAGCGAGGTAATTCATTGTCCCATTATACGCCAATTAACGAGCAAATCGCTTCCCCCTACAAATATTGTTTGGTATTTGCTAGGTCCCCCATCGGTTCGAAGTATGAATGTGGTACAATTGTGGTTTACGTTAGCCCTAATTTAGTTTTAAAGACAGTGAATACAGCAGAATTACTCGCCCCCATAAATAGGTTTTTACACGCTACAACACCAGATGCATGGGTTGAAGAAGCTACAAAGCCTGAAAACTTTTCCATGCTGCTTTTAGATCATTTGATTTGTGAGCTTAAAGCATCTCAATCGGCCATGTTTCTTATTCGAAAATATGCCGTCGATAAAGAAAGTAGCGATGCCCTTTTGGCGTGGCTGCAACCCTTCGAGCAATACGTGTATAAACGTGAAGGTGACTGGCGAGACTTACTATCTAAAAATAAACTGTCGAAATCTGTTATCCCACGCTCTGATTCAAAATACGGCCAAGACCTTATTGATAAAATGGTGCTGCTGATTAAAGAAGAGTTACATCACTTTTATCAAGTATTGGAGATGATGGACCATTTCGATATTGAGTATCGAAGCATCACCCCTTCGCGCTACGCAAAAGGATTACTTAGGCACGTTAAAACTCATGAGCCAGATGCGTTAGTCGACAAACTAATATGTGGCGCTTATATCGAAGCACGCTCTTGCGAGCGATTCGCAAAATTAGCGCCCCACGTAGATGCAAAGCTTGGTGAATTTTATATTTCCTTGCTTCGCTCCGAAGCTAGGCACTATCAAGACTACTTGTCGCTGGCCACCGATATCGCGGGCAAAGATATTTCAGAAAGAATTGCGTACTTTGGTGAGGTAGAAGCTGAATTAATCACTACCAGTGACAGCGATTTTAAATTCCATAGCGGGCTTCCAGCTTAAGGTATTTATAACGCCCTTACAGGCTTTCTAAAATGAAGGGGTGGAAGTTGATAATGCGTGGTGTCATGCCGCGCGTTTAACTCATCGTTTCTTGCTACCTTCTCGTTTCACTCCCTTTTAGTCTTGCATAGCTACTATTACCTCTTGTTAATATGTCCAAATCTGGTTGCTCATACCTAATTGATGGCATCGCATTACCTAAGATAAGCCTTATATTTGTTAGGCTATTTAGCCATCATTTCTCTCAAATGACTGCCTGACTTCGACCCATCTTGGTGCACCTTCATCAATTAGCTAAATAAGTGCATTTTAGGCCCTGTTTTTCACACTATTTATTTGACTGATTCATCATCCTGTAGCAAAATTGCAGTGTAAAATAAATGTTGCATTTTATACTTCAGTATTAACATTGATTCTTATAATAAATAATACTCTTCAGACTTTCTCAGAGGCGAAGGACAATGCTTTTAAACCATGTTATTGGGATGTACACGCATCCAAAAGAAGAATGCCGTAATATCGATCGACGCCAAGAAACCTTTTTCTACGCTTTTAGCCACATTGCTATTATTGCGTTAATACCCACTATTGTGGCGTATTACTCAACGGCCTACACAGGTTGGAGTATGGGCTCAGACCTAATAAAATTAAGCGAAAGCAGTGCGCTATTAATGGCGACGGGTATGTATTTCGGCTTAGTTGCTGGCGTAGTAGCCTTGGCTGTAGTCATTCATGAGCTCGCTAAAGCGTTTGAATCATCAACTACTTTCACGCAATCATTAGAGTTAGCCGCTTACACCGCTACTCCATTATTTATGGTGGGCTTTGCTGGTTTGTACCCTGAGCTTTGGGTGGTAATGGCAGCACTATTAGTTGGTGTAGGTTATTCAGTCTATCTGCTTTTTTCTGGTGTGCCTTTGTTGATGCAATTGCCACAAGAAAAAGGGTTTATCTATTCCAGCTCAGTGGTTACCTGTGGACTCGTGTTAATGGTTATTCTAATGACTGGCGCAGTACTATTGTGGGGTATTACAACAGGCCCTATTTTCGCCAGCTAGCGAATAAAAAGAAAGTGTTAATTACTTTACCCATTCAGCCATAAAATAATAAACACAAAAAAGCCGCTTAATAGCGGCTTTTTTTATGAGTTAACCACATAGCCATAACTATCTGCTGGCAAATGGCCTAGTCGTTTGAATCGATATTGTGCATATCTAAATTGCTCAACTCTGCTTGCAGAATTGGCGCTTCACGAGACTTCTCTCCACGCGAGATATCAATACGTTCAAGGTAGTCTTGGTCTACATCACCGGTAATGTAGTTACCGTCGAAGACTGAAGTTTCAAAACGTTGAATTGCATCATTTTCTTCCCTTACAGCTTCCACTAAATCAGTGATATCTTGGAAGATAAGGCCGTCAGCTTGAATAAGGTCGGCTATTTGATCAATTTCTCGGCCATAGGCAATCAATTCGTTGGCAGAAGGCATGTCGATACCATACACGTTAGGAAAACGTATTTCAGGCGCTGCAGAGGCGAAGTATACCTTCTTAGCACCAGATTCTCTGGCCATCTCAATAATTTGGCCTGATGTAGTACCACGCACAATAGAGTCATCAACCAACAGTACGTTCTTGCCTTTAAATTCAGACGAGATAGCGTTTAGCTTACGGCGCACAGACTTCTTACGCATAGTTTGGCCAGGCATAATGAACGTACGGCCAATGTAGCGATTCTTCACAAAGCCCTGACGGTACGGCAAATCTAAAGTGTTGGCAATTTGAAGTGCCACATCCATAGACGTTTCGGGAATAGGAATAACGACGTCAATGTCTAAATCACTCCATTCACGAGAAATTTTCTCACCCAATCGACGGCCCATATTCACGCGAGACGCATAAACTGAAATACCGTCGATAAAGCTATCTGGACGTGCAAAATACACAAACTCAAAAATACAGGGTGAGGTAATGGGGTTCTCAGCACATTGTCTGGTATGAAGCTCGCCATTTTCAGTAATGTACACCGCCTCACCTGGCGACACATCGCGGATGAATTGAAAGCCTACCGCATCCAGTGCCACACTTTCTGATGCTACCATCCACTCTTCGCCAAGCTCTGTCATACGCTTACCTAGCGCTAACGGGCGAATACCGTGTGGGTCACGAAATGCCACAATACCTTGGCCGATAATTGCGGCTACCACCGCGTAAGCACCGCGAATTTTCTTGTGTACTTTGGTTACTACTTCAAAGATATGTTCAGCAGTAACACTTAGCCCTGCCACTTGCTGTAGCTCGTGAGCAAGAATGTTTAACAACAACTCTGAATCAGATGTGGTGTTAATGTGACGACGGGCAATTCGAAATACTTCTTCTTGCAAATCGTGAGCATTGGTTAAGTTACCATTGTGCGCAAAAGCAATACCAAACGGTGAGTTCACATAGAATGGCTGCGCTTCGGCTGAACTCGAGGTACCTGCGGTAGGATAGCGAACGTGCCCAATACCCATATTACCCGATAAGCGCTTCATATGACGCGTATGAAATACATCACGAACCAAACCATTTGCCTTACGCAAATTAAACATATTTTGGTCGATGGTCATTATTCCAGCAGCGTCCTGTCCACGATGTTGGATTACCGTTAAACCATCGTACAAAGACTGAGCTACTGGTGTTTTACCAACTATTCCGACAATACCACACATGTGCGTTACCTATATCAAGCGGGATTTAAGAAACTGGAGGAGCCTTTCACATACGTGAAAAACCACTCAATAATGACACCAAATTCGGGAATAAATACCGACGTTTGCCACCACTGCGATGAGGCAGCAGCAGAGAAAGTGTCCATGAAAAAGAGAAGCGCACTAACGATAAGTACTCCGCGGAGCGCTCCAAATACAATGCCTAAAACGCGATCGGTACCTGACAGGCCTGTTGCCTGAACCAGTTGTCCAATTGCAAAATTTAACATGCCGCCTAACATCAGAGTTGATACAAATAAAGCGGCAATGGCAGCGCCATTTCGAAGATACAAATCATCGATGGCAGTAAAGTATACGGCTAAGTCGGCATAAAAATGGCTGGCAATAAAGAGTGCGCCAAACCATACCACAAGAGAGATGGCTTCTTTAACAAACCCTCTAATAAGGCTTATTAAGGTAGATACCGCAACGATACCCAATATGGAAAAGTCTACCCAGTTCATTGTCTCTTAATTGCGTTATAGTCGCGGAAGTTGTTAGTAGCGACATGCCGTTGGCGAGATGGCGCGCATTCTAACAGAAGCCAGAAAGATTACCAATGTGTAATATTTTTAGCTTCTGATTTTCATAGCGTAGAAAGTGCTGTGTATAAATGGGTTTACACTATTCTACTTTAAACGTGGTGACCTTCCCTTTCAGGTCAGTGAGTTCACGTAAATGTGGCAATGCTGCCTCTAATTTTTGTTTTTCTAAGTCTGGCCCAACAAACACTTTGTTAAGCGGGCCAGAGTTAGTCATTATCCGGCGGCTAAACGCACGATATCCCGCTTTTTCAAGCTTATTCAATAATGACTTTACGTTTTTCTCATGGCGAAAGCTGCCAAGTTGTATAACCCAACCTACGTCATCCACAGTAGATGAATCCGGTGCTTCAACAATGGTTTGACTGGCAAGAGAATCTTCTGGCGTTATTGAAGCCTCTACCGGCTCAGGCAACGCTTGAGTCTCACTGGGCACATTGGACGTTGCACCTTCATCATCCAGCGCCTTATCATCCGTTACCGTTACGGGCAACTGTGCAGCTTTAGCTACCCGCTCACTTGGAAAGGCTTCGGGCTCTACAATAGGTTTCTTAGGGGGACTTGCAGGAACAGATACAAACGGTTCTTTATTGGTTTGCTTCTTGCCATCGAGAAAGTCTGGTAAAAAAATAACTGCCAGCGCCACAATGATGATGGTGCCCACGAGTCTATTCTTTAATGCCGACGTCACTATTATCTCCTGTTGAACTTATTGTTCGATTTTATTGTTGTTCATTTGCGTTGGTATAATTTAACACTTCAGCCACGGTAACAAAGGAACCAAAGACCAATATAAGTTCGCCTTCATGGTAATCATTACGTGCTGCTTTATAAGCATTAGTCACATCATTGAAGGTTTGGATATAGCTTTTATCAAGCTGAGCATCCAAAAGTGCATCCGCTAGCACGTCTGCATCGCACCCTCGAGGGCCTGAAGTGCTTGCTAAGTACCATTGTGCATTCAGCGATGACAAAGGCGCAAGGGTTTCTACAATAGATTTGTCTTTTAACATACCCGCTACCACGCGTATTTTACTTGCGGGGTAACGTTTAAGCCATTCCCGCATTGCGTTGGTTGCTTGGGGGTTATGCGCGACATCCACCACCACTAGCGGGTTATGGCTAATTTCTTGCTGGCGGCCTGGCAAACGGGTATTGGCAATAATCTGCTTTATCGCTGTTTCATCTGGCAGTAAGTCCAATAATTCCAGTGCCGCAAGTGCCGTTGCTGCATTTTGCTGCGGAATATGCGGGTATGGTAGCTGGGTAAATTCAGTATGCTTACCCTTCCATTGCCACGTTCGACTGGTGCTAGCGCTAAGGCTATAGTCAGGCGCGGTATTATCAACAATGAAAAAGTCTTGCTGCGCCCATCGAGCATCAACATCTAATTCAAACACAACTTCACGTAGCGAACTTGGTGGAAAAAGCTCACCAATAACAGCTTTACCATTTTTTCGCATTATACCGGCTTTTTCACGAGCAATTGCTTCGCGGGTATCACCCAGCCAGTCTTGGTGATCAAGGTCAATGGTAGTAATGATGGCTAAATCTGGGTCGAGAATATTGGTGGCATCTAACCTTCCCCCTAGCCCTACTTCCAATACGGCCACATCAACACCCCAATCCTGCATCATTTTCATTGCAGCTAAGGTGCCGAATTCAAAATAGGTTAAGGTGATATCACCACGGGCTTTTTCGATAAGCTCGAAGGCTTGGCAAAATGCGCCTTCTTCAGCCAATTCACCGTTTAGCCGCACACGCTCGCAGTAACTCACTAGATGAGGAGAACCAAACACCGCGACGGTTTTACCTTGCGCAAGCATAGCTTGCTCTAACAAGCGGCAAGTTGTGCCTTTACCGTTAGTACCGGCCACGGTAATAAGTAGAGAGTCTTTTAGATGGATACCCATGGCATTTGCCACAGATTTAACGCGTTCAAGCCCCATATCAATGGCACTTGGATGAATAGATTCAAGATGAGAAAGCCACTGACTCAACGTGGTTATTGAGTCAGTATTTTGATTTTTTTGTGTATTCACTAATTCTGATGATGCAGCTTAAGTAACAAGCCGTGTAATTTATCACGCATTTCCCTGCGGTCAACAATCATATCAATAGCGCCTTTCTCGACAAGGAACTCACTACGCTGGAAACCTTGTGGTAGTTTTTCGCGTACTGTTTGCTCGATAACACGAGGACCAGCAAAACCAATCAACGCTTTTGGCTCAGCAACGTTAACATCACCTAGCATCGCTAAACTGGCAGAAACACCGCCCATTGTTGGGTCTGTTAGCACAGAAATGTAAGGTAAACCTTTTTTGCTCATTTTTGCCAATGCCGCAGATGTTTTTGCCATTTGCATTAGCGACATAAGCGCTTCTTGCATACGTGCACCACCACTAGCAGAGAAACAAATAAGTGGCGTGTTGTTTTCAAGACAAGCGTTTACCGCAGCAACAAAGCGAGCACCTACCACAGAGGCCATTGAGCCCCCCATAAAGGCAAATTCGAAACTGGCTACTACAACTGGCATACCTTTTAGTTTGCCTTGCATAACTACCAAGGCATCTTTTTCATTGGTTAGCTTTTGCGCGGCTACGATTCGGTCTTTATAACGTTTTGAATCTTTAAATTTTAAGATATCTTGTGGTTCAAATTCACCACCAAGTTCTACGCGGTCGCCTTCATCAAGAAAGCCGTCTATACGGCGACGGGCCGTAATACGCATGTGATGATCGCACTTAGGGCAAACTTCTTGAAGTTTTTCCAACTCAGTTTTGTACAACACAGCTTGGCAAGAGCCGCATTTTGTCCAAATCCCCTCAGGTACATTACCTTTTGTGGATGTTTGCGTACGCGGAAGAATTTTTTGAATCCAGCTCATGGAAAAGGAATCCTTTATATTTATTAGCGCACCGACACTGTTTTTTCATTCGTGCTTTGTGTCAATACTACATGAATATTTCGGTTACTTTATTGTAGCGCAAGAGAAAAATACGCACTACGTTAGTACAACCACCTAATATAGCGCGCTATTAGACCACAATACAGTAAAATGGAAAAAACAAAACTGGTCTAAGAAGTTGAACGGTAACCCATTGCTACCGTTCACGCTCTTAAGATTCTGGAAGAAAAAGAGGCCCTAGAGGTGATTTTGGTATACCGAAGTGCTCAGGGTAAGTCACATCTACCAAATACAACCCATTAGGTTTGGCGGTGGTAGCGGCTTTTGCACGGTCTTTTAGGGTAAGTAGATGCGCCATCCAATCGACAGGTTGCTCTCCTGCCCCAATGCAAAGCAGTGAACCCGTGATGTTACGTACCATATGATGCAAAAACGCATTCGCACGGATATCTAACACCACATAACGACCTTGCCTATGTACACTCACGCTACTTACGGTTCGGTGAGGCGTTTTGCTTTGGCACAGCGAAGCCCTGAATGTAGTGAAATCGTGCTCCCCTACCAGCGCCTGTGCGGCTTCATGCATTTTTTCTGCGTCTAACTCGCGGTATTCGTGAGTAACACCATTGTGCAGGATAGCAGGTCGCATACGGGAGTTATAAATAACGTAGCGATAACGACGATGGGTAGCCGAAAAGCGGGCATGAAAATCATCAGAGACAGGTTTGGCCCAGGTTACGGCGATCGTGTCAGGCATGTTAGCGTTTATACCGAGTGTCCAAGCACGCTCTGGACGCTCTACATCGCTGTCAAAATGGACTATCTGGCCAGTTGCATGTACACCAGCATCGGTGCGACCAGCACAAAATACTATAATAGGCTTATTTGCGATAACGGTGAGTGCTTTCTCTAGGTATTCTTGCACGCTAGCCACGTCTTTTTGACGTTGCCAACCATGTACCGATGCACCATCATACTCGATGCCTAAGGCGATTCGCCCCATGTTTCAAACACCTCTAAATAGAAAAGCCGCTAAGTGTAGTCATACCGCACTCAACATGCAATTAACTGATGGATTTTAAAATACCTTCAGCTTCTTGCTTTTGCTCTTCACTACCCAGATTCATCACATCTTCGAGTAATTCCTTCGCAGCAACGATATCATCCATTTCTAGATAAACCCGTGCGAGGTCGAGGTTCGCGTTTTGCCCAGCATCTTTATCAATATCAATGACGTCATCGGCATCATTAACACCGGTGAAATCAGAAAGGCTTACATCTAAATCAAGTTCTGCACTGTCTGGATCTATCTCGTTATCTTCGCCATCATCCATGAGCGCTTCCACATCCAAGAAATCTTCTGGCGGTGTACGGGGTTCGGTTTCAGCATCGCGCTCCACATCGTTTAATAGTGCACTTAAATCTAAGTCTGGGTTGTCGAGCTTAAGTTCAGGCTCGGGGCCTTCTTCAAGATTTAGGCTCTCTGCCGATTCAGCGGTATTCGCTTCAATACTTGGTTCATCTTCTTGCTCTGATTCGATGCTTTGCAGCAATTCATCAAATTCTGCACCATCTAAATCGTCAAATATCTCTTCTTGTTCTGATTCTTCAGTTCCCGACAACCAGTCATCTAATCCTGGCACATCTTCTAGCTCGTCGAAGTCGCTAGGATCTTTTTCATCGGTAGAAGGGTCTACATTCGCTAAGGGCTCTTCATTGGCTAAAGGCTCTGCCACCAAGCCATCGACTTCATGCTCTAATTCAAATTCATCAATTTCATCGAATGCGCTATCAAGAATACTGTCATCGTAATCGTTGCTTTCGGCCTCTGGCTCTGGCTCTGGCTCTGGCTCTGGCTCTGGCTCTGGCTCTGGCTCTGGCTCTGGCTCTGGCTCTTCAACATCATCGCTCGATTCACCAAATGTAGGAATATCATCCATCATTTGTTTATCAAACGCCGCCAATGCATCATCAAGTGGATCAGCTTCGGCTTCGGCTTCGGCTTCGGCTTCGGCTTCGGCTTCGGCTTCGGCTTCGGCTTCGGCTTCGGCTTCGGCTTCGGCAAGACGTTCATCAGCATCGGGCTCGATGTCAAAGTTATCTTCTAAGTTATCTTCATTAATTTCATCAACTTGAGGCTCATCTGGCGCAACCTCTAGGCCCGCTTCAATGTCAGAATCAAGCTCAGAAAGTAAGTCCTCAGTCAGTAACTCGTCTTCATCACTGTCGTTTTCTACATCGCTGTCGTTTTCTACATCGCTGTCGCTTTCTTCATCGCTGTCGCTTTCTTCATCGCTGTCGCTTTCTTCGTCGCGGTCGCTTTCTACATCGCTGTTGCTTTCTTCATCGCTGTCGCTTTCTTCATCGCTGTTGCTTTCTTCGTCGCTGTTGCTTTCTTCATCGCTGTCGCTTTCTTCTTCGCTGTGGGCACCGTCTACTTCTACACTTTCGGGTTCAGCAGATTCGAGAGCATCGTCCCTGTCATCATCATCATCATCATCAAAGTCTAGCTGAGCTTCAGCTGGCGGTGCTTCATCTAATACTTCGTCTTCATTAAACCCGTCAATGTCATCTTCTGACTCGGCTTCTTCTAACGAGGCTATATCTTGTATTTCTGCATCTGGATCATCAATGACTTGCTCAGCGGAACCTAAAGATTCAAGTTCGTCTGACGGCTCATCATCGCTTAAATCCAATTCATCAGTATCTGATTCGTCTGTTTCTGATTCGTCTGAAACTGACTCATCTGCATTTTCGTCTGCTGGAAGCGGCTTATCAACACCAAGCTCAACCTCTGAATCACTATCGGCGTGACTGGCCGCTAACAATTCATCTGCTAAAGCATCGTGAGTTTCACTTTCACCGTCGCTTTCAGGCTGCACAGCGTCATCACTGGGGAGGGGCTCTTGTTCTAGTTCCGCCGGTGCTTCTGCTGGCTCTTCTGATGACTCTTCTGGTGACTCTGCTGGCTCCTGTACTGTTAACCCAGCATCCTCTATCGCTTCTTCGATAGGCGTATCGATTTCATCTTGCCCATCGGCGTTATCTTCATCTTCAGGCGTAATTTCTGCTGGAGTATCTTCCAGCGCTTCATCTAGTTCGGCAAATTCTGACTCTGTTGCTGGTGCAGCGTCATCAGATTCGTCTGATGCAAGCTCTTCATCGGTGGGGTTTGTTTCAACTGGCAGTTCTTCGGCAGCCGCATCATCTACATTGTCTAGTGCTAATTCTTCGGGCTCTGGTGCTAGTGCAGCGACCTCAAGTTCTTCGTCAGCAAGCGCTTCATCAACAGGTGCTTCGCCAGCCTCGTCAGAATCTGTCGTTTCTTGCTGCTCGATTTCACTGTCTGTGTTTACAGTTTCAAAGGTATCATTTTCAACGACTTCATTCTCTAGCGCATCGGTTTCATCGCTCAGGTCGTCAATTGATAGTGTTTCATCATTATCTAACGGCGCATCGGACGGAGCTTCTTCGATGTCGCTGTCGATATCAGCTTCAAGTTCAGCGAGAAGCTCATCTGCAAGCGCATCGCCGGAATTTGTGTCTTCATCTGATTCAATATCTGCTTCTAGCTCAGCGAGTAAATCATCGGAAAGCGGATCATCAATGTCACTGTCGGCCTCAGAGTTTTCAGCAGCTACAGGGTTTTCTTCTGGGGAGTCATGAGGCGCTTCATCTGGCTGATTTTCAGCTTCTAGCTCTGCTAATAAGTCATCAGTAAGCGGGTCATCAAAATCGCCATTCTCGTCGAAGGCAGGCGCAGCTTCATCTGCTGCTTCGGGCGCTAACGCATCATCTTCCGACTCGATACCCGCTTCGAGCTCTGCGAGCAAATCGTCGGTTAACGGATCGTCAAAATCAGCATTTTCATTGTCTGATTCACCATCCATCTCAGCGTCCGCTGATTCAGGCTCAACATCGTCATCATCCGATTCAATGTCTGCTTCAAGCTCGGCCAGTAAGTCATCTGTAACAGGGTCAGAAAAATCATCATCTGCGGATTCTTCTACCTCAGAATCAGTCTCTTCCTCAGATGCATTCTCATCGAATCCTAGCTCTTCTTCGCTTTCAGCCTGCAATTCGGAAATTAAGTCATCCGACAATGGATCAGAGAAATCCTCTGCATTCTCCATGTCTTCAACATCAATTTCTTCTAAGTCGCCAGTAATACTGTCTAGGCTTTGAATAGCTTGTGGTGAAGGTGCTGATGCAATAGACTCTATTGCATCCTCTTCGCTTTCGCTGTCTTCGTCGCCTTCATCTAGGCCACCCATCATTTCGATTTGCTCAATCTCGTTGAGCAAATCATCGGTAATTCGATCGAGTTCTTGATTCTGCTGATTAATTTCATCATCAAGCTTATCAATCATTTCTTCATTGATAAGTTCATCTTTACTGTCTAATTCATCAAGCAGCGTGGGCTCTGGTGCATTTTGTTCAAGCAAATCATCAATACTGATTTCAGGCGTTTCGTCTTCGTCATCCACACTGGGTAAGGTGGCAATATCCTCTTCGCTTTCATTCGAAGCTGATTGTGCTGCTTCGAAAATGTCGTCTACTTCGTCACTCGTGGCAGTTTCAGCCATTGCACCATCTAAAATATCATCGATATCAAAGTCGTCATCTAAGGCATCGGGTTCAGACGCATCTGGCGCTTCTTCAATATCGTTTTCATCTTGTGCTTCGCCTACACCTAGGTCTGTATCAAGCTCGGTATCAAGTGAATCATCGTCATCACCAGATAAATCAAACCCTTCTAAACTGTTATTGTCATCTTCACTGAGCTTATCGGACAAATCATCATCATCGAACAAACTGTCGAGCTCATTCTGATCGAGTTCATCGCTGCCCGACTCAAATAAATCATCGGTATCATCTTCCGGCACCAGCATGTCATCGTCGAGGTCGCCAAAGGTTTCTAAATCATCATCAAGGCTTTCTTCTAACTCAGACGTAAGCACATCATCAAGCAAGTCGTCGTCGTTAAACAGATCGTCATCCGTCAACTCCATGCTATCGCCAAGATCTGGCTCCAGCGCATTGGCCAAATCGGCCATGTCAGTATCGGGCACTGGCACATCATCAGAAACTTCTTGAACTTCTGGTGTTTGTGTAGCTTCTGCCGGTTTACGTTTCAATAACCAAGCAATCAGTCCGCCGACCAACAATAAGGTAATAATGCCGGAGCCTATAATGAGAAGCATTGGGCTAGAAAGCGAACTCCACATCGAGTTTTGTTTTTCCGCTTCTCGCTGCATTTGCTCGGCTCTCATCATCTCGAGCAACTCTTGTTGCAGCGCAACTTGCGTATCTATTTGTGTTTTAACATCACCTTCAACCTGATTACGAAGCTCTTGAAGTTCACCGTTAACCTCGTCTACCCGCTCATACAGTTTGCGATTTTCATTTAATAAAGCTTCTACGTTTTCTAATGACGCAGCAAATTGCATCCGAAGTTCATCAAACTGACGGGTTTGCTCTTGGTCTAAACGCGTAATTTTTTGTTCAATATTGGATTGGGTTTGGCTTAAATCGTTTTGATTCACCAAAGGCGCAGGCGGTTTGATATTTCGTACACTGCTACCAGGTTTGTTTAGCAACTCAGCAAAGGTTCGCTCGTCACTTTCTGCGCGTATTTGTGCTTGCCTAGCATCGATACGAGAAATATACCGTTCTGATGGCAATTTCAGTACTGAACCATCAACCAGTAAATTTAAGTTCTGCTGTTCAAATGCATTGGGGTTTAGTTCATAAATAGCTGACATAACCTGATAAACCGACAGGTTATTATTTTGGCGATAGCGCTCGGCTATACGCCAAAGAGTATCTTGAGAATCAATGGGGCCGTATTCTAATCCAGAATACTGGCTGGTCGCGTTCTTGGGCCCTTTCAGCAGGGTAGCGCGTTCCTGTGCATCGACATTATTGTGGGGGGCTAGTAAACATAAAGTAAGTAAAACTAAGCCCGTCAAATGCAATTTCATAGCAATCCTATATGCCCTCAAGCGTCAACACCACCAAGTGTCATGGTGGAGATTCGTAGCTAAACCTCTTCTAATTTGCACTTAAATGCTGCAAACGGGTTCAGCTTTTTATTCTTATCATTTGATAGCGCCTGCGCACGAATGAAAATGCCCTATCAATACAGATTTTCTACATTGCTTACCGCTATTTTTAACCTTCGCTGATGTATTGACAACACCACTTGGGTCGACGGTATTTGTAATCTGGTTTAAGAAACTATAAACCAGTTATTAAAGGCAATCTAGTTAGCCCTTCTGTTTTCGGTATCTATTTGTTGAATATCGATATAACTGCTTATCGGCCGAGCAAGCAAAATGTTTACTTACTCGGCGAAATCAATGTTAAATGCCCTAATTTGGGTTTTGCCTACTTAGCCCTATGATTACATGTAATCGCGAATTAAGGTTTCAGCAATTTGAATACTGTTTGTCGCCGCACCTTTACGGATATTATCTGACACAACCCAAAGGTTAAGACCACAAGGGTGAGTAATATCGTTTCGAATACGCCCAACATGGACCATATCATTGCCGCTGGCACTGCTTACCTGGGTAGGAAACTGATCGGCAGCATCATAAACTTTTACGCCTGGTGCATCAGCAAGTAATTGCTTAACCTGTTCAGCATCAATTGGAGCGCGAGTTTCTAAGTGAATGGCTTCACCATGCCCGTAAAATACTGGCACTCTTACTGCCGTTGCATTAACCAAGATGCTGTCATCGCCCATAATTTTTTGTGTTTCCCACACCATTTTCATTTCTTCTTTGGTGTAGTCATTGTCTTGAAACGCATCAATCTGAGGAATAACGTTAAAGGCGATTTGACGGCTAAACGCTTTTGTTTCTAGCTCTCGCGCGTTTAGCAGGCTAGCAGTTTGCTTCACCAGCTCTTCCATCGCTTCTTTTCCTGCACCAGATACAGACTGATACGAACTTACGTTAATACGATCAATACCCACAGCATCGTGTATTGGTTTCAACGCCACCATCATTTGAATGGTTGAACAATTAGGGTTGGCAATAATGTTTCTATTGCGAAAATCAGCCAGTACATGGGCATTAACTTCTGGCACGACAAGCGGAATGTCTGGCTCGTACCTAAATTCAGACGTGTTATCGATAACGATACACCCTGCATCAGCGGCACGTGGCGCAAACTCAGCAGAAATACTGCCGCCTGCAGAGAAAAAGCCAAATTGTACCAACGACCAATCGAACGTATCTGCATCCAACACTTCTACATCTTCGCCCTTGAAGCTAATACTGGTTCCCGCTGAACGTTTGCTGGCTAGTGGATATAAACGATTTACTGGAAAGCCACGCTCTGCCAGTAGTTCTATCATGGTTTGCCCAACTAGACCGGTCGCGCCTAATACGGCAACGTCAAAGGCTTGTGACATAAGTGTTGTTTCTCCTGCTAATAGTGTTGCTTAAAAATAGAAGACGTTAGGCTGGCAAGCTAGGCTTGCAACAAAAAGCCTAACCCTCTCAATTGCTGTTTAATTTCATCTGATGTGTTACTGGGCAATATCAGCGTATACGCACTGCATTCCCGTCTTACCCGATAGCTTTTGCGCATAGTAGCAAAGGTGTGGCTAATGCACGCAGAAATTTTTTCGCTATTCGCACTTTCACTTTTCTGCCTCGATACATCCCCTACCCCTTCTCGAAATGCTTTATCGTCAACACGCAAGCTATAAACTTTTAGCATTAAGCCTATTAAATCTTGTTTCGACAATGTGGAAGCTGATGCTGAGGTCAATTCTACTTCTATGCGTTCAACAGCGGATAAATATTCGCCGAGAGTTTTAGTACAAGGTTCTTTCAGCAAATTGCATATTTGTTCGTAAACATACTGAGTACCTCGCACTTTACCCTCTACTGAATGCCCCGCAATATGAGGTGTCATAAGCCAACAATATTGCAATAGTTCAAGATTGATGGCGGGCTCATTTTCAAACACATCTAACACCACCGAGGGCGCGTTTGGTTGTTTCAGCCGATTTAACAAAGCCTGTTCATCAATCACCTCACCACGACATGCATTGATAAGCAACTGATTACTCCCTAGTTGCCCTAGCACATCAGCATTAATCAACTTACCCGTGGCATGGTTGCCTGTCTTCACATAGGGCACATGAAGCGTGATCACATCACAATCGATAATGTCTTGAAAACCAACAAAACTGCGTGGGTCATCCGACTCATTTAATGGGGGATCGCACAACTTATATTCAATGTTCAATGCCGCTAATCGTTTAGCCAAGGCCGTGCCTACATGTCCTGCCCCCACTATACCCACGGTAATAGCATTAATGTCTATCTTACCTGCTTGGTCAGCCAAAAATAATGCGCTAAGTACATATTCGGCCACGGCAACGGCGTTACAACCGCCCGCGGAATTCCAGCTGATCCCCTGACTATTAAGCCAGGTTTTATCCATGTGGTTAGTGCCAGAGGTGGCAGTGGTAACGAACTGGAGTTGCGACGCTTGGCTAAGCAAGGCTTCATTGACTTTGGTAGTGGAACGCACAGCCAAGATATCTACGTTTTTGATATCTTCCGGAGTAAGGGTTTGCCATGCATAACTGCTAACATCGCCTAAGCCGCTGAAGTATTCACGGCCTAAAGGAATTGTATCTTCAAAGAGTATTTTCATGATGCTAAGTTTACCTCAATCCTTTGGATTAGTAACCTTGAGCACCATGAATCAATACAGTTTTTTAGTCTACTTTAGCGCTTATTTGTCGAAACCAGGGAATCGTCGGGCAACCCGCCGCTTAATTCCTGGCCACGCTAGGCTTCCCCCCGCTTGTTTTGTAACTTCAGACGCTTGTGCGCGGATCCCTTGCAAAATAGCAGAATGAATAGGGATTAACTTCTGGCCTGTGGCCTGAGCTTTTAACTGTATTTCGCAAGCTCGCTGAAAAATGAACATAAACAAAAACGCATCGGGAATGGTGTCGGCACAGGTAAGCAAGCCGTGATTCCGTAAAATCATAAATTGTGTCTCACCCAAATCGCGTACTAGGCGCGCTTTCTCATCAGGGTTCAAGGCTACGCCTTCATAGGCATGATAAGACAAAGAGGCTAACGGAAACAAAGACTGCTGTGAGTACGCTTGTAATCCTTCCTCTAATACTGAAAGTGCAACCCCTTCAGTAGTATGCAAATGCATCACGCACTTCGCATCGTCTCTAGCTTCGTGCACCGCACTGTGAATAGTAAAGCCCGCGGGGTTGATGTCGTACTCACTTTCCATGACCTTGTTGCCATGTAAGTCTACCTTCACCAAGCTTGACGCTGTGACTTCATCAAACATCATGCCGTAAGGGTTTATCAAAAAATGATGCTCGGGCCCTGGCACTCTTGCAGATATATGGGTAAAAATTAAATCATCCCAACCGTACATGGCCACTGCACGATAGCACGCCGCTAGATCCACACGGGTTTGCCACTCTTGTTCACTCACCTGTGCTTTGACTTCTGAATTCATAATTCATCTCCTACATTTTTTTCTACCTTACGCCTAATTTACAGGCTAAACTGTCGGATAAACGACACTGTAATGAAAATGTTAACTCAAGAATACTCAACCGTTTTAACCAGCTCAATGTGGTTTTCTTCACTCCCTGAAAACTTGCAGTGCGCCTTGCTTGCTAAGGTACGTATTCGTCATTTAAAAGTAGGTCAACAACTGCATGCTAAAGGCGAGGAAGGCATTGGTTTTTATGGCGTATGCGAAGGCCGCCTGCGTGTAATGAATATTGGTGCTAATGGCAAGGAAATGCTGTTTGCATTGCTTGGGCCTGGCACGTGGTTTGGTGAAATTTCTCTTTTCGACGATTTACCCCGCACTCACAATAGTGTGTGTGAAATCGATACTGTGATTGCGGTTATCCCAAAAGGTGCGTTTAACGCAGTATTAAAGGCTCACCCTGAGCTTTACCCACACTTTGCCCGCCTGCTGTGTTCAAGAGTAAGAAGTGCATTTCAATTTATCGATTCCAGCGCTGGGCTAAACTTACAACACCAGTTAATTAAGCGCCTACTGATGCTAACCACCAGTTACGGCCAGCATCTCCCCCAAGACAACGCTATTACCTTAACGTTATCGCAAGAATCTTTAGCGCAAATGATAAACAGTAGCCGACAAACGGTGAACCAACTCTTAGGCGACTTGCAAAGCCAAGGATTACTGCATTTACATTATGGAAAAATAACCATCAGTCGACCAAAGGCTTTGTTCGCGCTGCTTGTAGATGAGGCGTGATAGTTAGATAGTCACAGGTACGAACGGCAAGATAGCAGGTGAAAACTACTAACTCGATGGGGAAAATCAAGCTCCCCATCAAGTATATCAACAAGTCCGATACGAACTTGCTTATCGTTATAGTCTAGCCTTGGTAGCGCTGCATCACTAACGTCGCGTTAGTACCGCCAAAACCAAAACTATTAGACATAACCGTGTTCAACGTTACTTCACGTGCTTGTGTGACAATGTCGAGACCAGCGGCGGCATCGTCTAACGTGTCGATGTTAATTGATGGCGCAATAAAATTATTTTCCATCATTAACAAGCTATAGATAGCTTCGTTAACGCCAGCTGCACCTAATGCATGACCCGTTAGTGATTTTGTTGCACTAATTGGCACACCAGATTGGCCGAATACTTCCTGTATAGCCGCCAGTTCTTTCACATCTCCTACAGGTGTTGAAGTACCGTGGGTGTTCAAGTAGTCGATGGGTGCAGATACATTCTGCATGGCCATTTTCATGCAACGGATTGCGCCTTCGCCTGATGGTGCTACCATGTCGAAGCCATCAGAAGTTGCGCCGTAGCCAACCACTTCACCATAGATTTTTGCGCCACGGGCTAATGCGTGCTCAAGCTCTTCAACCACAACCATACCGCCGCCGCCAGAGCTAACAAAGCCATCGCGTGCTGCATCATAAGTACGTGATGCTACTGAAGGGTTGTCGTTATATTTAGAACTCAGTGCGCCCATGGCGTCGAACTGACTTGACAGTGCCCAGTGCAATTCTTCACCGCCACCTGCAAATACAACGTCTTGCTTACCCAGTTGAATAAGCTCCATGGCATTACCAATACAATGAGCACTAGTTGCACATGCCGACGCAATTGAGTAGTTCACACCGCGAATTTTAAACGGCGTGGCAAGGCATGCTGAAACCGTAGACGCCATACAACGAGGAACCATGTACGGCCCCACACGTTTTACGCCTTTTTCACGCAGAATGTCTGCCGAAAGTACTTGGTTTTCAGAAGACGCGCCGCCAGAGCCAGCAATAATGCCGGTGCGATCGTTAGAAATGTCGCTGTCTTCAAGGCCTGAATCTTCAATGGCTTGTTGCATTGCAACATAAGCATAGGCCGCCGCATCACCCATAAACCGCATAGCTTTACGGTCGATGTGCTCTTTAAGGTCGATATCGATATTACCCCACACTTGGCTTCTTAGGCCCATCTCAGCGAACTGCTCAGAGTGTGTAATACCTGACTTACCTGCTTGCAATGAAGCAAGTACATCTTGTTTATTGACGCCGATACTTGAAACAATTCCAAGACCGGTGATAACTGCTCTTCTCATAGTTTACCCTTTGCGTTGATGCGGCTATGGTAACGATTTTGATTGGTAAAGTGGTCTGCTTTGCAGCTTAAGACCCAGCACTTCACTTTTTCTAACCGCATCCTGATGCATTTGCTTTAATTATTTTTGCGCCACGTGAATTGCTTCAATCAATGTATCATGAAAGGCACATTCAAATACTAGAAGAAAATAGCAAGTTCACAAAAGCTTCACTAAATTTTTAAGCAGTTCATTCGGTCTATGGCAAGGCAACTGTATTGATGGGTATCGATATAGTTGTTTAACTTCACAAAACTGCTCACATCTCTTATCCATTCGTCTATCTTTAACAATTAAGATAAACTCTTTGAATCAATTCAGATAAAATTGTGTACTATCACTATTCACCAGCGCGTTCTACTGCGTGCAGTTCTTATAACATAAAAATCTTTAGTAAAATTTGTGCGGGAATACACATCACCATGGCCACTTCTAACTTGTGGGGCAACGAACTTGAGTTTCGTCGTACGGTATTAAGAGTTGTTCTACTTGTTATCATTGTTGCAGGTGTCATTTTTACTATCAATAACTGGATTGTAGGCCACAAAGTATTGGCCTTTGTTGAGTTGCTGGTTGTCTTTCTTTCCCTCGCTATTCTAGCGATTCATAAAAAGACACCGAACTTAAAATTATGGTCTTCCGTATTTTTATTCGCCCTGTATACGGTTATTCTTATTGGCATTCTTTCTGCCTCATTTACCTCAGCACTGTACAGTTGGCTATTCATTGTGCCAGTTCTTTCCTATTTGCTGTTGGGTACCAAATTAGGCACCATCTACTCTGTCTTATATGTATTATCAGGCTGCGGCATCTTGACCTACCGACATATTGTGCATAATCCCGACACACCCGTCATTGCCATTGTCAATATTGCCTTAACACTTACGGCTATTTGGGCGTTATCTTATACCTATGAACGAAAGCGGGCAGAGACCGTCAAACGTTTGCAGGAAATGGCCTCATTAGACCCGCTCACAGGGCTGAACAACCGCTTGCTTCTAGGCTCTATTTTCGACATGCTCTGCGAAACATTGCCCGAGAAACAAAAAAATGTATCTATGGTGTTAGTCGATCTTGATCATTTTAAGAAGGTGAACGACAAATATGGTCATGGCGTGGGCGATGCAGTACTTGTTGACGTATCTCGTATTATCAATAGTATGCGCAGACGAAACGATTGGGCTTTTCGATTCGGCGGCGAAGAGTTTTGTTTACTTATACCCGATGTTACGCCTTCTCAAGCACATAGCATTGCAGAGCGCTTACGGCATTCAGTTGAACACACGTTAAACGCAGAAGGCTTTGACGCTAAAATGACCGTAAGTATCGGCGTGGCCCGCTGGCCTGAAAATGGTGACACGTTGTCTGAAATCTACAAGGTCGCCGACGAGAGGCTGTATAAAGCCAAAGAACAAGGTCGCAATCAGATAGTCTTTGAATAGTTAGTTATCAACCGCATAAAGAGTTAAATTACACCGGTGAAATCTCAACAAGCAAGCGTGCATTTCAATGAAAACGGCACGCCTGTCGCCGACCATTTTGGCGACGTATACTTTTCCAATGACAGTGGTATTAATGAAACCCAATATGTATTTATGGGTGGAAATAGCATTGTTGAACGTTGGCTGGCACATAGCAACCCTAGCTTTGTGATTGCTGAAACCGGCTTTGGCACTGGGCTTAACTTTCTGGTTGCCATGCAAGCGTTTAAACACTTTAGAAACGCCAATCCCAGCCACCCGCTTAAACAATTATTCTTTTTAAGTACGGAAAAATTCCCACTACCCAAACCAGATATGGAAAAGGCATTACTGGCATTTCCCGCTTTGAAAGAAGAAGCTGGCGCATTAAGTACGCGCTATCCTATGGAGCTAGATGGGTGCCATAGGCGTCATTTCGATGAATTTGATACCACGTTGGATTTGTGGATTGGGGATGTACACGATTTATTGCCTCAATGGCATAGCCCAACAGCTGGGCTGATTGATGCATGGTTTTTAGATGGCTTCGCCCCCAGTAAAAACCCTGACATGTGGGCCGACACGTTATTTGAGCAAATGGCGCGATTGTCTAAAGTAGGTGCTACTTTTGCCACCTTTACAGCGGCGGGTTTTGTAAAGCGCGGGTTGGCTACCGCTGGATTTACCGTATCAAAACGTAAAGGCTTTGGTAGAAAACGCGATATGTTGGTGGGTGTTTATGAAACAGAAGCCGCGTCGACATTAGCTGAAAAGCGTGCCTTCGAAGGCCCCTACTATCGTTACAATCAAGCTGCTATTGCTCCTAAAAGCCACGTTATTGTGGTGGGCAATGGCCTTGCGGCAGCAACGGTGACACTTTCTTTAGCCAAGCGTGGCATTAACGTTACGGTATGTCATGATCAAGAGGCTTTAGCCACAGGCGCATCGGGCAACCCACAAGGAGGTTTTTTCCCTCAGCTTCATTCCGAGGCCAGTATTGCCAGCCGTATCCAAGCGCATAGCTTTTTGTATGCTTCGCATATTTACCACACCTTGCTTGATGAGCAAGAAGATTCAACAAACGTTGCGTTGAAAAAAACGACTGTGGCATACGACTTTTGCGGTGTTGCGCAGCTTAACTTTAACGAGAAGGTCGCTGTTCGGCAGAAAAAACTGGTGGCTAATGGTGTATGGCCAGAGGCGTTAATCAAACCAATAAGCCCTGAGGCGCTATCGGAAAAAGCGAGCATCGCCTTACCTTATGATGGACTGTTTATAGAGCAAGGGGGCTGGATATCGCCACCTGACTTAGTGCGTGCGCTAATTGAGCAAGCAAAACAGTACGCAGATGTGACCGTATTATGTCACCATGAGTACCTTTCTCACACTGTATTGAATGACAGTGACAAAACATCATTATCGGTTGCGCTTGCCCAAGCACACCACCTTGCCGTGGAGTTTAGTGTAACGGCGGGCATAGAGGATTCATCAAATAATAAGACCTTGTATGCTGATCATCTTATTTTGGCCACAGGTGCTGGTGCTGTGGGCAGTAATGCATTTGCTTCGTTACCGCTGCGCCCCGTGCGCGGGCAAGTAGAAGCCATTACTACTCAAGCGCCCATAAACGCATTAACCACTGTGATATGCCACAAAGGCTATATGACTCCAGCATTAAATAGCCGACATGCCCTTGGCTCAACCTACATCAAAAACGACCTATCTACAGAAGTACGAGCTCAGGAAAGTGAACAAAACCTGCAAACCCACCAGCAAGCAATGGCGAATACTGATGTTGTACAACAGCTCGAGCATGATGGCGAAGCAAGGGCGGCCACGCGGTTAGGTTCACCAGATCATCAACCTGTGTCTGGTATGCTTGCAGATTTTTCGGCACTTAAAACTCAATATGTTGGGTTGTCGTTAGGTAAGCCGCTTTATACCGCTGCCCCGTTGCCAGCAACTCCAGTAAGCACATTATGCTGCTTAGGGTCACGCGGCCTCACTACCGCGCCTTTAATGGCGGAATTATTAGCAAGCACGTTAACCCATGAGCCTTTGCCGCTAAACAATGATTTGTGCCAAGCGGTACATCCTGCACGGTTTATGGTGAGAGACTGTATACGAAGTATCTTTGATGAATAGCGATGGCTTTTATCGCTATTTTTAAGCTGCAATTTTTTAAGCTGCAATAAAAAAGCGCAGTGCTGAACGCCTATTTTACTGGCCCACTTCAGACTGCGCTTTTTTGTTTAATTCGATTGTCACCGGCAGTTAGAAACTCACCGATGCGTAACCCGTTATTGAACTGGCACCTGCGCCGTTAAGCCTTTATTTAAATCGGTCACGATGAACGCGGGAATATAGATATTCGCACTGGCAACAACTTGCTTGTTTTGCATTGAAACAATACGGGCATTAATGCGAACGCCCCTGTCGTCTTCAATAATAGTGCCTGTCACTACATGGTCCATCGACACTTGCTTGGCCAGTGCATTCGCTTTGCGGCTTAATACAAAATCACCAAAGGGCGTTACTGTCACGCCACCAGCCATTTTAAAGTCAACAATGGCTAGCCCAAAATCTTGAAGTTCGGCAATAAGGTATTCAGAAAGTTGATTTCCTAACACCGTGCTATCGCCTAAAGATTCATTCAGGCGCACAAAGCTGGTCACCCCCACCATGTCTTGCTGAGTAAGGCGGATTGCGTTATCCATTAAGTCCATCGCCAATTGCGATGCATAGTCATTTAAGCGTTTGTGGGTTTGTGAAGGAGAAAATCCTTGGTGCAATGGGTCTCTGTAGCCTGGGTCTACGGCAACATGCTGCTGGTATTCACGGTCGCGAGAGTCTGGGTGGTACTCAAGGCCTGATCCCCTTGGCACAGGAACAGGCTCAGCGGAGTGAGAAATTTCTCCGTCATCACCTAGCCAAAAAGAGCCGATTGATTCAGTACTGGTACACGCGGTGAGGTTAGCGACTAACCCCATTGCCAGCAAAGCAATAAGCCTTTTCATGATTAACCTCTACTTAATTTAACGCCATCACGCATGCCGTTCTTTTGGCTACCGTCGCTAGGGATCAACGCTTCTACCACATAAAATGGCACCAGCATTTGTGCACTCGCCACTACCGCGCGAGACTCTATGCCTAATATTCTGGCGTTAACTAACACGCCGCCTTGGTGTTTAGCCATGGTGCCCGTAAGTACGTAATCTATGGGTAAACTGCTGCTTAATTCTAAATAGTCGCGGCTAAGAACGAAGTCGCCACCGTCGGTAATACGAATGTAGTCTGTGGCTTTAAAATCGATAACGGGCACACGAAATTTATGCAGTTCGTGAACAAATGATTCTGCCATTTGCTTACCCAGCAAATCCGTTTCTTGAAGATTGGTATCAATAAGCGCGAAATGCGTTACGCCTATGGGCGTTTTTTCATTCACATATTCCATATTTGCGATAAGGTCTTGGGTCATATTTTTTACGTAATCACCAATATGCTTAGTTAGCGGTCGCCCTTTATAGGCCCCTTGAACACTCGAATAAAGTGTAGGTTGGCCCAAGGCGCCGAAAGCATCCATTCCCTCTTGCTCGTCTGACTGTTCGTCGTCTTCTTTTTGTGGTGAAGGACGGTCTATCGCCATAATATCTACTACATTCATGGCCGGTCGAGACGTTTCTTCAACTGCCACTTCTTCTTCGCCTAACATCATAGAGCAACCGCTCAGGGTTAACGTTGATATTGCTAGGATACATGCCGTGCATTTAAATAGTGCGTTCATCCCGTTACCTTCCACCTTCAGTTCTGTACAGTCGACCATTACGGCTCGTCACTCGCTCTTCTTCCCAGAAAATCTCAGCGGGAAAAAAGCGGGTAGCTGCCGCCACCACGTCTTTATTTCTAACATTGATAATTCTTGCGTTAACCACAGCCCCAGACTGTTGGTAAACCAAGGTACCTGTTATATAGAAATCGACCCGTTCGATATCGGACAATTGGTCGATATTGCGCGTAAGTACTCTATCGCTTTCGTCATTAACAATTATATCGTTCGAAAGCTTAAATTCTTGAGTAGTAAAACCACGTTTTGTGGCTTCGGTCATCATACCCTGTTCTAATTGATGCCCTAACATCATCAATGGATGTTGATCATTCTTGTTGTATTTCATGGTATCAACAGGCACAAATCCCGCCACGGCATAGCGCGCTTGCCTAGAAGGTCGCAAATCGGCAAACAGCTCATTGGCTAAAATGTAGGTGTGATATTCAACATTCCCAAGGGCTGGAATCGCCAAGGGATCAGACTGTGACATTTGGGCTTTAGGGTCGTCCGACGATTGACAGCCGCCAATGATGGCAAGTATTAATCCGGCAGAAATAGCTCGCGAAGTGTTGCGCAAAATACAGCGAAAGGTACAGCGTACCGTGCAGTACCTTGCTCTTTTGGGTGTGTTACTAGCGCTACGCTTGTAACTCGCAAGTTGAATTAAACCGAACATATATTCACCTAGAAATAAGCCATTTGTAAAAAGCGCGTTGTGTCACACTACTTGTCTTTTCTTGTCAACAACAAGAATTAGCAATATTCGCACCACAACCTGTGGGGGCGTGTCATGTAGCGCATAAAGACTGAAAAAAGGTTAACGCTAACAAGTGCCGAGCTAAAGCAAGCGATGTCAGAAAGCCTATAAAACACAGCCGTACGCCGCATTACTCCGCTACTTGGGGGCTTAGAGAGAATATATTGTAGTTAGCTACCTTTAGAAAAGGAACGCCAATCAACGTGGCTGGGTGTTTAAAATAACACCAACGATTGAGAGAAAGTGAGGGTGCCTAAGCGGCAAAGCCATGCCGCTTTCAGGCGTAATTTGCCGGATAATTATTCCGTTTCCAGATTCCACGCATAGCGCTTTGTTGTGCGACATTTTGGCGCTTAGCTGCGCGCCTGGTCAAATAATCGTGACCAAAGGCTCTTAACCTGCGCAGCATCATCGCCCTCTAGTTCTTTGTTGTTAAATGCGGCTTGCAAGCTTGCTGCCATATCTGAATCTAGTTGCTGCATAGTTGCGCTGCTTTGCATTTCTAGCTGACGAGACACCACGGCGAAATGGCCTTGTAAGTAACTGGCTGTAAACAGCTCATCGTCACTACCATGATTAACTACATCATCTAACGCAGCCTCTATCGCTGCAATTTGGTTTACTACTTGTTGGGGGGCTGAAGCCGGAGGTAACACGTATTTCTCCTATTCTTAAACGTAATCTAAAACTTTAAAACTATTCGGCGTTATAAAGAACCTTGTCTTTGTAACCGGTAATAATGGTGAACGCACCTTGTAGCGATGCATCTAACTCAGCATCGCCAGAATCTAATCGTAATGGTTTATTACCAAGCGATTGTAACTTTTGTTTAGTCGCAACAACCCGCATATTTTCTTTGCCAATAGCGCGGATAAAGTCTGGGCTAAGCTGTTGATTTCCACGCCCCAAAATATGCCCTTGCCCTCCGATAACGGTTAACACCACTTGGGTTGGCTTTCCTTGGGTAAGCGAAAGCAATTCAGATGCAGTTACATCGCTGGCTACAAGCGCTTTGTCTTGCAACACATCAACACCTAGTAGGGTATTTTCTAAACCCAGAAACTCCATAACCGCGCCTACGGTAGAGCCCGACCCCATAACAAAATAGGTGTCTGTGTTGTCGTCCATTAATTCGCTAATGGTAGCGGCAATGTCATCGAGGACGAGCGCTTCGTCCTCTTTACCACCCATTTTTACTGCTTGCACGTAGGTTAGTTCGGCGGGTACTCGCATCTCGCCATAGTGTTTTGCTATCAATTTTCCGGTTCGAAATGCGTTTTCATCGATATCTCGTACTTCGCCTTCCATCACACTGACAATTTCGCCCTTGATCATTTGGCTAATAACCTGCCCTGCGGCAGACGGGGTAACACAGTAAACGCCCGAATGGATTTTACATCCCGCCGGCACACCCAGCACCGGCACTTTGTCACCCACAATTTTACATACATTGCGGGCAGTACCATCGCCACCAGCAAATAAAATAACATCAAGATTACAGCCAAGAAAAGCCTGTACGGCACGCTCGGTATCTTCCCCTTCTGTTTGTTGCGATGCACTCTTGTACACCACCTCAAAGGGTAAACCTAAAGAAGCACACACGTCTTCGCCCATTTCGCCACCGGCGGTAACGATAGTGAACTGTTCTGACAAGCCCTCTACTATAGACAGCGCTTTGGCCATTTTTTCGTTAGCTTTTTTTTCAGCGCCCATTGCTAACGCCTTTTCACGCACATCGGCACCGTCACTGCCTTTTAATGCAAGCGCGCCGCCTATACCTGCAAAAGGGTTAACTACCACACCTAATCGAAATACCGGCTTGTTCATTGGGTTACTGCGCTCCCGTTAATTTCTGTGTGTTTTTTTAAAGCATCGATAAAGCGTGCCGCCCTTGGGGGGAAGCCATTGTTTTTATACCACGCTAACTGGGCTTCTACATTTTTAGTGAAACCTTTTCTATCGGGCTCTGCACCATTTAAATTATCGGTACTCACTTGAAATTGGCGCCCTGCGGCTTCGGTAAACGCCCACTCAATAGCTTGCGGCTTAATCTCTACACTTTCAAATTCAGCTTGCTGCTTGGCATCTCGCCCATCAGGACAATACCAATAACCGTAATCTTCGAGCAAACGACGCTTCTCACCTGCCACACACCAGTGGGCAATTTCATGCAGCGCGCTGGAAAAGAAGCCGTGGGCAAACACAATGCGATGATAAGGAATATCTTCAGTGGCAGGAAGATAAACAGGCTCGTCATCACCTAATACCAGCTTCGTTTGAAAGTCGGTAAAGGTGCTGTTAAACAAAGTAATAAGCGCAGGTACGTCAGGGTCTATCTCATTCGCCACGCAGAATAACTCCAGCAGCGAGTGAATAAGTTAGCCGAGTTAGATTGCACCGAGTACTAAAATTCAAAGACGTTTCCCGTTAGCCATACATTTAAGGGCGGGTATTATAACAGTGAAAATATGGCGGGAATAGGCTTAGCGGCTTGCATGCGCCACTCGCTTGCGTCAAGCTAGTATTAAAGCACTACGGAAGGATATTATTTGCGTGTCACAGAATATCGTTAAGCATATACACAGAGTGAATGCGCTTCGAGACCTAGCGCTTAAAGTGGGTATTATGGATAATATTCACGAACTTCAGCATTGGCAATGCGAGCGCTTGCTGGTGTCTCACGATGATTTAGCCAAACAAGCGCGCTATCAAAAAGCCATGCAATTTTTTGTAGATGAACTGTATGGCCCAAAAGATTTCAGCCAGCGTGACGCTGACTTAGTTAGGGTGATCCCCAAGCTTGCCAAAGTGCTTCCCGACAAAGCCATGAACGCCATGAATGATGCGTTGGCACTTAACGCCCTGTCATTCGATTTAGATATGCAAATGGTACATCAACTCAAAGGAGCACCATTAAATCGTGACAGCTACGCCCTAGCCTACCGCAATACGGGCCGGCAGCAAGACAGGCAACGCCAACTCGATATTATTGCACACCTTGGCGATCAACTCGGCGATGTGATTAAAATTAGGGGAATTGGTATGTTGATTAGCTTATCAAGACGCCCCGCCAAATTAGCTGGTTTATTGTCGCTTCACGAATTGCTAGAAAATGGTTTCCACTCATTTAAAGCCATTGGCGATGTGCAAAGCTTTATTCATCCTGTACTCGAACGAGAAGAAGTGCTTATGCATACGTTGTTTGATGAATCAGTCCCTCTGCCAGAAGATAACCCGCTTCCTATCGTTTCTACTAATTTAACCACCTGATGTGGGCTTTTATAGAGTCGCACCAAGGTAGCAACTGAGTTTACCCCGAATGCCAGAGTCTTTATTACCATGGCGATATGAATCGCCCTTTATCAAATCTTGGCAAATAGATGCTAGCCACTTAGATCACTATAACCACGTTAATAATGTGGCTTACTTAACCCAAGTAGAAGCATTGGCGTGGGCCCATTCCAATTCACTTGGCTTGCAGTTTTCTGACTATCAGTCGCTCAACCGCGCCATGGTGATTAAACGCCATGAACTTGATTACCACCTGCCCTCTCACGAAGGTGACAGTCTACAATGTGCAACGTGGATTGTGAGTTGTGATAACAAGCTAACCCTAAAACGACACTTTCAATTTGTTTGTGAGCGCAGACAAAAAACCGTATTTGAAGCACTCACCACTTTTGTTTGCGTGAGTTTAGATAGTGGCGCACCCAAACGTTTGCCTGAACCCTTTAAGGAAATTTATGGTAATGCATGCATTGAACCCAACTTTTAATTGCGAAGCCCAACGGAGTTTTAAATTATGAATAAAGGGCTATTAGCATGTTTAGTTGTGGTACTTACTGCATCCGTATTTCTGAACGGCTATTTATGGCTGTCATTAAACCAGGCTGTAGATATAGCTACGTCAAATAGCATGTCTGATTATGAAAACGCTGCATACAAAGAAAACGCTGCGAATGAAAAAGGTACTGGGCACTCAACGTCAACTAACGGCCAAGATCCTAGCGAGGGGTTTATCTCGTCAACCAATAATGCGAGAGCATACCGTGAGGCAGGTATATCTGAAACGAACATTGATGCATTGCATCAACTGTTAAGTAGCGGTAACTACGCACTCCTTAATCAACAACTGAACTATGAATTACAGCGCTTCCCTAACAATGAAGATCTTTTACTGTTAGAAGCCGAGTTGGTATTAAGAACTCAGCCATTATCCGAAGCGCTTATTTATTTTCACGATTTAGCTGAACTACCATTATCACCTAACATGCAAGATAACGTTGAAAGCCGGATTACTAGCCTATACGACAACGCGCAAGAAGAGCTTAAAGCAAATAGGCAGTGGGATTTAGTGGCAAGCTTGAACGAACCTTTGTTCCAGCGAGTGCCTGATAACAGACGATATACGCTTCAACTTGCCGAAGCTTATGCTAGACAGCAAAAAATAACCCTCATGGAAGATGTTCTTGCAAGCTTGGCTTACAATGATAACGCCGCCAATACCATACGAAATATCGCGTATAAAGAAAGAGACTATGACAATGAAATTGTTACTGACGGGACGGTGCCAATAAGTGAACTTTTAGGCGAGGACGTTACTCGCGTGGCACTCCTTCGAGAAGGCGATCAGTACCGAGTAAATATTGAAGCACTCAATCAAACCGCCGACATGGTGTTAGATACTGGAGCAAGTACTACTGCTATCACCACGGACTTATTCAACCGATTAGGCGGTTTGGGACGCCTTACTTTTATTGGTAACTTTGACGTAAATACCGCGTCGGGCACCATTAATGCCCCTTTGGTACATATACCTAGTTTCCTTTTTGCTGGCTATCGATTTAACGACGTTTCTGCGTTAGTGCTACCAACAAACGCTTTACCCAACGCAGATGGGTTATTAGGAATGAATATATTAGGAAAATTCGACTTTTCCATTAGCCCCCAAGACAGCGAGCTTACGTTAAAAGTACGAGAAGAAAATAACGCTTTAGACTAGGCCGAGTACATCCTAACTTCTACTCATTCATATCTAGCTCAATACAGCGTCTTAACCAGCTCGACATCTACTTAAGCATTAAAAAGACGGTTTTCTTAGAAGGAAGGCCGGTTTTCTTCGCGAAATTATCTGCCAACACCGCAATTGCTGCGCTTCCCATGTGGCTATGCTCAGGGCTACGGCTCAAAGAGCGCTAGCTTTATGAACTCGTAGCGCTTCAAACAAAACTCGGGTTTAATCGAAATGCCAATTATTTCCTCGAATTCATAACGTTCCTGCAGCACCAGTCAACTACACATTACAAACCTTACAAAAACCTACCTGCCAACAATCAACCTGCGTGAGTACGTATTTTTAACTATTCACTTGACGAGAATAAATTTAAGCTTACACTTGTGCGCTGATTGAGCATACAAGTGTACGCTTAAATTATTTACTCTCTATTAAAGTCTGTTTCAAAAAATTAATAGGTGTGATCTCAACGTTGAAACTATTACTCGATAATCTAGCCCATCGCTTGCTCCATCACAATTCATGGAGAGGATATTGGGAAGTGCTTATACAGCAGTTTAAACCTGCGTGGCGAGATGGCTATTACAGAGCGCAAGTTGAAGCTGTCAGAAATCTTAGTTCTGACATGCTGGAAGTTATTTTAACGCCCGAAAAAGCTTGGCCTAGTCATATTGCAGGGCAACATATCGCGCTAACCATTGAAGTGAATGGAAGGCTTACTACCCGTGTATTTACCGTCGCTTGTGGTGCAAGCTTTCATCGCGAAACGAAAAATATTCGGCTTATCACTAAGGTCAATAACGAAGGTGCACTTACCCCGGCTCTTTCCTCGATAACACCCAATACATGGGTGAATATATCGGCGCCTAAGGGGAATTTCACCTTACCTAATACCGATAAACCCGTACTTATGGTTGCGGGCGGTTCTGGCATAACGCCGTTTATCGCTATGCTTGAAGACGCCATTGAAAATAACCTAATACACCGCGCGCCTGTCCATCTGCTTTACTTTGCAAAACCCAACGAGCACGTGTTGCAAAGCGAATTACTAGCACTTCAAAAACGCGCCAACAACTTTACTTTTGCCGTGTTGACTCGACATAAAGATGGCGATGTAAAGGATTACCTATCACACTTTGCTGATGCCCACTGGTTGATGTGTGGCCCTAATGCAATGTACGAACAGGTTCACGAAGTAGCAAAATTGGCGGGGGCAACGTTAGACAGTGAACATTTTGCCGCATTGCCCACTGTGAACATTGGAAGTTTGAGCGAAAAAGAAACGTTTTCTTTGGTGCACAACGGCCAGCATTTATCGGTGAATAATCAGAAATCTCTGCTTTTGCAGCTTCAAGAAGCGAAGCAGCCTGTAACGTATGGCTGCGGTATGGGTATTTGCCATCAATGCCAATGTGTGAAAAAGCGGGGCGTAGTGCGCGATACCCGCACCGGCGAACTGTCCGATAGCGCCGAGCAACTTATTCAGCTGTGTGTATCGCAAGCCGTAACCGATTTGGAGATTCAACTATGAACACTCGCGTCTTAATTAATACCGAGGAACGACAAGAAGCGCCTAGTCAAACTGACGCGCGATTACAACAAGCAACTACCCCACCGCAGAGCGTAAGCAAACCTGATTACGCTATGTTGGAAGCTCAGTTTGATGCAATAAAGTCGGAAGTAAAAGATAAAATCGGCGCTGAAGATGCAGCCTATATTCGACGTATTATACTTATCCAGCGTATTTGTGAATGGAGTGGCCGCATATTATTAATGCTTGGTTTCTTACAGCCTCTACTTTGGGTAGCTGGCGTACTAAGTTTAGCAGCAGCGAAAATACTGGATAACATGGAAATTGGCCATAACGTGATGCACGGTCAGTATGACTGGATGAACGACAGCCATATAAATTCAAAGCGGTATGAGTGGGATATTGCCTGCGATGGAGCAAGTTGGAACCGGGTGCACAACTACGAACATCACACCTACACCAATATTATTGGCAAGGATAGAGACTTTGGCTATGGCCTACTTCGCTTATCGAACGACTTTAGATGGCGGGTAAAAAACCTCTGGCAGTTCGCTACCTATATTTTGCTTAGCATAATGTTTCAGTGGGGTGTGTCGTATCACGAGATGGCCGCAGAACGCGTATTTTTCGGTAAGAAGAAAGACAACCGCAAAAACCAAGTAACCCATAGCGAGCTTAAAAAACGCTTTTTCAGTAAAGGCGCACGTCAGTTGGTAAAAGATTATGTGCTCTTCCCTTTGCTGGCTGGCCCGCTGTTCTTATGGGTATTGTCAGGCAACCTTATTGCCAATTTGCTACGTAATTTATGGACATCTACCATCATCTTTTGCGGGCACTTTACCGGTGATGTGGAAACCTTTAAAGCAGAGGATTGCAAAAATGAGACGCGCGGCCAGTGGTACTATCGTCAGGGGTTAGGCTCATCAAATATCAAGGGCGGAAATTTATTTCACGTACTTACTGGGCATTTAAGTTTTCAGGTAGAACACCATTTATTTCCTGACATTCCCGCCAGACGCTACCGAGAAATGTCCCCTAAAGTACAAGCTGTATTTAAACAACACGGTATGTACTACAACACTGGCAGTTTTTGGAAGCAGTACGCTAGCGTACTAAAACGCATTGTTCGCTACTCTTTTCCTTAAGCCCTTGAGCGCAAAACCTACCAGCCGGCCATCGCGATTGCGCTGGTATTTTTGCGCGCAAAGGTATTTACAGAAAAAGGTGCTTGCAGGTAAAGGTACTGGCAGAAAAAGCTACTGGCAAAAAAGGTTTAATTCAATCTAAGCACGATAACGCCGACAAAAGCAGCGGTTAAGCCTAGCACTTCTTGACGGCTAAATGTTTCTTTCAAAACAATATGAGAATAAAGGAGAATAAGTAAAATATTCATTCCTGAAATTGCGGAAACTAACCCAGTATTACCAATAGAAAAAGCGGATATTATTGCAACCATTCCACTTACATTTGCGACCCCTACTATCAGTCCGCAAGAGAAGGTTTTTATTTCTGACCAATGAGTTTTCTCTGAATATTGAGACCCTATAAATTTCTTACGCTTTGCTAACCATCTCATGGCAAAAAGGAAACTTCCAAAGCCGAACATAGACGTTAACGTCGCAAAAACATCTGCCTCTAAAAGTGTGGACTGTTTACCCATTAAATCAGTAAACGTAAAGCACAGTGCAGCCAGTAGCCCCCATTGCGCCCCTTTTAAATTATTAATAGAGATATCTGAAGAATATCTAATAATACAAAGACCACAAAAAATAATTACAAATCCAATTAATTGAATGGATGTTAACGTCTCATTCCAAAGTAAAAAGGCAAAGATGAGAACAAACAAAGGCGTCAACCCTGCTAGAACGCTGATGAGTGATGCTTTTCCTACTGAAAACCCTTTGTGTAAAACAGCATTAGCGGCAAAAGAGCCAAAGCCTAGCCCCATACCAACAGCGACATCTGCCCAGCCGTACCATCGTTGATTTAACAACAGAACCCCTACTACGCTGATGATAAAACCTATACAGAAAACACCAAATAGTAGTAGATCTCGATTTAAGTTTTTCTGCGATGTCCATTGATACAAGATCCCTCGCAAACCAAAGAAAAATGTTGCGAGCAACGCATAAACTATCCACATAATAAATGAATCTCATGTTCGTAATGATTTAATAGCTTAAAGTGAAAAACAGCGCTTATTAATAACCTGTTCTATTTCTTAATGTGTCGGGTTTTATTATTTATTCGATTATATGCTTTATTAATGATTATTTTATTTCAAATACATGAAAGCGTTAGCGCAGCTAAGGAACGCATTTACTAGACAGTTTTGTATGAATGGCAGATAGTTAGTAGAAGCCTACTTCATAGCCGCTTCACTACCCTTGTAGGTATTAAGCGACCGCTTCAGACAATGAGCAGACGATCACCCTACTAGGGAGCGAGTAATAGTTGGCTAAAATATGTAGCGAAGCGGTATCGAGTCAAGCGTTAGTAGTCCCGCTTTATTTGCTTATTAGGTGCAGCTTTAAAGGTGATGTTTTTGTTTTTCTTTTATGTCATTAATTAATTTAACTAAATGATCAGCAATCGCATCTTTTGGATTTAAGTAGCTATCAATAACTATGTACCCAAGAACTAGAACTAATGTACTAACTATTAAAATAAAGACCATGATACGACCTCATCCTCTAAAGAATAAATAAGATATATTTGTACCGAAACTACACCAATAATCCACGACCCTAATCTGTAGCTCCAATGAATGTTAACTGAAGAATCATTGTTTCCTGAGTTAATGTACGCCCCTACACAGACTAATAGAAAAATGGCAACTAAGTACGCAATGAAATAGTCAAGTTCTATACCTTTCAGGCTAAGTCCAGATCCTAGAGCAATGAGACTTGTTAGTGCTATTATAGACAACTGGAAACCGTGACTTTTAAAACTAAAATTTGAACCCTTTTCATCTGCTTCTAAACAAATAGGCATTGCCCACAGAGCTGCATTTGTAAACAAGAATAACATTACAGAATTTATATTAGAGAACTGTACTTTCCCTGAATAATGGCCAAACCACCAGACACCACAAAATAAGGCTAGCACTAGAATTGTTGCTAATATAGGCTTAAAACTTTTTGTCATTATAACCTCCGTTGTTTGACTTATTGAGTGCACCTAACAATTTAGTATAGTGAAAGTTTCTCCATTTACTGAATCATGGATAAAATGATTGAGACTGTATATTTAAACATATTATTTTTGCTAGAAAGTAATGAGTTATTAGTCCGATAACACTACTAATTGCTGTCATTATTTTCTAATGATGCCAGTGTCTGCATCACGTACAAAGCTGCCGCATACCCAAAGAGCCCCGAAAGGCTCTTACTGGCGCTTAGCTACCTGTAAAATACCGCAACAAATAAAAAGGCCTATTCCCGCAGGAATAGGCCTTTTAGAAAATTATCAATGCTGGAATCTATATTAGGGTTAGTAAATATTAACGTATCTTCCTAACCCTGCTGCAAAATCTCAAATATCAACTTAAACCGCAGCACACACTCGCGTACCTTGGTCGATAGCACGTTTTGCATCTAGCTCAAGCGCTTCATCAGCACCACCAATTAGGTGATAAGACATATTAAGCCCTTCAACGATGTCGCGCATTGGCTCTTGGCCAGCACAAATAATCACGTTATCGACAGGAAGCAACTGACTTTCACCGCCTACGGTAATGTGTAAGCCTTCATCGTCAATTTTGTCGTAGGTTACGCCTGGAATCATTTTAACCCCTTTCGCTAACAACCCTACGCGGTGAGCCCAGCCCGTGGTTTTACCTAAGCCAGCTCCTACTTTGTTGGTTTTACGTTGTAGCAAGAATATCTCACGACTAGACGGCTCAGGCTGTGGCTTAACCCCTTCAATCCCTGAACGCGCCGTAAAGGTCATATCAATACCCCACTCTTTCATAAACGCAGGAATATCCTGGCTTGGGGTCGATTTACCGTGTGATAAGAACTCGGCCGTATCGAAGCCGATACCACCGGCCCCAATAATGGCTACGCGCTGCCCTACTGGCTTTTTCGCTTTAAGCACGTCTAAGTAGCTCATCACTTTTTCATGCTCAACGCCTTCAATGGCAGGCGTGCGCGGTTTAATACCGGTGGCCACCATCACTTCATCAAAGCCTTCGTCGTTAAGCATGGCTGCATCAACTCTGGTGTTTAGCTTTAACGTAATATTTTTGTGCAGCTCAATTTGACGAGCAAAATAACGCAAGGTTTCATAGAACTCTTCTTTACCCGGAATTTGTTTCGCTACATTGAATTGACCACCAATTTCGTTAGCACTATCGTAAATTACTACGTCGTGACCACGCTGGGCAGACGTTACGGCTGACGCTAAACCTGCTGGCCCTGCCCCAACTACCGCAATGCGTTTTTTGGTGTCGGCCGGCACAATGTTAAGCTCTAACTCGTGACACGCACGAGGGTTAACTAAACAGCTGGTTAACTTGCCATTAAATACATGGTCAAGGCAGGCTTGGTTACAGCCAATACAGGTGTTTATTTCGTCTGCGCGATTTTGCTGCGCTTTACGTACAAAATCCGAATCGGCCAAGAAAGGGCGTGCCATCGACACCATGTCGGCATCGCCGCGCGCCAACACTTCTTCCGCCACTTCCGGTGTATTAATTCTGTTTGACGTTATCACCGGAATGCTCAAGGCTTCACGGAACTTCGCTGTTACCCAGGTAAAAGCGGCTCTGGGCACTTTTGTCGCAATAGTAGGAATTCGGGCTTCATGCCAACCAATACCGGTATTGATGATAGTTGCACCGGCTTTTTCAATCTCTTTACCTAGCTGAACCACTTCTTCGTAGTTTGAGCCACCTTCAACAAGGTCTAGCATTGATAAACGGTAAATAATAATGAAGTGTTTACCCACTGCTTCGCGAACACGACGAACCACTTCAATAGGTAGGCGGATACGGTTTTCATATTCGCCGCCCCAGTCATCATCTCTATGGTTGGTGCGCTTAGCAATAAATTGGTTTAAGAAGTAACCTTCAGAGCCCATAATTTCAACGCCATCGTAACCAGCACGCTGTGCTTGAGTGGCTGAAAATACAAAATCTTTAATTTGCTGTTCTATTTCGTCGTCTTCTAATGCCTTTGGCTTGAACGGATTAATGGGCGCTTGTACTGCAGAAGGCGCCACCAATTTATCGCTATAAGCATAACGGCCGGTATGCAAAATTTGCATACAAATTTTACCACCCGCAATATGCACGGCATCGGTCACTTCTTTATGGTGATTGATAGCTTCGTCTGTATCTAGTCGGCGAGTTGAAGGGTGGGTTGAGCCTTCTTCATTCGGGCCAATTCCACCGGTAACAATAAGGGCGACACCGCCTCTGGCACGCTCTGCATAAAACGCCGCCATATGCTTATGGCCCTTTGGCATTTCTTCTAAGCCAGTATGCATAGAGCCCATTAGCACACGGTTTTTAAGCTGGGTAAAACCTAAATCTAACGGGCGAAATAAACTTGGGTATACAGGATGATCGGTAACGGTCGTATTCATCATAAATCCTTAACTAGTGCCTGTTTCTTAATGCTTTTATATTCTGTTTTTACAGCGTGTTACTCGTAGACTATTCGGTTGCCTGCACGCTAGTCTTTCATCTTATTTACTGCGCCATGAAGTGGCTCAAAATCAGGAAGCGATTGGGTTTTCTGTGCTTCCATGGCTTTCATCACATCTTCCATTTGGAACATACCGGCTTGCCACGTAGCCATGTAAGTCAAACTCTCAGCAATAGTGTGCTCGGTCGCGAAATTAATCATGGTTTTAGTGCCTGCTACCGCAACCGGAGAATTCATCGCGATAGACTGCGCAACTTTAGTCACTTCGCTTAGCATGATGTCTTGGTCATCAAATACCTTGTTCACGAAGCCTAACTGCTGAGCTTCTTTGGCGCCAAAATTACGGCCGGTATACGCCAACTCTTTTACTACACCAATAGGAATAAGCTTAGGTAAACGTTGTAATGTGCCTACATCGGCGGTCATGCCTAATTGCGTTTCTTTTATGGTAAAGAAGGCATCGCTTGTGCAATAACGTATGTCACAGGCGCTAAGTAAGTCTACTGCGCCGCCAATGGCACCTCCCTGTACTGCTCCAATTACCGGCATGCGGGCTTGCTCTATCGCCGTAAAGCTATCTTGTAATAGCATCACCATACGGCGCATGCGTTCAGCGCGACGTGATGGGTCGCCTTTAAAGTCTTTCGCCATATTCAAAAATACCGACAAGTCCATGCCAGCTGAAAAATGCTTTCCGGTAGAAGAAATGATAATAACGCGGGCGGTGCCCTCGTCGTCTATCGCGCGAATGGCAGCGGGGAATTCTGTCCAAAAGGCAGGATTCATGCTGTTCATGGCTTCTGGCCTGTTTAACACGACCTTTGCAATATACCCTTCTTGTATCACTTCAAGGGTAGAATACGGGTTTTCTTGTGACATTGACTCTGCTTCCATTTCACTCTCCTGTTAACATTTTTGCAAACTAGACGGCGTCAAGATAAAATGCAATGTTGACACTGTCAAGATAAAACGTTATCTATTCGTCTCAACCATAAAATAGGGTTTGGTTTACACCAGTATGACAAATGCAGCACAAACTTATCATCATGGCGATTTACGCACGGCGTTATTAGAGGCGGCAACCAAACGGGTGGCAGAATTCGGCATAGACAGCTTGTCACTTAGAAAGCTTGCGGAAGATGCTGGTGTGTCGCGAACCGCACCCTATCATCATTTTAAAGACAAAAGCGCCTTGTTAAGTGCTATTGCGGCAAAAGGTTTTAGCCAGTGGCATACCACCGCCAAGCGAATATTCGATCAGCATGATGTGGCACCCCAGTTGCGATTTCGTCAGTTTATTCATGAATATATAGGGTACGCGGCGGATAACCCGCAAATGTATGAGCTTATGTTCGGTCGTACTATTTGGCACGACAATGGCGCAACACAGGGGCTCAAAGAAGTGGCTTACCCTTGCTTTCAGTTTCAAGTTGATATGACGAAATACTGGCAGCAAACAGGCCTACTACCGGCAGGGCAAGATGCGCTTCGCATGGCGCAAGTGACGTGGGGTACTTTGCATGGCATTGCACGGCTATTGATTGATGGGATTTATGCTGATCGCAGTCACATTGATGAAATGTGTGACTGCGCCGCCGATTTGTTTATGCAAGTGTCGAAAAACTAACGCATTAGCTAAATGGGCGCAACACGCCCTTCATGCTCGGCTTTAATAAAATCGACCGCTCGCTCCGCAATCATGATTGTGGGCGCGTTAGTATTTCCGCCAATAAGGCTTGGCATCACAGATGCATCTACCACACGCAGGCCTTTTACGCCGCGCACTTTAAGCTGATTGTCGACCACGGCCATAGGGTCGCCTTCACTCCCCATTTTACAAGTACCGATAGGATGATAAATGGTTTCAGCCCGCTCCCTTAGAAACTCAAGAAGCGCTTCATCAGACTCAGCATCAGTGCCTGGATGCAGTTCACTGCCTTCAAATTTATCAAACGTAGGTGCAGCTAACAGCTTTCTTGCCATTCGTATGCCTTCAATCATTACTTGTCTATCTTCAGGTTCCGTGAGGTAACCTGGGTCGATAAGCGGGTGATCGGCAGGATGGCTGCTTTGCAGTGTAATACTGCCCCTGCTTTTAGGGTACAAACAACACACATGCACGCCGTATCCATAACCAAAGGCAAACTTTCGCCCGTGATCATCTAATATAGCGGGCAAGAAATGAAATTGAATGTCTGGCCCTCGGGTAGCAAGGCTTGAACTTACAAAACCGCCCGCTTCAGCCACATTAGAAGAATAAATTCCCTTACGGTGAAAAAGATAATCGTACGAGGCCTTTAGGTACGAGGGTAATGCACCAGCAGCAATCGCATAACCTTCTCGTGCTTTACAGGTAAATTGAACAATAGCGTCTAGGTGGTCTTGTAAATTTTGCCCCACCCCTGGCAGGTCATTCATGACATAAATGCCTTGGTCTTCCAATTCGTTTCTTGGCCCGATACCGGAAAGCATAAGTAGTTGGGGAGAGTTGATAGCGCCGCCGCAGAGTATTACTTCGCTATTAGCCGCTTCACGGTTAATAGAATACCGCGCAATTTTGCCTTTTTCTCGTACTTGCACGCCAATGGCTCTGTTGTCGTCAAATAGTACTTTTTCCGCGGCCACACCGGTAAGTACAGTAAGATTATTGCGGTGAAGTGCTTGGCTTAAATAGCCTTTTGCGGTTGAGCAACGCTGTCCGTTGACTTGGGTAACATGATAATAGCCAATGCCTTCACGTATATCGCGGTTGAAATCATCTACAACATTAAAATCTGCGTGGCTTGCGGCTTCAACGAAAGCATCGGAAAGCACACTGGTGTGCTTAAGTTGAGAAACATGCAGCGGCCCACCTTCTCCATGAAATTCGTCTTCACCTTTGAAGAAGTTTTCAGAGCGTTTGAAGTAAGGCAGCACGTCCTCAAAACCCCAGCCAGCTGCGCCCTGCTCTACCCAATAATCGTAGTCTTCTTTTTGACCACGAATGTAACACATAGCATTAACGGAACTGCTGCCGCCTAGTGTTTTTCCTCGAGGCCAAAATAGCTCACGATCGTATAGTTCTTTTTGTGGTGCGGTATGATACCCCCACCCTATGCCTTCAAATCGGCTTAATAGCGATAAACCAAAAGGAATATGAATAAGCGGGTTAGTGTCTTTCGTACCGGCTTCTAGCATAAGAATTTTCAGAGCTGGGTTTTCAGATAATCGTGCCGCTAATACCGCACCTGCAGACCCACCGCCTACGATGATATAGTCATACTTACCCTGAATCTCATTCATGCATTGCTCCAAAACACGTTTACGCGGTGAAATACTCAGTTAATGCCTGTATTACTATGCAATTACGAATTGTAGGCGCATGACTGAGCTGTGCCGACTCTTATTATTAGATGCTTAGTATTAGTCACTTATTATCAAAAATAAAATGATATGCAGCATTGTGGTAAGACCAGACTATCAAAATAAACAGCCCATCTAAAAGTGATATGTTATATATTTTAAAAACTGTTTTATGTATAACGAGTTAAGACCATCATAGCCCGCCCGAGTAATTAAATGCATAGCATGAAAAAATGAAACTAGGTTTGCGCGACAGAGGTATGCTTCTTATTTCCCAGCTTTTAATCAAGCTAGGAAAGCTTCGCTACGACCAATTTTCAGCCGATGAACTCAATATGTTACTGTCTGAAAACCTGCCTCAATCGTTCCCCTTAGCCATACCGGCAGGCCAAGCTCATGTCGTGGTAAACAGTGGCAAATTAACCTTTAATGCCCCAAGCAACCGCCTATGCATTCAATTATTAGCGTCAATCACCATTAACGTTGCTGAAACGACCATTTATCGTGCCCACCTTATCATTACGCTAAGTGCATCACCGGACTACAACAAACATGAATCTACCCTTTATTTTACCGAGAAGCAGGTAGATAACATTACGATGGTGAATGACGACTACGCCTTATTAAAAGACACGCAATTTTTACTTTCTCGCTTTGTGCCCGGAAATTTAGATGCATTATTGGGCCGCTCGCTTAAAAGTATATTATCACTGGTAACCGTGGGTACTTCCGACCAAGCGGCAGAATATTTGAAGCTATTTTTAAGCGGCTCGAAACAAGCCGTACTTGATTTCCATAAGCCTCAAATTGAAAAAGCCATATTGGACAAAATGGCTACACTCCCTCTTCACCATATAATGCGCGAAGATCAATGGCGGGAAGTGCTTTTTGCACGCTATGGAAAAACGGTTAGAGTCGAACAAGCCTCGCTACGGTTCTATTTTTAATGTTCGCTTACAATCGACACAGGCACCGATTCTTCATGTTCCCCTATATCAGTAATACGCAGTCGTGGATTATCTATACAAGCCTCTAACATCTCGAAAGCTTCTTGCACATAACCGGCTAACGGCTGCAATGTACTGATATTTTTGTTGCAGCAAACAATACCTACATTGGCCACCCCTGCATAAGTCATCAACGTGATATTTACCCCGCCGCCTGGGGTCATGGTGGAAATGGGATAACAGGCTAGTAGCTTACTGTCTTTTAAATATCGCGTATCTCGTGGGCCAGGTATGTTCGATACCAAAATATTAGCGATAGGTTTAACCACATTGGAAATATTAAGCCATTCAAATACCAATGCTAAGGATTGGATCACGATGGTGTAACCACTGAAAGAAGCCGGTCGGGCTCGCATAGCGGCATGTTTAACTATTCTATGGTTAATAATAATCTGGCGTAGACGCAGGTAAGGGTCTTGATCGCCATGGGCCAACTGTACCGGCACAATAGCAATTTTATTGCCTGTGGTTTTCTCTCCTGGCTTTCTGAGGTTGATGGGCATATTGGTAAACAATGCTTTTTTAAAAACCTGACCATGATCTTTTAGTAACCGGTGCACGCCAATATCAAAGGCACACAAAAGTATCTCGTTGGCAGAGGCTCGGGTGCGTCGGGCTAGCGCTTTCACCCGTTTAAAATCGATATCTGTTGTAGTGACTACCCTTCCCGCTTCAACCTGCCCAGTTAACACAGTTTTAGTGCCTGAAAAAGGCACGGGCATATAATGGGGATTCACTCTCAACAACTTCAAAAAAATGCGTATTAAGATGACCAGCAAATCGAAACCGGTTTTTATAGCGCTTCCCACACTCAGTAAGCGTTTGTAGAAACTGGGGGAGTCATTGCGTTTATGTCGTAGTCGTTTCACCGCCCAAATAGGCGTGAATTCAGAATTATTAGAAGCAGAAACATAGCAAGACTGAAACCACCTTACTAAGGTCGCGCCATCGCCATACATATGATGTACCTTGGCGTAAATGGCATAGGTACTACTATTAGTATCGAAGATGAAATGGTATTGCCACAGAGGTTTATCGGGATCTAATCGTGCAGCGTGCAGTTGCGCGACAAATTCATCTAGATTCTGTCGGTTACTCACATCGTCAACGTGATGCAATTGAACATGATAATCCATGTTCAAATGTTTCACTGGAGAAAGTCCTACCGGATAGCCTAGCACGGTTTTTACAACGCAATTAAACGGTGAAGTCCCTTTTGCAAAACCTTTAATTTCATTATAAATAGCGGGCACATATTCAGGGCTTTTCGCCCCTTCTGGCATCTCAAGTAATTGAAGACATCCAACATGTTTTGGGTTGTCGTCGGATTCCGTAATCCAAAAGGATTTATCAAGAAAACTAAGTGTTTTACTCATCGACTATTCCTTTGTATTAAACATATCCTGTGGCACATGCTCAGTGACATTCGCTAATGCATGTGAACGCAACGCATCTAAAATACTGTTTTGTTGTGTTTCACTGAGTACTAATCGTGGCAGTAAGCTAACCATCATGAGCGACAGCGCATGATAACGCTGAGATGTTTCATCCATATGGCTGTTAGTTTCATCAAATTGACAAGACTGGGTAATAATGAGACTAAGTAAATCAACCAGCAATGTGAGATCTGAATGCGATGCGACCAATACCTTCTTATTGCTCAACGTAGTCAGTAATTGAGAAAGCTGCTTGCGTAAACTTGAAAGAATATTTTTACGGGGCTTTTCAATTAACGGATATTTTTCAACAATATCCGCTGGGCTTCGATAAAAAAACCGAAATACGTGCAAGCTGTCTACCAACAGATACAAGTAATACATGACATCTTCTGCGGTAAGTGAATCTAAAGCGTTGGGTACCAGCATACGCTGCATCTGCTTTTCATGCATACGCATAAGCGCACTCACCATGCTTTCTTTGCCCTTGAAGTGGTAATACAAATTGCCAGGGCTAATATCCAACTCCATGGCAATATCCACACTGGTAACACCATTCTCCCCGTGCCGATTAAACAAGGTGAGTGCCGTGAGTAAAATTCGCTGTGATGTTTTCATTTATAAAAACACCAAATACAACTGAGCGAAGCCAGCCAGTAGCCCCAATATGGCACCTGTGACAATAAGCTTCCACTCGTCTTGTTGATAAGCGGGGCGTAACACCCCTTCAAACTCTTGTGCGCTTAAGGCTTGCATTCGTTCGCTTAAATCTTGGCCTACGTGCAACGCGTCGTTAGCGTAATCATAGGCATACAACAGATATTTATCTGAATTATCGAATATCTGCTTCACCGCCAAGGCTTTCATTTTATGATAATTTTCTGAGCCCACACCCAGGGCAAAATAAGGCTGAGTGATAGCGACATAGCGCTCAATAGCGTCGTTAACGTGAAGCTCTATAAGCTCCAAAAGTTGAGCTGATCCAGAGCCATGCAATATAACGTGGGTAATATTTTTAGGCGTGATCAACTTCTGCTCAATAATCTCAGCGTACACCTCAGACACTTCTTTTTGCCGTTTAAGAAACATCCCTTGTATGGTGATTGGGCCAAACTTAAAGGGTCGTTTAGGCTCAAATATAATTTTTATCGCAATCCAATTTGTTGCATAGCCCACTAGAAGTCCTCCAAGAGGTAGAATCCACCAGTTTTGAAAGAAATACCATAAAACCATGGTGGGTAGCCCGAAAAGGAAACCAAAATAGAAACCTGAGCGCACGATAAAGGGAAACTCTTTACTACCTGCGGTAAGAAAAATTTCATTAATTAACGAAGGTGAATTTACCAGTTGCTCAACAACAAGTTCTTTTATGTCTAGAATTTCGGCTACATTGTGCTGAAAGTCATCCACCATCTTGTGAACCACATTGGGAATATCATTTTCGATACGCTGATATACAAGGTTTTTTCCTTGCACGGGAAGCGCTGCCCACAATTGAGGGGCAGACTCGGACATAACGTCGTTAACGACTTTACGGGTAACCTGGCCAAGCCGTCGTTCTATTGCTTTGGTAAGATCGCTAGGGTCGATGCGCTTCGCGAGCTCTTCAACACTTAGCAACTTGCCTAAAACAAGCTCAACCTCAATTTCCGCCATTTGTCTGCGTTTAGCTGGAATTAACCCCTGCCAGCCAAATATAGGCTTTATCCCGACAAACTCGACGGGATAAAACATCATCTTTACCGCGAGGTAATTTGTTAACCAGCCAACCAGTGCGCTTATCAGCGGAATTGACAGCAAACTCAGTGTTTCTAAATTCCATTCCATATGGCGAACAACTTGCTCGAATTATATTTATTCTCTTTCAGGCTACTGAGTGCTTACGAATTGGTCAATGTTTTATCTCTAAATGCACGAAGGTTTCCAAAATTTATTAAAATACATCAAATAAACCCTCTTAATTTTGGTTGATTCTTGTTAGGTAGCGCATTCTAAATTTCCTTTGTACACTTTTTGTATGCTCACTCGTGACAATGAAAATATGGCTTTATTTGACTTACGTTTAAAAAAATTAGACCAAGACATTGCCCATGCATCAAGTTATCAAGCGTACCAAGAAGCTTGCTTAGCGCATGACGAAATTTCCGGTGCAGAAGCGTGGAAAGCCGATGATGCATCAGATGATTACGATTACATACTTATCCAAAAACGGGTTCAGCGCTTAAAAATTGCAAGAGGCAATGGCGACATGCATGCGCTTATGTCAATTATTCATGAAGGCTTGCATGGGAATCTGGGCAATATTGCAAACCCAGCTATGCGCCGCAAATGCAAGTTGGGCACTAAGTATCTCATTGTGCAATTCATTGAAGAGGTCAAGCTAGCTCTTGATCAAATTTACCAAGCCAATGAAGACGATGTTGACTTTTATGAGAAGCTGTCATTTTTTGAAGAAACCGCCCATGCATTCGGACGCAGCTGTCTTATGCTATCTGGCGGGGCTGGATTGGGGTTCTTTCATTGCGGGGTGGTAAAGTCGTTAAATGAAAAAGAGCTGTTACCTTCTGTTGTGTCAGGCGCAAGTGCTGGTTCCATTATTGCCGCCTTGGTCGGCACACGCACTCATGATGAACTACTCGAGGCGTTAAGTGCTGAAAATATCTACGAAACTTTCAAAAAATGGCGAAGTTGGGCGGGGTTTGGCAGAAATAGTTTGTTTGATAGCACTGCCTTAGAGAATGCATTAATCAACCTTTTCGATTTAACCACCTTTGAGGAAGCTTATAAAAAGACCCGTCGCCATGTAACCGTAACGGTATCGCCTGCAGATTTACACCAGCATTCTAGGCTACTAAATGCCAAAACGTCGCCTAACGCCATTATCACCCAAGCGGTAAGAGCGTCTTGTGCCGTGCCGGTAGTATTCAGCCCTGTTCAACTTCGCGCTAAAACACCTGCAGGTAATATTGTCCCTTATATTCCTAACCGACGTTTCGCTGACGGCTCGCTAATGGCCGATTTGCCCTTTGACAGGCTTGCAAGATTGTACGGTGTTAATCACAGCATTGTAAGCCAAACCAATCCGCTCGCCGTGCCATTCATTCAATCTACGCGCATCAACCCTCAATCATTGTGGGGGCTATCAACGCGTCACGTGGGGCAACTTTTAAAAAGTAACAGTATTTTTGCCATCGATATAATTGAAAATATGACTGACAATAAGGGCGCTAAACTTGCTATTCATAAAGTGAAGTCTATTATCGATCAGCAATATGTTGGGAACATAAACATTCTTCCCAAGCGACAAATCCGCAATTTGACACAGGTTATCGCGAATCCCAGCTTAGAAAGTATAAACGCGCTTATCGTGAGTGGAGAAAAAGCAACTTGGCCGCAGCTAGATGTTATTGAAAAAAATACCAAAATTAGTGAAAGTTTGCGGTATTATCTTGGTAAATTGAAACAAAGAGAAGCGGTTGAATTAGGTCACAGTGCCTAAATACCCACCCCACGCAAGAATTTGGCTAGCTTTGGGGTTAAACAAACACGAAGGATATCGGTGAGCGCACAAACTCAAAGCCCAGACAGCATCTACACGCAGCAAGTTAAACAATTAATAAACATGGTATACCCGCAAGAGGTTGGCTATGGTTCAGTCTTTGAAGATGCAAAACATTTTTTTTCTTTAACCCCTGAGCTGGAAGCGCACGTTGAAGAATTAAAGGCGCAGTTAAAAAAAGCGGAAGCTTCAGCAAAGAAAGAAGTACTGATAGATCAACTCAAAAAGCAAATTAAAAACTCTAGCCAAAAGCTCGAAGAGGAACGCCTTGCGCGGCTTGCTCGCATTGATGAAGTGAGCAATAAGCTTATTAAGCTATGCGAGGGAGATAGCTGGCAAGAAACCCAGCAGCTAAGTGCAAAATTTCTTGGCACCTTAATGTTACTCACTCAAGGCCCTGAGGGTAAGTTTGCCCGCATTCACCAGCGCTTTAAGCCTCTTTATAAAGCTGTATTGGTACTAAGGCTTACCGATAAATTACTTAAACACGATACCATTGCGCACAAGTACCTTTCAAAATATCGTGACGCAATTTCTCGGATGCGGGGTAACCGCTATTGGCGTGAAAAGTGGCGTGTAGAATTAGGCCGTCCACTAATTACTGCCTCTTTGTTACAAGATGTAGGTTTACAAAGCCCAGGTGCATTAACGATATTACGTGGCGCAAACAACAATCTAGATGAATTCCGATTACTTGAAGAGTCTCAGCGAAAAGACTTGTTGAAGCTAAACTATCAATTCACCATGAAATACCTGGTTGAAGGTTTAGGCATTCCTGCCTATGTGGGGAACGTGAAAGAAGAACGTGACCGATTTGTGCAAACCCACAATGAAGCCAATGATTTTGTTAGCCAGTTGGTAAAAGATGCCTTTGTTTGTAAAACTGGCTTAGGTGAGCTGATTAAAATACCGCAAATTTATGCGTCTGTTATTTTTTCAACAAAAGCTGATTACAGCCGAAAAAATTTACCTAAAGGCTATTTACTTATTGAGCAGCTATCAAAAAAAGGGGCCTTAAATAAAAAGCTAGCAGAGGACTTTGTTGATTTGGTCGGTTACTTCCCGCAAGGCTTCGGTGTTACTTTCATTCCCGTAAATGAAAACGGCCAAGAAAAAGACCAATATGAATGTGCGGTGGTGGTGGGATTAAATCCAACTAAACCCGCTGAGCCAATCTGCAAAGTGACCACGCGCAATCAAAAGCATATTAGCAGTGGTCATATCGAAGTTATTGAGAAAAGCAGAAACCTCTACTTCCCCGCTAGCAGAAAAAAATTAATGAATGTGGATCAAGCCCGCTTGAAAGAAATCATGAGCCAGCTTTCCAGTAATTTCACCCCAGACGCGGTAGATGATTTGCTTCCCAGCTTTTGGGAGCCTTACGACTACTTCAGTTTTAAGAAGCACCAAAGTCTGTGGAGCAAAACGAGTTAGCCTTATGGCTAAACGTTAAAATCAACCATCCGCTGCTGCTAAAAGCGTGAACAAGCTACAAGAAGAGAGTGTCTACCCTCTTCTTTCTTGTTGCGCTTAGGGTGTAACTTTCTACCGATACCGCATTGGCAAAAGTCATTACCTACCCTACCAAACACTGCCTTCGCTATCCGCTTTTTGAGCTCTATCTTTACAGTACCATATCGGCATTGTCTTAACTTCAGGTTTAAGAGTCGCTATCGGTCTTGCTGTCGCCAGAAGCTTTGGTCGCCGTTGATGTACTGCTCGATGTTGCAGGCTTGGTTACTGTGGGTTTAGCTTCTGAAGTCTTAGCCGCTGTAGTTTTTGCCGCTGCTGGCTTCGAAGCTGTAGCAGCAGTAGTGGTTGATTTAACCGTGGTAGGTGCTTTTTTAGCTGTAGTAGCTTTATTGGTCGTCCCACTCGCTTTAGTTGCCGCAGCTGTTGTTTTGATGGCAGGTTTTGAGGCGGTTTTAGGTGTCGCTTTTGGAGCGGCCTTGACGGTCGACTTTGGTGCCGCTTTCGCAGGAGCTTTGGCTTTCTCAGCTGCACGCTTCGCGGCAAGTAACGCCACTTGCTCTACCAATAAATCAACTTTAGCAGAGAGTAGCTCTATCTGATACTCTCTTTCAACTCGTGCTTTTCCACCTGAAAGTAAGCTAAAAAGTGGCGTCGACATCACTAACTGTTGTGCGCTATCAACTAATGATACTGGATTGAATCGACGCTTCAACTCACCTTCAACTTCAGCGCCCTTGCGCTGCATAGCCTCAATTGAAGAGTGAGTATCGTCAATTTTTTTACTGACTGTAGTCGCCGTACTTTCAAGTTGCGCTGATATTAAATCAGAACCTGCTGTAAGCCATCCAAATAAGGGTGATGATTTGTGATTCTTAGGCATGTAACCTCCCGCTTCGAAAACGAATAGGGCAAGGTAGTTTACACTAGCATTGGCACTAGCATTTGCGCTAATCCCTTTGTAAGTACTAGTACTATAAGCAACTACCTTGCTGAAAAATAGCAACAATGCATCTGATGTGCTATTTATTCGCCGCTAGCTTTGCTACGGCTTCCGTTAACGCGTCAATTTTTGCTGAAAGCTCTTCAATACGATGATCTGCAGGGTCGGTATCTAGGCCCAATTTTTTTCGTACATCTGCTACACGGTTTTCAACATCATTGGTGGTCGACTTAAACTTACTACGCGCATCGTCTTCCAGCGTTTCACCCTTGGTCACTAAGTCATCAAACATTTTGTTCGCGTCTTCACTTAGCTTTTCGTAACGACCTTGCGCTTCTTCTACGCTTTTTCCGTACGCGCCAAGCCCTGCTAGCCAAATTTTGCGAGCCATGTCTTCTGCTTCGTTAATTTTACCTTTAATGGTATCAGTGGTTGTCATCGTCAGCTCCTGTGAATGTTCGATTACAGAGTCACTATACAAAGTACAATTAGAAACCGCATACTAATAAAAAAACAAAACCATAATAAGTTTACACTTGGGAATGGAACCCAATCATATTCCCTTCTGTATCAGTGGCTAACGCAATAAACCCATATTCACCAATCGCCATTTTTTCTTTTTCAAGAACGCCTCCTGCGCCAACTACCCTACCCGCTTCATCAGCACAGTTCTCACATGCAAAGTACACTAAGGTGCTGTTTTTACCTACTGGGGCGCCCTCCATATGAACTAATGCACCACTGGCGCCATAGTTTTCCATATCAGAGGGGAACGTCATCATACTGAATGCGCCTTGGGATTTATCTGCTGAGGGATCTTCCAGTGCTTCTAAGGAAACCTTCAGCACGCTTTCGTAGAAAGCCTGCGCGCGAGGCATGTCTTCAACATAAATTTCAAACCAACCAACGGGATTACTGTTCATAGCATGTTTCCTTTTAGTATTAACAAATGCTAAATGTAAAAACAGGCAAATGCTAAAGCACTTGCCTGTTCGTTATGTCAGTAAAACATAGTGATGCTAGCTTAATTCTCGACCGCTAGATTTCTATACCTGCCAGGTAAAACACGAATGCATATTCTAGCGCTGTTGACTCAAAACGTTTGAACCGACCAGATGCACCACCATGACCTGCTTCCATATCTGTTTGAAACAACAACAAATGATCATTCGTTTTGTAGTCTCGTAGTTTCGCAACCCATTTCATCGGCTCAAAGTATTGCACTTGTGAGTCGTGAAGCCCTGTTGTCACTAACATGTGAGGGTAATCTTGGGCACTCACTTGATCGTACGGTGAATAAGATAAAATATAGTCGAATTCATCTTTATTCGCAGGGTTACCCCACTCTGTATATTCCCCGGTGGTTAAAGGAATGGTGTCGTCACTCATGGTAGTAACAACATCCACGAACGGAACATGCGCAGAAATCCCTAAATAAAGTTCAGGTGCCATATTCGCAATCGCGCCCATTAACAAACCACCCGCACTGCCGCCCATCGCGAACACACGATTAGGATCGGCATATTGCTTTTCAATCAAGCCTTTTGATACGTCGATAAAGTCGGTAAATGTATTAATTTTGCTGTGCATCTTACCGTCTTCATACCACTGTCGGCCTAACATTTGGCCGCCCCGAATATGGGCAATCGCCACCACAAAGCCTCTATCTACTAGCGATAACCAACTACTTCTAAATGTGGGCTCAATCGTGGCACCGTAAGAACCATACGCATACTGATACAGTGGATTAGTGCCATCTTTGTTAAACATATCGTTACGATAAACCAACGAAACGGGAATACTTGCCCCATCTTGCGCTTTAATCATGACACGTTCAGAGGTATAAGCCGCTGAAGAAAATGTGTCAGAGACCTTAGTTTGTTTAAGAACCGCTTTATCAAAGGTGTTTAAATCGATATCTACAATGCTTGCGGGCGTAGTTAACGAACTATAATAAATACGTAAGGTATTGGTATCTTGCTGAGTGTTGCCGGTAAAGTAAGCGCCGTAAATAGGGTCATCAGTAGGTATTACTGTGGCTTTATCAGTGTTTAAATTGTGCGCAACCAGGCGTAAAACACCATCTTGCTTTTCTTTTACAACCAAAAAGTCACCCAGCACTTCAATATCTTGAATGAATACGTCAGGGTTATGGCTAATCACCTCTTCCCATTTGGACATGTCATCGGTTGCAGAAGCTGGCGCTTTCATGACTCGAAAGTTAGTTGCTGCATTGTTAGTCAGAACAAAGTAACTATCACCCGACTTTTCAATGCTGTATTCCTCATCTTCTCTAATGGGCAAAAATGGGACTGGCGCCTTAGTGGGCTGATTCGCATCAATTAAGGTCACCGCACTTTTGTCTGTGTGGCTATGATGAATGTAAATCATGTCATCATCTTTGCTTTTACTAATGTAGGTATAAAACGTAGGGTCAGTTTCTTCAAACACTAGCGTGTCGTCTTCTTGGGGTGTGCCAAGCACATGACGATAAACCTGAAAGCCTAGTAAGGTTTGCAGATCTTTTTTCACATAGAAAAGGTTTTTATTGTCGTTAGCCCACTCTACTGCACCAGAGGTACCTGTCAGTTGGTCAGACAGCAACTCACCCGTGGCTAAATTTTTCACAAAAATGGTATAAACTCGGCGGCTCAATGTATCTTCAGAGTACGCGAGTAAGTTATTATCGGTGCTTACTGAGTAGTCGCCAATATTATAGTAATCATGACCTTCGGCCATCACATTCATATTCAGTAATACCTGTTCCTCTGCATCCATCGATGGTTTACGCAGATAAATAGGGTATTCATTTTCCCCAGAGTATTCGGTGAAGTACCAATAATCATTCTTTAAATAAGGAACCGTTGTGTCATCTTTCTCTATTCGGGCAATCAGTTCTTCATAGAGTGTTTCTCTGTTAGCTTTTAATGGCGCCATAACAGATTCTAAATACGCATTTTCTTTTTCTAAGTGTGCCAACACTTTTTCATCTTCTCGACTATCATCTCGCATCCAGTAATAGTCATCATTGCGAACGACACCGTGAGCCGTTAACTCATGAGGAATTTTCTGTGCAACCGGTGCTGGAATATCAGTAATCAATTTAACGCCTTGCTGTTTTTCTAATTTTGTTTGTGAGGATTGTTCCACGCTAGTGCTGTTATCGCTGCACGCCCCTAGCGAGAGACTCGCCGTCAACGTCATAAACGATGCTATCCATAAAAATTTCATGATAGTTCCTTTTCCGGGAGATGATATGTGACAAAACTTAACCCCAAAGTATAGGTAATTTCTAACGTTAATATAGGGTTAAAAAGCACTAATGCGACCAAACTTAGTTCTAAATAGTTACAAGCTGTGTCTTAAAACAAAAAAACGCCCTGAATAGGACGTTTTTAATAATACGCTAATAACTACGGTTTTAGCTTGAGGGTGAATTCGCTTCCCCCTACTGCCATTGTGCTAATCCACGATATCTTTAGGCATGCTGTCTCGTACTTGCTGCCAAACTTTGCCACTTTCGATACCATAATCTCTTACCACTACAGGTACCTTGTCGTGTCTTTCGTTTTCTGCCGCATCGAGCAATTTCGCGTAATAAGCTTTAGCCACGTCTCGCGCTTGTTGATGATCGAAGTAGAACCCACCAATACGCGAGTACATACCTCTAAAACCATTCATCATTAACACGAACACATTATTGTTTGATGCCAATGCTAAATCATGGGTCATTTGGTAATCGAATTGCGCAAAAGCAGCACCGTCTTCTTCCACGTTTTTATAACGCGCAATAATCTCGGCTGACGCTTTGGGATTGTGACGAATTGCACCTCGGATAAACACAGCACTTAAATTAGTACGCGCGGCTAAAAGGTTGTCCACTAATTCAGGAATACCTTCTTGATCAAGACGAGCCAAGGTTTCTAGAATGTTCAAGCCACAGCTTTCCCAAAAGTTATTCACTTTTGTAGGTTTACCATGTTGAATGGTTAACCAACCGTCACGCGCCAAACGTTGTAAAACTTCACGCAAGGTTGTGCGTGTTACACCAATAAGTTCTGAAAGCTCTCTTTCGGCAGGCAAAATTGTACCCGGCGGGAAGCGTCCACTCCAAATCGATTCAACAATATATTCTTCGGCAAATCCAGCGGGACTCTGCGCCTTATAAATCATAACTATTCGCCTGCACGTTATTGTTATTCTGCGACTGATTGTACCAGATGCGCTTTTATTATCACAATGAAAAATCCCATGCCAACAACATTTGTTAACAATTCATTAAAATAACCCTAAAACCTTTGCGTTAATGGTTTTTTATCACGCAAAAGCAGACTTCCTCAACGCAATAAACTACATTGTTAGGTTGATTATCAACCTAACTTGAGTATTTCCGCTAACTTTCCTTTTATGGGGTCTGTGAATTGCTTTCTCAAGGTTGTAATATCATGTACGCTTAATTTCGGACTATTATAATGAAAGCAGCAAAACTGCCCGATTATCGATAACTTGCAATCACTTGCCCTCGATGAAAGTCAGTTTATGTTTGCAATAACCAGAAATTCAAAACGTAAAGACGCACGTTAGCGCCTTTGTTGTAAAAGGAATAGGAACTCATGCAAACCTCAATGATCTCGGCGGTCTATAGTAACTTTCTGGGACACGCACCAAATTGGTATAAGCAAACCATAATCGCCTTTCTCATTATAAACCCAGTATTGTTTATGGTTGACCCCTACTTGGCGGGTTGGACATTAGTGATCCAATTTATTTTTACGCTCGCAATGGCGCTCAAATGCTATCCATTGCAGCCAGGTGGTTTACTATTGATTGAGGCCATGTTCATTGGGATGACAACCCCCGGACACATGATGCACGAAATCGAGGTTAACCTTGAAGTGTTGTTGCTTCTGGTCTTCATGGTTGCCGGTATCTACTTTATGAAAGACCTGCTTATGTTTTTATTCACCAAGTTAGTGATTGGGGTTAAAAACAAAATGGTCTTGTCACTATCGTTTATCTTTGCATCAGCCTTTTTATCGGCGTTTCTTGATGCGCTAACCGTGGTTGCTGTAATCATCAGTGTGGGTTTAGGTTTCTATTCTATTTACCATAAAGTGGCTTCAGGCAAGGAATTCCACTCAGATCATGACCATACAAGTGACGACGGAGTAGATTCGCTAGGCAGCAATGACCTAGAAAATTTCCGTGCCTTCCTTCGTAATCTAATGATGCACTCTGCGGTAGGTACCGCACTGGGCGGCGTGATGACTATGGTAGGTGAACCGCAAAACCTTATTATTGCTGATAAGGCCGGCTGGGATTTCGTCGAATTCTTTATCCGTATGGCCCCTGTTAGCTTACCTGTTTTCGTATTCGGCTTATTAACCACCATGGTTTTAGAGAAAACAGGTTGGTTTACGTATGGTGCAAAACTACCCAATTCAGTGAGAAAAATCCTTACCGATTACAGCGAACATATGGATAAAAGCCGCAGTAAACGTGAAACGGCTAAGCTAGTGGTTCAAGCCTTGATTGGCGTATGGTTAGTAGTAGGCTTGGCTACACACATGGCGTCAGTAGGGTTAATCGGTCTTTCTGTTATTGTGTTAGCAACCTCAATGAGCGGTATTATTGAAGAACATGCCTTAGGTAAAGCGTTTGAAGAAGCCCTTCCGTTTACCGCATTGCTTTGCATATTCTTTGGCGTGGTAGCAGTGATTATAGACCAAGGCTTATTCCAACCGGTTATTCATTGGGTACTAAGCTTTGAAGGTGAAACTCAGATGGTGATGTTTTACCTCGCCAATGGTGTGCTATCTATGGTGAGTGACAACGTATTTGTAGGCTCCGTGTATATCACAGAAGTTACTGCAGCCCTGCAAGCTGGCCAAATTACCCGTGACCAGTACGATATGCTAGCCGTTGCGATTAACACAGGAACTAACTTGCCAAGTGTTGCTACGCCTAACGGTCAAGCTGCATTCTTATTCATGCTAACCTCGGCTATTGCGCCTTTACTACGTTTGTCTTACGGCCGCATGGTGATGATGGCGTTACCATACACCATTGTGCTAACCATTGTGGGCTTGGTGGCTACCTATGTAGGCTTAGCCGATGCAACTCAATGGTTGTATGACATGCACTTAATCGAACATCATACCGCAACAGAAGCTGTTAGCGGTGTTGTTTCACACTAGGAATTAGACATGCGTTCAGTAGTACATCGCATTAGTCACTGGGCAGAGCACAAGTCTTCATGGCTTGTGCTTTTCGCCACATCTCTGGGGCTAGAACTAGCCGCACTTTATTTTCAATATGGTATGGGCCTTAAGCCCTGCATCATGTGCATTTACCAACGTACTGCTATGTACGGCATTGTACTGTCAGCACTTTTTGTATTGATTAAAAATAACGGCCTTACTCGTATGGTCGGTTTTGCCGGTTGGGCAGTATCTGCTGGCTGGGGCTTTTTAGTCGCCAAAGAACATATTGGTATTTTAAATGCACCAAACCCTTTTTTCGCCAGCTGCGAAATAGTGCCTAACTTTCCATCATGGCTGCAATTGCATGAGTGGATACCTGCCATTTTTGCCGCCGAGGGTGATTGCTTGGAGGACAGTTGGCAGTTTCTTTCAATGGGAATGGCTGAATGGATGCAGATTATCTTTGCCGCTTACTTTGCGGTTTTTGCTATTGTGTTTGCATGCCGATTGCTGGATAAGAAGCCCTTTTGATAGACCTTTCTATCTTGCCGTCTAGGCTCCCTCCAATCCACACAGAACAGGGGCCGGTGACAATACAGCGCATAGCCCCTAAACATATTGAAGCCTTGTGTGAGGCTTCACAGCAATCTATTCACCATGTAAAACCCTGGCTTGGTGCTGCACTGTGCCCAGTTACTCCCGCCTTGGCGAAACAATGTATTCAATCGATGGAAGCCGCACGCGAGTCAGGCTATGGCTTAACCTACTTGCTTATGCACGATGAGCGCTGTTTGGGCATGGGAATTATCAACTATATCCACCACACCCATTTAACCGCGAATTTGGGTTATTGGCTTCGTTCAGACTCATGTGGAAAAGGCCTAGCAACGGCCATTTGTGAGGCGTTAAAGAAATTAGCCTTTAATCAAATGAATTTACACCGACTGGAATGCCTAATTGAACCTAACAACAAAGCCAGTTTGCGCGTAGCCGAGAGAATTGGTGCTGAAAAAGAAGGACTTTGCCGCAAACGCATTTTTGGACGAGATGCGCTACTTTACAGTATTATCGCTTAATCTAAATCTTCCAATGGCCAAATGGCAATATAATCTTCGAAGGTGTCTAAATCTACATCGGTTTCAAACACCGTTTTGTTTCGAACAGACATGCCATTTTTGTGCATCACATGTTTCTTGCCCTTATTTAATAGTGGATGCCAAGACGGCAAACCTCGCCCTTCATGCAGACGGCGATAAGCGCAGCTAGTTGGCATAAAGAAAATATCTTTTAGGTTCGCTTTAGTTAACTGAACGCAGTCTGGCACAAGTTCAGTTCGCTTCGCATATTGGGTACATTCACAACTTTTTGTATTTAGCAGCGAACAGACAATATTCGTGTAATGAATTTGCTCATTGGCATTGATGTAATCCGTCGGCGCTTGCGCTTCCTCGTTTTCATCATCAATAAACTTGTGTAAGCAACACTTTGCACAGCCATCGCATAATGACTCCCATTCCTTCTGGGTCATTTCTTCAAGGGTTTTGGTTTCCCAAAAAGGGGCAGTCATTAGCGTACAACCTTTGTATTAACAGTAATTTTATCGTGTAAGGTGGCTTCGATAGTGTCACCCGCAAGCAATGGCCCTACCCCGCTCGGGGTGCCGGTTAGCACCACATCACCCGCATCAAGGGTAAAAGTGTGCGACATGTGGGCAATTAACGGCACTATTTTGTGCAGCATCATTGCAGTATGCCCTGATTGACGCACTTCACCGTTTATACTTAACGTGAAATGTAAATCTTGTAAGTCAGTGATGGTATCGATTGGAACAAAGCCTGACACTGGGCAACTTAAATCGAAGGACTTTGCGCGTTCCCAGGGTTGGCCTTGCGCCTTAAGCTCGCGCTGAACATCACGCAAGGTTAAATCTAAACCAAGACCAATACCCCAAATGGCCGCTAACACTTCATCTTCTGTTGCTTTAGACACCGTGTGCTTTAGCAGCACAGCAACTTCTAGTTCGTTATGGCATTCACCTTGGTCGGTAGGAATACTGAGCGGTTTGCCCATGTCGCACAACGCCGCTTTGGGTTTTAAAAACAACAGGGGTGAGGCTGAAACTACAGATTTCATTTCTTCAATATGATCAAGATAGTTGCGACCAATACACGCCACTTTACCTGTGGGCAATGCAATGGGATTGCCCTGAAGTTCTAAATGTTGATACATATTAATACCCTCGCTTTATACGTTCTGAAAGGTAACCTACCGACACACCAAAGTAACTAGAGCGGTTCCATTTCATCAAGGTATGAAAATTATTATAAACAAGATAAACACGCCCTTCGCTGCCATCAGGCATAATAAGAGAAGCCGGAATATCAGCGTTTGGCAAATCGCTACCGTCGAAACGTCTAACGCCAGCTTGTTGCCAATCGGCTAAAGGCTTATAAAGACTTTTTGAAAGGCCGAACTCTTTTATAGGCTGAGTTAAAGATACCTGCCTACCCCACGTGCCGTTATTATCCCACCCTTCTGATGATAGGTAGTTTGCAATAGAAGCAAAAACATCGGCTTCCGTTTGCCATATATCTTTTCTGCCATCACCATCGTAATCTACCGCATAGTTTAAAAAGGAGATTGGCATAAATTGGCTTTGCCCCATGGCACCAGCCCAAGAACCTTTCAACGCATCAACGCTGGTATGCCCTTCGTCAAGGATAGTCAGCGCGGCAAAAAGGTTGTCTTTAAACAGTTTTTCTCGGCGGCCTTCGTACGCGAGTGACGCCAAGGCAGACAGCACACTGTAATTACCCTGAATACGTCCAAAATTCGATTCATTACCCCACAGCGCAACAATAAAGCGAGGTTGAACCTGAAACTTCTGCCCTATCTCTTCAAGCAGTGACTTGTGCTTGTTGTACATTTCAACCGCTTGTTGCACTTTCCAGTCAGGCACACGACTGGCTAAGTAACTATCAAGGGTAATTTTCTTTTCAGGTTGATTTTTATCAGACTTGATAACCGTTGGGCGGAAACTAATATCATTAAAAGCGTCGTTAAGTAATGATTCATCAAAGCCCTTTTGCTGGGCTTCGGCTTTTAACGCTGTTACGTACTCGGCAAACCCTTGTGCTGTTTTGTCTTCGGCTTGGGCAAAAGCAATGCTTGCCACAACCCCCGCTACTGCAAGTAGCGATGCAGTTAACCATTTAGCCATGCTTAAAACTTTTTATCTGGTGTAGCTTGCAAACCCAAAGACGTGCGATGGGCCATCAATAAGTCGTCTTCTTTAGGTGGCATTTGAAGGTAAAAACCTTTCTCTTCAAGCTCATTTACAAGCTTTTGCTTATCCACCCCGGCTAGTTTCTCGTGCTTATCTAACGATAACACCGTAACTAACTCTGGCTTGCCAAACTTCTCTTTTAGTATTTCAGGTACATCATCAAATTGGTCTTTATTAGGCACATATAAATACATGCCTAGGTGTTTTCGTGATTTATAAATCGCGCACAACATCATTTCGTAAACTCTTCAACGTTAGAGACTAGGATTTTTACCTAGTAACTTTTCTAAATGGGGTTCAAATAGCGGCGCTCTCCAACCAGATAATACATCTGGCTTAAGGCCTAGCACTCGGGTTTCGTCACTGTCGAACCAGTACCATTTTAACACCTGGTTCAATTGTTTTTTAGACGCTATAACTTCAGGCAACACATTATTTTCGCTGGCAATTTTATCGCTCACGGCTTTTAGTGATGCTAATGTTTGCTTGTAGCTTGCAACGTCAATTAAGCGACTTACTTTAGGTAACCTCTGTGGCTCAGAAGTAGCGGCATATTTATCTCGAGCTTCGCTTATTAGCGTAATTATAGTCTCACCGTAGCGCCTAATCGATTGTGGGTTCACACCGTGAAGTTGAGACAGACCCGATTTGCTTGAAGGCATTAGACGCGCAGCTTCATAAAGATGTATTTCCTTAAATACAAAATTCAATGCCATGTCTTTTTTACGGGCAGTGGCGAGTCGCCATGCGGCAAGTGCTTGTAGTACGGTAAGCTGCTCTTTTGATAAACGCCAGTTGTTTTTAATCTGCATATACGCAAATTCTTCCGGCATTTGACTGCGCTTTTTATCTGCTAACTGGGCTATTTCTTGATATACCCAATCTAACTTTCCGGCTTCATTTATTTTTTCTACTAAATGTTCGTAGCAAGGTAATAAATACAGTACATCGTTGGCCGCATAGCTAAGCTGTGCTTCCCTTAAAGGGCGTGCTATCCAGTCGGTACGAGATTCGCCTTTATCTAGGCTAACATCGCACAACAACTCCACCAGCTTTGCATATCCTAGGGATGCTCCCAAGCCTAAAATACTCGCCGCAAATTGACTATCGAATACGGGTGTTGGTACGGAGTTAAAAGCGGTCAGGAAAGTCTCAAGATCTTCTGAGCACGAGTGTAGAACTTTTACCACACTGGTATTTTCCATTAAGGCAACAAAGGGCGAGAGATCATCAATCGCAAGCGGATCGATAAGTACTAACTGATGCCCATCATATAACTGGATTAAACCAAGATGAGGTGACAGCGTTCTAGTGCGAACAAATTCAGTGTCTAGCGCTACCGCTTTTTGTTGCTGGGCAAGGTTGCACACACTATCGAGTCTTTCAAAGGTGGTTACTAATTCATATTGCATAATAATAAAAAGCCGGCTTACGCCGGCTCTACAGTTTTCCTAATTCACTTACCGAATTAATCTCGTAGTTCCCGACGCAGAATTTTACCTACATTGGTTTTAGGTAGATCTTCTTTGAAGACTACCTGCTTAGGCACTTTATAGCCTGTTAAGTGTTCTCTACAGTGCGCAATAACCGCTTCAGCAGTGAGCGAATCGTTGTTGCGAACAACAAACAACTTCACCACTTCACCACTGGCTTCATTTGGCACACCAACCGCTGCTGACTCAACAATGTTGTCATGCATAGCAGCCACTTCTTCAATTTCGTTTGGAAACACATTGAATCCAGAGACGAGGATCATATCCTTTTTACGGTCAACAATATAGAAATAACCTTCATCGTCTACCGTGGCGATGTCTCCGGTGGCAAGCCAGCCATCTTTAAGAATTTCGTCGGTGGCTTCTGGGCGGTTTAAATACCCTTTCATCACCTGCGGGCCTTTCACCCAAAGCTCACCTGGTTCGCCTTTTTCTACCTCGTTACCATCATCATCAAGAAGTTTAATGTCGGTAGAAGGTACTGGCATACCAATGGCGCCTTTGTAAGCGTCAATTTGTGGTGGGTTTACCGTTACAACAGGTGAACATTCCGTAAGGCCATAGCCTTCAAGAAGTACGGTACCGGTAACCTTTTCCCACTTTTCAGCAACAGGGCGCTGAACGGCCATGCCGCCGCCTAAACCAAACTTGAAGTTCTTAAAATCAAGTTCGCTAAACCCTGGTGTGTTTAACAAACCGTTAAACAAGGTATTTACACCCGGAAGAATAGTGAATGGGTATTTGCTCAGTTCGTTTACAAACCCAGGCATATCTCGTGGGTTAGTAATCAGTAAGTTTTGGCAACCGTATTTAAGGAACATCAGGCAGTTCGCAAGCAATGCGAATATATGATAAAGCGGCAACGCAGTTACCACAAAGTCTTCGCCTTCTTCTATTACCGTTTCTAAAATGCCAGAAACCTGCTCAAGATTCGCAATCATATTGCGATGCGTCAACATGGCGCCTTTAGACACACCAGTTGTTCCACCTGTATACTGCAAGAAGGCCAGTTCATCGTTGGTTAAATTGGGGCGTGTGTAGGTTAAAGATTGCCCTTTCTTTATCGCGCTGGTGAATGACGTGGTAGCAGGCAAATTAAAAGCCGGTACCATTTTTTTCACGTACTTCACTACCGCATTCACTACCCAACGTTTAGGTATAGGCAACATATCGCCTAGCGAAGTAAGAAACACTTCTTGAATATTTGTTTCACTAATCACTTCTTCAAGAGTGCACGCAAAGTTTTCAACAATAACAATTGCCTTTGCATTCGCATCGTTTAATTGATGCTTCAACTCTCTTGCGGTATACAGCGGGTTTACATTAACCACAACCATACCAGCACGAAGTACACCAAACATAGCTACAGGATACTGTAGTAAGTTCGGCATCATGATTGCCACGGCATCACCACGCTTCAACCCACTATTTTGTAAGTAAGCAGCATACTGTGCAGATAATTTGTCTAGTTCGCCAAAGGTCATCGACTGACCCATGTTGATAAACGCAACTTTGTCTTTAAACTTTTTTACTGATTGTTCGAATATATCGACAACGGATGCGTAACGATCTGCATCAATTTCTGCAGATACACGAGGATCGTAAAACTTGAGCCAGGTTTTTTCCACCAAAACCTCCTTCACTTATTTTTAACACAAAGGCGCGTGTTGTCTCACGCGCGTTTGAGCAACTGGTCTAATAACTTGCGAATAGTATAGGAAGTGTAAAAAAAAATAAACTATACAGTTTACATTTGCTCAACAAACTGACGGATTAGCACGCCAACTTCATCAGTTTTTTCCATGTGAATATGATGACCGCCTTTTAATTGCTCAAACCGAGCATTTTTAAACCAAGACTGCCTTTTGTCATAAACACTGTCCAAGATTTTAAAGCTACTTGACGCACCAACGAAAAGTATAGGACAAACTATCGCACTCATGATGTTTTCTGCCTGTTCTTCGGTTAAACGAAGCACAGATTTAGTGCGAAGACGCGGATCGCTCGACCAAAAACAATGGCCACCGGCATCTTGCGTAAGATTCCTTTCTAGAATTGCGCGCGCATGCTCAGCTGGAATATCAGAGACTTTGCAGCGGGCTTTCACTGCATCTTCTAAATTAACCAAGGTTAACTTATTGCGCTGTTTTTTCTTGCGGCTAAGAATGGCGTCCCGCATTTGCTGTTGGCTAGTATTCGCCGCTAACGTTAAGGGGCCACACGCATCAAGGCTTATCACACCTTTCACTTTTTCAGGAAATAGCCCCGCATATAATGTTGCCAAAATGCCGCCCATAGAGTGCCCCAACAGTATAACCTGTTCCCACCCTTGATCTTCTATCAATGCATGCAAGTCTTGTAAATAATCAGCTTGATTATAGTGCATGCCTATCGGTCGGTGCGATGAACGGCCATGCCCAGCAAGATCAAGCGCAATAAAGCGTTGAGATTGCAAATACGGAGCAAGTAATCGTAGGCTTTCTGCGTTATCTAAATACCCATGCAGCCCTATTACTACGGTTCCAGCACCTTGGTTTTCTAGCGCGGCTAAGTGTAAATTTCCTGCTGTAAACTCAGTTTCTATCATGTTGCTCCCTTACACAATATGGCGGCAATATATTGCCGACACAGAACAAAATACTGCCAGATAAAAAAATAGGGAGGCAAAATCCTGCCTCCCTAGTAAATACATATTTTTATTTAAATACGATTATCTTTACGAAAATTTTCATCTGGTAGTCTACCTATTTCGATTTATCCTTGCGCATTTTGTCATGCGGGCCTGAAATAGTGTTAACGTTAGATTGCGTCTTTATAGGTTTAGGACTAGACGGAGAATTATCGTAGCGAGTTACCCGAACTCTTCTATAACTTGGATAACCCCAGGGTCTGTGTCGCATAAACGGTGAATACCAACCAGTACCATAATCAAAATAATACATGTTCACGTCGTAAACCTCTTGTTTACGCCACATGTGGTAGTCATCAGCCAATATTGTAGGATATATGTACGGTTGTTCACCTACCATGCCTGATGTGGGCGGTACCAATTTACCAACAAACGTGGCCGAACGACCTTCTTCAAAAACAATGGGATCAACAAAACCGTCTATTTGCACTTTAAAGCGCCCAACCGTTTCGCCACTACTGTTAGGCTTGCCATAGTTGTTTAGTGGAAAATGAACAAGTTCGATGAATGTTTTGTTTGGCTTATTTTCGACCCCAACAATAACACCGCCCCACCGCGCCATTTTACCTTGTGCGTTGGCGCCAGAGGTAACGGCTTTGGAATAAGAAACTAGCTCAGTACCTTCAGGCACCTCTACGCTTTCTGGCACAATCGCACACCCTGCGAAAAGTACCACACTTACTATCACTAACATTCTAACCAGCATGAAGCCTCCTTTTGGCCGCCTAAGCACTTTTAACCTGGAGCTGAAACTAAGCGCCGAGAAAATATATAGTACTACAAATAGTAACGAATCGAACCACATTGCGCTGAGTAACGGTGTAAGGCTGTTAACCCGCACATTCACTCGAGACAATCATTAAAAAATACCATTACCGATGGAATACATTGACTTAAAAGTTAGCATTGATACATAACAAATGCCATAAAGAACATTGATTTAAAAGATTATCAATCTTTAGACGGGATTTTTGACAAAAAGTTTAGTTAGGTTTTATAACGCTTAGTGGGAAGACGTTAAATGAAGGCAATACTGCGCAAGAAATGCACTGATTTAATGTGAATACTAGGCATAAATATCTACCCCAAACATGCTTTGTACAGACTCACGTTCTTGCTGCTTTTCAAAGCTGGTATACGACGCGATGGCTTGTTGAGAATAGCCCGCACTATCTTCACGTACAAAACGTTGATAAGCCTGTGCATTGTCGGTGCCTTGCGCATCTGGGGCCACCACAATATGGTTGTTCTGCTGCTTCCCCTCACTATTGCTCTGCTGCTGCGCATCTTTATTAACTTTAGCGACGCGCCCTTGCGAAGGCTCTGATTGATGTGATGAAGGTATCGAAAAATTGTTAGTTATATGCATACCAAAACGTGTCAGTCTTTTAAATTAAACCAATTAATATATGTAGTGAGACGACTACATCGAATTTCAATGTCGCAACAGCCATCTTCTGAGCGATACAAGGTTCAATGTTGTTCGCTACGTTGCAATCTATGCTTCAAGAAGCCTATGTTGCAAGAAGCGACTGCAAAAATCGCGCCCAGTTACTGCACGCTTCCTTATTTAATCGTGAGCCATGCAGGATAAGACATAGTTAACGGCAGAGAATGTGGTTTAAACGTATATCAGCCTGAGGGCTTCCCCCCTTATTCGCGGCCCGGTAACTTTTTCCATGTTACTTTGTCTCGTAGATAAACAGGTTTTACCTCACTGGCCACTTGTACATCGCCTTTGTTCGCGAGTTGTTCAGCAAGTGGAAGCATGTAAACCGCATCAGGAAATTCAATAGACACTTCATGGTCTTCAGACAGCAATGCTTTAAGTGCCGGATAGGCCTGCCAGCCTGTACCAACAGGCTCAAACTCACCAATAGCCTCACATTGATTGGCTGCTATGGCTTCATTGATAAGCTCTACAGCAGCTTCAGGGGGGCACACCTGCTCTGCAATCACCTCACTCAATAATCCGTTGCCGGACTTATACATGGCAAAATACACTTCGCCCATGCGGGCATCGGTAGCACACACTACCCAAGTAGCCTGTTTACTTATTACCGCTTGCTGTGCCATCGCCGCAAGGGTGCTTACGCCGGCCACTTTTAATCCACTACCTAGTGATAAACCTTGAATCATGCCGGTAGCAATGCGCACGCCGGTAAAGCTGCCTGGGCCTCGCCCAAACGCTAGTAGATCTAAATCGGCCAGAACAAGCCCTGCATCTTTTAACACTTCATCCAACATAGGCAGTAAACGCTGGCTATGTTGCTGTGGGCAAATTTCGAAACGTGAAACAACAGCGTCACCGGTATTTAGTGCTACTGAACAGGCTTCTGTTGCCGTGTCTATGGCTAAAATTTTCATTCTTTACTCTTCATCAATTCTTGCAAGGAAAGACTCTACTTCGTCTAAACTTCGGGTTCTGCGCATATTCGGCAAGCTACCTATAAAAGTTTTCGCATAGGGTTTAGTCACTAATCGGTTATCGCAAATAACCAGTACGCCTTTATCGGTAGGGTCGCGAATTAATCGCCCTGCACCTTGCTTTAAGGCAATCACAGCTTGGGGTATTTGAATAACACCAAACGGGTTTGCGCCGCGCTTTTTAACATCGTCCATTCGGGCTTGTAACAGTGGGTCATCTGGTGATGCGAATGGCAGTTTATCTATCATGACGCACACCAAATCATTCCCTCGTACATCTACCCCTTCCCAAAAAGCGCCCGTGCCCATTAACACGGCTTTTTCGTCAGCCAAGTACGCATCTAATAACGCCTGCTTAGTTGTTGTGCCTTGTACTAATAGCGGGTTATCAATTTCATCTTCTAGCTTACCAGCTATTTCACGCAACATGGCATGACTGGTAAATAACAAAAAGCACCGGCCTTTACTGGCTTTAATCAACCTTTTTGCCGTATTCAACAACGTTTCTCGCATAGAAAAACTGTTCGGCTCGGGTAAATACCGAGGTACACACAACATGGCTTGTTCAGGGTAGTTAAAGGGGCTATCTAAGCCTAGCGTTCTTGAGTCTTCTAACCCCATTCTGCGCTGAAAATGTTCAAAGCCGCCGTTAACCATTAAGGTCGCCGAGGTAAATACCCACCCGCGAGGCGGCGATGCCACAAAACGGCGGAACTTAGCTGCAATAGACAACGGCGTTAAATGCATAATTAAATGGCGCGTCGTGGTTTCATACCACAAGCTCACATTTTCTTGTTTCTCATCGCTTAACGAGTCAAGTTGTTCCCTAACGGACACTATTCTTTCATAAAGATTGTCTAAATCTTTGTCGCGACCAATATGCAGCTTACACACTTCATGTAATACCCCTAGCGCTTCTGCTAGTTTACCCACTTCTAAGCGCACATCGTCACGCATCAAGGCTTCGGCCCAGTTTCCTCGCTGAGTTGTATCAGGGAAAAGCAGGCGTAAATCTGCAGCAATCATGCGGCATTTGTCGGCAGCTTTGTCTAACTGTGCCGCGTCTTTCAATACGGTTCTAAAAATAAGGGTAATATCTTTGGCTAAATCTTGAATTTGGCGCGTGGAAAGCGATTCACCAAAGTAGTCTGCGGCAATATCGGGTATTTGATGGGCTTCATCAAATATAATGGCGTCAGCTTCTGGAATAAGCTCACCGAACCCCGTATCTTTTAATGCCATGTCAGCGAAAAATAAGTGATGATTCACCACAATAATGTCGGCATCTAACGCCTTACGCCGTGCCTTAACCAAATAACACTCTTCATAATCGGGGCAGTCCCGACCAAGGCAATTGTCAACGGTAGACGTCACTAATGGCAACACCCGAGCATCTTCAGGTAAGCTTTTCAGCTCGCCCATATCGCCAGTTTTAGTAGTGGTAGACCATAGTTTCACTTCAGATAGCTGCCCTAACACCTCTTTTTCCACTAACGTGGAGTTACCGCCATGTTGTTCTAGTCGGTGCAGGCAAAGGTAATTAGCACGGCCTTTTAACAACGCCGTTTTGCGCCTGTTGCCAAGGGCTTTTTTCACTAAAGGCAAATCGCGATGAAATAACTGTTCTTGCAGGTTTTTCGTTCCCGTCGACACTATCGCTTTGCCTTCAGCCAACAGTGCTGGTGCAAGATAAGCGAAGGTCTTCCCCGTACCGGTCCCGGCTTCAACCACTAGGGAGCCAGTTTCATCAATGGCTTCTTTTACCGCCTGCGCCATTTCTGTTTGCGCTTCACGGGGAACAAAGCCATTGATGGTCTTAGCAAGTAAACCCGTGGAAGAAAAGATGTCATCGATAGTTGGCATAGTGTACTTAACGTAAAAGTGAAGATTTGGCCGCTAGGCCACAAAGCGGTGCATTATGCCAAAGTTTTTCGAAAAATGGTTAGTAATCACAAAAATTCCATACCGAATGACAGATTTCATTTAACACTGACCTTTACTCATAGCGGCTTGCTGTTCTATATAAGCTCAGTCATATAAGCTCAGCCATACTTGCCAATTAATAAGAGCTAATCCATACCTGATAGCCCCACGGGTCAATTTGAACGGCCTTATCAATATGCAAGTGTTCGGTTTCGCTTTTACTCTCGTGGTGGGAAGAACTTGAATCGAGCGTGCAATTATAATAATGACCATTAAGAATAGGGTCATTAAACGTGACGTTGCCTAAAGTGTCTGAAAAATTGATGATCACTAACACTTTATTGTGTTCATCCATTCTCACAAAGCTGAATACCTGTGACATAGCGTTACTTGGCACCTGAATCATACGTGAACCAAATTCACCATTGCCCAAGGCAGGAATAGATTTTTTTATCTTAATGAGCGCTTTATACAAATCACCAATGCTATGAGGTTGCCATTCAATGGGATCACGTTCGAAAAACGCTAACCGCTTTGTTTCCCCGGCTTCTTGGCCATTATGAATGAGCGGCATACCTTCGCCTAACACCGACAATACAATGGCGCCTTTTAACGCATCGCCAAATTGCTCTGCCTGAGTACCATCCCACGCATTTTTATCGTGGTTACTCACAAACGTCATTCGATAAGCACTGTGCGGCCACGCCCGTTCATTCCATGAATAATATTTTCTCAGTCTATCAAGAGAACATCGCCCATGAGCGAGCTCATGCATGGTTTCATTCCAGCTCCATGCATAAGTCATGTTAAAAGCGGTTTCGTGTAAATCGCGATTTTCCCACTCTGCCAACATAAATACGGGTTTTATGGCATCTAAGGCAACACGCGCTTGATGCCAAAAATCGTTCGGCACATACCCCGCTACATCACATCGAAAACCATCAATATCAAAGCGTTCTACCCAATAGCGCATGGCATTAATCATATAATCACGTAGCGCAGGTTCGTCGTAATCAAACTCGATAATATCTGACCAATCCCACCAAGGAGACGGGCGAAACTCACCGTGGTGATCTCTGGCATACCAGTGAGGATGAGTATCCACTAGAGGATTGTCCCAAGCGCTATGATTAGGCACCCAGTCTAGGATAACTTTTAAATTCCGGTTGTGCGCTTCTTGCACCAACTCTTGAAAGTCGTCTGCATTGCCAAACTCAGGGTTAATACCCAAATAGTCTTTAACCGCGTACGGGCTACCAAGTTCACCTTTTCGATTTTTTTCACCTATAGGGTGAATAGGCATAAGCCAAAGAATATCAGCACCTAAATCACAAATATGATTTAAGCGTTTCGTCACCTCTTTGAATGTACCAGATACAGAAAACTGGCGAGTGTTCACCTGATAGATAACGGCATGTTTCGACCATTCGGGCTGCGTTACACGATAAATTTTCTTGGGAGTTGTCTGAATTGTCATCCATGCATCCTTTTTTGCCAAACTATTCCTCTACAAAATATGCACTCAGAAAATAGGTAAACCAGATACGCCGAGCAAAAGAACCCAAGTGCCAAAGAAAAGTTTAAGTTTTTGGGGTGAAAAAGCCAACACAACATACTTTGCTAGCATGCCACCAATAATTGCTCCCGCACCTGCAAATATCACTACGTCCCAAACTACGGCTTGGGTTACTAAAACGTGGTAAATTACAGCGCCCCAAACGGTAAATGCTGACAAGATGACTGCAACAGCAATCGCCATAGTCACGTTGAACCCTCTGATGATAAGATAGACAGCCACCAGCTCGCCTACCCCCACCGAAAGCCAAGCAGTAACAATCCCCCCGAAAAAAGAAACAAATGGCAATGCAACAATATCGAATTGCTCAGCATCGTGTTTTAAGGCAACCCGTTTTAAAAAAGGAATAGAGGCAAAGATAGCCACGGCAAGCAATATAGAAAATGCGCCAAACCCTAAGTGAATCTGTTCTATTCCTCCTTTGATGGGTGAAAGCACACTAAACGTCTCTGGGCCAAACTGAGCGAACCACACACCACACAGTGAGGCAGGTACGCTTAACATTAAGCTTGAAGGTAACGCGCGCCATTGACTGTCGGTTTGATGATGACAACGTTTATAACGCCACCACGTAATAGCGCCAGCAGTCATGCCGCAGCATTGAATAGCGAAACTGGTGGCCACCACACTCTGAGATGAAAACTGTAAATGGTTAAAGAAAGGAACAAATACCACGCCCCCACCCGCGCCGGTCGCGTTTGCGAAAATAGCGCCAATAATGCCAAGCAAACTAAAAAGGCTATTTTCGGCAATAAGCACTAGCGGCGCGGATTGAGCAAAAATCACCACTACCCACAGTACAACCAAAAGAATTTTTAATGGGCTTTGTATTACCCATTGAAATAAACGATTCAACACATTCTCCTAAACGGCGCATGGAGATGGAACTCTCGTGTACGGCGAGTGTTTTTATTTAAACAAATCACGACGGCAAAATACCCAATGCCTACTAATATTACTAGGTAGTTCCCGTTTTATCCTTTGAACTTTATGTTAGAAACAATCTCACTCCAAGGTAAGAAAAGGTTGCGGCTCACGCCTAACCGTTCAGCAAGCTGGCAAGATACTAAATGGCTGATGTTAATTTTTGCCGTTGCTGTATTCACTATTGCTATTGGCTGGGCGGTGGTGGGGGTTTGGGTAATATTACCCTTTGCCGGCATAGAAGTCGTATTGCTTATTTTTATCATGTACCAAGTGTCTCGCAGTACATACCGGTGGGAAACCATTGATATTGCCCCCCACACTATTCACTTTTGCACCCGACACCGCACCATCTCTTTTGCTCGCCCATCCGCGCACGTTGAATTTACCGAAGATGAAAACGATTGGCGCCTTCCCATCGTTACCTTAGTGGATGGCGAACAACGCATTGTCTTGGGCGAATTTCTTAATCTTGAGGATCGCGCATTACTAAAAGAAACACTAGGTAATGAAGGCATTATGGTATGCCGTAATCATTGGTGGAAAACCTAGTTTTGCAAAATGCGCCTGTCGCGTTAGCTTTATTGAAGCGAAGTTTAAATTAAATTTAATATCCATTTTTCCACCTATGAACTACAAATAGTAATGTCTATTCGTGTTATCTCGGAGAACAATTATGAATCTATACATAGAGTCAATTGAAGGCGGAAGTTATTTAGCAGCGACAGGGCGAGGTGCATCTCGCACGCTAGTCAGAGATAAGACCTCTCGACCCAAAACATTTCATTGTCTAAATGAAATTAAAGATCACTTTAATTCCGAGGAGTTTGAACATGTATGGCTGCGGCAATCCACTCCTTACGAGGAAATGGTAGGTCAGTCAGAGATTCCAGATGCGTTGGAGCTCGAAATTGATTGGCACCGCTAACACGCCTATTGTCAGCGGTAATGAGTTACACAACATGCTGGTTGAATATAGGAAACTTACTCGGTAAAGTGGCTGATTCTCATCTAATAGGACAATATGATGAAGTTCAGCCCACGTGCTTTTAGCTTAGCGCTTTTACTTACAAGTTGTGTAGTAGGGCTAACCACGCCAGCCTTTTCTGCTTCTGTTTTCAAAGTTAGTAACGGCGAAAACACCCTTTACATTGGCGGTACGCTCCACTTACTCAGCGAGAGCGACTACCCCCTTCCTGACGCCTACGACTCTGCTTATCAACAATCAGAAACGTTAGTGTTTGAAACAGACCTAGATGCCTTAGAAACACAAGCATTTGCGCAGTCTATGATGAAGAAGCTGACTTACACCCAAGGTAGCAGCCTTGCCAATGATCTTTCAGAAAAAACCTTAGCGAATCTATCAGCACACATGGAAGCCCGTGGTTTATCACTTTCTAACTTTATGATGTACAAGCCTGCTTTTTTAAGCATTACCTTGAGTATGATTGAACTTCAAATCATGGGGCTAACCAGTGAAGGCGTAGATAAGCATTTTTTTAATCGTAGCAAAAACGACGATAAAACCATTCTTTGGCTAGAAAGCCCCGAGCAACAACTTTCATTTATTCAGCAAATGGGCAATGGCGATGAAGATGCATTTATTCAATACACCCTTGAAGACGTTAAAACCCTCCCTCAGGTTTTACCTAAGTTAAAAGCGAGTTGGAAAGCAGGCGACCTCGACACAATGTACGAAGAAAGCATGGCCGATTTTAAATCCGAATACCCAGATATATTCGATACGCTTCTATCATCTAGAAACAAAGCGTGGATGCAATTTTTAGTGAAAGCATTGGCAACAAAGCCCACTGAATTTGTGCTGGTAGGCGCATTGCATTTGCCCGGTGAATTGGGTGTATTAAACATGCTAGAACAGCATGGTTTCAAGGTTGAGAAGGTGCAATAGCGGTAACATTTACATTTAAAATTAACCTTTGAGCACATTTTTTGCGTACTACGATTGTAGTGACATGCAATAAACGATTAAACCGACCCGTTTAGGTTTCTTCAATACCTAAACCCAAAGTTTAGACTGTACGCTTTAAAATTGAATCAAAGGAAAAAATATGAATTTCAAAAACTTAGCTTCACTTTCGTTGGTAGGTTTCGTTTTACTCGCAGTAACGGGCTGCGCCTCCATGGGTGACGGCAGTGTTGCTGAAAAGCGACAAGCTATATTAGATATGCAGCAAAATGCATTAGCTAGGCTATACACAGAAAAGCCTGATACTCGTTCTCAAGTTCGTGATGCGGCTGGCTACGCGGTATTCACGAATGCAAATATTAACGTCATTTTCTTTGCTGCTGGTACGGGTTATGGCGTAGTGAACAACCAAGTCACTGGCACAAAAACATATATGAATATGGCTGAAGGCGGTGTTGGCCTTGGACTAGGTGCGAAAGATTACCGCGTAGTGATGGTTTTCCATACGCAAAAAGCCATGAACTACTTTATCGAGAATGGTTGGACAGTAGGCGGTAATGCTGATGCTGCAGCTAAAGCCGGTAACAAAGGTATGTCAGCGGAAGGCGAAGGCTATTTAGGCAATGTTACGGTTTATACCATGACCGAAAGCGGCCTAGCCTTGCAAGCCACAGTGAAAGGTACCAAGTTCTGGGTAGATAAAGAACTTAACTAATTGAAAATCCGCTTTATAACTTCGTTCGGTTTGCTTAGGAATTAGGTAAACCGAGCTATCCACTACTACACAATTCGTATGCGCATTTATAATTAAGTCCACTCTACTGAGTGTTCCTACTTAGTTTCCTCTGCCAAAGCTTCAATTTTCATCCACTGCGCTTTGGTACAGTTCTCAAGCATTTCAAAACCTGCGGCGGTTATGTCACTTCCCACCACGAATGGATGAGTCTGATTAGGCTCGCGATGATGTAGGGCTTTCATTTTACCCAAAGTGCCATCTCGCTTGGGGTGATTAGATAGAAAGACATCAATCTGTTGATCCTTCACTACCTGCTGCATTTTAATTGCCGATTGGGTATACGCTTTAATGCGGTTTGCATCAGGCCCATAGTTTAGCCCGGTGCCGCCCCATAATACGGCTTTGTGTGCAGCGCCATTATCCACTACTGAAAACACGACCGAGAGCGTGCCCGGCGTATGGCCTGGTGTATCAAAGAATTGAAACCGCATATGACCGACTTCTAAAATTTTTCCGTTGCTAACCGCGGTGCCCTCTTCAGGCGCCGCCCCCCAACTTGGACTAGAGAAGCCATCACCACCGTCTTGCAGCCACTTCCACTCACGGTCGCTCATTATCACTTCAACGTTATAGCGGGTAGATAACCACTTTTGACCACCATAGTGATCGCCATGTCCGTGGGTGATAATTAAATGTGAAATGGGTTTATCTGCTAGGCCAAGTGTTGCTAGCCCATCAACAATGTATTTGCTTGCCTGTGCTGCATTATTTAAGGCGTCAATTAGCACAATGCTATCACCCGTATCTATCGCCCAACTAGCCACGTTACCTGCACCCACATAATAAAGATTATCGAATACGCGCTGCGGTGCAATAGGTTGTCGTGCGCTACGTTTATGCTTTGCGGTATCTTGGTTTACTTGCCTTTTGCTATTGCGACTTGATTTATTTGATCTTGGCTCTCGCTTTATAGACATATTACGCAATGGTGAATCGATATCGCACAAATCAGCAAAACCGGGGTACATATGTGAGAAACTGAGCCCCGTGTCTGCAAACGTTCGAGCTTCAGTTAATTTTTCAGACGGTGCGATTTCGTCAGAAAAAACACCACGGCTATCGGGCTTTTCGCTCTTTAAGTTTGCTTGAAATGAGTTGCCTGAGACTGTCTCGCTTGTGCTTGTATAGGATGAGGCGGTATTGGCAAAAGCAATGTGCATTGGACTAACGACTAGTCCCATGCACATTAGTTTCAATAGCGTGGTAACGGAGGCAAGCGCGAGCGCTCTGCCTCCATCAATTTTCATCCGTTCTAAAATACCCAATTCACCCCAACCCATAATCTGCGTCCATCTTCCACATAACCATACTCACTGTATCGCATGGTTTTGTCTAACAGGTTATAAAGACCTGTTTGCAACTTAACATTGCGAGTCAACTTGGTGTTAAAACCAATATCAAATAACCCTAACCCAGGTGTCAGTACCGAGCGAGACGATACTGAGGTTAATGCTGTTTCTGCGCTGCGTACCGTCCATCTAGACCAGAGTTCTGAATCTTCGCTCAGTGTCCATGTGGTATTTAGCGTAAATAAATGTTTAGGTTGTTGTACCAATGGTAAGCCTGCATTGTCACCTGTTTTTTGCTCGGAGCGAGTAAAACTATACGCAGCATTGAAAGACCAATCTTCTAGTTTCAATCGTGAAGCCAATTCAAAACCGTAAGACTCTGCTTCATCGATATTAATATTGTAACGATCGGCGTCGTCTAAACAGGTATCCAGTTCACAACTCGTAATGGCAATTTTATCTTCAAAGTCGTTATGGAAAACGGTAACGCTCGTTTCAAAGCCTTGCGCGCCTATGTAATAAAGTGCAAGCTCTTTATTAAGAGTAGTTTCGGGCATCAGTTCGGGGTTACCATGAATGTCGCCACCACGACTTTCTTGAATCCACCCGGCTGCCATTTCACGCAATTCAGGCGTTCGGTATCCACTTGAAACACCACCTTTTAATACCCAATCGTCGCTCATATTCCATACCGCGTATAAACGCGGGCTAATTTCAGAATTGAACAATTCGTTATCGTCTAGGCGGATACCAGCAGTTAGCGCCACAGATTTAGAAATAGCCCACTCATCTTCGCCATAAACTGCCCACTGACTATTTTTAATTTCAGTTGCATCGCCACCGTTAGTATCGAAATCATCTAGGGTTTCTTCTAGATATTCAGCGCCCACGGTCATTCTATGACGCTCGGTGGCAGCAAATGACCACTGGGAATTAACCACAAGGTTATCGATAGTAATATCTCTTCCAACGTTTTCTACCGACTCTTGCTGTACATAAGTACGGCCCTTCACGCTGTCGTAGTTCGCTTCGTGGGTTAAAGCGACAGACTCTCGTTCACTTTCCGTTTCTGAAGCATTACTTGTTTCGGGTAGCGACTGTCCAGGGTTAGACGCCCGGGTTTGATCTTGTGTTACATATTCCAATGAAAAAACATCGGTTTTCGTCGGCGTTAAATGAAGCGCGCTTCTTACATTGCTCAGTGACTTTTCAGCGTAGCCGCGCTCAATATCATCCTCACTCCGCTTTTGATATAACCCACTTAAGCTCACGCTTAACAAATCAGCAATTAACGGTCCTGATACGGCAAGCTGAACTTGGCTATCTGAGCCCGAGTCTGAATGCTGTTGCAGTCGGGTTTCGGCTCGCAGGTTTCCCCCCCATTTACGGTAGTTTTTGCGGGTTATAATATTGATTACGCCGCCCATGGCATCTGAACCATATAGGGTAGACATGGGGCCACGCACTATTTCAATCCGTTCAATGCTGTCTAGTGGTGGTAACCAATCTTGCTCATAACCGCCGCTGCCATTAGGTTGTGATTCTCTTCCTGTTTGCTTTTTACCATCAACTAAAATACTGGTGTACTGGGCAGGTAAACCTCGAATACTAATATCTTGTCGATAGCCTCCCCCCGTTACTGTTACTCCAGGCACATCTCTCAATGCATCAGTCACATCTTTGTAAGCACGCTGAGCAAGCTGTTTACGATCAATAACACTTACTGACGCAGGCGCTTGAGACAAAAGTTGTTCAAAACCAGAAGCTGTCACCGTGATGCTTTCAACATCTTTTGTGACTGCCTGCTCTGCTGCCGTTGAAAAAGAGGCGATAACCGCCAAGCTAAGGAGTGATTGAGGATATTTCATTCTAGAGTTAATCGATTAAGTCAAACATAGCGAAGATGATAAGCATTCTCATTCGTATGTAAAGCGTTAAATTAACAATTTTTTGCGACCAATCGAAAATTAAGACTTAAGTCTATAAAAATCCTACCGACGAAGAATGTTTTAAAGCGCCTAACTCTAACTTTGTGTGCAGCTAACACCTTTAATGTATTGAGTTTACCCCTAGGTAAACGTACGGTTAATATAGATACCTTAACCGCCTTTAGATTCGAGTATTAGCGGCGTTGAAGATAAACACACAAAGGACAACCATGTAGGATGGTCTGCCATTGCGTTCAGTGCAGCCCTCAACTTAGTACAAGTGAGTGTTGGCCTTACTATGTTTACACCCTTTCGTGAAGCTGCAACACAAAATGAGAGCTTAATGCCGTTAGCCAGCGCAGTAGTAGCCTTGTCCTTCATGATTTATTACGCTGCCAAGCTCCTGCTAGGCTTTGCCGCGCTTATTTTTGGCATTGCAAAAATGAAAGATGGCGCTAAGCCCTTAGGTGGAGTGACTGCGCTAGTAGGTGTTGTTGCCATAGTCGCAAATGCAATTTTGATCGTATTTGGCCGTAACGCCTTCTTACCTTCCGCGGTGGCTGGAGGGTTTGGTGTGCTCGCAACCCTGCTTCTGGCTTTCTGTCTGATGCGTGTTGCCGGTAATGATTAGGAGGTATAACGCTACCTAACCCCGCCAGCGTTGGTTTACACGAAAAATTAGGTATGGATGATTGCTCACCGCGGGTCTTTGAAATGCGTCAACAAGTGGTTGATGAGCAAGTGTATGAGAATGACTTGTTTTTAGAAGCCAATGATCCCGACCGCTTTAAGGGTTCTAATGGGAAAGTTAACCTTGCACTAGATTTACTGCTTGGTGACGACATTGAATTACCGCCTCAACCGCCTCAGTTACCACCAATAACCTGTGATTAATCAATTAGTCTAAAAGCGCCTGATTTTTAAACTAAAGTTGGGTAGCCTCCCCCTATTTTATAGACACGAAAATGGTAATATTGGGTTGTAGTTTATTACATTCCTTCTCAACGCCTAGAGGTATTATTATGACAGCGCTACTTTCTTTAAATGCAGATGATTTGTTTATTGTGACTGGCATCGCGATTATGTTTATCAGCTATGCGTTTTTACTGCCTACTGAACTAAAGCGTGCGATCAAAGACAACGGCAGTAAATAATATAAGCTCGCTGAATGTGTCTTTCTACTTCAGTGATACTGAGCGGCAACATTTAAGAGATGACGGGAAGGAACCCTAAAACAACCTGCACGGTTAAATGGTAATATCCACATGTTTAATGCCCCGCGGTATTTTAGTACCCGTTGCATCTGCGGTATTTAATGCGCGGTTTTCATTTTCGCTCAATTGCCGCCCTATCGATTTGTCGCCTTGGCTGTCTTCTTGTTGGCGATTTTCTTGGTTGCTCGGGTGTTCTTTCTGTTCATTTTGCTCGTGCCGTTCCCGTTGCTCCATTTCATCAACGATATGCACTTCATCGTGCTGCTCTTTTTCGTCTTGGTTGAGCGCCTCTGACTTTTCGCTGCGCGACACTTTTTTTACCCGATTATCAGTTTCGATGGGCACTTTGGTATTTCGCGGTAAAATGGAAAAAATTAGATCATTACTCATGGCTACCCCAACCCGCTAAGGTTAATTCTGTGATATTTCATCCACTACATTACCTAATAGGGAAAACGATCACATTGGCTCAGATCAAAAAGTTTTACTATATACATATTAATTTAGACTGAAACTGCAAAAAGAGTTCACTTTCGCCTTGCAAAATCGGGGGCAAACCGCTAATGTTTCAGCCGTTCGGAAATAGGTATTAAGAAATTAAATGAATAACTGCGCTGTAAAACATCACCACCATCATAAAGCATAGCCTTTCAGGTTCGTGCTGGAAGGTCTATTATTCCTTCCAGTGGCGCAGATAGAAAAAATTCTCGACCCCCGGAAGGAAACTTCCGGGGGTTTTTCGTTTTAGGCGTAATCGTTAAGACAGTAAAAAGTAGTACAACGTGTAAGGAACGTTTCAATGAGTAACAGCAAAAGACTTCGAATTGCCATACAGAAATCAGGCCGTTTAAGTGATGACAGCATCGCTCTACTTAAGGCTATTGGCATAAAATTGAACATTCGTGATCGCCTGCTGATTGCGCATTCTACCAACGAGCCTATCGATTTATTACGTGTTCGCGATGACGACATTCCAGGATTAGTGATGGACGGTGTAGCCGACCTTGGCTTCATTGGCGAAAACGAACTTGAAGAAAAAATGTTAGAACGCAAAGCATCTAACAAGCCTTCTGATTATGAAGTATTACGTCGTTTAGACTACGGCGGTTGTCGCTTGTCTATCGCCGTGCCTACTGAAATGGACTACACCAACATTCAGTCTTTAGAAGGCAAGAAAGTGGCTACCACTTACCCATTCCTATTAGAGCGTTATTTTGCAGAGCAAAAAATTAATGCTAAAGCAGTAATGCTTACAGGTTCGGTTGAAGTTGCACCACGCGCTGGCGTTGCCGACGCTATCTGTGACTTGGTATCAACGGGCGCTACCCTTGAAGCGAACGGTCTGGTTGAAGAAGATGTCATCTTCCGCTCAAAAGCAGTATTAATTCAACGTGCCGACGGCAACATGAGTGATGAAAAGCAAACGCTTGTTAATCGCCTTTTGCCACGTGTTGATGGTGTATTGCTGGCAAAAGAAAGCAAGTACATCATGCTTCACGCACCAAAAGCTTACCTGGAACAAGTGAAAAGCTTGTTACCGGGCGCTGAAAACCCAACCGTATTGCCTTTGTCTGGCAATGAAGAGCATGTGGCTATTCATGTTGTTTCTACTGAAACCCTGTTTTGGGAAACCATGGAAAAACTAAAAGCCCTAGGCTGCTCTTCAATATTAGTTATGCCTATCGAAAAAATGATGGGTTAAAAGGCAAAAGATTATGATTATCTGGTCATCTCTATCAAAGCTTGAGAAAAAAACAGCGCTTTCGCGCCCGGCTATGGCCAATAGCCAACAGTTAAAACAAACCGTGGGCGACATTATCGCTAACGTTGAAAGTAAAGGCGATGCCGCTGTTATCGACTTCACTCGTCAGTTTGATTGCCCTGATTTGCAATCGTTAGTGTTATCGCAAGAAAGCATCGACACGTTAGCAAGTTCGGTTACCGCTGAAGTAGCAGGTGCGATTGATATTGCATTTAACAATATTAAAGCGTTTCACGATGCTCAGTTGCCAAGTGATATTGCGCTAACCACTACGCCTGGTGTGAACTGCGAATTGCGCTTCACCCCACTAGACGCAGTAGGTTTGTATATTCCAGGTGGCAGTGCACCTTTGCCTTCAACGGTGCTAATGCTAGGTGTACCAGCGCTGGTAGCGGGTTGTGAAAACAAACTGCTTTGTACGCCACCAAACAAGCAAGGCTTAATTGCCCCTGAAATTGCCTATGCCGCAAGAAAATGTGGCATTGAAGCCATATACCTTTGTGGCGGCGCGCAAGCCATTGCAGCAATGGCATTAGGGACAGAGACTATCCCGCAGGTTGATAAAATATTCGGCCCGGGCAATAGTTTTGTGACTGAAGCCAAACAGCAAGTAAGTTTGCGTGCTGATGGTGCGGCTATTGATATGCCAGCAGGCCCGTCTGAAGTATTGGTGTTAGCTGATGAATTTGCCGATGCTGAATTTGTTGCCTCAGACTTACTTTCTCAAGCAGAGCATGGCCCAGATTCTCAAGCCATTTTAGTGTCTAACAGCGAAGCACTGATTGAAAGTGCGAAGGCAGCGGTTGAACGCCAGTTGTCGACCCTTTCACGTGCCGACATTGCTCGCCCTGCAATGGAAAATGCCCGCTATATTTTGGCCGATTCAGTAGATGACGCTATTTTAGTGAGCAATGCCTATGCGCCTGAACACTTGATAGTGCAAATTGAAGATGCCCGTAGTTTACTGCCGAAAATCAAATACGCAGGTTCAATATTTTTAGGCCCTTGGTCGCCAGAATCTGCCGGTGATTATGCCTCGGGTACTAACCACGTATTACCTACGTACGGTTATGCGAAGAACTATTCTAGTTTAGGTTTACTCGACTTTATGCGTCGTTACACCATTCAAGAGTTATCTGCAGACGGCATGCGCAATTTAGGCCCAGCTATTATGGCATTGGCTAGCGCTGAGGGGCTTGATGCTCACGAACAAGCAGTAGCGCTTCGTATGCAAAAGCTTGCTAACGATAAGGGAGATGCCTAATGTCTGCGCTTGTAGATACCCTTATTGATAACCTAATTAACGACAATTTAGTGCCGCTTAAGCCTTATGAGTCGGCCAGGCGTTTGTATTCAGGCGGTCAAGATTGGCTAAATGCCAATGAATCGCCCTATGCAAATGAATATGCGATAGATGCAAGTAACTTTAATCGTTACCCGTCGTGTCAGCCTTCATCGGTGGTAGAAAGCTATGCGGCTTATGCAGGTATTGATACCTCTCAGTTGATGGTTACCCGTGGTGCAGACGAAGGCATTGAATTACTTATTCGTACCTTTTGTACTCCAGGTAAAGACAGCATAGTAATTTGCCCGCCCACCTATGGCATGTACGCCATTAGTGCAGAAACTTGTGATGTGGGTATTACTACTGTGCCACTAAAAGGCGATTTTAGTTTAGACGTTGAAGGTGTGTGCGCAATTGATAACGCCAATGTTATCTTTATTTGTGCGCCAAATAACCCAACGGGTACACAGGTTGCCAGAGACGATATACGAGCGGTACTCAACCACTTTGCCGATAGCGCTTTAGTGGTAGTGGATGAAGCCTATATTGAGTTTGATTCCGATAATACCTGGGCAAATGAAATAGCGAATTACCCCAACCTAGTAGTACTACGCACGCTTTCAAAAGCCTTTGCGTTAGCGGGTTTACGCTGTGGGTTTACTCTAGCCCAAGCGCCGGTTATTCAAGCGTTGCTAAAAGTCATTGCCCCCTACCCTATTGCAGAGCCTGTGGCACAAATTGCTTCACATGCGTTATCTACTGACTCACTGACATTAATTCAGTTGCAGGTAGATACCATCAATAGAGAAAAAGACCTACTGGCAACCGCGCTTGCCGATATTGACGGCTTTGAATTGGTTGGCGATAGAAAAGCAAACTTTGTGCTATTTCGCTACGAGCGTGCTAGCGAACTCATGCAATATTTGGTGAGCAAAGGGTTATTAATACGCGACCAATCTAAACAGCTTAACCTTACAAATTGCTTGCGAGTAAGCATTGGTACTGAAGAACAAAACCAGCGTTTATTGCAACTGATCAACGAATTTAAAAAGGAGCTAGCGGCATGAGTCAGCAAGCCATTTTATTTATCGACCGCGACGGTACACTTGTAGAAGAACCACCGGTAGATAAACAGCTAGACAGTTTAGAAAAGCTGGTTTTCGAGCCAAACGTTATTCCTGTGCTATTAAAACTGAAAGCAGCAGGCTTTAAGTTTGTCATGGTCACTAACCAAGATGGCCTTGGAACCGATAGCTTTCCACAAGCTGATTTTGACGCGCCTCATAATGCCATGATGGCCATTTTCAAAAGCCAAGGCATTACGTTTGACGACGTGCTTATTTGCCCGCACTTTGAAGAAGACAACTGCACGTGCCGTAAGCCTAAACTGGGGTTAGTGAAAGACTACCTTCAGCAAGGAAAGGTGGATTTCACCCGTTCATACGTGATTGGCGATCGCATGACCGACATGCAACTTGCCGAGAACATGGGTATTAAAGGTTTGCAATATAACCCTGAAACCTTGAACTGGGACCATATTCAAAAAAACTTGTTGTCGTCTTCACGTATTGCCGAAGTTATCCGCACTACCTCAGAAACCGACATTAAGGTGCGCGTAGATTTAGACTCTACCGAGAAGTCGCACATTCACACTGGCTTGGGTTTCTTCGACCACATGCTCGATCAAATTGCGACCCACGGTGGGTTTGAGTTAAACGTGACCGTAGATGGCGATTTGCACATAGATGATCACCACAGTGTGGAAGACACCGCATTGGCATTAGGTGAAGCCCTTAAGAAAGCCCTAGGTGATAAACGTGGTATTGGCCGGTTTGGTTTTGCCTTGCCTATGGATGAGTGCCGCGCAGAATGCATTATGGATATTTCAAACCGCCCTCACCTTAAGTTTGAAGCTGATTTCAGCCGCGACCAAGTGGGCGAAATGGCCACTGAAATGGTGCCGCACTTTTTCTATTCTTTGGCGCAAAGCATGGGGCTGTCGCTTCACCTTTCCACCAGCGAAGGAAATGCTCACCACCAGGTAGAAAGTTTATTCAAAGTATTTGGCCGTGCGTTACGTCAAGCCATTACGCGACAAGGCGATGCACTGCCTAGCAGTAAAGGAGCGCTTTAATGCCTGAAATACAAAAATCACAACGACAAAAAATAGTCATTGTGAACACAGGCTGCGCAAATATTTCATCGGTTCGCTTTGCGCTAGAGCGTTTAGGCGTAACCGTTGAAGTATCTGACGACAAAGATGTGATTACTCGCGCCGACAAAGTCTTTTTACCCGGTGTTGGTACTGCAGCTGCTGCCATGGCAAGCATTACGCAAAAAGACTTATCAAGCACATTGCAAAGCCTAACCCAGCCTGTACTAGGCGTGTGTTTAGGTATGCAGTTAATGGTAGAAAGCAGCGCTGAAGGTAGCTTAGAGAACCGCTTAGGAGACACGCAGGATGATATTCCTTGCTTGTCGCTAATGCCTGGTCGTGTTGCCCGAATGGAAGCGAATGGCTTGCGTTTGCCGCACATGGGTTGGAACACGGTTTCTCATAACGACGACACCTTGTTTAAAGGCATCCCACAAGATACCTATTTCTACTTTGTGCACAGTTTTGCCGTACCAGAGTACGCCCATACCCTAGCCAGCTGTAACTACGGGAACCCGTTTTCAGCGGCCATTAATAAAGACAACTTCTTTGGCGTGCAATTTCACCCTGAACGTTCCAGCGATGCTGGTGCGCAACTACTGACTAACTTTGTGAACCTATAATGATTATTCCAGCAATTGATCTTATCGATGGCAGCGTAGTGCGTTTGTATCAGGGCGACTACGAGCAAAAAACAAAATACGAATTTGACCCGGTAGACGTGGTAAATGACTATGCCGACCAAGGCGCTACTTGGCTGCACATTGTTGATTTAACTGGCGCGAAAGACACCAGCAAGCGCCAGCTTACCTTAATTAAATCAATGGTAGACACCAAGCGCATGCAGTTTCAAGCAGGCGGTGGTATTCGTAGCGAAGAAGAAGTAGCCCAGTTACTCGATATCGGCGTAAGCCGCGTGGTGATTGGATCACTCGCGGTTAAACAACCTGAACTGGTGAAATCGTGGGTAACCAAATACGGTGCTGAACATATCGTATTAGCCTTAGATATTAACATTAGTGAAGACGGCGAAAAGCTGATTGCCACTCACGGATGGCAGGAGAATTCAGGGGTAGCCCTGGAAGACTTGCTAAACGACTTTGCATCAGTTGGTGCTACACATGTGCTTTGCACCGACATTAGCCGTGACGGTACACTACAAGGCGCTAATGTAGAGCTTTACGAAGAGATGAGTGCACGCTTTCCTAATGTTAGCTGGCAAGCATCTGGCGGCATAGGTAGCTTAAACGACATTTCGGCGTTGAAACCAACCAACGTTGGCGGCGTTATTTTAGGCCGTGCCTTACTTGAAGGTAAATTCACCGTGAAGGAGGCTATCGCATGTTGGCAAAACGCATAATTCCTTGCTTAGATGTTCGTGACGGCAAAGTCGTTAAAGGCGTTCAATTTAGAAACCACGAAATTATTGGCGACATCGTACCCTTAGCAGAGCAATACGCAAAAGCGGGGGCTGACGAACTGGTGTTTTACGATATTACTGCAAGCTCAGATGAGCGCGTGGTAGATAAAAGCTGGGTAAGCCGTATTGCACAGGTTATCGACATTCCATTTTGTGTAGCCGGCGGTATTAAAAGCATTGAAGATGCTGGGCGCATTTTAGAAATGGGCGCAGATAAAATTTCAATTAACTCCCCAGCCCTAAACAACCCTGCATTAATTAATGCCATGCATGACGTGTACGGCCAGCAGTGTGTAGTCATTGGGGTAGACAGCTTTTACAACGACGCCACCGGGCAATACGAAGTGTATAAGTTTACTGGCGATGAGAACCGCACTCAAAAGAGCCAATGGCAAACCCTAGACTGGATAAAAGAAGTGCAGTCACGCGGTGCCGGTGAAATTGTGCTTAACTGCATGAACCAAGACGGTGTACGCAAAGGTTATGATATAGCCCAGCTTAGCGCAGTACGTGAAGTGTGCGAAGTACCCCTTATTGCTTCTGGCGGCGCGGGTGAAATTTCACATTTTAACGATGTATTTCAACAAGCCGATGTTGATGGCGCACTAGCCGCTTCCGTATTCCATAAAGGCATTATTAACATTGATGACCTAAAGGCCGATTTAACCGCTAATGGCGTACCTATGCGTAAGCGTCACGCCCTACCAAACGCACAAGGAATAAAGCCGTGATTGTCACTTCCGAAAACAGCAATACCCTAGCATGGGAAAAAATGGACAACCTGCTTCCAGCCATTGTACAAGATGCCCTTTCAGGCAAAGTACTAATGCAGGGTTACATGAACCAAGATGCACTAGCCACTACACTAGATAGCGGTAAAGTCACTTTTTTTAGTCGCTCAAAACTGCGTTTGTGGCAAAAAGGCGAAACCTCAGGCAATACGTTAGATTTAGTCAGCGTAGCCGCCGATTGCGATTTCGACTCGCTATTAGTGTTAGCCAACCCTAACGGCCCTACGTGCCATACAGGTGTTGAAAGCTGCTGGTTTGAAGGCAACACGCCTAGCTTTACCTTTCTCGCTGATTTAGAGCGCTTATTGGCTGCCCGTAAAGGCGCAGATCCGAAAAGCAGCTACACCGCTAGCTTGTACAATAAAGGCATTAAGCGTATTGCACAAAAAGTGGGGGAAGAAGGCGTAGAAACGGCGCTTGCTGCTACGGTACACGACAAAGAAGAGCTTAAAAACGAAGCCGCTGACTTGCTGTACCACCTAACCGTTTTACTACAAGCGAGCGACATGTCGCTTGATGATGCCTTGTCAGTATTGCGGGAACGTCAAAAATAAGTGTTCATCGCCCAATTTCATTGAGCGAAATTGCAACACGTAAAATATAAGGAGCAAGTTACTAGCGTAACTTGCTCCTTTTTTATTTTCATGAACCGCTCATCTTATTGCCTCACTGATTATCTATTTCTCCTTGTAGCATTGTTTTTTTATCACTATGCCTAAATATTTTTATCTCTTTTGGGAAGCATTGAGGATTTATATGGATATTAGTTTACGGGAAGTCACCAAAGACAATTGGCTAGATATTATTCATCTAGAAATTACAAAAGAGCAAGAAAACTATGTGGCGTTAAATTCGGAATCTATCGCCGAATCAAGCTTCTACCCTTATTATGTTAACAGAGCTATTTATCAAGGTGATGAAGCTGTAGGGTTTATTCAATATTATCAAGAGTTAGAAGAAAACCTACCCAACGAGTTTTATATTGCGCAATTTATGGTTGACGTCAAACATCAGGGGCAAGGCATTGGAAAAATTGCGACCGAACAAGTTATTAAAGAAATGAGCGCAATCCCTGCCTGTAAAAAGATAACAATACTCTATATGCCAGGGCACCATGCAATGCGAAAGTTCTATTCACAGTTCGGCTTTGTTGTAACCGAGGAAGATGACGAAGACGGTGTTGTGATGGAGCTTGAAGTTAAATAGTGCAATCTGCCTTAGGGCAGTTTTTCGCTAAGGTCTAGCTTAGCAAGGCATTGTGTAAGCTGATGTTCGTCCTATGATGTGTTCTTTATGAGCTAAGCGGTATTATGTAAAGTCTCGGTCTTGCTGACAGTCGGAAATAGACAAGTAGCGGACGGTCAATAACTTCCGTTTAAGGGGTACAAACGCATGGGATATAATGCGAAGCAGCCCATGTGTTTGTGTCCCAGTGCGCGTTAGCGCACGACTTAAAACGTTTGTTATACCTGTGTTTGGACAACCTTGGAACCGCTTTTTGAAAATGAACTCAAAGCTCGGTCGATACATGAATTTGAAAAAACACTGAAATCATATGGTGCTCTTGCAACTTCATAGTAATTTAGAATCTCTCTACTTTTAACGAATAGTAATAAGGTAACCCCGTCGTTGGCCCATACCGACGACAATGATTCTAAAGGCCACTGAAACCCAAGTAATTCGCTAGCAGCAGCGTTGTCTGAATAAGGACCAAGAACGCAAACCTTTTCCCAGTTTCCGTCAACGTGTTCAATGAGTTTGATTGGTTCTTCTGCGTAATCAAAATTTAAGCGAGGGGCTTCGACCTCTCCGTATGAACAGGCAAACAAACAGAAAATTAAAACCAATAAATACAAGCATTTCATAAGAAGGTATAACTTTTAAATAAGGGGCGATAACGCGTAGGGCACAATAGCGAAGCGGCCCTGCGTGTTAGCGTCCCAAGAGAGTTCCCCCATAAAAGTGGACACTCGTTTCAATTGTTAGGTTTCCTACACATCATTTTTCAATACATCCTCTAATTCTTCTTGGGCGAACTTTCGAGTTTCCGTTTTGAGTTTACTTTCAAAAAACTGCTTACATACTGAAGCGGTCGAAAAATTGATGATTATCGCAGTAAGCCCATCAATAAAGTTGCGGTCTCCTTTTTCCCAATCCCAATGTGACATAGCCCATTTTGAAACCTTATGTTCTATCGCAGCACTAAAACGTCCTTCGGGGTTGTATTCCAATGCGCTTATTCCATCGTTAATAGTTTCTTGAATCATATATATCGGAGGACGCGCTTTTGTCTCGGCAATATTCATAATGACGCTAAGTTGTTCCTCAACCTCTTCGTAGGTTAGGACAGAGGGCAACTTGTCGAAATCAGGGAGCATAACTGTCATCGGAAACCTAACATCCAAATAAGGGGCGGAAACACGTGGGCTAAAATCCCGAGCGAAGCGAGTCAGCCCACGTGTTTGCGTCCCAACGAGATAATTGGACTCCCCAACCTAATAGGTTGGTCTAACATTTACGTTGTCACACACAAAGGTTAGGTAGGAGCCCA